>CAZQMB010000010.1:28135-49443 GCA_964594365.1 uncultured Conexibacteraceae bacterium
GACGCTGTTCGAGGTGCTCGACCGGGAGATGGATCCGGTCCACTTCGTCTGCTCGATGAGGCTCTCGCCGATGGGCAGCGAACAGCCATCGAGCATCGAACCACTCCGGGAACGCCTCGAGATCTATCCCAACCTCCGATTCAAACTCGATCCGACCAACGACTGGACCGATGACCTCATCGCCGCGCTGGTGGCGACCGGCGCAGTCGACTCACTCGATCTCAAAGGCCAGTACTCCGGCACTCCCGTGGATGTGGAGACCGATCCGGTGCTCTACGCAAAGCTGATCGAGGCGTTTCCGACCGCCTGGCTGGAGGATCCGGATGTGAACGAAGAGACCAGGCCTCTGCTCGAACCTGTCGCCGAACGAATCACCTGGGATGCACCGATCAACTCGGTGGCCGACATCGAGTCGCGACCCTGGAAGCCGAAGATGGTGAACATCAAGCCGTCACGTTTCGGACCCCTCAGCGAACTCTTCGCCGCCTACGACTACTGCGCGGCCAAGGGAATAGGCGCCTACGGCGGCGGACAATGGGAGCTGGGTCCGGGCCGGGGTCAGATCCAGTACCTGGCATCGATCTTCCACCCCGACACCCCGAACGACACGGCACCCAGCGTCTACAACTCCGAGCCCACCACGCCCGGCCATCCGCTGAGCCCACTCCCACCTGAACCGAGCGAGACCGGATTCCGCTGGGGGGAGTGGTCCAAGCGCTAGTCGCTGGCGGTCGCTGCGTCCGCCCTCGTTCCTAAGAGCAGGAACGCCACCAACGCCCCCGGCAGCAACCAGAGCAGGTAGGGGTAGAACCAGTGCATCGCGCAGACCTCGAGGGCGATCAGCGCGGCCGAGGCTAGCGCCGCGACCTGCAGTGGCTCTCTGCGTCGAGGGAGGAAGTAGAGAGACAGGGCGAACAGGACTGCGAACACCCTCGCCACGGTCTGCAGGAATCCGAGCGACGGATCCTGACCCCAGACGCTGAACGGTGAGCCTCTGCCGGCCTGATAGCCGAGAGAGCGGTCGTAGACCTCCCGTATCCCCCCATCCGGGATCAAGGGGATGGTGACGAGCGCCGCAACCGCGATGAAGGCCAGCAGGAACGGCAGCAGGGACTTCGCCCGTCGCTCCCCCGTACCGGCGGCCATCAACGGGGCGATGGCCAGGGGGCCGTACTTGGTCAGGCCGGCGAGCGCCGTGAGCGCGCCCCTCCCGGGCGCCGAAGCCAGAGCGAGGAGGCTCGCCGAGACGAGCAGGGAGACCAGCGAGTCGTTGAACGACGATGCAACCGAGAGGAGTGTGAATGGGAAAGCCAGCCAGGCGAACGCCAGAGCCAGACCGGCCAGATGGGCCTGGGGCCGGTCCTTCCCGCCACCGGCGACCTGTCTGCCGAGGCCGTAGAGGCACGCGGCGGTCCCGAGGGTGAAGACCAGTGACGCGACCCTCGCCGCCGGCAGCGAGTCCCAGTCGAGTCCATTCCAGGGGAACATCCGCTCGAAGGGCAGATAAGCGAGGTAGTTGACCGGACCGTAGACATCGACCAGCAGCGGCTGACCGCTGGAGGATGCGACTCCGTAGAGCGACTCGCCGGTGGCGATCAGGTGGGCGCCGATCACGCTGGCGAACCCGACATCGATCACCTTGGCAGCGAGGATCGTGACCAGCACATAACCGATCACGAGAAGTGCGATCCCCGCCTCCAGCAACCGCGGGCGAAAGAGGACGTTGCCTTCACCCGCGGGGGGTGGTGCGCTGCGGGTGCGTCCGAATCCGATCCAGACGAGCCGGGCGAAGAGATAGGCGAGGAGCGGGTAGACCAGCGGTACCGAGATGTCGATCCGGCCGCGGGCGAAGAAGTAGAACGAGACGCTGAAGGCGAGCAACGCCGCGAGGTCGAGATGCCGCATCTGTAACGGCCTGCGCATGTTCACGAAAGGGGCGACGAAGAGGAGACACAGCGGTATCCAGATCCACCAGGAACCGACTATCCCGCCGACCGCGCCCGGGTAGCCGCGCGCGAGACGTGTCTCGACCTGCCAGCCGGTCCACTGCTCGATCACCTGCCCATTCCGGTCGTCTACCAGCACCCTCGCCCGTGGCGATCCATCCGATTCCACGAAAGTCACCTGCCAATTACGGCCGACGGTGGCGACCTCGGCGCTCAATAGACCGTATTCGGCCTCTGCCTCACGCCCAGCCTCCGTGCGGGTGGCGATCCCGATCGCCTGCGCCGCATCGAGCCGGAAACCGGCGGGCTCTGCCTTAGTGGAGAGCTCGACCAGCGGCCCGACCTCTCCCCCGTCGAACGGGGGTTGATCGGCAGGTGCCGAGGCGAGGGCTCCCGTCGGCATCACGAAAGCCGAACAGCAAACCGCGGCGGCCAGGACCGTCGCAAGCCGGCACCTCCTCCGGCGATCAGGGAAACGGTCCACGAGTGATGTTCTAACGACAAAGGCGGTCGGGGCTGAAGCCCCGACCGCCTCTTGGTGACGTTTCGGACAGGTGGCGGGCATCTGCCACCACGAACGGGAGCGACGGGACTCGAACCCGCGACCTCCGGCGTGACAGGCCGGCGCTCTAACCAGCTGAGCTACGCCCCCAGGGGCTGTGGCCCCGCTAGCCCGCGATCGTCTGAACGTTGACCGCGACGGGACCCTTGGGGCCCTCCTCCGGCTCGTAACTCACGCGTGCTCCGTCGTCGAGCGAACGGTAACCGTCACCCTCGATGGAGGAGAAATGGACGAACAGGTCCTTGCTGCCGTCTTCCGGCGTGATGAACCCGTATCCCTTCTCGTTGCTGAACCACTTGACTGTGCCTTCCGGCATTTCGCTACCTCCTAAGCAGCTTGGTGCGTAAGGAAGTGCGAAAACTCGAACTCCTAAACACACACATCTCGGAAGATCTCTTTGCGATCTTCCACAACATCAGGGACGGTAGCGCAGGCTGGAGATGGGCGCTGCCGGGTGAGGACCCGTGGGTGGTATCAGCCGTTCTTGACCGAGTTGTAGAGGCGCTTGATCACGTTGCCGAAGTAGGGCCCGTACATCCTCGTCGGTGAGCTGCCGTAGCCGTAGCTGTTGACCGAATTGAGGAACTCGTTGTCGAAGATCCATCCACCGCCCGAGGACCCACCGGTCATGTCGCAGGGGATCCATCCGGGAGAGGGGCTGAAGGTCCCGGGATCGCGCCCGCCGAAGGTTCCTGTGCAGGTGACCAGTGACTGGCCGTCGAAGGGGAATCCCGCCGGATAGCCATAGGCCGTGTACTCCCTGCCGCGTCCCACGTTGAAGGCGATCCCCCTGGCGCCGCCGATCGCGGTCTGGACCGGGGTGAGTCCCTTCAGCACCATCGCTCCGACGTCGTAGCTCAAGGCGTAGGAGGGCCTGGACCACTCGTTGTTGACCCAGCGCGCGGGAGCGGTGATGCGCTTGGCGGCGAACTCGCCGAAGGGCCTGACCGGATTCGGATCGGGGTTCTCGGGGCTCGGATCGGGTGTGTAGTACCCGGGGACGAAGACCACCCGACGAGACCAGAAGTCTTCGAACACGCAGTGGCCGGCCGTGAACACGACCCGCTTGGAAGGCGAGTTGACCACGGTCCCGGAACAGACGTAGTTCACCCAGACCCCGTTGAAGTTGCGCGCCTGGAAGAAGACCTTGCCGTGGAGACGGTTGGGCAGCGCGGTCGGATTCGAGATGATCGAGCTGAGCCGGTCAGGTCCGGTGATCCCCTGCGACGGGACGATGGTCGGCTCACCCCTCGCGACAGCGGGCAGAGGGTCACCGGGAGCAGGGATATCCGAGGAATCGACCGCCGCAGGAGTTGCGGCCTGCATCCGCTCGACCGTCCAGTACTTCTTGACCTCGCGCGGACTCTCCTTGGTCAGTGACTTGCCGACCACCGGCGATGCCAAGGCCTCCGCTCGCCCGAAGGCAAGGAAGGCCAGAGCGAGCAACACGGCAGCCGCCAGCATCGGAGCCAGTCGGGCGGATCTGCTGATGTCGATTCGCAATCTGTTCAAGGAAGATCACCTTGCGCTCCGGTTCATCCCGGACACGTGAAGGCCCTCACATTCTGAACACTCACGGCGTGCGTAAGTTCCGTGCCTGCGAGTCAAGTCCGAGGGCGAACCAAGAATCGCAAACAGCGCAGCCGCCCGTAATCATGCGAGGAGTGGAAACACCTGGCGAAGAGAGTTGGAGCGACACACTCTGGAGCGTGCTACGCCCGTTGGTCTTCTTGCTGCTTGTCGGCTCCTGCGCTTGGCTGCTGATCGATCCACCGTCGTTCTCGGGGGTCCCGACTCTCTTGCTCGTATTGCTAGGCACCGTCCTCCTCACCTTGGCGATGGCCTGGGTGGCAACGAGGATGATCGGCGAGGAAATCCCCGAGACCGAATGGCGCAAGATCGTCGACAGAAGCGAGCTCCTGGCCCAACTGCCGGCGCCGACTGGCCCGCCCTCGGCGTTCGACGAGTTGGTGATCGCGGCGCTGGATGACCTGCCCCGGGAATTCCAGGAGGCTCTGGAAAGGGTGCCGGTGACGGTCTCCAGCGAGGGCTACAAGTACGGCGCTTACGGCCTCTACGTAGGGGCCACAGTGGCCCGGGACACGTACCCGGATCACATCGTGATCTTCGAAGACACGCTGACACGCGACTT
Organism: uncultured Conexibacteraceae bacterium; assembly: GCA_964594365.1. Lineage (GTDB taxonomy): Bacteria > Actinomycetota > Thermoleophilia > Solirubrobacterales > 70-9 > CAIUSP01. Next base: position 32,796 of record CAZQMB010000010.1, read on the forward strand.
CGGCGCGAGTCCCGAACTCCTGCGCGCCCAAGTCCAGCGAACTGTCAGGCACGAGCTCGCCCATCACCTCGGCTGGGACGAAGAGGGCATCAGAGGGCTGGGACTCGGCTGAAACGGAGGTTCCTGCCTCGCCGCGAGCAGCGTTGCATCGATCGCGATCGGGTTCATTCGGCCACGATTCGGCCCGCGGCAATGGGCGGTACTGGGCTCGAACCAGTGACCCCCTCCTTGTAAGGGAGGTGCTCTCCCAACTGAGCTAACCGCCCGCTGGGGCGCATTATGAGGGCTGCTCGCGGATCGTGCCGCAGGCAGCTGACCGTACGCGCAGCAATTTGCCTAGCATCGCCCGATGGCTGAGAGGGAGAACGAGGCATTCGGGATGCGGGGGCTGGACTTCATCACCAGCCCACCGGAAGACCGTCTCTTTCCGACCGGTGGGATTCCTCCTCGAGCGGCGGCCAACGCGGTGCGCGCCGAGGTAGTGCTCGATCACGATCCCGATCGCAACCTCGCGACCTTCGTCACCACCTGGATGGAGCCCGAGGCGCGCGAGGTGATCATGGAGAACCTCCACCGCAACTACATCGATCACGCCGAGTACCCGCAGACGGCCGAGGTTGAGAAGCGCTGTCTGCGGATGATCCACAACCTCTTCAACGGCCCTGGCGAGCCGGTGGCACCGGGTGCGCGCTGCGCTGGCTCCTCCGAGGCCGTGATGCTGGGCGCGTTGGCGATGAAGTGGCGCTGGCGTGCCGCGCGGGAGAAGGCCGGTAAGGACACCACCAAACCCAACCTCGTGTACGGCAAGGACGCACACGTGGTCTGGGACAAGTTCTGTCGCTACTTCGACGTCGAGCCGCGCGCGATAGACCTCCCGGAGGGCAAGTTCGTGATCGGCCCCGACGAGATAGACGGGCAGGTCGACGAGAACACGATCGGGGTGGTCGCGATCGTCGGGACCACCTTCACCGGCGAGTGCGACGACGTGGAGGGAATCGCCGAGTTCCTCGACCAGTACGAGGAGAAGGAGGGGCACGACGTCCCGATGCACATCGACGGCGCAAGCGGTGGGTTCGTCTTCCCCTTCTCCAGCCCCGACTTCGCCTGGGACTTCCGGATCGAGCGGGTCAAGTCGATCAACGCCTCGGGCCACAAGTTCGGGATGACCTATCCGGGCCTCGGTTGGCTGATCTTCCGCGACGACGAGCAACTTCCGGAGGATCTCGTCTTCTACGAGGACTACCTCGGACAGCGCGATGCGACCTTCACCCTCAACTTCTCCACCGGCTCGAGCATGCTGCTGGCCCAGTACTACCTGTTCCTGCGGCTCGGCCGGGAGGGCTACACCGCGATGATCGGCGCGATGGACAAGAACGCAGAGGTCCTCCGTGAGAAGGTCAGGAGCGCGGAGTTCCTCGAGATCGCTGGCAGCGGGGAGATGCTTCCCCTGGTGATCGCCAAGGTCACCGACGACTCACCCTTCACCGGAGCCGACCTGGTGGGCGAGCTGGCGCGACGCCGGGCATGGGTAGTGCCCGCCTACCACCTGCCACCCGGCAACGACTCGATCGAGGTGATGCGGATCCTGGTCAAGATCAACCAGACCCGCGAGCTGGTCGACAAGCTGGCGAGCGATATCGACGACTCGATCGCGCACCTGACCGAGCACGGTCCGGCACCCGGGCCGAAGCGGCCGCACACCGGTCACGGTTACTGAGCCCTCGGCCGTGGCGCAGCGACTCGACTCGAGGACGGCGATCATGGCCGGACTGCTGCAACTCGCGCTGGTGGCTGCACTCGGTCTAGCGCTCGGCCTGAGCCTCTCCCACGACTTCTTCGAGAGCTGGGGCTGGCTGGCTGGTCCTGCCGCGTGGCTGATCTGCGCCGCGGTGACCGCTCTGGTCATGAAGCTCCCTATCCCGATCACCACCCTCGGCGCGGTGGCGGCTGGCATACCGAGCGCAGCCGCGACCTTGACCGGAGTCCACTGGCTCGGAGTGGCGATCGGGATCGTGTTGTTCGCGCTCTGGTGTGGGTGGCTGGCGGCTCGGGGGGATCGGCGGCCCGCAGGCGCCTAGGCGGCGCGAGCGGAGTCCGGGACCGGTCCCGCTCCGTCGTTTCTGACCAGCCAGAGCAACCAGGCGGCACCACCGAGGATCATCACGCAGGCGATCACCTGCGCTTGGGTGAGTCCGAGCAGGACGGCATCGTTTCGACGGATCAGCTCCACCAGCAAGCGCTCCAGCCCGGCGCAGACCAGATAGATGGCGAGCAGTGCCTTGCCGGAGACGGCGTTTCGCAGGTGCCACAGACCGAGTGCCACGAGCCCCATCACCAAGGTCTCGTAGATCGGGGTCGGATGGACCGGCGTGTCGATCGGAACGGCGCCATCCGGATAGGCCATCGCCCACGGACCGTCCCACGCCTGTCCATAGTCGCCGTCGCCTGAGAGTTGGCACCCGACCCGTCCGATCGAGTAACCGATCGCGAGCGCCACCGCGACCGCGCCCATCAGGTCATCGCCCAGGCACTTCCGCCATCTCGCCCAGAGGATCACCGCGATCGCCCCGCCGATCAATCCCCCGAACCAGACCAGACCAGATCCGGTGAAGAGGTTGGCGATGATCCCGCCCTCCATCTCACTCGCGTTCTGGATCAGGTAATCGAGGCGGGCGCCTATCAGTCCCCCGATCAGCGCGGCTCCGATCGCCTCCCAGGCGCGTTCGGGCAGATATCCCAGTTCACGGAACCGCCGCGAGATGACCGCACCGGAGGCGAGGAACCCGAGGGCGAAACAGATCCCGAAGGTCTGGAGCGTGAGTGGTCCGATCTGTATCTCGGGCAGCATCGGCCCTCCCTCAAACCCTCGCCAGAGCCGACTCGGGTCGTTCGGTATTCGATAGCACCGCCGCAGGTTCGGCCGAGCGCACGGTCATCGGCATCCCCTTCCGCGGGGAGATCGTGGGAGCGGTGCGGATAACCAGTTCGTAGGCGGGATCGAGTTCGAACCTGAACCGCTCGAGGATCCGGCGGATGAAGATGGCGATCTCCGCCTCACCGAACCTCATCCCGATACAGGTGCGGGAGCCGCCGCCGAACGGCACGTACTGCCCCTTGCGCATACCCGCCATCCCTTCGACCGTGAAGCGGTAGGGATCGAATCTGGCCGGGTCGTCCCAGACATCGGGCAGATGGTGGGAAACCCAGGAGGAGTACTGACAATGAGCGCCGGCAGGCACAGCGTGTCCTCCGAACTCGAACTGCTGGTTGGTCCGTCGGGGTCCCACCCAGGCAGGTGGGTACTTGCGCAGGGTCTCCTCCCTGAGCATCTCCACCGTCACGCCCGGGGCGTCGAGTACTTCGGGCGTCAAGGCCAGTTCGTAGAAGAGGAAGGTGATCGTCGAGGCCGTGGTGTCGTGGCCTGCGAACAGCAGGGTCATCATCTCGTCACGGATCTGCTCGCTTGCCAGCGGGTCGCCATCCTCGTCGCGCGTGTCGAGAAGCAGGCTGAGGATGTCATCTCCGCGCTGGCCCGACTTCCTGCGGCGGTCTATCTCGGAGTAGATCAGGCTGTCGAGTCGCTTCCGGGCCTTGAGCAGCCGGCTGTAGGCAGTGCCGGGCCCGCGTGCGAGCTGGCCGGGAACGCTGTGGGCGTGGAATGAAAGGGCCGTCTCGAACTCGTGAGCCGCGTCGAGATCGTCGCCCTGGGCCCGATCGGGGTCGAGACCGAACAGGGCGCGCATCGCAACCCGCAAGGCGACTGTCTTCGTCCATTCGTAGAGGTCGAAGGTCTGATCGGGCTCGAGGCGATCGACCGCCTTGCCTATCTCGTCTTCCATGGTCGCGGTGGCCGCCCGGATCCGCTCAGAGTGGAAGGTCGGCAGCATCATCTTGCGGTGGACCCGGTGATAGGTCCCGTCGGTGGTCAGCAGGCCGTCGCCGAGCAGCGGGATCAGATCCCGCATGTGGCCGTCCCGCCAGTTGAACTTGTCGGCGTTCGAGACCAACATGAAGTGGTTCGCCTCCGGTCCGAGCATGAAGACGACGTTGTGGTGGAACACCCGCATGGTGAAGACCGGTCCGAACCTCTCGTAGGCGTCGAGCAGCAACTCCAGCGGCTCGGTCATGAAGGCATTGGTGCGCTTCATCGAGAAGGAGGTCTCACCCGGGGGATACGAGACCTGCGCACGCCGCTCGGCGGACAGATCGTCGCGCATCGTCTCGATCGGACCTGTCAGCGGCTTGGTGGGTTGCTCGAGCACGAATGCGGAGTCTAGAGCCGCCCGACCTCGCGACGAGTAGCCCCGGCGGGAGTCGAACCCGCGCTACCAGGTTGAAAACCTGGCGTGCTAACCGTTACACCACGGGGCCAAGCACTGGAGAGTGCGAGTCTACGGAGGGAAGCGCCGAGACGGCTACCCGGCAGGAGTATCGACCAGGTATTCGAGCAGCGCCTTCTGGGTGTGGAGACGGTTCTCCGCCTGATCCCAGACCGCAGACTGCGGTCCGTAGAGGACCTCGGCAGAGATCTCCTGTCCTGGATGCGCGGGAAGACAGTGCAGGGCGATCGCGTCATCGCGCGCCTTCGCCATCACCTGCTGGTCGAGCTGGAAATCAGCGAAGTCGGCATTGCGGCGCTCGGCATCGGACTCGTCTCCCATGCTGGCCCAGACATCGGTGTAGACGGCAGCCGCGCCCTCGGCTGCCTCGGCGGGGTCGCCGACCGTCTCGCAGAGACCATCCTCGAGCTCGTAACCGGAGGGAGAAGCGACCACCACCTCGGCGCCTGCGGTTCGGCCCAAGACCGCCAGCGAGCGGGCGACGTTGTTGCCATCGCCCACGAAGGCGACCCGGAGCCCGTCGAGATCACCGAAACGCTCACGCAGGGTGAGCAGATCGGCGAGGGCCTGACAGGGGTGGTGTTCGGCGGTGAGCGCGTTGACCACAGGCACCTCCGAGGCCTCGGCGAGGCCCGCGACATCGGCGTCGTCGCGCGAGCGGATGACGATCGCCGCGACGTAGCGAGACAGCACGCGGGCGGTGTCGGCGACCGACTCACCGCGAGACAGCTGCAGGGCCGACCCGCTCAAGACGACCGGATGCGCACCCAACTCGGCCACCCCGACCTCGAACGAGACCCTGGTTCTGGTCGAAGGCAGCTCGAAGACCAGCGCCACCGAGCGGCCAAGCAGGGAATCGCAGCCGGTCCGCTGACTGCGGCCCGCTTTGAGCTCCTCGGCGCGGTCGAGGATCCCGGTCAGGGCTGCTCGATCGAGTTCGGTTCCCGTGATCAGATGTCGTGGGGTCGCGTTCATTGCAGGCGCTGCAAGGTAGCGCGCCCGGGCTGCCGGGTTCGGTCGTCGGCGCCCGCCCCGATACTTGGCGGAGATGGAGCTGCGCAGTCTCACCTGGAACCTCTTCCACGGGCGCGATGCCCCGCCCGAGCCCGGTCTGGGAGGGCTGTCGGCGCGGCTGCGCGCCAAGACGGAGCGCGGCAACACCCACCTGCAGGTCTCGGGAGATCTCTCCTCCGAGTTCCATTCGTTGATCGCCGACACCCCGTGGGAGATCTGTCTGCTGCAGGAGTGCCCGCCGCGATGGCGGCGGTCCCTCGAGCGCGCCTGCGGCGCCGAGAGCTACGAGGCTCGTACCTCACGAAACTGGTTCGGGCCGCTCAGTGGTGCTCTCGCGGCACGCCGCCCCGACCTGATCGCCTCCTGGGAGGGCGGATCGAACCTGATCCTCATCCGGGGCGCGGCAGGGGGGATCGTCGCGGGCGAGTCCGTGATGCTCACCCGAGTCCCCGAGCGACGGAGACTCGCCCTCGCCCGAACCGGCTGCGGTTTGGTGGTGGGATGCCTGCACCTGAGCACCGATCGGCAGCGGGCGGCGCGCGAGTCCCTCCTCGCCGCTACGGCTGCCGACGGATGGTGCGGAGGGGAACCGGTGCTACTCGGCGGCGACTTCAACCTCCGGCCGGAGGAGAGCGATACCTACGAGACACTGGCCCTGCTCGGATTCGAGGGAGCGGTTGCCGGATCGATCGATCAGCTGCTGGTCTCGGGTTTGGGCTCAGAGCCCGCCGTGCGCTGGCGAGAGGTCGAGCGCGAGGTCATCGTGGATGACCTCGCGCTGCGTCTCTCGGATCATTCTCCGGTCAGCCGGGTGATCCACCTCGACCGACCTTCCACCGGCGCTTGAGCCGGATCAGTCCTTCTTCTTGGCCGCGTCCTTGATCTCCTTGCGGCGGGCCTTGGCCTCGGACTCGATCACCTTGAGGGCATCCTCATTGGACTGTGCCTTGACGGCGAGTTTGCCCAGCTCGACCCGGGCATCCTCGGTCGTCTGCTCGAGGGTCTGGCGCCACTCCTCGACCTGACCCTGAGCGACCGAGGTCACCTCGTTCGATGCCTCGCGAAGCTGGGCGATCGCGGCATCGATCCCGGAGCGCACGTCTCCGGTTGCCTTCTCGCCGGCAGAGAGCAGATCGTCGATCGCACCCTGGATGTCGGCCAGCACGCCCTTCTTCGCTTCGTTTTGCTCGTTGCTTGCTTCCACTGTTCAGTCACTTCCTTTCCTGATGGTGAAAGAGAGGCTAGGGGCATCGACCGGTCGATGTGGGTGATCGGCGGCACTCGGCCCTCCCCCGCCTGCCACGATGTCGCAGATGGAGTCAGGAAACGTATCCCCCGCGCGCGAGCGCGGACAGGAGAAGGGGCGCTCGGAGCGTCCCAAGCCGAGAGAGCGCCTCGAGCTCGAGATCGAGAAACTCGCTTTCGGCGGCAACGGGATCGCGCGACTCGACGGATATGTGATCTTCGTCTCGGGCGCACTGCCGGGCGACCGGGTGGTGGCCGAGATCGGCAAGGCCAAGCGTGGTTATGCCGAAGCCAGCGCGATCGAGATCCTCCAACCCAGCCCCGACCGGATCCCGGACCGATGCGACCACGGAGGCGACCCCTGCCCGGGCGCTCCCTGGCAGGGGCTCCCTTACGACCTCCAGCTCGAAGCGAAGCAGGAGCAGGTGACCGACTCGCTCGACCGGATCGGCGGAGATGCACTCGCTGGCTATGAGTTGCTTCCGATCGAACCGGCGGTGGAGCAGTGGCGCTATCGGAACAAGCTCGAGTACAGCTTCGGAGACCACGATGGGGATCTGGTGCTGGGCTTCCATGCTCGTGGTCGATGGGACGAGATAGTCGACGCGAACGACTGCCTGCTGGCGTCGGAGGCGAACAACCGCAAGCGCAACGAGATCAGGTCATGGGCCGAGGAGGCCGGGCTCGAGGCCTACGACCTGCATGACCGGATGGGCACGCTGCGGAATCTCGTGATCCGTGAGGGGAGACGGACCGGTCAACTCCAGAGCAGGCTGGTCACCTCGGTTGCGGAGATACCCCGTCCACCAGTCGACCTGCACACGATGATCGAGGGGGAGTCGGGCAGCACCGACGGGCCCACCGGCGTGCTCGGCGCCGAGCACCTGCTCGAGGAGCTCTGCGGCCTGGAGGTGATGATCGGACATCGCGCCTTCTTCCAGACCAATACCGAGATGGCCGAGATCCTCTACGGGATCGCCGGAGAATTCGCCGACCTGTCCGGAGGAGAGCGCGTCTTCGACCTGTTCTGCGGAATCGGGACCCTCGGCCTGACCATGGCCGAGAGAGCCGGGGAGATCTGGGGCGTGGAGATCGTTCCCGAGGCGATAGCCGACGCCGAGGAGAACGCGAGGAGGAACGGGATCACGAACGCGAACTTCATGGCAGCCGATGCCCGGATCGGTATCCGCCCCTTGCTCGAGACGGCCGGGAGGCCCGACGTGGTCGTGGTCGATCCTCCGCGGGCGGGACTCTCGAAGAAGATCGTCCGGCGACTGATCGAGTGCGAGGCCCCACGGATCGTCTACGTGTCGTGCAACCCCACCACCCTCGCCCCCAACGCCGTGCAGCTCGCTGAGGCCGGCTATAGGCTGCGTCAGGTGAAGCCGGTCGACATGTTCCCCCAGACACCGCACATCGAGTGCGTGGCGGTGCTCGAGAAGTGAGCCAGGCTCGGGCGTTCGGCGTTGCCGCAGGTCTCGACCCCGAGGTCGCAGCACCACTGGCTGCGCGATGCGAGCAGCTGGGCTATTCGGCGATGTTCTCGAACGACCATCCCGGCGCGAAGGGACTCGAGACCCTCGCGGTGTTCGCGCAAGACGCGTCTGAGATCGATCTAGGCGTGGGCGTGATCGCTATCGACCGCCAGGACCCCGCCGAGATCGCCGGCGACATCGAGCGGCTCGGCCTGGACCGGGAAAGACTTTGGCTCGGAGTCGGTGCCGGGTTCTCCAAGAAGCCACTCACCGCGATGAAGGAGGCGCTGCCCGATCTCCGCGAGGCGCTGCCCGGAGTGAGGTTGGTGCTGGCGGCGATGGGGCCGAAGATGTGCGAGTTCGCGGGGGCCGAATGGGACGGGGTCTTCTTCAACTGGATGACCCCGGGATTCGCAGCCCAGGCCCGGGAGCGAGTCGAAGCAGGTGCCGAGGGAGCGGGTCGCGAGACCCCGAAGGTGATGGGATACGTGAGGACGGCCGTGGGTGACGATGCGGCCGCCCGGTTGGCCAAGGAGGAATCGTTCTATCGCGATCTCCACGACGGATATCGGAACCACTTCGAGCGGCTCGGAGAACCGGAGGGAACGGTGGGTGTGGCCGCTGCAGATGCCTCCGCCGCGCAGCAGGGTCTGGATGAGTTCGAAGCTCTGGACCTGGTCGTGGTGAGAGGCCTCGCGAGCGCCAAGCTCGACTCGATGAGTGCCGTCGCCGAGGCGGCGGCACCCAGCGCCTGAAGCGTTCCTCAGCCCTCTTGCTCGGGGTCCAACTCCACCTGCTCGTCAGCGCAGGAGGCACACAGGACCTCGGGTGAATCGGTCCCTTCGACTATCGCCGCTTCCTTCTCGGCGTCGGTCAGGGGATTGCCGCAGCTCGAGCAGTTGTCGGGCAGCTCTTCGATCGATCTTTCCTCCAGATCCATACCGCCGAGTCTAGGGATGCGAAGGGCTGCTTTCTAGTAGGGAGGCAGCTGGGCGTACCAGTCGCCCAGCACGCGGAAGGAGGTCCAGAAGCGTTTCTTGGCCTCCTCTTCGTCCAGAGAGAGATCGATGTCCGGCACGAAGAGCACGTCGACGGTCGGGGTAAGGCGCTGTACCTCTCCCTCGATCTCGGCGACCGGCTCGGAGAGCGGCAGCTCGAGGTCGTTCAGAGACTGGAGCGCATCGATCCCCATGACCACGATCATCCTCGGGTTCACGATCGCGATCTCCTCGGCCACCCGCGAGATGCACTCGGAAGAGGCGTAGCCGGGCTCGGTCAGCGGACACTTGCAGCAAAGGGTGCCGAAGACGACGATCGGATCGATCGCCAGCCGCTCGAAGCTCTTCATCAGCGCATGGCCGGATCGTCCGAAGAAGGCCACTCCCTCCTCGATCTCCGACGAGGTCGCGGAATGCTTCAGCATCATGATGTCGGCCTGAGGGTGACCCGAGCCCTGGACGGGCATCACGTCACCTCGAGGACAGTCGGCGCAGGACGAGAGATCACTGCCTAGTTCGTTGAGCTCGCGGATCGCGCGCTCGAGGTACTTCTCCTTTATCTCGTCTTCGGTCGTCTGCACGGGTGGTATCTCTTTCTCCGCGCTCACACCGAACTCCTACGCCTGCATTACTTCTTTCCCGCTTTGGCAGCGGACTTGCGGCGCTTGGATGTGTCTTTGTCCGAATCGTCACGAAGATCGAGCGACTTGCCGCCTCTGCCTCCGCTGGTCTGGAGGAACTTCAGGGTCTGGACGTAGGCCAGATTCTTGTGCTTGCGCACGATCTCCGCCTCTCGCATCGATTCGAGGAACTCAGCGGGGCCATCGAAGTCCCGCAGACGGATCATCACGCTGCCGAGTCCCTGGGCGACGTGGCTGTCCGAGCCCGCGCCGGGGATGATCCGGTACTTCTCGGCGAAACGGACCGCTTCCTCGTTGAAGGAGTTGAGCGCGACTCTGGGGTTGAAGATCTCGAGGATGTCGATCTGATCGACCACCTTGGTCAAGTGCTCGTAGTCGGGAACCGCATGCAGTCGATCGAACGGATGCGGAACGTAGACGAGCCCTCCCTGACGGCGGATCTCGGCGATCGTCTCCGCAAGGGACATTCCGCGGTCGATCTTCTCCTCGATGAACAGACCGATCACCTCTCCCTCACTGGCGGTCTTGACCTCCTCGGCCACGATCACCTTGATGCCGCCGATGCGTTCGGCGATCTCCCGCGCCTCGAACGCTCCGGAGATCTCGTTGTGGTCGGTGATCGCTATCGCTCCGAGGCCCCTCTCCTTCGCCGTCTCCAGCAACACCTCGGCCGGGGTGGCGCAATCGGGAGAGTGGTCGGTGTGCATGTGCAGGTCACAGTGGATGAAGGGGCGTGAACGGATCCGGCGCCTGATCACAGGGTCGCCAGCAGGGTCGTGCCGGCGGGAGGCGATGCGCGTGTACTCACCTTCGATCTCGTCGATCGCCTCGTCCCAGGTCCTCCCCTCGAGCGCCTTCCGACCGGCGGCGGCGAGCCCTCGCCGAACCTTCGGGTTCTCGATCAGACGACCGATCTGGTCGGAGAAGGTCTGCGCGTCCCCGACCGGGAAGAGCAGCCCCCTCTCGCCGTCTGCGAGTACCTCCTCGTAGAGATCGAGTCCGGAGGCGACCACTGCCGCATCGCCCCCGACCGCCGAGGTGAGTCGACCGGCCGCAGGCAGTACTCCAGACGAAGCGAAACATGCGATGTCGGCCCCCGCGAGGACCTGATCGGGCGAGGCATCATCGGGTCCGAGCACGGTCAGCCGGGTGCGTAGTCGAGCGCCGAGCCTCGACGCCACGTCCAGCTCCGAGGGTGCCCAGACGACCAACTCCCAACCCTCCAGCGGGAGCAGTCGGCGAAGCGCGCTGCCTACCAGCCGGAGCGCCCCGCGCTCCTCGGTCGCGCAGTAGACGATCCGGATCGGTGCCTTCGCTCCGGTCGCTCGCCGAGGAATGGGATCGACCTGATCCACGCCCGGACCGACCTCGAGATACTCACCCGGGAAACTGCGCTCGAGGATCTCCGCGGTGGCCCGATAAGAAGCCATGCGTGAGTCGGCTCGGCCGAACAAGAGCTCGACCAGCGGTCTGGTCACCTGAGTGGCGACTGCTCGCTCCGCGACCTCGTGGAAGGTGGCGACGTTGAGTGAGCGACTGTGGCGAAGGGCGATCGAACCCGCGCTCGGGGCGAAGGGGTCATGGACGTGGACGATGTCGATGCCCTCGAGGTTGAGGATCTGTTCGAGGGTCCGGCGCAGATCGAGCGGGAGCGGAGGTGGTTTGCGTCGGGCCCCGGTTGGCAGCGGGAGAGTCTGACCGATGCCGATCAGGCGGGCGCGGCCCCTGACGAACAGGTCGGAGGCGTCGACCGCGCGGTCGATGGACTTCCGCGACTCACGGACCGCGGTGCGCGAGTAGGTCGGCGCGGCGATCGCCACCCGGTGACCCCTGGCAGCCAGCCCGTCGGAGGTGCGGGAGATGAACTCGGTGATCTCGTGTGACTCGTCCCAGGGCCGAGGACAGACCTGGACGATCGAAAGTCCTTCGTCTTGTGGCACGACTTGGAGGATATCCCCCGCCGCTGGAGCGGCAGAGGGGCTCGAGGGTGACCTCCGGGCGGGAGGTCAGGCCTTCTTCGAGCTGCCCTTCCCCTTGGCCTTGCTCTTGGCCGCGGGCTTCTTCTTCGCCTTGACGACCTTGCCCTTGGCAGCACCCCTCTTTGCGGGGTTGGCGGTGATGAAGTCCTCGGTCATCTGACGCGCCTCGGGATCGGGGCGCTGATTGTGAGGCGACTTCATCAGGTAACTGGAGGGACCATCGAGCTGGCCTGCGATCCCGTTGTCGAGAGCGAGCTTGATCAGCCTGACGGCGTCGATCACGATGCCTGCGGAGTTGGGTGAGTCCCAGACCTCGAGCTTGAGCTCGATATTCAGCGGCACATCACCGAAGGCACGACCCTCCGCCCTGATGTGGGCCCACTTGCGGTCGGTTAGCCACGGCACGTAGTCGGACGGTCCGATGTAGACGTCGTCCGCCGGGAGTTCGTGGTCCATGATCGAAGTCACGGCGTTGGTCTTGGAGATCTTCTTCGACTCCAACCGCTCGCGTTCGAGCATGTTGTAGAAGTCCATGTTCCCGCCGACGTTCAACTGGCTGGTGCGCTCCAGACGGACACCACGATCGGCGAAGAGTCGCGCGAGTTGGCGGTGCAGGATCGTTGCGCCGACCTGGCTCTTGATGTCGTCGCCGATGATCGGCAGACCGGCCTCCGTGAAGCGCTTGTCCCAGTAGTCCTCGCGGGCGATGAACACCGGAAGGCAGTTGACGAATCCGACGCCCGCCGTGAGCGCCTGCTCGACGTACCACTTGGTGGCCTCCTCGGAGCCGACCGGCAGGTAGCAGACCAGCACATCGGTCTTGGTGTCCTTGAGGATCTTGACGATGTCGGCAGTCTCGCCCGGCGCCTTGGTGATCTTCTCCTTCAGGTACTTGCCGAGTCCGTCGTGGGTCATCCCGCGATGGACCTTGACCCCGAGGTTCGGCACGTCGGAGAACTTCATGGTGTTGTTCTGACCGGCGAAGATCGCCTTGGAGAGGTCCTTGCCGACCTTGTCAGCGTCGATGTCGAAGGCGGCGGTGAACTCGATGTCCTTGACGTGGTACCCGCCGAGATCGACGTGCATCAGGCCCGGGACCTGCTCGGAGGGGTCGGCATCCTTGTAGTACTCGACCCCCTGAACGAAGGAACTCGCGCAGTTGCCTACGCCGACTATCGCTACCCGAACCTTGCCGTCGGGCGAACCGTTACGTGAAGTGCCGCTTGCCTTGCCGTTTGAGCCGCTCATTGGTTGCTACATCCTCCTATGGATGGGAATGGTGGGTGAAAGTGCGCTTGCGGAAAGTGACTGACTCGCCGCCGTGCAGCAGGAACCGACAGGCTACCGGGCCTCGCCCTCGTGTAGGGCTTTGCGCACGTGCCAGACCCTCTGGAAGACGGTGATCGTGGTCAAGAGCGCCATCGCGTAGATCGCCGGAGCCAACAGTTCGATGTTGAAGATGCCGGCTCCCTCGGCGAACACGAGACCGATCGAGAGGATCACCACCCTGACCGGCCTGGTCGCCCAGCCGACCGTGCACTCCACTCCCAGTGCCTCCGCGCGGGCTCTGGTGTAGCTCACCATCAGCGACCCGAGGACGACGACCACACACATCGCGGCAGGGAAGGTCTCTCCCTGGCTCGCGAAGTAGGCGGCAACTGCGGTGAGCACCACTCCCTCCTCGATCCGGTCGAGGGTCGAGTCGAGGAACGCTCCGAAGAGCGTTCCCTTCCCCGACGCCCTCGCGTAGCGGCCATCGAGGGTGTCCATGATCGATCCGACGATGAAGGCGACACCGCCGAGCAGGAACAGTTCCTGCCAGATCAAGACCGCCGCGAGCAGGTTTAGGACCAGCCCGACCATCGAGATCGCGTTGGGAGTGAGCCGCGACTCGATCAGCCGATCGCGAACTGCGATGGACCGGTCGCTCGGGGCGGTTCGCTTCCTGGATACCTTTCCGTTGGTCATCTAGACGGCGATGGTCTCAGCATGGTCGGAGGTCAAGCGTTTCTCGACCCTGAGGGCCCACCGAGGATTCGCCCAGGCGAACGCCGACGCCACCCCCAGCGCCAGCAGCGCGGTGAGCGCACCGAACACCGCATCCAGCCACCAGTGATTTCCGGTAGCGCAGACGATGTAGGTCATCAGGAGCGGGTAGAGGAAGAAGAAGACCTTGGCGAACGGGTTCCTCAACAGATAGGCGAGTGACCAGGCGAGGATCAGCGACAGCCCTACGTGCATCGAGGGGACCGCAGCGAACGGGTTGAACAGTGGATTGCCGGGATCACTGAGGATCGGCCGGTTGCCGGTCACCTCCTCGGAGAGGGCGAAACCGAGGTCCTCGAAGAACCGGGGCGGGGCGGTCGGATAGGCGAGATAGGCGAGTACCGAGATCCCCATGGCAGCGATGACCATGTTCCTCACGAAGGGGTAGCTGCCGGGGCGGAACAGGTAGACGAGGAGGAGCATCAGGCACGAGCCCCTGAAGTGGAGGTTTGCGTACCCCCAGGCCGTCGCGTCCCCTACCCAGCCCTGCTCCAACCCCCACCTCTGCAGATCCGGTTCGAAGAAGAGACCGAGGGATCGCTCGATGGCGAGCAGGTCGCGGGCGTTGTCGAAAGCGAGCCATTGCGGTCCGACCACTGCTCCGCGGGCGTAGCGCCACGCGTAGTAGGCCGCGGCGATGATCAGCAACTGGAGGATCAGATCGAGCGGACCACGCGGGAGGATCCGATCGAGGAGCCGGGGTCGATCCACACCCGACGAAGCGCTGACCGCGGCCTCAGCCATCGGAGGCGAGATCCCGGTGGGAGCAGATTCGCCCACCGCCGAGCACGCGCCACGGGGTGAACCCGGCGTGGACCTCGACCGGACCGGGCTTCAGCACCCTTACCTGGGTGAAGCCGTCCTCCGAGGGAACCAGACAAGCCTGACCACGCTCGACCGTCCAGTACCTGGTCCAGCGAACCCGCACCGTCGCCTTGCCAGGCCGCAGACCGCGGAGGATGAAACCCTGTGGCTTGATCTTGACCAGCTCCGCTGCACCGTTTGCAAGAGGGGTCGGGTCCTTGACCGCGTAGACCGTCCAGTTCGCATTGCGCATCACCGGCTCTAGGTAGCCCGGACGGCTGGCGATCAGGTTCGCCTCGGCAACGCCGGCATAGTCGAGCGGGGAATCCGGCACTGCGACGTAGCCGACTGCCAGCGAGTCGAGCCACTTGCGGTATTGGCCGGGCGGGATCTCGCGCTGGTAGAAGAGCGGGTTGAGCTTCCGATCCAGCTGCCGCTGCCAACCGCGGGCGATGTAGATGCCCTTGGGCATGTAGGCCGCCTCCCAGTGGTGGGAAGACGGGACCACCTCGACCCGGTACTCACGATCATCCATCGCTCCTCGAAGGTAATCGGCGACCGGAGCGTAGTAACCAGGCTGCACCGACGGCTGGGCCTGGACCGTCTCGAGATCCCTGACCACCGGCACCAACTGCCAGTAGACGGCGAACGGTGCCAAGAGGAAGAGGATCATCCGCTGTCGCTGCCAGAGCGCACAGGCGAACAACGGCCCGAGGAAGAGCGCACCGAGACGTGTGGCGTTCCCACCCATAGGAGAGTCGACGGTGAAGGCGACCAGCAACAGCAAGCCGTAGGCGGCAACACCGAGGCGGAGCAGTCTCTCCTGCCGTGGGATGCAGAGGAAGGCGATGATCGCCATCACGAAGGCGGGGAGGAAGCTCGACAGCACGAAAGGCTCGGTCCCGCCCTCGGGGAACACGAGCGAGACGAGAGCCACCATGCCAGCCGAGGCAACCGCGATCTCGAGGCCCTCCCGGCGCTTGCCCCAGGCTGCATAGGTCAAGCCGGCGCAGGCCAGGAAGAGCGCGGCGACGGGGCTGCCGAACGGACAGAGCAACGCAAGCGCGATCGCGAAGCCGCGCTTCCCGCGCTGGAGCGCGAGCACCGCTCCCAGAGCAAGCGCGATGCCGACCGCGAAGGTCAACCTGCCGGTGAACAGGCTGATCGAGGCGCTGGCAGCGAACCAGACCACACCGATCCTCGCCCGCTCGCCCCATCGCGCGTAGACGATCTCGGCGAAGATCAGGGCGGAGAGCACCACGGCAACGGCGGCCACCAGTCTGGGAGAGAAGATCGACCCGAGCAGCGGCAGGATGAACCCGTAACCGGGCAGGTGATGGCCGCCGAACCAGAGGTTGTCCCACGCAGCGAACCCCTGGTTCTCGAACAGCCCGACCCTGAAGGTCTGTGCGGCGAAGTCTGCAGTCGACGGAGCCGTCAGCAGATAGACAGCCGCGAGCACACCCGAGACGAGCGCCGGTTCCCAGAGGCGCCCGGCGGAGGCACGCCAGCGTACGACGCGATCGCTCAAGCGGTCGCGGTCCGCCAAGCCCAGGCGCCGGGACGGGCGCGGGCGAGGATCAGGTTCGCGGTCATCGCAGAGGCCACGGCCACGGTGGCACCGGCCGCGGCATCGACCCAGAAGTGATTGGCCGTCACCAGCACCACGAAGAAGACCATGGCCGGGTAGCAGAGCCAGAGCAACTTGAAGATGGGTTTCGAGACGAGCATGGCGGCCGGTATCCCGACCAGGAGAGAGAAGCAGACGTGCATCGATGGAACCGCGGCGAAGGGGTTGATGAAGAGGCTGACCATCGCCGAGTCGTGTTTGACCTGTGTGTAGGTGGCGATCGTGTCCACGAAGCCGGCCTGCGGGATCAGTCGTGGAGGCGCGGTCGGGACCAGGGCATAGCCGACCAGCGCCAGGGCCATCGCCACCATGAACATGTTGCGAACGAAGTAGAAGTTGGGGTTCTTGTAGAAGTAGAGCCAGATCAGGAACGCGGTCGTGATCACGAAGTGGCTGTTGACATAGAAGAAGTTGGATGCGTCGATCAACCAGCGGTAGTCGATCAACGCCGACTGCAGGGCCGGCTCGAAGAAGGT
>CAZQMB010000011.1:0-26083 GCA_964594365.1 uncultured Conexibacteraceae bacterium
CGGAGAGCGCGCCCGACAGGATTCGAACCTGTGACCTTCGGTTTCGTAGACCGACGCTCTATCCAACTGAGCTACGGGCGCTTGTTTGATGCATGCGAGTCTAGGCGGAGAGGGAGGGATTCGAACCCTCGAGAGAGCTTGCGCCCCCTACTCGCTTAGCAGGCGAGTGCTTTCAGCCGCTCAGCCACCTCTCCGCGGTCGAACCATCTTTCAAGGGGCGATTGTAAGCGCGATGCCACGACCGGCGAGCGAGGCCGCGTGCGGCTAGGCTTCCCGATTGGAGGGGTGGCAGAGCGGTTGAATGCACCGGTCTTGAAAACCGGCAGGCGTCTAATAGGCGTCTCGAGGGTTCGAATCCCTCCCCCTCCGCTCCTATCTGCGGCCCACGATCCCGAGAGAAACGAGCCGTGCAGGGCGTTCGAGTGCCCGACCGTGCGCTCCGTTCCGGCGACAGGCGGGTTTCAAGGTAGGTGACCCGCCCATACCCCTACCTATACTGCCGCCTGTGAGCAGGGACCCCCACAACCTCGCACGAGGAATCCGCCTGCCCAACGTCCTGATCGCAGGCTTGGTGTTGGGCGCGCTCGTGCTGCTCTGCCTGATGGGCACCTCGCGGACGCCGACGGCGTCCGCCCTGCCGCCGAAGCCGAACGTGGTCGTGGTGATGACCGACGATCAGACCCTCGCCGATTACATGGCGAGGCCTAACGGCAGGTGGCTGATGCCCCGCACCCATTCTCTGATCGAGAACCGCGGGGTCCGATTCGCTCGAGCGTATTCGAGCTATCCGCTCTCGTGCCCGTCACGCACCACCTTCCTCAGCGGGCAGTACGCCCACAACCACGAGGTGCTCTCGAACGTCCGCCATCCGAACGGAGACGAGGTCGTCTACTGCTCTGACCCGGAGTTCGACGTCCATTACGACACCACCCTCCCCGCCTGGCTGCAGTCGGAGGGCTACCGCACCATCCACACCGGCCGCTTCCTCAACGGCTTCCCGGCAGTCAGCCAGACCGAGATCCCGGATGGATGGGATGAGTGGTTCTCGCCGGTCTTCCGGTCTCAGTATCCGTCGGCGAACTTCTACGGCTACGTGATGAACGAGAACGGTTCGCTGACCGAGCCGTTCGGCCAGTACCTGCAGATAGACAGCACCAACTACTTCACCGACGTGATCCACGACTGGGCCGATCAGCAGATCGACGCTGCCATCGATGCCGGCGACCCCTTCTTCACGGTGATCGACGAGCGCGCTCCGCACGAGGACTCCTCGCTTCCCGTTGGCCCGCAGCCGGCGCTGCGACACATCAAGACCCCGACCGATCCCCCACCCAAGAACCCCTCCACCGAGGAACGCGACATCTCCGACAAGCCTTATTACATCCGCTCGGGCGGGCGGATCACCTCCGCCCAGACCAAGAAGGAGTTGCGGGTCCGCAACAAGCGGAGACAGCAGTCTTTGCGGGCGGTCGACGAGGGAATAGGGCATCTGATCGACAACCTCGAAGCGGAAGGGGTGCTGGACGAGACCTACATCCTCTTCACCTCGGACAACGGCTTCTTCCGCGGCGAACACGAGATCACGAAGGGCAAAGGGCGGCACTACGAGCCGGCCACCCGTATCCCCTTGCTGATCCGCGGACCGGGCCTGAAGCGGGGGCGTGTGAACCACAGCCCGGTCGCCAATGTGGATCTGGCGGCGACGATTGCCGATGTGACTGGGGCCTCTCCTACCCGAACCCTCGACGGCCGCTCGCTGATCCCGTTGGCCGAGAACCCCAGACGCATCTGGAACCGGCCGATCCTGATCGAGGAGTTCTTCCGAAAGAAGGGGCGACCGGTGCGGCCGCAGGTGGTGATCGCGGGCAGCAAGACCACCCGCCTGCCCAACCACCAGGCGATCATCTCCGGCTATTGGAAGCTCGTCCGGTACGTGACCGGCGAACTCGAGCTCTACCACCTGAAGAGGGATCCGTACGAGGTGCACTCGCTGCACCGAGAGCCGGAGGCGATGGCACTCCGCAAATACCTGCTGAGACAACTCGCTCGCCTCGACATGTGCCGGGGTTCAGGCTGTCGCCGTCAGTTCGTGGTGCCCAAAGGCCTCACCGCCAATGGGCTCAAGGCACTCGCCCGTGTGTCGCGAAAAGGACGACCCTGAGCGGAAGATGACCGGCAAGAAGATCGAGAGGAGCGACGAGGAGTGGCGCGAGCAGCTCACTCCCGAGCAGTACGAGATCCTACGCCGGAAGGGGACCGAAGCGCCGTTCACCGGCGAGTACGTGGACGAGAAGCGCTCGGGTACCTACAAGTGTTCAGGGTGCGGTCAACCGCTCTTCTCCTCGGCGACCAAGTACGACTCGGGGACCGGTTGGCCCAGCTTCTACGAGCCTATGGATGACGAAGCCGTCGAGACCGAGGACGACCACAGCATGTTCATGAAGCGGACCGAGGTCCTCTGCTCACGCTGCGATGCCCACCTCGGGCACGTCTTCGACGACGGTCCCGATCCGACCGGACAGCGCTACTGCATCAATTCCGCCTCGCTGGAGCTGGAACCAGACGACGAGTGACCAGTCAGCCTGCAGGTATCGACGCAGGCGCACCGGCACCCACCAACACCTCGGGCAGGTCCACGCTTCCGTCGGCCTGCTGACCGTTCTCGATCAGCGCGATCAAGGTCCGGCCGACCGCCACAGCCGTGCCGTTGACGGTGTGCATCGGCTCGGGAGAGGTCTTGCCCTCGCCGTCGGGCCTGAATCGCGCTCCGAGGCGACGGGCCTGGTAGTCGGTGGTGTTGGAGCAGGAGGTGAGCTCGCGATACCGCTGCTCGCTGGGTATCCATCCCTCGCAATCGAACTTCCGCGACGCAGGTGCCCCCAGATCCCCAATCGGGATATCCACCACCCGATACGGGATGCCGAGGCCACCGAGGATCTCCTCCTGGATCGCGAGGATCTTCTGCTGCTCATCGGATGAGGACGGCGGGGCGCAGAAGCTGAACATCTCCACCTTGTCGAACTGGTGCACCCGGAAGATCCCACGCGTGTCCTTGCCAGCGGCTCCTGCCTCGCGCCGGAAGCAGGTCGAGATGCCCGCGTAGCGGATGGGTAGATCCGCGGCCTCGACGATCTGGTCGGCATGGAGCGAGGCGAGCGATACCTCGGAGGTGCCGACCAGGAACAGCTCGTCGGCAGGGATCTCGTAGATCATCTCCCTCTCGCCCGGGAAGAAGCCCGTACCGAAGAGCGCCTTCTCCCTGACCAGCACTGGGGGGACTACCGGCTCGAAACCCTGGGCACGGACCTTCTCCACCACCCAGCGGATCAGGGCCAACTCCACCATCACCAGGTCCCCGAGCAGATAGGAGAAGCGCGCTCCCGATGCCTCGGCGGCTGCCTTCATCTCGACCCATCCGTGACGCTCAGCGAGGGTCAGATGATCGACGGCCTCGAAGCCGAGGTCGGGGAGATCTCCCACCTCCCGCAGGACGACCGCATCGGCATCGGTGTCACCGTCGGGAGCATCCGGATCGGGAAGGTTCGGCAACCCGGCCGCGAGAGCGTCGCAGTCAGCCTCGACCTCCGAGAGCTCGGACTCGAGTGACTTGATCTCGGACGAAAGCGCCTTCATCCGGTCGAGCAACTCGGTCGCGTCGTCTCCGGCTGCCTTGGCCTTGGCTATCTCCTCGGAGGCACGGTTCTGCTCGGCGCGTCCGTCTTCGACCTGCGGCAACAGCTCCCGTCGGCGCGCATCCAGTTCGAGCAGGCGATCGAGATCATCGCCCGCACCGCGACGCTGGAGTGCCGTCCGTGCCGCGTCCGGGTCCTTGCGGATGGCTTTCAGGTCGAGCGTGGCTCTCGGCCTCCCGGTAGCGGGTACCTAGTTGCCTGCGTCTTTGCCGGCGTACTTGGCCACGAAACGGGCCACGTCCTCGGCGTCGCTTCCGACCACGATGTTCTGGGGCATGATCGCCCCGGAGAAGCCACCGTTGCGAATCGCGTAGATGGTCGAGAAGTAGGTCTCCTTGCGCTGGTTGAGATTGGGACCCATGGCGCGGGTGGAACGGTTCGAGGTTCCCTCTGCACCCGCCGCATCGAGGGTGTGACAACCCGCGCAGCGCTCGGCGAACAGCACGGCTCCCTTGCGGAGGGGATCCTCCTCGGCGACCTGGACTCCCTGGGAGCCGCAGCCGGTCAGCCCGAGCAGGCCGACGCAAACGAATGTCAATGCGAGAACTGAACGCACGCCGTAATCATATTCGCAACCCGCGACAGCGAGTCTCCTCGCTACGCGAATACCTATCCGTCGAGGGACGGCTAGCTTTCAATCGATGAGCGATCGGCCCGACGAAGCAAGCGGAACCGGCCCGACCGGAGAGGAACTTCGGAAGGCTCTCGCGACCTTTCCTACGGGTATCGCGATCGTCACCACCTTCCACGGCACGGAGCCGATCGGCGCCACCGCCAACGCCGTGACCGGGCTATCTCTCGACCCGCCGCTGATCCTCGCCTGTCTGGATCGGCGGTCCCGCACCCTGAAAGCGATCGAGGTCTCGGGGAGATTCGGTGTGAACGGCCTCGCCGCCGAACACGAGGACCTCGCGCGCAGCTTTTCGGATCCCGAGAGTCGCGACACCCGCTGGAATGGCCTCGATTGGGAAGAGAGCCTCGGCTCGCCTCGGCTGAAGCAGGTCCCCCTCTGGGTCGGCTGCTCTCTGCAGGATCTGGTCGAGGGCGGCGACCATCTGATCGCGATCGGCGCCGTGGAGGAGATCGAAGGAAGAGATGCCGATCCCCTGATCTTCCACGGCGGCGACTACCACGGGCTGCGCTGAACGAAGCCGCGACTCAGCCTGCGGGCGAGAGCAACGCGGCGCGAAGGGCCAGGCCGAAGATGACCAGGCACCCGACCGCCATCACGCCCATCTCGCGCCGCACGATCGCCAGCCCGATCGCCTGCTGCTGATCCGGCGGGACCGAGGCGAAGTCGAGCTCGCCCAATTCCTGCCTGGCCGCTCCGGCCCTGACCAGCTCCGCGAACAGCGACACCAGGAGGCAGAGTCCGCCGTAGACGTAGTGGAGATTCGGGGCCGCGTAGCCCCCCAGGAGCAGCACGGCGCCGAGGGATACCTGGACCACCACCGCGACCTGCGCAACCCTCAGCGCGTACCAGAAGCCGACAGATGGAGAGCTCCTCATCCACGCGACCCCGCCCCAGGTGCCTGCGGCGAGGGTCGTGACGAGGACGACTACTCCGAAGATCAGGTGGACGGTGGTCACGGCAGTCCGAGGTTAGGCCAAGTCCGGAGGTCGAAATACCCAGAAGATGGTCGGATATCCGCTTTCTAATGCGGAAAGTCACTTGTGACATGTTGATACAAGCGCGCCTGACGGTGATATAAGTCTCAAGAGAGAAGCGACCCAACCGACGCTCCCTGAAAGGAGACCCGAGTGCTTCAGAGTTATCTACCCATCCTGGTCTTCGGCGCGCTCGGCCTGGTCGTCGGTACGGCCTTCATCATGCTCAACACCGTGCTCGGGCCGAAGCGGCCGAACCCTTCCAAGGGCGACCCCTACGAGTGCGGTCTGCCCACCAACATCGCCAGCACCTTCCGCTTCGGGGTCAGCTTCTACCTGGTGGCGATGCTGTTCATCCTGTTCGACATCGAGGTCGTCTTCCTCTATCCGGTGGGCGTACTGGTCGAATCCCTGAAGAGCGTGTTCGTACTGGTAGAGGTAGGTCTGTTCGTCTTCCTGCTGATGATCGGCCTCGCCTTCGTCTGGGCCAGAGGAGCGCTCGATTGGAAGTAGAGAGGAAATCGGCTGCTGAATTCCGCTCCGAGCAACTCCGGGCCCGCGACATGCTGCGCGGCGACCTCGAGGGTGAGGCGCTGGAGGAACACGTCAAGGAGAGGATCATCACCACGACCCTCGACACGGCGCTCAACTGGGCCCGTGCGAACGCCGTGTTCCCCGCCACCTTTGGCCTCGCCTGCTGCGCCATCGAGATGATGTCGATGGTCGCCTCCCGCTACGACATCGCGCGCTTCGGCTCGGAGGCGTTCAGGGCATCGCCGCGTCAGGCCGACCTGCTGGTGCTATCGGGCCGGGTCTCGATCAAGATGGCCCCGGTAGTACGGCGCATCTACGACCAGATGCTCGAGCCCAAGTGGGTGATCTCGATGGGCGCCTGCTCCTCGTCCGGAGGGATGTTCTCCAACTACGCGGTGGTCCAGGGGGCCGACAAGTTCATGCCGGTCGACGTCCACGTGCCGGGATGCCCGCCGCGACCCGAGGCGGTGCTCTACGGCTTCAACAAACTGCAGAGGCAGATCGTCGGAGACCCCGACCTGGGTTGGCGCCAGCGATACAACGCGGCCGGAACCGAAGAGTGGGCTCGGATGGAGACCGGCGTCCCCACTCCGGAGGCGCTCGCCGCAGCACGTCGGGTAGTCGCCCGGGAAGAGACGGTCGAGCAAGGGGCGGGTGAGTAGCGATGCCGGACGCGGTAGGACTGGAGCTGATCGCCAAGGAGATCAACGCCGCTCATGAGGGCGCAGTGAGCGAGACCGGCCACGAGTACGGCTCGGCCACTCTGGTTATTGCGGCAGAGAGCAACCTCGAGGTCCTGCGCTGGCTCAAGGAAACGCCGGGCCAGGAGTACACCTTCTGCTCCAGCGTGCATGGAGCCGACTACCTTCCGGCCGAGCCGCGCTTCGCCGTGCACTACGAGCTGCTCAATCGCGACCGCGTCGAGCGGATCCACGTCAAGGCCTTGCTCGGCGACCCCTCCGCGGGAACCGACGACCGGTGGGGCGACGGGCCGCTCCCGACGCTCCGGAGCAGTGTCGGGATCTTCCCGACCGCGGAGTTCCAGGAGCGCGAGATCTACGACTTCTTCGGCATCGTGTTCGACGGACACCCGGATCTGCGCCGGATCACGATGCCTGAGGACTACGTCGGGTGGCCGCAGCGACGCGACTTCCCGATAGGAGGCGAACCGGTGATCTTCACCAACACCGAGCGAGAGAGAGCGGGTTGGTACGAGTGATGCTCGATCCGCGAACCAAGCTCGAGGAATCGAAGATCGCCGACCAGTTCGTCGGCCGTGGACTGAACCCGCTGATCGAGGATCCCGACGGGGCGGTCGTCACCCCGATGGTCGAGTCGGAGACCTCGACCGACGAACAGGTGATGACGATCAACATGGGGCCGCACCATCCGGCCACCCACGGCGTCCTCCGTCTGGTCGTCTCGCTCAAGGGTGAGTACGTGCTCGATCTGAAGCCGGTGATGGGCTATGTCCACACCGGAATCGAGAAGTCCTGCGAGCAGAAGAGCTTCTGGAAGGCAATCCCGTTCGTCGAGCGGATGGATTACCTCTCCTACTTCTTCCAGATGCAGGCCTACTGCGGCTGCGTCGAGCGGATGATCGGACTGGAAGTCCCCAAGCGGGCCGAGTACCTGCGGATCATCCACATGGAGCTGAACAGGATCCACTCCCATCTGGTCTGGCTCGGCACCACCGCCCTGGATCTCGGGGCGATGTCGATGTTCTGGTACTGCTTCAACGTCCGCGACCGGATCCTCGACCTGTTCGAGATGTCGGCCGGCCAGCGGATGCACACCAGGTACTTCCAGGTCGGCGGCGTCGCCGAGGACATCCCGGTCGGCTTCACCGAGAAGGTCAAGGCGTTCTGCCGCGAGACCCCTGAAAGGGTGGACCAGTACGAGGCGCTGCTCGACCGCAACGAGATCTTCCTTCAGAGGACACGCGATGTCGGCATCGTCTCGCGCGAGCGGCTGCTGGAGCTGGGTGTGACCGGGCCACTGCTGCGGGCCGCCGGTGAACCTTGGGATCTGCGCAAGGTCACCGACTACCTGCCTTACGGTGATTTCGAGTTCAGCGTGCCGGTAGGGACCGTCGGCGACAACTACGACCGTTACCGGGTGCGGGTCGCGGAGATCCGCGAATCGATCAAGATCATCGAGCAGGCCGTCGAGGGACTCCCCGAGGGCCCGCACATCGCCGACGATCGCAAGTACGTGCTCCCTCCCCGCGACGAGCTCGGCACCTCGATGGAGTCGCTCATCCACCACTTCAAGCTGGTCACCGAGGGCTTCCGTGTACCGCCCGGAGAGCTCTACAACCCGGTCGAGGGTCCACGCGGCGAGACCGGCTGCTTCATCGTCGCCGACGGCTCGGCCAAGCCGGCGAGGGTCCACTTCCGCGACTCGTCGTTCGTCAACCTGCAGTCGCTCAAGGACATGTGCGTCGGCGGTCTGGTGGCGGACCTGATCGTGAACCTCGCGATGCTCGACCCGATCCTCGGAGGAATCGACAGGTGAGCGCGGCCGGCGACAAGGCGGGTGAGGGGATGTTCCCTCAGGAAGTGGATCTCGAGAGGGTCCTCGACGAGCATGACTTCACCCCCGAGATCGCGGAGATCGATCTGGACCGGGCAAAGACCGGTAGCGTCGGCCGCGAACCGGCGCCGGTGCCGGAGCCCGGAGAGGTAGAGGTTCCGGAGAAGCTCCGTCGCGAGATCGAGCGCGCGATGGCCAAATACCCTGAGGTGAAGTCGGCATCGATACCGGCCCTCTGGGCGGTTCAGCGCGAGTACGGGTGGTGCTCTCCGGAGGGGATCCATCAGGCCGCGGCGGTCCTCGGCGTAACCCCCGGCTACCTGCAGTCGGTGGCCACCTTCTACGACCTCTTCCACACCGAGCCGACGGGCGAACACCAGGTACTCGTCTGCACGAACATCTCCTGCTGGCTGCGCGGAGCCGACGAGATGCTCCAGGAGATGTGCGAGCAGGCCGGAACGGCACCCGGCGAGACCTCCGGGGACGGCAAGCTGTTCGTGCGGGGGTTCGAATGCCTCGGCGCATGTGACCTCGCACCGATGGCATCGATCGACGGTGAGTACTTCGGTCCGCTGGCACCTGGCGAGGGCGCAGAGGCGATCTCGCAGTTGCGCGCCGGCGAGAAGGTGCTGCCGAAGCGCCGACTCGAGGATCGCGGAGCCGCGGGCGGCAAACGTGCCGGTGCCGACCGACGCACTTCCAGTCACCCGATGAACAAGACCAAGCCCAAGCCGCGGGCCAAGAAGACCGGAAAGGCCTAGCCCCATGCCGCCGACCAGGACCAAGGCCAAGGCCGACAAGACCACCGAGACCCGGATCCTCTTCCGCAACATCGACGAGCCCGGGCTGTCGAAGATCAGCACCTACAAGCGTCTCGGCGGATACAAGTCCCTGGTCAAGGCCTTCACCGAGATGACTCCCGAGGATCTCCTCGCCGAACTCGAGGCATCCGATCTGAGAGGGCGTGGCGGTGCCGGCTTCTCGATGGGCAAGAAGGCATCGTTCCTGCCGAGAGGCGACATGGACAAGTACCTCTGCTGCAACGCCGACGAGTCCGAGCCGGGCACCTTCAAAGACCGTGAGCTGATGCAGAAGAACCCCCACCAGCTGATCGAGGGGATCGCCATCGCCGCGCGCGCCGCCGGTGCCAACCGCTGCTTCATCTACATCCGCGGCGAGTACGTGCTGCAGGCCGACACGCTCGACCGCGCGGTGGCCGAGGCTTACGAGGCCGGATATCTGGGCGAGGACGTCTGCGGCACGGGCGAACAGGTCGAGTTGGTCGTCCACCGGGGTGCCGGTGCGTACATCTGCGGTGAAGAGACGGCGCTTCTCGACTCGCTCGAAGGGAAGCGTGGCAACCCGAGGTTGAAGCCGCCGTTCCCTGCGGTCGAGGGTCTGTACGGAGGGCCGACCCTGATCAACAACGTCGAGACGCTCTCCAACATCCCCCACATCGTGGCATCGGGAGCCGAATGGTTCCGCAGCTTCGGGACGGAGCAGTCTCCCGGAACGAAGGTCGTCTCGGTCTCCGGCGACGTGGCGAAACCCGGCAACTACGAGATCGAACTCGGCGTCCCGGTGCGGGGGATCATCGAAGACCTCGCCGGTGGTGCCTCGGGCAAGGCGAAGTTGAAGTGCTTCTTCCCCGGAGGATCCTCGTCGCCGGTACTGACCGCCGAGGAAGGTCTCGACCTCCCCTACAGCTTCGAGGCGATGGCCGACGCGGGATCGATGCTCGGCTCGGGCTCGATCATCGTCTGCGACGAGGAGACCTCGGTGGTGGAGCTCGCATTGCGGGTCGCTCGCTTCTATCACCACGAGTCCTGCGGCAAGTGCACCCCCTGCCGCGAGGGAACCAACTGGACGGTGAAGATGCTCGAGCGGCTCTCCCACGGGGAGGCAACCCCGATCGACCTCGAGACGATCGTCTCGGTCCAGGGCAACATCACCGGAAACTGCCTCTGCGTGCTGGGTGACTCGATGGCCGCGCCGGTCAGCGCTCTGGTCGCCAAGTACCGATCCGAGTTCGATCAGGCGATCTCGATGGGTGGGGTCAACGGCCATGCCGCATCGGGCAACGGCCACGGTGGCGAGGGCCTGCCCGATGTGGCCTGGCCACTCGGCGCCGGGAGTGCCGGCTAGATGGCCGAACCGATTCGCGAGTTGGTGACGATCACCGTCGACGGACGGGAGATCACCGCGCCCGAGGGCCAAATGCTCCACGACGCCGCCAAGTCGGGGGATGTCGAGATCCCGGTCTTCTGTTACGAGCCAAAGCTCGGTGAGCCGGTGGGCGCCTGCCGGATGTGTCTGGTCGAGATCGAGGGCATCCCGAAACTCCAGACCTCCTGCTCGACTCCGATCCGGGACGGCATGGTGGTCCACACCAAGACCGATCAGGTCAAGCAGGCCCAGAACGCTGTCGTCGAGTTCCTACTGGTCAACCATCCCCTCGACTGCCCGGTCTGCGACAAGGGCGGCGAGTGTCCGCTCCAGGACATCTCGATGGGCTGGGGACCCGGAAAGAGTCGCTTCACCGACGTCAAGCGTCACTTCCAGAAGCCGATCGAGCTCTCGCCACTGATCGCGTTGGACCGCGAGCGCTGCATCCTCTGTTACCGATGCGTCAGGTTCAGCCAGGAGGTAGCGGAGGACGAACAGCTGCAGCTGCTCGAGCGCGGTGACCGGACCTTCGTCGGAACCTTCGACGACCGGCCCTACGACGATCCCTACCACGGCAACGTGATCGAGCTCTGTCCGGTCGGAGCGCTGACCACCTACACCTACCGGTTCCGCGCGCGGCCCTGGGACATCGAGGACGCTGGCTCGGTCTGCACCCTCTGCTCCTCCCAGTGCAACGTCAAGTTCTCGATCCGCGACGAGGAGGTCCTGCGAGTCCTCGCACGAGACAACCAGGACGTGGACGACGGCTGGCTCTGCGACAAGGGGCGATTCGGTTTCCAGTCGTTTCGCTCGGAGGAGCGAATCACCCGTCCGATGATCCGCGGAGGCGACGGCACGCTCTCTCCGATCTCCTGGGACGACGCGCTCTCTCGGGTCGCGAGGGCCTTGGAGTCATCGGGCGAGAAGACTGCGGTGCTCGCCGGCGGCGGCACCTCCAACGAGGAGGGATGGCTCCTCGGGCGGATCCTCCGAGAGGGACTGGGAGGAAACGCGATCGACTCGGGAGCGCACCCTGCGGATGCGAAGGCCGTGAGACACCTCTCGAATCCCGCTCTGACCGGCCGATTGCGCGACATCGATTACGCAGGAGCGGTGCTGGTGCTCGGCGCGGACCCGCGCAACGAGATGCCGATCTGCGACCTGCGCATCCGCAAGGGTGTGAGGCGGAATGGCGTGCGCCTGGCGGTTGCGACCGATTCCCCCACCGCCCTCGATCGGCGCGCCCATGCGGTCGGGCGCTACCTGCCCGGTGCCGCAGCCGGGTTCATCTCGCAACTGGCCGGCGAGATCCGCAGCGAAGGCGCAGCGAGCGGACCGGAGGCCGAGACAGTCTCCGCAGTGGCGACGGAACTCCGCGGCGCCGAGGACGTAGTCGTGGTCTGGGGCGAAGAGCTCTGGAGCGAGCCCGGGGCGATTTCGGCATTGATGGATCTGGCGGAGGCGCTGGGTATCGAGGGCACCGAGACCTCCGGTCTGATCGAGATCCCCTCGGAGGCGAACGGCAGGGGCCTGCGCGAGGTCGGTTGCCTCCCGGGCGCATCCGCCGGTCTCGCCGAGGCGCCCGAGGGTCCCGGAGTGGCGGAGATCTGCGAGAAACTGCGAGACGGCAGCCTCGAGACGATCCTGCTGGCCGACTCCGACCCCGTTCGCACCCATCCCGACGGCGAGGGTTGGAAGCAGGCTCTCGGCAACGCCTTCGTGATCGCCATCTCGTCCTTCGAGACCCCGTCCGCCTCTCTGGCCAACCTCGTCATCCCCGCTGAGAACTTCTCGGAGAAGGAGGGGACGATCACCCACCCGGAGGGTCGTCTGCAGAGGGTTCGCAGGAACGTCCCGCCTCCCGACGGACTGCTTCCGACCTGGAACTTCCTCGCGGCGCTCGCAACGGAGTTGGGAGTCGACTGCGGATTCACCGACCAGCCCGGCCTGTTCACGGCGATGACCTCTTCGAACGGTCTCTACGAAGGGATAACCGAGGAGGATCTCGCCGGGCAGGGTGTCCGCTGGCAGGATCGCGAAGGAGCGGCGGGGCGCGTACCCGCGGGCGGCGCGACGTCCCAGACGAGTGCACCGACACCCTTCACCGGCTCGGCTGGGGCGCCTGACTCGATCCGACTCGGAACCCGTCGCGATCTCTGGGCGGCGGAGGTCGCCGAGCGCAGTCCGGCGCTCGAGTTCCTGGTGCCGACCCAGAGTCTCGAGATCTCCATCCCCGACGCGGAGCGGCTCGGACTCGAGCAGGGTCAGGCCGTCGAGGTCAGCGCCGACGACGGAGCGTCGGTCGAGGCGAAAGTGGCGATCCGCGAGGCGATGATCCCCGGTGCCGCCTTCCTGATCTGCGGTGCGCGGGACGGGAACGGAAACCTGCTCACCGGCGCGGTCCCGGGTTCGAGGACGATCCGGATAGAGGTCGCAACACCGGTGGGTCAGCCGGAAGGCGCATGACCGGCTTTCCCCCGATCGCCGATACCGCTTTCGCGGAGGCGCCCTGGCTCTTGGTCGTCAAGTCGATCGTGATCTTCGGCGTGATGTTCGCCATCCTGCCCCTGCTCACCGTCCTCGAGCGGAAGCTGCTCGGCCGCTTCCAACAGCGCTACGGACCCAATCGAGTCGGTCCGGTCGGCCTGCTCCAGCCACTGGCCGATGTCGGCAAGTTGCTCGGCAAGGAGCACTTCCGGCCCGACGGAGCGGTCCCGTTCCTCTTCGCGATCGGTCCGCTGCTGGTCGTGCTCTCGGGGATCCTGGCGATCGCGATCATCCCGTTCGGGAACGTCGTAGACGGGGTCGGGCTCTACGGGATCGACGTCTCGATCGGGATCCTCTACTTCTTCGCGGTCGGCTCGATCGCCTTCTACGGACTCCTGCTGGCGGGATGGTCCTCGGGTTCGAAGTACAGCTTCCTCGGCGCGATGCGCGCTGCGGCCCAGCTGATCAGCTACGAGGTGGCGATGGGACTGTCGCTGCTCGGCGTGATCTTCATGGCCGGATCGCTCTCGCTGGTGGACATAGTCGAGGCCCAGAGCGGCCTCTGGTTCATCGTGCCGCAGATCGTCGGATTCCTCGTCTTCATGCTGGCGGGGTTCGCGGAGACGAACCGGACGCCGTTCGACCTCCCCGAGGCAGATGCCGAGTTGGTCGCCGGCTACCAGACCGAGTACGGAGGGATGCGCTTCGGCTCCTTCCTGCTGGCCGAGTACATAGAGATCACGGTGGTCTCCGCGATCGGTGCGGCGATGTTCCTCGGCGGATTCCTCGGACCGGGGCCGGACTGGCTGGGACCGCTCTGGATGGGGATCAAGACCTTCGTACTGATCCTGATGTTCATCTGGATTCGGGCCACCATTCCGAGAGTCCGGTACGACCAGTTGATGAGCCTCGGCTGGAAGATCCTGCTGCCGATCGCAACCCTGAACGCCCTGGTAACCGCCGTCGTGGTGACGCTCACCTGAGGAGAGAGAGATGCACGCGAAACTGAACCAAGACAAGACCGACTGGAGCCCGTTCCCGTATCTGCAGGAAGCCGATGTGATCTCGGTCCAGCGAGGTCCCGAGGCGGGCGGCGCTGCCGGAGGTTGGCGCGCTCTGCGCGAGACCATGAGGGGCATGAAGACCACCTTCGCTCGTCTGGTCGAGGGTCCGGTCACCCTCCAGTACCCGGAGGAGAAGACCGCCGTCTACCCACGATTCAGAGGCCGTCACAAGCTGCATCGGTTCACCGACACCGGGCTCGAGAAGTGCGTCGGTTGCTCGCTCTGCGCTGCAGCCTGTCCGGCCGACTGCATCCGGGTGGTCGCGAGGGAGAACGATCCGGACGATCGCGTCTCGGCCGGTGAGCGCTACGCCGAGGTCTACGAGATCAACCTCGCCCGTTGCATCTTCTGCGGCTACTGCGAAATCGCCTGCCCGTTCGACGCGATCACCATGGGTCACGACTACGAGATGGCCGACTACAACCGGGGGGACCTGATCTTCACCAAGGAGATGCTGCTCGCCGAGCCGATCGAGCGTGCGCCGCTGAAGCGGGAGGGCGAGTAGTCGGATGAAGGAGGTCCTCTTCTGGATCGGAGCGATCGGAGCGATCGGAGGCGCGGCGGCAGTGGTCGCGTTGCGGAATCCCTTCTACAGCGTGCTCGCACTGATCGTGCACCTCGTCTCGATCGCGGGCCTCTTCCTGATCCTGCAGGCGGAGTTCATCGCTGCGGCCCAGGTGGTGGTCTACGCGGGCGCGGTGATGGTCCTCTACGTATTCGTGGCTGCGTACGTGGGCGGGATCGAGGAGCCCAAGCTCGATGCGATCCCCGGGCAGCGACCGCTGGCGTTCCTCGTCGGCGCCGCGATCTTCATCGAACTGTCGATAGCGATCGTCGCTTCCGGGTTGCTGGCGCTCGACTCCGGTGGTCCCGAGGTCGCCCTCGGGTTCGGCTCGCCGGCAGGTGTGGGAAAGCTCCTGCTGGAGCGTTTCCTGATCGCGTTCGAGGCCGCCTCGCTGCTCCTGTTGATCGCAGCCATCGGCGCGGTAGTCCTCGCGGAGCGCAGGCGCAGAGATGAGTCCGATGCGGAAGAGGTGCTCGGCTGATGGACATCAGTTACTACCTGGTCCTCTCCGCGCTCCTGTTCGCAACCGGAGCAATCGGGGTGCTCATCCGCCGGAGTCCATTGGTGATCCTGCTCTGCCTCGAGCTGATGTTGAACGCCGGCAACCTCGCGCTGCTCGCCTTCTCCCGTTCGCTGGCGGATCAGCAGGGTCAGGTACTCGCCCTGGTCGTGATGGTGGTGGCTGCCTGCGAGGTGGTGGTCGGTCTCGGGTTGATCGTCGCGGCGTACCGTCGCAAGCTCCCGCTGAACGTCGATGAGTTCCGAGGCCTGAGGGGATAGCCGTCGTGGACGCCGTCACCTGCGCCTGGCTCGTGCTCGCCTTCCCGCTCGCCGGGAGCATCCTGATCTCTCTCTCGTTCAAGGTCCTGCCCAGGCGCGCAGCCGGCTACATCGGGACCGCGGCGATCGGGATCGCCTTCGCCTTCGCCGTGGCCGCGCTGATCGGCTTGCTCTCTCATCCGGTCGAGGAGCGCTCTCTGCACGGCGCGCTCTACGACTACGCGGCGGTCGCGGGTATCGACGTCGAGCTCTCGATCCTGGTCGATCCGCTGTCGGTCTTCATGTGCCTGATCGTGACCGGGGTCTCGACCCTGATCCACCTCTACTCGCTCGCATACATGACCTCCGACCGCGGCTACAACCGGTTCTTCGCCTACCTCAACTTCTTCGTGTTCTCGATGCTGTTGCTGGTCCTCGCCGGCAACCTCGTGCTGCTGATCGTCGGCTGGGCCTTCGTTGGATTCGCCTCCTACGCGCTGATCAGCTTCTGGTACCGACGCACCACGGCAACCGCCGCGGGGATGAAGGCGTTCGTGATCAACGTCGTCGGCGATATCGGTTTGGTGCTCGCAGCCTTCCTGATCCTGAGAGAGATCGGCGTGCTCGACCTGACCGAGATCTTCGAGAAGGCCCCCGATGACCTGACGGTGAACAGCGGGGCAGCGGTGGCCATAGGACTGCTGCTGCTGGTCGGTGCGTTCGCGAAGTCCGCGCAGATCCCGCTCCACACCTGGCTGGCGGACGCGATGGAGGGTCCGACTCCCGTCTCGGCGCTGATCCATGCAGCGACCATGGTCACCGCTGGCGTCTACCTGATCGCCCGCTTCTGGCCGATCTTCGAGCTGGCACCGACCGCTGCGGATATCGCAGCGTTCACCGGTCTGGCAACGCTGCTCTTTGCCGGAACGGTCGCGCTCGTGGTCACCGACCTGAAGCGGGTCATCGCCTACTCGACGATCAGCCAGATCGGGTACATGGTGGTCGGCGTCTCGATCGGGGCCTACACGGCCGGCCTCTTCCACCTGATGACCCATGCGTTCTTCAAGGCGCTGCTGTTCATGGCTGCCGGCTCGGTCATCGCAGCGATGGCCGCCGTCCAGGACCTGGACAAGATGGGCGGGTTCCGGAAGGCCCTGCGGTTCACCGGGCCGATGCTGGTGATCGGCGCTCTGGCGCTCGCCGCGTTCCCGGGTACCTCGGGCTTCTTCTCGAAGGACGAGATCCTCGTCTTCGCCGAGGCCCGCGGAGGCATGTACATGATCTTCGCGATCGGCGGGTACATCGGTGCGCTGATGACCGCGGTCTACTCCTTCCGGATCGTCTACCGGGTCCTCTCCGGACCTCCGTGCAAGGAGGCCGAGGAGCTCGAGCAGGGGCACTTGGCCCACGGTGAACCGGTCAACCCCAAGACCGGCGAGACCGAGGACACCGACGTCGGCTTCCCGGGCTCCGAGCACTGGATAGCCGAGAGGGCCCGCCCGATGCGAGTGGCGATGTCGATCCTCGCCTTCCTCGCCCTGTTCGCGGGGCTGGTCCAGGTGCCGGGAGTGACGCACGTGATCGACTCCTTCCTGGAGCCGGTATTCGCCGAATCGAAGCTGGCCGAGGACTACCACCCGACCGTGGCGGCAGAGTGGCGTGGGCTGGCGATCGGGGCGGCGATCTCGATCCTCGGAATCCTGCTCGCCCGCTACCTGTGGGTGACCAACCCCGCACTGCCGGCCAGTCTCGCGAAGCGATTCCGCAGGATCCATGATTTCTGCGCGAACGCCTGGTACTTCGACGGCTTGATCGACTTCCTCGTTGTCAGACCGGTTCAGGCGTTCGGAGCGAAGATCGCCGACTCCTTCGTCGAGAACAAGGTGATCGGTACCTTCGCCGCGATCGCGACCGGAACCGTGCGTGGAGCCGGCGCTGCGGTGCGGATCTCCCAGTCGGGTTACCTGCGCGCCTACGCGATGGTGCTGCTCCTCGGATTGATCGGCCTCGGCATCTACTTCCTGATCGCGGGAGGAGGAGCCTGATGATCAACCTCGCGATCTGGCTTCCGGCCGTGGGCGGCCTAGCGGCCTGCCTCGCGCCCCGCCGTGCGGTCGGCTGGGTCTCGTTCATCTTCGGACTCGCTGCGCTGGGGATCGCGATCGCGATGACGGTGGGCTACGAGTCCGGTGGCGGGCTCCAGTACCTCGTGGACGAGAAGTGGCTTCCCGATCTCGGGGTCGGTTACAAGGTCGGAATCGACGGGATCAGCGTCTTCCTGGTCCTGATGGCGGCGGTCGTCTGGCCAGCCGCGACCGCCTGGTCGGCGATCAAGACGCCAGACCGACCGGCAACCTGGTACCTGCTGCTCGCGATCGGTCAGAGCGGAGCGATCGGGGCGTTCTGCGCTCAGGACCTGCTGCTCTTCGTCCTCTTCTTCGACTTGATGCTGATCCCGTTCTTCTTCCTGTTCGGGGCCTGGGGCAAGAATCCCGATCAGGGGCTGAGTGCCTCGGCAGCCACGATCAAGATGATGGTGTTCACGCTGTTCGGCTCGCTGCTGATGCTGGTCGCCGCAGTGGCGACCGCGTTCATCTCCTCCGAGGGGGGCTCGCCGCTCACCTTCTCCATCTCCGCGATCACCGCTCACGGAGTCCGGGAATCGAGCCAGACCTGGCTGTTCTGTTTCTTCGCGCTCGCGTTCCTGGTCAAGATGCCGGTCTTCCCATTCCACGGCTGGATGAGGGACACCTACCGCTCGGCACCGCTGCCGGCCCTCGCGCTGTTCACTGCGGTGCTGTCGAAGGTCGGAGCCTACGGATTCATCCGGGTCTGCCTTCCGCTGTTCCCCGACGCAACCGCCGACCTCCAGGGCGTGATGATGATCCTCGCCGTCGTCTCGATCATCTACGGATCGGTGATGGCCTTCTCGCAGGACAACGCGAGGCTGGTGGCCGGCTTCTCCTCGATCGCACAGATGGGATTCGTACTGCTCGGGATCTTCGCCCTGCGCACCGACGGGCTCGACGGGGCCGTGCTGCAGATGGTCAACCACGGGCTCGTGGTGGTGCCGATGATGTTGATCATCGCCTTCCTCGCCGAGCGCGTCCGATCAGACGATCTGAGCAAGATGGGAGGGCTCGCCTTCAGAGCTCCGTTCCTGGCCGCGATCTTCCTGGTGGTGACGATGGCTGTGCTCGCTCTGCCCGGATCGGCGAACTTCGTGGGCGAGTTCTACGTGCTCAGGGGCGCGTTCGAGGTCGACATCGCGCTCGCCGTGATCGCGAGTCTCGGCGTCGCGATGGCGGGCTTCTACGCGCTCCGCCTGTACCAACTCTCGATGCACAACCGGGAGGTCGAGGCCGACGCGTCGGCAGAGATCTCGACAGGCCGGGGAGCGATCCTGGGACTGCTGGTCGCGGTGATCGTGGCGCTTGCGCTCTACCCGCAGTTGATCCTCGAGCGAGTGGATGACAGCGCCGAGTCCCAGATCGCCGCAGCCGCTCGAAGCGCGGGACAGGCTCCGGTCACCGAGGCAGCGATCGGGGGTCGCCCATGACCTTCAACCAGCCCACGATCGACTACGCAGGCCTGTCGCCGCTGATCGCCCTGCTGGCAACGCTCTGCGTGGTGATCGTCGCGAGCATCATCCCGCGGGTCGGGAGATTCAGTGTCGCTCTGCTGACTCTGATCGGCTTCGCAACCACCGCTGGCCTGACGATCTGGCAATGGGGAGCCAGCGAGAACCTGATCTCGAACGCGCTGCGAATCGACGACATCGGCTCGATGGCGATACTGATCGCTCTGCTGGCGGCAGCAGGAACGGTGCTGCTGTCGTTGCGGGAGCCGGCTGCCTACTCGGCGGGTCACGGCGCCTACTACGCACTGCTGATCGGCTCGGTCATGGGGATGGTGGTCTTGGCGCAGTCGATCAACCTGATCAGTTTCTTCGTCGGGCTCGAACTCCTGTCGATCCCGCTCTACGTCCTCTGCGGCGCAGCGGTGAGGAACGAGGGGTCGCTCGAGTCCGGCCTGAAGTACCTGATCGTCGGTTCGCTGGGTTCGGCAACGCTGCTCTACGGATTCGCGCTGATCTACGGAGCGACCGGAAGCACCGACTTCGGAGTGATCGCCGAGGAGTTGACCTCGGATCAGCTGGCAAGCGACACGCTCGTCCTCGCCGGCGTAGCGATGGCCGTGGTCGGCATGGCCTTCAAGCTCTCGCTCGCTCCGTTCCATCAGTGGGCTCCCGACGTGTACGAGGGAGCGCCGACGCCGATCACCGCCTTCATGGCCGTGGCCACGAAGGCGATCGTATTCGTGGCCTTCGCGCGGCTGCTCGAACAGGGGCTCGGTGAGCTGTCAGGGATCTGGAGCGACGCGCTGGCGGTGCTCGCGGTGATCTCGATCGTGATCGGGAACGTCGGCGCGATCGGACAGCGGTCGATCAAGAGGCTCCTCGGCTACTCGGGGATCGCCCAAGGCGGCTACATCCTGGTCGGTCTGGTCGTGGTCAGCACCGAGGGTGCCGGAGCGATGATCTTCTATCTCGCCGTCTACGCGTTGGCCAACCTCGCGGTCTTCGCTCCGCTGGTCGCGCGCGAGAGGGAATCCGGATTCGGCGACGACGTGAATGGCATCGCGGGCATCGGGCGCACACGGCCCTGGCTTGCCTGGCCGATGACGATAGGTGTGCTGTCGATGATCGGCTTGCCCGGAACCGCAGGGTTCATCGGGAAGCTGTACCTGATCCAGGCAGCGGTCGACGGGGATTACACCTGGCTGGCGGTCGTGGTGGTGATAGGGACGGTCGTGTCCCTCGGCTACTACCTGCGCCTGCTCTCGGCGATCTGGATGGAGCCGCAGCCCGATGCCCCGAAGACCCAGTCACCGATGCCGGTGATCGCCGGTGGTGCTCCGGAAGCCGACGCCTCGAGAGGCGGTCGGGAGGAGGTCCCGCCAGGGTCGAGCAGGTGCGTCCTGGTCGTCGGCACCGGTGTGATCTGCGCCGTGGCAACGGTGCTGCTCGGGATCTACCCCGAGCCGCTGATCCAGTGGGCGACCGAAGCCGGCGAAGCGGTTACCCGCGCCGTCGGCCTGTAGAGCCCTGAGCGCGGTCATCTCAGCGGTCGCGATCGTGCTCGCCGTGGCGGTCGGGGTGGCCTCGGAGCGTCGCTGGCCCGAGCGTACCTCGAAGATCGCCCACCGGACACTGGTCTTGACCGTCTACACGGTCCTGCCGGTGGTGATCTTCTTCAACCTCGCACGGGCGAGCTTCACCAGCGACGAGGAACTCGGCCTGGGACTGGTCTACGTGGCGGTCGCGATCACCGGAGCGCTGGCCGTGATCGCAAGCAAACGATTGAAGGTCTCACGAGCCGCACGGGGTTCGATCCTGACCTCGTCTGTGATGGGGAACACCGGCTACCTCGGCCTGCCTCTGACCGCGGCGCTCCTCGGGTTCGACCAGATCCCGGCGGCGGTGCTTTTCGACACGGTGGTGACCACCCCGCTCCTCTTCCTCGGAGCATTCGGCGTGGGAGCGATCTTCGGCGATACCGCCGGCGAGACGGCGACCGAGAGGATCAAGGCCTTCTTCCTCCGGAATCCTCCTCTGTACGCCGCGATTGCCGGGCTAGTGGCGCCGGGGTGGCTTGCGCCGGATCTGGCGGTCGACATCTCGAGAGTGCTGATCGTCGCCCTGCTGCCGATCGGCTTCTTCGCGGTGGGCGCCGCGCTTGCAGAGGAGAGTGCCGACGCGGAAGGTGAACCCGACCCCGATTCCACTCCGGCATCTATCGGGCTGATCCTGGTCTTGAAGTTGATCGTGATGCCGCTGGTGTTGTGGGCAATCTCGCTGCCGCTGCTCGACCTGCCCGACACCTATCTGCTGCTCGCCGCGATGCCCTGCGGAATCAACGCCCTGATCGTCGCCCATCTCTACGGACTCGATCACCGCCTGACCGCGAAAGCGGTGGCCTGGGCGACCGCGCTCGTCCTCGTGGTGGCCCTCGCTGCCCTGGCCATCATCTGACGACCCCGCCACGGTAGGCATCACCCTGCCCCACTAGGATGAGCCGCCCTTGCAATACCCGGTCGAAAAGTTCTCCGATGAGGAAAAGGCTCTGCTCGAGCCTCACTTCAGCAATCTCGACCTGCCCGTCTTCGCACTGACCAACCTGCCCGAGACGATCAAAGGGGCGCTGTTCGCCCGCTACTCGCGCTACCCGGGCACGCTGAGGCGCCTGTACCTGGAGGAGTTCGCTCAAGACGTCGGCGCTGACGATCGTCCGTTCGCCGGCCAGGAGGGAAAGCGGGCGGCGGAGCTCTACGAGCGGATCTTCGTCGGGTACGGAGACGACTCGATCGCCCAGGTGGGAGGCGCGCACATCGCCTGCGAGTGGGTCTCGAACATCCTGACCAAGGTCCTGCAGCGCGGGCGTCTGGCCGCCTACCTCGAGCAGAGCACCCGCTACATCGCCTACGACCAACCGATGGAGATGGGGGACGGCGAAAGCGGTTATCGCTATTACCGGAGCGAGGATCTCGGACCAGAGTTCCCTGCAGCGATGGACGAGATCTTCTCGATCTACTCCGCCGCACTGGAGCCCACGATCGCGTGGGCAGCCGAGAGATTCCCTCGCGGCGACGAGCCCGAGAAAGCCTGGGAAGGATCCATCCGGGCGAAGGCCCTCGATCTGCTTCGGGGCCTGCTGCCAGCTGCGACCTTGAGCCACGTCGGCATGTTCGCCTCGGGCCAGGCGTACGAACAGCTGTTGCTGAGGATGCTCGCCTCGCCCCTGCCCGAAGCCCGTGAGTTCGGAGGGATGATCCTGGGCGAGCTCGGAAAGGTGATCCCGAGCTTCGTCAGCCGGGTCGACCGACCCGAGCGCGGAGGCGAATGGATCAGTTATCTCAGCTCCCGCCGAGAGGCCGCCGAGCGCACCGCTGCTCGCTACGGACTGGACAGCCGCCGCCGCACCGACGACGGACCCACCGTGGAGCTGCTCGACTTCCGCGGCAGCGAGCGGGAACTGCTGGCAGCGAGCCTGTTCGAGCAATCGAGCGTGGGAGAGGCGGAGATCCGGCGCAAGGTCGCCGAGCTCGATGACGGCGAGGTCGCCGCCTCGATCGCCGAGCTCGTGGGCGACCGGGAGAACCGCCGCCACCGGCCGGGCCGGGGATGGGAGGCGGTCGGCTACCGCTTCGAGGTCGTCTCCGACTACGGAGCCTTCCGGGATCTGCAGCGACACCGCATGCTCACCTGCCAGTGGCAGGGACTCACACCGGACCTAGGTGCTGCGGTGCCGGAGGAGCTGGTCGAGGCCGGGGTCTCCGACGAGTACTCCCGCGCACTCGAGATTTCGGCTGGGGAATTCGACCGCCTCCACTCCGAAGGACTGGTCTCTGCCGCACCGTACGCGCTCTGCCTCGGCTACCGGATCCGCTACCTGTTCGATCTCAACGCCCGCGAAGCCATGCAGATGATCGAGTTGCGCTCGGGACAGGAGGGCCATCCCTCCTATCGGGCGGTCGCGCAGGCGATGCACGACCAGATCGCTGCGGTGCACCCCTCGATCGCACGGGCGATGGAATATGTCGACACATCGAGCGAACCACGCTTGGAGCGGATCCTGAGCGAGATCCGCACCCACCACAAGCGGGTCGAGGCAGGGCTGGACAGCCCGGCCTCGGATCTGCGTAGCGCCGGCTGACCGGCTCGCTCCCCGCGCCGCACCGGCGCTACGATCGCCTCGATGGAGCGGAAGAGAGACGAGCGGTCCACCCCCCTGCCCACCGGACATTCCGAACTGGACGTCCTGCTCCACACCGAGCAGACCTTCCCTCCCCCGTCTGGATTCGCTGCGCAGGCAAACGCATCTGATCCCGAGATATACGAGCGGGCGGCAGCCGATCCCGAGGCCTTCTGGGCCGAATGGGCCCGCAAGCTCGACTGGATCGAGCCCTTCGAGGAGATCCTCGACTGGTCCAACCCTCCCTTTGCCCGATGGTTCGCGGACGGCAAGCTCAATGCCTCGGTCAACTGTCTGGATCGTCATGTCGAAGCAGGGCTCGGTGGGCGGGTCGCGTTCCACTGGGAGGGCGAGGGAGACGAGAAGCGGGCGGTCACCTACGACGAGCTGCTCGACCTGACCCAGCGGTTCGGCAACGTCCTGCGATCCCACGGGATCGGCAAGGGGGACGTGGTCGGTATCTACCTGCCGATGCTCCCCGAGACCGTCGCCTCGATCCTCGCCTGCGCCCGCATCGGTGCGATCCACAACGTCGTCTTCGGTGGATTCTCACCCGAGTCGGTCAAGGACCGGATGGCCTTCTCCGAGGCCAGGGCGCTCGTGACTGCCGATGCCACCCTCCGGCGCGGGGAAGCCATGCCGATGAAGGACGCACTCGAGGATGTGATGGGTGGCATGCCGACCGTAGAGCGGGTCTTCGTAGTCGACCGCTGCGGCACAGGGCCGGAGATGACCGAA
The DNA here is from genome assembly GCA_964594365.1 of uncultured Conexibacteraceae bacterium. Taxonomy (GTDB): domain Bacteria; phylum Actinomycetota; class Thermoleophilia; order Solirubrobacterales; family 70-9; genus CAIUSP01. The sequence goes on from CAZQMB010000011.1 coordinate 23,903, forward strand.
GGGCGCGACTTCTCCTGGCAACAGGAGGTCGCTCGGGCCGAGCCGACCTGCGAGCCGGAGGTGATGGATGCGGAAGACCCGCTGTTCATCCTCTACACCTCGGGCTCTACCGGGAAGCCGAAGGGCATCCTCCACACGACCGGCGGTTATCTGACCGGAGCAGCTGCGACGCACGATCTGGTCTTCGACCTGAAGCCCGAAAGCGATATCTACTGGTGCGCGGCAGACATCGGATGGATCACCGGTCATACCTACATCGTCTACGGGCCGTTGACCAACGGAGCGACCAGCGTGATGTACGAGGGTGCCCCCGACTATCCAACGCCGGCACGCTGGTGGGAGATAGTCGAGCGCTATGGGGTGACGACCCTCTACACCGCACCGACCGCGATCCGGGCCTTCATGAAGTGGGGTTCCGAGTATCCGGAGGGCAGCGATCTCTCGAGCCTGAGGCTGCTGGGATCGGTCGGCGAGCCGATCAACCCCCGGGCGTGGCTCTGGTACCACCGGGTGATCGGCGGCGAGCGTTGTCCGATCGTGGACACCTGGTGGCAGACCGAGACCGGCTCGATCATGATCACCCCCCTGCCGGGACTGACCACGACCAAGCCCGGATCGGCGACGGTTCCCTTCCCGGGTATCGAGGCGAAGATCCTCGACGAAGAAGGGGGCGAGATCGCCGAGGGAGCCGGCTACCTGGTCCTGACCCATCCCTGGCCTTCGATGACCCGAGGTATCTACCGCGATGACGAGCGCTTCGTCGAGACCTACTGGAGTCGCTACGACACGCATACCTATGCGGTTGGCGATGCCGCGCGAGTGGATGAGGATGGCTACTTCTGGGTGATCGGCCGGATCGACGATGTGATCAACGTGTCAGGCCATCGGCTCTCGACCATGGAGATCGAGTCGGCGATCGTCTCGCATGAAGGGATCGCCGAGGCTGCAGTGGTCGGAGTCCCCGACGAGTTGACCGGACAGGCCATCGTCGCGTTCGCGATCTGCGAGAGCGGTGCCGACACCTCGGGAATGGAGGGGATCCTGCGCGACCACGTCGCGGAGAAGATCGGCAAGCTTGCAAGGCCCAAGCGGATCGTGCTCGCCGACGATCTGCCTAAGACCCGCTCGGGGAAGATCATGAGGCGGCTCCTGCGCGATATCGCCGAAGGCAAGGACCTCGGCGATGTCACGACACTGCGAGATCCCGGAGTGGTCGAAACCCTCCGGCGCGCCTTCGACGGAGATGGCCTGCAGTGATCCAGCACGTCTCGCTCGAGATCCCGCCGGATCAACTGGACCGGGCAATCGAGTTCTGGGGGATCCTCGGCTTCGGGCCGATCGACGTACCCGATCAGCTCGGTGACGAGATCACCTGGTTGGGGCGGGACGGCTTCCACATCCATCTGATCGCGACCGCCGAGCACTCGGCATCGAAACGCGGGCACCCCGCTGTGGTCGCGACGGACTTCGATCGATGCTGCGAGGAACTCGATCGCTCGGGTTTCGAGTTGTCAGAGGGCCCCGACCTGTGGGGTGCCAGACGAACCTACGCGATCTCACCCGGGGGGAATCGGGTCGAGCTGATGGAGTTCCCTCCGGAAGACTGAGCGGTCAGGAGGACTTGCCGGGGGAATCCTGCTCCGGAGTCGGAGGCTCGTCCGAGTCCGGGGCGCTGGCCTCCGTTCCCTCGGGGAGAGCAGGTTCCTCGACCTCGCGGCCGCTTCCCTCGACGGTCTGGTCGTCTGCACCACGACCCGCGCCGCCTCTCGGCTCGGGCTTGGGCCACGGGATGGCGACTCCAGCCGCCCAGGCCGGGGGGCGCCCTCCGGGGAAGAAGCCGATGAACATCATCCCGAGCGCTGCGAACCAGATCAGCAGACCGAGGAAGCCCAGCGAACCGAGGAAGACGAGAGCCACTCCGAGCGCCATCCCGAGGGTTCCCCAGAATCTGGTCAACAAGCCGACCCGGAATGACCAGAGGGAGGTGTAGACCATCGCGAACACGAAGCCGAGCGCGCCGACCAAGCCCATCACAGCAGCCAACTGGAGCGTCCTGGACTCGTCGATGATCTCGTTCGCACGCTTCTCCCTGGGCGACTCGCCAGAGGCTGAATCGGAACCGGAACCGGTCGTGGTTCCCGACGTGGTGGTTCCCGACGTGGTGGTTCCCGACGTGGTGGT
>CAZQMB010000011.1:26183-48768 GCA_964594365.1 uncultured Conexibacteraceae bacterium
GTGGTTCCCGACGTGGTGGTTCCCGACGTGGTGGTTCCCGACGTGGTGGTGCCGCCGTTCCCGTCCCCGCCCGACTCGGCTGGTTCGCGGTTCTCACTGGCAATCGCAGTCGGATACTCCTCGACGTACTTCTCGCCGGCCGACTCACGGGCGATCGTGCCCACCAGACCCTGGATCCCGAGCAGCAGCGGTCCCAAGACGATGAAGATGACGAATCCCCTGCGGACCTTGGGGGCGCGAGCGGCAGCGGCCTGGAAGAGGAAGTAGAGAGGGACGATCAAGAGCAACAGCCCGACCAGCGCGATCGCGTCACCGATCACCGCTCCGTTGCCGAGTTCGGCGTACTGACGCAACTTGGCTGCTTCGGTGACCCCGTCCACCGGGCCAGCCGACTGACGGAGGAGGGTCGAGATGACGATCAGGAGGACCCCTGCCAACGCGAAGATGCCCGCCGGACGCATCCAGCGAGCCTCGGACTCGGCGAGGTGTCGGTTCGGTGTCGGGGCGGCGGCTTCCATTTGGAACTCCCGAGGATGCACGCCTGCGCATCCGTGAGAGCAGGCACACATCTTATGCCCCAGAGCCCAACCCCGGCCCGTGGCGCGTAACCTCAACGGTGCATGTCACTCCTCTCGAAGCAACGCGGACCGATCGCCGTCTACGGAGCCACCGGTTACACCGGTCGGCTGGTGGCCGAAGAACTGAGTGCAGCCGGGTCCGACTTCATCCTCTCCGGGCGCAACCAGCGGAAACTGGACGAGTTGGCCGGTTCCCTCGACGGAGAGGTTCAGGTCCAAGTCGCCTCGGTGGACGAGCCGGAGAGCCTGCGGTCGCTGCTGGAGGAGTGCTCGGTCGTGATCGACTGCGCTGGTCCCTTCCTGCTCTCCGGAGAACCGGTGCTGAAGGCCGCGGTCGAGACCGGTACCCACTACCTCGACACCACGGGTGAGCAGCCCTACATGAAGATGGCGCTCGATCGGTACTCGGCACCCGCCCGCGAGGCCGGGACCGCGGTGATACCCGGGATGGGTTTCGACTACGTACCGGGAGACATGCTCGCCGCGTTGACCGCCGAGGGGATGGGAGAGCTCGACGAGGTCACCCTCGCATACACGGTGAGCTTCCAACCGACTCGGGGAACCATGCGCTCGGCGCTGGAGATGATGAAGGGAGGCGATGTCGAGTGGCGGAAGCTCAGCTGGCAGCCCGCCAGCCAGCGCGTCTCGCGCGGACACTTCGACTTCGGTGAGCCGCTCGGACGCAAGCGGATGACCCGCTATCCGGCCGGCGAACAGATCACCGTCCCCCAGCACATCTCCACCAGGCTCGTCAGGACCATGCTCAGCGCCGACTCACTCGCTCCAGGAGCAGTCGACTTCCTGCTGCCCGCGATCACCCGTCCCACATCGCTGATGATGAGGACTCCGGCGAAGGGTCTGGTCGGCGCGGCTATCGGCCGTCTGCCGGAGGGCGCGAGCGAGGAAGACCGTCGAAGCGCACGGTTCACGATCGTCTGTGAGGTGAAGCGGGGAAAGCGCATCCGCAGGGGCACGGTGAACGGACGGGATGTCTACGGTCTGACCGCCCGTCTGGTCACCAAGGGCGCCCGGATCTGTGCGGAGAGAGGCTTCGGCGGCAAGGGTTTCCTCGCGCCCGCCCAGGCATTCGACCCTCGTGACTTCCTCTCCGATCTGGACGAATACTCATTCGAATGGCACGTGGAGCCTGCCGCCGCCGAGGTCGCGGCTTCCTGACCAGCGGTGAGGCAGGTCTCTCAGGACATCCCGACCACTCCCCTGGCTGCCGGGGCGGTCCCCGGCGGTCCACGTTGCCCGGCCTGTCAGGAGCCTCTGTTCGTCTGGATCGAGACGGTCGGATTCGGTCCCCGGGAGGACGAGATCGTCGATCGCTGCGAGAACTGCGGCCTCGTCTGTGCCCGCGACAGGGTGCCGAACAGTGCCGAAGAGGCCGTGGAGAGACTCTTCCCTGGCGGTTCGACGTCCGTCGAGGGTCAGGTACCCAACCCCGCGAGCTTCCAGGCCTGGTTCGGCGCCGAGAACTGGGCAGCACTCAGGCCGGGCAAGAGCGGGCTGGGGGCCAGTCCCGATGCCCTGAAGAGGCTCTTCGAGCAAACGGGCCGCAAGCGGGTGAGGATCAGGCCAGCCATCGGCTCGGCGATCGCGAGCATGTGGCAGACGCTGATCAACCTCCTCACCTTCCATCGCGACTTCGCCATCCAGCTGGCCAACCGGGAACTCCACCCGATGGGGTTCAAGGGCTGGTCGGCGTGGGTGATCGACCTGTTGATCACGATCCTGATCGCCGTACCGACAGCGATCCTCGCGCTCATCCTCGAGACGCTCGCCACCCTTGCCGGACGGGGCGGGGTGCTCGAGGTCTCGGCCTCGCCAGACGACTCTCAGTTGCGGCCGTAGAGCCCGCGAACGAGGGGAAGGAGTGCCCACCGCGGCAGGTGCCTGCCTCCGGCCGCGCTGATCTTGTTCAGGTTGCCCGCGATCACCACGCGCTTGCCTGCCTCGAAGCCCTCGATCCCGATCCGGGCCGTCTCGTCAGCTTCCATCCACATCCGATCGGGAGTGTTCGCCTCGAAGCCACTCAGATCCGCTACCTCGGCGAACTCGGTACGAACCGGGCCGGGGCAGAGCGCAGTCACCACCACTCCCTTTTCGTCCAACTCGGTGTGGGCAGCCTCGCTCATCGAGAGCACGAAGGACTTGGTCGCCGCGTATACGGCCATACCGGGCAGTGGCTGGAAGCCGGCCGTGGAGGCGACGTTGAGGATCCCTCCCCTCCCACGCTCGACCATCCCCGGTGAGAATCGATCCATCAAGTCCACCACGGCCTCGATGTTCAGTCGGATCATCTCCGTATGCCTCTCGGCGGAGTTGTTGAACATCCTCCCCGTCAGGCCGAAGCCGGCGTTGTTGACCAGGATCTCCACCTCACGCTCTCCACCGAGCAGCGTCCCCACCATCACCCCACGGGCTTCGGGATCAGCGAGATCGCAGACCATCACGTCGGCACCGGGCTTTCCGTCTCCGGAAAGCTGTTCCGCTACCTCCTCGAGCCTCTCCTTCCTCCGGGCGACCAGGGTGAGGTGATATCCGCGGGCCGAGAGCAACTTGGCCAACTCGATCCCAATCCCGGAGGAGGCGCCTGTGATCAGCGCGGTCGAGGTACTGGAAGGCGGGGGCAGCTGGGACATCTTCAGGAGAGACCCTCTCGGGCCTCGCGGACGAGGGTCACCGCCTCGGGGAAGATGATCCTGATCGCATCCCTGACCTGGACGGCCTGTTCATCGCTCGAACCCTGGAGGTCGAGAACCGAGATGGAGGCAACGGTCATCTCGACCGCGAGCTTGATCGCATTGTCGGCCCATGCGACCTTCTGGGCCCCCTGCATCTGCTCGGCCATCTCCTCTATTCGCCTCTGCATGTCGTCAGGGTCTCCGAACAGACCCCCGAATCCTCCTGCTTCCATGTGGCGATCATAGAGCGCAGACTCGTAACTCTCTGCGCGCCATCGCCTTCACCGAAGTCCTCAGGCTCGATCGGTGAGCACGATCCGACGAACGCGGAGGCAGACAGAGGGCGGAACGGCGTCGGTCGAGCAGATCGCACTGGCGCTACTGCTGGCTGCGGTCTTCGCCACCGCGATCGCCTTCGTGACCGTCGCTCCTCCTGCCTCCTCCTCGCGGGAGCTCGGATCGCTGATCGCCCGGCGACTCGCCTGCGTCCCCCGCCATCACGATGCGCCGTGTGGGCGGAATCCGCTGGTCCTGGCCTACGGATCCCCGGTCGCGAAGGCCGTGAGGATGCTCGCACCGGATCCCCCCGCGGTCGCGGCCGGCGGTGGCGAGTCGCTCTTGCCGGTCGACTTCAGGCGTTGCCGTTCACGTTCCTGCGCCCTGCCGGGCGGCAACAGCGGTCTGACCGCGTCGCTGCGCAGGGTCACGCTGTTCACCCAGGTGATCGACCGGCGCCCGAGCTCGGGCCGGGTGGAGATCCATTACTGGTCCTACTTGCCCAGTCTCGGGTGGCGGGTCACGGAGGCATCCGCAGGACGGTTGGAGGTGGAGGCGGCTTCGGCGCTCAGGCTGAGGAGGCTCGATCACCCGGTTCTGGTCCCGCTGGAGACGCTCGACGGCAGGGATCACCTCGACTTCCCTTCCGACGAGGAGCCACCCTGGCGCTGGCAGGTCGCCAGTCTCCCCTAGCGCTCGGCCTTGCGCTCCCGTGCACTACCGAGGATCGACCGCCAATCGACGGTCCTGAAGACGATCAGCACGGCTGCGAAGGCGAGAAGTGCTCCCCAGACCACGATCGTGACCTGCTGACCGACCGAGTAGGAGAGCAACTCCGCTGTCGGGTCGGGTGAATCGGCGAATGCCGCAACCAGCAAGGCCTGCTGGGCACCGGCTCCGCCAGGTGTGAAGGGAACGATCTGGGAGACGGTCTGGACGCTGGTGGCGACCAGCGCCGGTTCGAAGCCGGTCTCGACGTTGAACGCGGCCAGCATCAACCAGACGCTGGCCAACCTGAACACCCAGCCGAGTGCCTGCCAGGAGACGACCTCCCGGATGAATCGACGGGGAGTGGTCAGGATGATCGCGCCCTGCTTCAGGTGCGCCATGAAGTTGCGGACGTGTCGGCCGATCCACCAGAGGAGGATCAGAACGAGTAGTGCGGTCAGAGCGCAGGCAACCGCGAGCAGGGTCGGGTTGGCCGCCCAGAACGAGAGATCGAAAGCCGAGATGTTCGGGAGCTCCGGAAGCGGCGGCACCAGACCCCTGCTGAGCACGAACAGCACCAACAGCAGACCGACCACGGTGTCGAAGATCCCTTGGACGAGGAAGGAGGAGAAGATCGCGGCGAAACTCGAACGCTCGATGGTCTCCTTGGCGAGGACGACCTTGACCGCATCTCCTATCCGGGCGGGCAGGATCGCGTTCACGCCGAACCCCGCGATATTCGCTGCGGCGACCCCGGAGTACGGAACCCGCTCCGTCGGATACGCGGCCTTGAGAGTGTTCTGCCAGGCGCGGGACCTGACCAGGATCATCAGCGTGTAGAAGAGCAGTGCCCAGCCGAGCAGCGACCACGAGATAGCGGCGAGAGAGGAGAAGAAGGTCGACGCCGCATCGAGGAAATTCTCGAGGCTCTGGGCGAAGGTGGCTACGGGAGGCATCGGCGACTACCGATTGTGGGGCATCACCAGACGGCTTCGTGGGATTCCATGACACCGATGCCCGATCGGAGCTCGATCCCGCCGACCGTGCCGGAGAAGGTGCCTAGCGGGGCGCGATATTCGGAACTGACCAGCGGAGGTACGCTCTCCTTGCGGCTGCGTTGCGCCTCGGCGATGAAGGTGAGCTTCTCGCCGTCATCTGCAACCGCGGCCTCGAGTCCCTCGAAGGTAACCGGTCCGATCTCCCTCGGCAGGCCATCGAGCCAGACGGTTCGCTCGCTCTGGGTTGGCGAAGAGTTGATCCCCTCGACCAGATTCCAGGCGACCTCGCGGCCATCGACCGATTCGCCCACGCCCGCGCTCCATCTCCATGAGGTGCGCCGGTCGTGGTAGCCAGCGCTCTCGTCGATCACCCCACGACCCTCGAAGCTCCGGGTCGGCTCACCTACGGCGACCTCCCCGCTCACCTCCATGCCGCAGCGCTTTCGGGTCCAGGTGTAGGCGGACAGCCCGGGCCCTGCGGGGGTGAAGACCTCGATCGGGGTTGCGTCCCCGAATGCGAGGTTCGCGCAGGCGAGATCGGATCCGATGATCAGGTCATCCCCCCGGAACTCGACCTCGGGTCTTCTGAATGGGAATCCCTTCGAGGATCGCTCGACCAACCTGCCACTCGAGCGATCGAGGATTCCCCAGAACCTGGCCGGTATCGGCCCGATCCTCACGACTGCGGCGAACACCATCATCTCCTCACCGAACGCACCCTGCCACCGCCAGACCTTCCGGGGCCTCCCGGCCATCATCAAGGGCATCGACTCCGGTGGGGTGGGCAGAGCAGGTCGATCCGCTGCTGGCCCCCGCCAAGGCAAGCGCCGGAGGTACTCCGCTAGCTCCTGCCCAGGAACGACAGGACCTCCTCGGCGATCTTCTCTCCGCGATCTTCCTGGAGGAAGTGGGCTGCACCCTCGATCTTCACCTGCTCACCAGCGCTCGGGATCGCCTCGGTGAACATCTCACCGGCCTTGGGGAACGGGAACACCGGGTCGCTGTCGGAGAAGGCAACCAGACACGGCTTCTCCCAACTTCGCAGCTCTGCGGCTACCTCGCCCATCTTCGCAGCGGCTATGTCGCCCTCGTCGATCGGGACGAGCAGCGGAAAGGTCGCGGCGCCCGCCTTCGACTCCGGATTCGGGAATGGCGCCTCGTAAGCAGCGACTACCTCTGCCGGGAGTTCGGTCGCGGTACCGCCCTGAGCGACGATCCCGACCGGGAGGTCGGGGTTCTTCTCGGCGAACTCCCTCCAGGCCATGAACCCCTTAGAGACACGGCCGCTGAACAGGCCGGTGTTCATGATCACCAGACCTCCCACACGTTCGGCGTTCTCGACCGCCCAGCGCAGCCCGATCGGACCTCCCCAGTCCTGAACCACCACGATCGTGTCGGCGAGATCCAGTCCGGCCAGCAGACCGTCTACCTGCTCACAGTGGCGGTCGTAGCTGTACCAGCCGAAATCGGTGGGCTTGTCGGAGCGTCCGAAACCGGCCAGGTCGGGGAGGACGACCCTGTGTCCTGCCTCGAGGAAGGCAGCAGCCATCTTCCGGTAGAGGAAGGACCAGGTCGGCTCGCCGTGGAAGCAGAGGATCGTCTTGCCGGACTGACCGCTGGGTGGACTCTCGTCGACGTAGTGCATCCGAAGTCCGTTCACATCCGAGTAGTTCGGCTCGAACGTGAAACCGGGAAGATCTTCGAACCTCTCGTCCGGAGTCCGGAATACCTCCGGGATCGAGTTCGCATCAGACGCCATGGACAGAGCCTATCCAGAGGCGGGAGACCGCGCCCGCCGGAGGTCGGGCCATTTGCGAGACTAGGCGGGATGAACGAGGGCAACACCGACACCACACAGGTCGCCTACGACCCCGCAGACGACGCGATGTGCGGTCGCGCGCGCGAGAGGTTCGCCGCTGACCGCAAGAAGAAGCACAAGTCAGGCCGCCACGGCACGATGCCGAACCTGATCATCATCGGCGGGCTGAAGTGCGGCACGACCTCGATCCACCACTACCTCGGCCTTCATCCGGACGTCCAGATGTCGAAGCCCAAGGAACTCAACTTCTTCGTCACCGAGCAGACCTGGGATCTGGGCCTCGACTGGTACCGCAGCCGCTTCGACGACCGCTTCGAGGTCCGCGGAGAGTCCTCCCCTCACTACACCAACCTCCCCCGCTTCACCGGAGTTGCGGAGAAGATCCACGAGCACGTTCCGGATGCCCGCCTGCTCTACATGATCCGTGATCCGATCTCCCGAATCCTCTCCCACTGGCGTCATGCGACCGGCGCTGGCTACGAGACCCGGACCATGGAGGAAGCCCTCGGCCGCGACGACCAGTCCTACGTGCACCGGTCGATGTACTGGATGCAGCTCCAGCCCTACCTCGAGCTTTTCGACCGCTCTCAGATCGAGCTGATCACCCAGGAAGAACTCCAGAGCGAGCGCACCGAGACGATGCGTCGCGCCTTCCGTTTTGCGGGCGTGGATGAGAACTTCACCTCCGAGCAGTTCGACCGGGAATGGGAGAAGAGCACCGCCAAGGAGGCGGGCAGCTACCAGATCATGGAGAAGCTCGTGAAGCTCCCTGGGCTGCGATCCCTCGACCGGAACTTCGATCGACTGCCCGAGTCGATGCGTTGGATGGTGGAGAAGGTCGTTCACAAGCCCGATGCTCCCTCCGCACCGAAGCCCGAGTTGCCGGCGGAGATCGAACAGCGGCTGACCCGACTGTTCGCCGATGACGTCGCCTCACTCCAGCAGTGGGCCGGTCGGGAGTTCGCCGGCTGGCGCAACTACTCGGCCTAGGCGGACTCGGCGGTGGATTCAGGTACGGCTGATCGAGGGAGCAACCCCCTGACGAGGCTGCTCCCCGACCCGGGATCCACGACCGTCGCCGAGTATGCGGCGGGACTCGACTTCAGGGAATCGGCGCATCAGCAACGTCCCTGGATGCTCTGCAACTTCGCGCTGACGGTCGATGGTCGAGCTGCGATCGACGGACGCTCCGGACCCATAGCCGGGCCAGCCGACCTCGAACTCCTGCTGGCACTTCGCTCGAGGGTCGACGCGGTGATGGTCGGCGCGGGTACGCTGCGAGCCGAGCGATACGGGAGGATCATCCGCGATCCGGATGCCCGGTCGAGACGCGAGGCGGAGGGGCTTTCCCATGATCCGCTCGCGGTCGTCGCCTCGGAGAGCCTGAGCATCCCGTGGGATATCCCCCTCTTCACCGACGGTGGAGGCGAAGTGGTCGTCTTCACCAGCTCGGAAGAGGATGTACCCGACACCGAGACCCCTGTGGAGGTGATACGCCACCGGGACCGGGTCGATCTGGAAGCAGCAATGGCCTACCTGCGGAGCGAGCGAGATATAGCCAGTGTCCTGTGCGAAGGCGGACCACGGTTGCATGGAGACCTCTGGCGGGCGGGACTCGTGGACGAACTCTTCCTGACTATCGGTCCCCGACTCGCGGGATCGGATGGCCCTGCACTTGTCGCCGGTGCGCTCGAGAGCCCGATCGACCTCGAGCTGGTCGGGCTGTTGAGCGACGCCGAAGGAGATCTGATGTGCCGCTACGCCAGAGCGGGCGACGGGGAGTAGCCTCCCGTCGATGGACTTCACCCCGACACCGCGCGTCGAGGAGCTGCTCGGAAAGGTCCGCGCCTTCATGGACGAGCGGGTCTATCCGATCGAGGCGGAGGCGATGGCAGCTCTCGATCGGGATGTGAAGCCCGGGGTCGCCTACCCGGACCAGATCCTCGAACTGCGTGAGGCCGCCCGCAAGGAGGGGCTCTGGAACCTGTTCATGCCCGACGAGCGCTTCGGCCCCGGGCTGGAGAACTGGGAATATGCTCTGCTTTGCGAGGAGATGGGGCGCAGTCCAGTGGTGGCGCCGATGGCGTTCAACTGCGCCGCGCCTGACACGGGGAACATGGAGATCCTCGCCGAGCACGGCACGGACGAGCAGCGGGAGCGCTTCCTGCTTCCCGTCGCCGAGGGCGATTCACGAAGCTGCTTCTCGATGACCGAACCGGAGGTCGCAGGTTCGGACCCGACATTGCTCCAAACCCAAGCCGAACTGATCGATGGAGAGTGGGTGATCAACGGGCACAAGTGGTACACCTCGGGAGCGGTCGGAGCGGATTTCGCGATCGTGATGTGCGTGACCGAGCCCGAGGGTCACCCGTACGGACGCGCGAGCATGATCGTCGTGCCGGTGGACTCCCCCGGCTTCGATCTGGTGCGACGGATACCGGTGATGGGACACGATGAGGGCCCTGGTCACTGCGAGATCCGTTACGAGGACTGTCGGGTTCCGGAGGGGAATCTGCTCGGCGAGCGCGGGGGCGGCTTCGTGATCGCTCAGGACCGCCTCGGCCCGGGACGGATCCATCACTGCATGAGGGCTATCGGCACGGCCGAGAGGGCGGTGGAGATGATGTGCGACCACGCGAACACCCGTGAGGCCTTCGGCGGTCCGCTCGGCGAGAAGCAGTTCGTCCAGGACTTCATCGCCAAGTCGCGGATGGAGGTCGATCAGGCGAGACTGCTGACCCTGCACGCTGCCTGGAAGATGGATCACGAGGGGAAGCGTCGGGCACGGCAGGAGATCTCGATGATCAAGGTCGTCGCGGCGAACATGGTGATGGACGTACTCGACCGCGCTATCCAGGTCCACGGTGGGCTCGGGATGAGCGATGACACTCCTCTCGCCAGCATGTGGCGCTTCTCGCGGATGCTCAAGGTCGCCGACGGACCCGACGAGGTCCACAAGATGGTGATCGCCAGGCGGGAACTGAATCGCGCCGCCAAGCGGGCCAGCGGCGAACCGGTCGACTGACCCACTGACGGGACCGCTGTCGCGGGCGGTTCCTGATCCAGTCAGTCCAGCTGGTCGATCGCGTCGGAGGCGGCCTCGGCCAGCCCACCGATCACGTTCTCGAACCCCTCGAACCCCTCCGCCGCGTCTCCGTATCCACCGGCGCTGAACCGCTTGAAGACGCCCTGGAGGATGATCGCGAGCTTCCAGTAGGCAAGCGCCACGAAGTAGTCCACCTCGGAGAGGTCCCTGCCCGAAGCATCGGCGTAGATCTCCCTGACCTGTTCACGAGACTGGAATCCGGGTGCCCGCGTGGCGGGGTCGATCAGCGGGATCAGGTCGTCGCCCTGCTCTGCCCAGTAGACGATCAGCATCCCGACATCGGCCATCGGATCCCCGAGCGTGCTGAGCTCCCAGTCGACGACCGCGGCCACCTCGCCGGTAGGTGTGAGGATCATGTTGTCGAGCCGGTAGTCACCGTGGACGATGGTCGCGTCCCGCTGCTCGGGGATCCGTTCAGAGAGCCGTCTGTGCACCTCGTCCACCACCGGCAGCTCGTCGGTCTTCGACTTCTCCCACTGACCCTGCCATCGGTGCAGTTGGCGCGCCGCGTAGTCGGTCTTCTTGCCGAGATCACCGAGCCCGACCGCGTCTGGGTCGACCGCGTGGATCGTCGCGAGCGTCTCGACCACCCTCCGGCCGATCTCGGAGCGCTGCTGCTCATCGAAGATCGAAGCCTCGGCCTGAGAGCGCAGGATCGGGCCCTCGACCCAGTCCATCACGTAGAAGGGCGCCCCGTTGACCGAATCGTCACCGCAATGACCGACCACGCTGGGTACCGGAACCTCGGTATCGGCCAGAGCGGAGATCACCTTCGACTCGCGTCCCATGTCGTGGGCCGAGCCGAGCGTCTTGCCAAGCGGCGGGCGGCGCAGAGCCCAGCGGGCACCGGCGGCGTCCGTCACCGAGAAGGTCAGGTTGGACCGCCCACCCGAGATCCGGGCAAAGGTCAGTGGTGTCTCGAGCCCGTCGACCTGATCGCCCAGCCACTCGGTGACCCGGTCGCGATCGATGCCGTCGAGCGCGTCGTTCGAAGCATCTTTACCCTCCTCCGCCATGGCCGAAAGAGCATACGAGGGCGGAACCGAGGACAGCGTGGTCACGGCCTGCCTGTTCGACTTCGGTGGAGTGCTCACCTCGCCTGTCTGGGAGACCTTCAGCTCGTTCTGTCGGGCGGAGGGACTCGACCCGGACTCGGTCAAGAACCTGTTCCGTGAGGATCCGGGTGCCCTGGAAGACCTGCGGGAACTGGAGGCCGGGCGGATACAGCCAGAGGCGTTCGAGAAGAGCTTCGGAGGACGGCTGGGCCTGGAGCGGAGCGAGGGCCTGATCGATCGCCTGTTCGCGAACATGAATCCGGAGGAGGAGATGATCGGCGCGGTGGGAGCGATCAGGGCCGCCGGAATCAAGACCGGTCTGGTCTCGAACTCGTGGCGGACCGATCAGTACGACAGAGCGATGCTCGACGGGATGTTCGACGACGTGGTGATCTCGGGAGAGGTCGGCATGCACAAACCGAACCCGGACATCTATCTCCTCGCCGCAGAGCGGCTCGCGGTCGAACCCACAGGTTGTGTGTTCGTCGACGACCTCCGAGAGAACTGCCTCGGCGCGGAAGCGGTCGGTATGCAGTCGGTGAGACACCGTGAGACGGAAGGGACGCTGCTCGCGCTACAGAGCATGACCGGCGTCCAGCTCCTGACCGACTAACCGAGGACGATCAACGCGGACCCGGCGAGCGCCAGCACTCCGCCGAGTCCCTGGAGCCTGTGAAGACGCTCACCCAGCGTGATGTGTGCGAGCGCGATCACGAAGATCGGATACATCGAAGCGCCTACCGACACCACCGGCAATGGGCCCTGAGTCGTGGCGAGGCCGAACAGACCGTTGGCGAGGACGTCCATCGATGCGATCAACAGCAGCCACTTGGCCGACTCCCGCACCGGATTCGGGCGAGTACCGGTCAGAGCGAGTACCAGTCCGATCGAGAGCGTGCCCCCGAGACGACTCCCGACGATCGCCCAGCCTGGTTCCCGTGCCTCCGCGAGATCGAAGAAGACGAAGAAGAGGCCGAAGCCGAGGCCCGCCAGAGCTCCGTAAAGAAGGCCGCGCCGAGCGCCCCGTTGGTGTTCCGGGTCTTCCTCGTAGCTCAGGAACATGATCGCGCCGATCCCGATCACTATCCCGATCATGGTGACGGTGCTCGGGACCTCTCCGCTGAGGATGCCGAAGATCACCGGTACCACCACACCCAGAGTTGCGACCGGCGCGACTACCGAGATCGTGCCGGCCGCCATGCCCATGAAGTAGAAGGCGATCCCCCCCAGACCCACGAACCCTGCAAGCGTCGCCCAGCCGAAGTGGTCCAACTGGAACTCCCCGCCACCGATCACGGCGATCAGGACCAGAGAGAGGACGAGACCGAGAGGCTGGGTGACCGCGAGGACGCTGTAGACGTTGGAGCGGCGAGTCTGGATCGCTCCGTAGAAGTCGGCTACCCCCCAAGCCGCTGCGGCTCCGAGGCTGATGAAGAAACCCCCCACGCCCGAAGCTTCCTCCGACTAGTCCCGGGCGTGCTCGAAACGAACTTCCGCACCCTTGAGCTTGGTTCCGTTGAGGAACTCGATCGCCTTCTCGGCTGCCTCGGGCTGGAGTTCTATGAAGGAGAATCGATCGAGGACCCTGACCGAAGCGATCTGATCGGAGGAGATGACGGCTCCTTCCTCGAGGGCGAATCTGAGGTCGGCCTCGTCGATACCGCTCTGCGAGCCGCGACTGCAGAAGAGCTTGACGGCTCCGTTGGCGTCCTTGCTCTCCCGAGCGGGCGCCGGGTTCTCCCGTTCTGGCTTCGCGCCGTCGCCAGCGGGTTGCCTGCCAGACCCGTTGCCGGGTCGGGTCCACTCGACGATCGGAGTCTTGGCCTCGCGCTCGATCTGTCGCAACTCATCGGTCTGCTTCGGGGTGACGAAGGTCACCGCCTTGCCTGATCTGCCGACCCGGCCGGTCCTGCCGATCCGGTGCACGTAGGTCTCGGTCGAGTTCGGCAGGTCGTAGTTGATCACGTGGGTGACGTGGTCGATATCGAGCCCACGTGCTGCGATGTCGGTGGCGACCAGGATCGGGACCTTCTGCTCCTTGAATGCGATCATCACGCCGTCTCGCTGCCCTTGGCTCAGATCCCCGTGCAGAGCCTTGACCCTCAGGCCGCGATCGGAGAGTTGCTTGCCGAGCTTGGAGGCACCGATCTTCGTCCGGCAGAAGACGATCGCCTGTTCGGGCTTCTCGGACTTCAGTACCTCGACCAGCCTGTCCGACTTGTCCTTCTGATCGACCTTCACGAAGGCCTGCTCCACGGAGTCGACGGTGAGTTTCTTGGGCGTGACTCGGATGGTCACGGGGTCGTACATGTACTGCTCGGCCAGCCGCGCCACAGGGCCCGGCATCGTGGCCGAGAAGAGAGCCGTCTGACGCCCCGAGGGACACATTCGCATGATCTGCTCCACGTCCTCGATGAACCCGAGATCGAGCATCTCGTCGGCCTCATCGAGCACCACGTAGCGTGCGGAGGTGAGGACGAGCGAGCGACGGGCGATCAGATCCTTCATCCGCCCCACTGTCGCGACCACGATCTGTGCGCCCCCGCGCAGGCGTGACTGCTGATCGCGGATTGGTGCTCCGCCGAATACCGCAACCACCTCCACTCCAGGAAGGTGCTCGCAGTAAGAGCGGAGAGCCTGGGTCACCTGGATGCATAGCTCGCGGGTCGGGGTGAGGATGATCGCCTGGGTCTCCTCGCTCGTCGGGTCGATGTACTCGACCAGCGGCAGGCCGAACGCGGCTGTCTTGCCGCTACCGGTCTGAGCCTGCCCGATGACGTCGTAGCCATCGAGGAGTTCGGGGATCGCCTTTCGCTGGATCGGCGTCGGCTCCGCGTACCCGAGTTCCTCGATCACCTCGATCAGTCGGTCGGAGAGTCCGAGGTCCTTGAAGGTCTCGTTGCTCTCGTCGTCTGGCTCGATCACCTCTTCGGCGACCGAACTCTGATTCGGTTCTGTTTCCATGATTTCCTAGGCGTTCGGGTCGAGCAACAACTTGCCCTGAGTCCCTCGCCCGATCAAGTCCTGATGTGCCTTGGCTGCATCCGCGAGGGGATAGACGCCACCGATCGTAACCTGTAGCTCCCCCGCTGCCACTGCGCCGAAGAGATCGGCGAGAGCTGAAGTCGTGGCCTCGCGGTTCATCAGCAGGTGGACGAGCCAGAATCCGATCACCTGCCGTGAGGTGGCGAGCAGTCCATTGGTCGCAACCTCATTGGGGGTCCTGGATGCGTTTCCGAAGACGACGATCCTGCCGAAAGGCGCCAGGAGATCGAGCTCTTCGGCAAATCGGTCGCCGCTCATGTGGAGAACCGCATCGACCGGCTTGCCACCGTTTGCGGCGAGTATCTCCCCGCCGAGCTCGTCGGAGCCGGAATCGACCGTTGCGTCGGCCCCGAGCTCCTCGCAGAGGGAGCGCTTCTCATCGGTGGAGGCCAGTGCGATCACCTTCGCGCCCGCACGCTTCGCCAGTTGCACGGACAGACCGCCTGTGCCTCCGGCTGCAGCCTCGACCACGACCGTCTCTCCCTCCTCGAGGCGCGCGCAGCGATAGACCAACGCGTGAGCGGTTATCCCCTGGATCAACAGGGCCGCTGCCTGGTCGTCGCTCACCCCGTCGGGGACGGGCACGAGCCAACTCTCCTGGACCGAAGCCTTCTGCGCATATCCGCCGCTCATCAGGACCGAAGCGACCCGACGACCGTCGGGATCGGTGCCGCTGATCTCCCCGCCGGGGATCATCGGCAACGCCTGCTCGGCCAGATAGTCGTTGCGGGTGGCGTGGGTATCCGCGAAGTTGACCCCACATCGGGATACCTCCACGAGAACCTCTCCATCGCCAGGGGTCGGATCCGGCACGTCCTCGAGGTTCATCACCTCTGGACCACCGAACTTCTCGATACGAATCGCTTTCACTGCTCTCCACAATAGGTGGTCGGACGACACGGCACCTCACGAACAGACAAACTGCAAGCGTCATGTCCCTCACAGCCGTCGGCTCACTGGCATTCGACTCTGTCTCGACGCCCTTCGGAGAACGGGAGCGCATGCTCGGAGGATCCGCCGTGCACTTCGCTTTGGCAGCGAACTTCTTCACCGAGGTCAGGATCGTCAGCTCGGTCGGAGAGGACTTCGGAGAGGCCGAGATCGACGTTCTCACCTCACGCGGCATCGACACCACCGACGTCGAGCGGGTGGAAGGCGGCGAGACCTTCTTCTGGCGCGGGAGCTACGAGTACGACATGAACCTCGCCAAGACCGAGGAGACCCGACTGAACGTGCTGGAGTCCTTCGTTCCGAAGCTGACCGACGGCTCTCGCGAATCCGAGACCCTGTTCCTCGGGAACATCCAGCCCCACCTGCAGCGTCAGGTCCGCGCCGAATGCAAAGGGTCGAACTTCGCCGGTCTCGACTCGATGAACATCTGGATCGAGAACGAGCGGGAGACCCTGATCGAGGCGATCGGCGAGGTCGATTGCCTGCTTCTCAACGATGCGGAGATTCGCCAACTCACCGGTGAGGCCAATCTCACCCGGGCGGCACGTGCGGTGCTGGAAATGGGTCCCAGGATCGTGATCGCGAAACAGGGTGAGTACGGAGCTGCCCTGTTCACCGAGGAGTTCTTCTTCGCGATGCCCGGATTCCCACTCGAGAACGTCATGGACCCGACCGGTGCCGGAGACAGCTTTGCCGGTGGCTTCCTCGGTTACGTCGACAAGAACCGGGACGGACTCGACGAACACACCCTGAGACGCGGAATGGCATACGGGTCGGTCCTCGCCTCCTTCAACGTCGAGGAATTCGGCACCGAGCGGGTGGCGCGGCTCACCGAGGAGGAGATAGAGCAGCGCCTGCGCGAGTTCCAGCAGATCACGCATTTCGAGGTCTGAGGACGGGTCGGTTCACAAGGCTGTGACCAGTTCCTCTCTCCGGAGGTGCGATACTTGTCGCCGCAAGAAAAGACCAGACAGGCAAGGAGAATCACTTGGCCACCGAGCAGACCGACGCTGCGGCCTCAAACGGCAAGAGCGGCAAGGACAAGAAGGAAACGCTTTCCGTAACTGACAACCGGACGGGCGAGTCCTACGAGATGGAGATCACGGACGGCACCGTCAGGGCCATGGACTTCCGCCAGATCAAGGTCTCCGAAGAGGACTTCGGACTGATGACCTACGACCCGGCATTCACCAACACAGCCTCATGCCGATCCGAGATCACCTACATCGACGGTGACGCCGGGATCCTCGAGCACCGCGGTATCCCGATCGAGCAGCTCTGTGAGAAATCGACCTACCTCGAGGTTGCCTACCTGCTGATCTTCGGCGAGTTGCCGACCGAAGCGCAGCTCGATCGCTGGGTCTACGACATCACCCACCACACCTTCGTGCACGAGGACATGAAGCAGTTCGAGTCCGGCTTCCGTTACGACGCACATCCGATGGGGATGCTGCTCGCATGCGTCGGGGCGCTCTCGACCTTCTACCCGGGCTCCAAGGAGATCCTCGATCCGGAGGAGCGCTACATGGCAGCGATCCGGATGATCGCCAAGATGCCGACCCTCGCTGCCTTCTCCTACCGCCACAGTCGTGGACTGCCGTATGTCTACCCGGACAACGACCTCAACTACACCGAGAATTTCCTCTCGATGATGTTCAAGATGACCGAGGTCAAGTACGACCCGGACCCCCGTCTCGCGCGAGCGCTCGACGTCCTGTTCATCCTCCACGCCGACCACGAGCAGAACTGCTCGACCAGCGCCGTCAGGGGCGTGGGCAGTTCGCAGGTCGACCCATACTCCTCGGTAGCCGCGGGAATCGCCGCCCTCTACGGCCCGCTCCACGGCGGTGCGAACGAAGCAGTGCTGCGGATGCTCCGGCGGATCAAGAAGGTGGAGAACATCCCGGACTTCCTCGAGGGAGTGAAGAACCAGGAGGAACGTCTCATGGGGTTCGGGCATCGCGTCTACCGGAACTACGATCCACGAGCACGGATCATCCACAAGCACGTAGAGGAGGTCCTCGAGGCGACCGGAGACAATCCGCTGCTCGAGATCGCCGTCGAACTGGAGAAGCGCGCCCTCGACGACGAGTACTTCACCTCCCGCAAGCTCTATCCGAACGTCGACTTCTACTCAGGATTGATCTACGAGGCTCTCCGGATCCCGGCATCGATGTTCACGGTGATCTTCGCCATCCCGCGTACGGCGGGCTGGATCGCGCAGTGGATGGAGATGAGCGATGATCCCGAGCAGAAGATCGCGCGGCCTCGCCAGATCTACACCGGTGCGCGCGAAGCCGACTACGTTCCACTGGCCGATCGCTCCGGTCCCGAGAAGATCTCGTACGAGCAGGCTCGCCGTCCCAAGCTGCAACAGCGCGGAGCCTGACCTTCCCCTGCCAGGCGCAGCCGGTCGATGGGTAACTGGAAGGTCACCGCAAGACTCGGATCGGAGGTGCGGCGCAGCCGTTGCGCCAATCTCGACCAGGCGCTCGACTTGATCTCGGAGACGATCGACACCGCTCTGCGTGCGGAGCGCTCCGGGCCGGTCAAGGCGATTCGGACCTACGAGCGCGCGGAGATCGTCGGAGGCAGGATCGAGATCTCCTCCCCCGGCCTGCTGCGCTCGAGAGACGCCGGGATCGATGTGATGGGTGACGGACGACTGATCGCCTACGCCGGGAGCGTTCGCAAGAAAGAGCTGGCAAGTGGTGGCAAGACCGAGGCAATCGATGCCTTGCGCGCGGAGCTCGATCAGGGTGGTCGGCGGAGTTGAACGACGCCGAGTTGGCCGCGCGCAGAGGGCACGGCGGTTCCCTGAAAGAAGGCGTACCGGTGGGTCGTCGGGTCAAGTTGCCCGGAGGGGCCGAGCGTCCGATCCAGGTCTTCATCAACGGGGTCGAACAGGAGCAGGGTCGCGACTACGACATCCGTGGCAGTGAGGTCGTGTTCAGGGAGCCGATCTACAAGGAGGGGACTCTGGGCATCACCCGCTGGCTCGCAATGTGGATCGGGCTCTTCGGTACCTACCGCCGCAACGAAGCAGTGGACCTGCATCTGCGCTTGAAGGGCAAGACGGTCGTCCTGACCGACGTGGAGATCCTGCCGGACTAGGCGTCGAGGGTCAGCTCGAGTTGACCCAGAGCGATGGCCAGCGCGATCGCATGGGAGCGAGATCGCGCACCCAGTTTGCGGCGAGCGTTGCGGGTGTGGTTGCGGACGGTCTCGGAGGAGATGTTCAAGGCTTCAGCCACCTCGTTGTTGTTCGCACCGCCTGCCAGCAGTTCCAGCACCTCGAGCTCCCGCTTGCTCAGCGGCTCTCGAGCCGATCCATCGGAGGATCCCTTTCCGTTGGTCACGGTGGGGAGCAGGACCAACAGATGTCTCCCGGGAGAGAGATCGGAGGTCGTGCTGGTGAGCAGCCTCTCGGGCACCTGGGAGGTCAGGTCGTCGATCTCTTGGCCGAGGGTCTCACCCCGGCTTCGGCCGAACAGCTCACAGGCGGACTCGTTGACCTCCACGCAGATCGAATCGTCGTCGAGGATGAGCATCGGAGTGTCGCTCTCATCGAAGACCCGAGCCAACATCGAGTTGGTCGCCTCGTCTCTGGTTGGATCAGCCGCCACCGATCAACCTCTGTCTTCGATCTCAGACACTTCCACGGTTACCTTAGGCAGACAGTTGCGGGAGAAAACTGGCACAAACGGTTTGTCACCGTAAGCGGTCAGTTCCTGACAAATGGCTTGTGACCGTAAGCGGTCACACCCTGGCGAGACCGGTGTACCGCCTGCTCGAGCGGCAGAGATCTGGTGACGCTGAGGAGAGGAGAGCGGCCTAGACGCCGACCAGGTCCGCTACCCGGGCACGCTCCTGCTTGGGCGTACCCAGCAACCTACCGTCGGTACGAGCGCGCTTGAGCAGGAACTGGAGATCGTGCTCCCAGGTGAAACCGATGCCGCCGTGGACCTGCAGCGAAGAGGAAACCACCGACCAGGAGGCCTCCGAGGCCTGC
The DNA here is from genome assembly GCA_964594365.1 of uncultured Conexibacteraceae bacterium. Taxonomy (GTDB): domain Bacteria; phylum Actinomycetota; class Thermoleophilia; order Solirubrobacterales; family 70-9; genus CAIUSP01. Next base: position 45,422 of record CAZQMB010000011.1, read on the forward strand.
GCCTTGGCCATAGCGGCAGCCAGCGGCAGCGTCTCGGGTTCGGCGTCTGCGCACCAAGCCGCGTAGTAGACGAGCGAGCGGGTCTCCTCGACTGCGTAGAGCATCTCAGCGCAACGATGTGACACGGCCTGATACGCACCGATGGGGCGGCCGAACTGCTCGCGATCCCTCGCGTAGTCCACTGCCATCTCCATCGCCCTCTGTGCGAGGCCGAGCATCTCGGCCGAGAGGGCAACCTGAGACTTCAGAACACCCTGATAGTGCTCCGGGGGCAGTTCCTCACCGAAGCCGTCGGTGGAGGCGACCTCTCCGTAGGAACGTGTCTTGTCGATCAGGTCGAGTGGAGCGATCTCCAACTCGGACGCCTCGCCCACCCGGCCGACTCCGTTGGAATCCGGGGTGACGACGACGGTCGCACCTTCGGTGTCGATCGCGACCCAAGGAGCTGAATCCACCATCACGGCAGATCCGCGTACCTCACCGGTTGCGAGGTTGGGCAGCCAGCGGGCACGCTGCTCGTCGCTTCCGCCAGCAGCGATCACGAGGGAGTCGATGACGCTGCCCATGAACGGAACCGGAGCGCAGGCGTAGCCGAGCTCCTCGCAGATCGTCACCAACTCGACCATGCCGAGGCCCTGACCGCCGTCGGCTTCCGGCGTCGCGATGCCTGGCCAACCGAGTTCGCAGATCTCCTTCCACAGCCCCTCGTCGTAGGAGCCGGCATCGGCTGCCTTGCGTACGTCGTCGAGCTTGCAGCGGGAGTCGAGGAACTGGCGCGCGACATCCTTGATCTCGCGCTGGTCCTCTGTGAGATCGAAGTTCAAGTCGCTACCTCAGCCTCGGCAGACCGAGCACCCGCTCGGCCACGATGTTCTTCAGGACCTCGGTCGTGCCGCCTTCGATCGAATTCGCGCGGGAACGGAGGAAGCGGTAGGTCCACTCCTCGTCCGACTTCAATCCGTCCACGCCGAGGATCTCGGTCGCCAGATCGGTCATCTCCTGGTTGAGCACCGCCCACTCCCACTTGCCGAGCGATGCCTCGGGGCCGGGTATGCCGGTCTTCATGGTGGCGGTGAGGGTTCGCATCGCCCCCAATCGCATCGCCTCGAGGCCGATCTTGAGCTTGGCCATCCGCTCGCGGACCGAGGGGTCGGATCCTGCGTCGCGCTCGGCGATCAGCTTCAGCAGTTCCTCGTAGGCACGGCCGAGGCCGACCACGGCCAGCGCACCCAGACCTGCCCGCTCGAACATCAAGGTCGTGATGGCAACGCTCCATCCGGCGCCCACCTCGCCGACGATGTTCTCGTCGGGCACGAAGGCTTCCTCGAGGAAGATCTCGTTGAACTCGGCCTCACCGGTGATCTGGCGCAGCGGCCTGACCTCGACCTCGGCCTGATCCATGTCGAGCAGGAAGTAGGTGATCCCCTGATGCTTCGGTGCGTCCTGGTCGGTGCGGGCGAGCAGCATGCACCACTTCGCCTCGTGGGCGTAGGTGGTCCAGACCTTCTGGCCGGTGATCTTCCAGCCACCGTCGCTCTTGACCGCCCGGGTCTTGAGCGATGCGAGATCCGAACCCGACTCGGGCTCGGAGAATCCCTGACACCAGATCTCCTCGGCAGAGAGGATCGGCTCGAGATATCGCTCCTTCTGGGCCTCGTCGCCGTGGGCTATCACCACGGGGCCGCCCATGACCAGACCGAGGACGTTCGCGGGCAGAGGGGCATCCGCTGCACCCATCTCCTCGTTGAACAGCGTTTGCTCGATCAAACTCGCGCCGCGGCCGCCGAACTCCGCTGGCCAGGAGAGCCCCGCCCAACCGCCGTCGTGGAGCGTCTTCTGCCAGGAGCGGCGGAACTCGAATTCCGCCTTCTCGTCGCCGCGCGGGGTCTCGCCGGGATGGTTCTTGGCGAACCAATCTCGTGCCTCGTCGCGGAACGCCGCCTCGGATTCGGTCAGGGTCAGATCCACGCCGTGAGGGTATCCCACTTGCGCCCGATCGGGATCTCCGGTGAGGCCTAGTTGAAGATCGCGATCAGGACTACTACCGAGACGACCCAGACCACGGCAGCGCCGATCATGCCCTTGTCCTCACTGACGATCGCAGCGGTGGAGCGACTGTCCTTGCGGTCGTAGATCAGATAGAGGTAGCGGAAGATCCCGTAGACGACCGGCGGGAGGGTAATCAGCATCTTCGATCCGATCAGCGGCGAGTACACGGCATAGATCGAGTAACTCATCACCGTCGCGGCGGTGACCATCGCGACCATCTGGTCGAGGAAGGGGATCGAATAGTGCTCGAGCACCGGTCGGGTCTTGGTGCCGGAATGGAGCTCGGAAGTGGCCTCCTGTCGGCGCTTGGTGAAGCCGAGGAACATCGCGACCATGAAGGTGCAGAGCAGGAGGAAGGCCGAGGCGTCGGCGTCCACCGCCAGAGCACCGGCGAGGACCCGCAACACGAACAGGCCGGCGATCGTCATCACGTCGAGGATCACCTCGCGCTTCAAGAAGAAGGAGTAGAGGGTCGTACCGACCCCGTAGGCGAGCACGATGCCCGCGATCAGCAGGCCCTCCAGCAGCGCCGATCCGACCAGACCCAGCACGGTTAGGCAGATCGCCAGGATGACCGCCGACTTCTCGCTCAACTCCCCTGCCGCAATCGGCCGGTTCCGCTTGGTCGGGTGCTTGCGGTCGAGATCCGCGTCGTGGGCGTCGTTGATCAGGTACCCGGCGCTCGACACCGCACAGAAGGCGAGGAAGGTCACCACTGCCGCAGCGATCGAGGCGGGCTCGTCGAACTTGCCGGAGAAGAGCAGCCCGGCGAAGACCAAGAGGTTCTTGATCCACTCCTGAGGGCGCATGGTGACGATCGCGGCCTTCAGGGGGGACCGGCTGGCGGACTTGCCTGCCTTACGGGAGGTGGAAGCCATGAGGGAGCAGATTACGCATCAGATGGGCCGTCAGGTGGGCGCAAGCGTTCGCCGTCAGTGCGCGACGGGATCCACCAGTACCCCGGGATTCATCAACCCGTGCGGATCGAGTGCGCGTTTGGCTGCGATCAAGGCCTCCGCGAAGGGCTGTGGGCGCTGGCGGTCGTACCACTCACGGTGGTCACGCCCCACCGCGTGATGATGGGTGATCGTGGCGCCGGCAGAATCGAGCACCTCGGAGACCGCGCGCTTGATCTCGTCCCACTGGGCGACCTCGGCTCCGGGGCGCGAGGGCGCGAGCACCGTGAAGTAGGGGGCCGCCCCGTCGGGATAGGCATGGGTTATCCGGCAGCTGACGCTCGGGGAGCCGGGACCTTCCACGGGCGTACCCGAGATCTCTGCGGTGACCCGCCTCGCTTC
>CAZQMB010000012.1:0-41330 GCA_964594365.1 uncultured Conexibacteraceae bacterium
AGGCTGGTGAGCGGGTCGTGGTCTCGGTTCCCCAGGGCCGCAACGCCGACTGACCGGCATCCTGCGCCCGCAGCCTGCTGGTCCGACTCGCTAGGGTCTCTTCAGTCTGGGGCCGTAGCTCAGTTGGGAGAGCGCCTGCTTTGCAAGCAGGAGGTCGTCGGTTCGATCCCGACCGGCTCCACTCCAAGTCGAGGTCCGAGGTCAGGGAAGGACTCAGGCTCCCCGGAGCGAACTCCATCTGATGGAAGCCGGATAGGCTTCGTCACGTAAACCACCCAAGGAGGAAGTCTTGAAGGCAATAGCCGCAGTTTCAGCAGCAGCACTGGCCTCGGTCGTGCTCGTAGCCTGTGGATCGTCAGACAACACCGACACGGTGACCGAGGTCCTGCCGGAAACGGTGACAACCGATACGGCTCCTGCGACCACGACCGAAGCGACCACGACCGCGGCGACGACCACGACCACCAAGACGACCGCTCAGCCGGCCACCTTCCGCAAGAGCTGTGACATCACGAAGGTGCCGAACGTGAAGAACCCGTCGGTCAGCGTCGATGTCGCCGCCTCGAATCTGGTTGCCGCTCAGGCCGATCAGGCGAGCTGCGCAACTGTCGGCTCGGTGGTCAAGACGATCGGCAAGCAGCAGGCCGAGATCCCCGTCACCACTCAGGGGTACCGCTGCAACCCGACCGTGTTCAAGCAGACGAAGGTGCGAGTGAACTGCCTCTTCCGCGCTGCTGATAACCCCGGCAAGGTCGTCCTGACCTGGCAGATGAGCTACACCGGCTAGCCGCTCCGCATCAGCTCCCCGGTTTGGAGCCCTCGTCCCCTTCTCCGTCTTCGTCGGAATCAGGGGGCGGGGGCTCTCTCTTTTTCGCTGCTTCTGCGATCTCCTCGGGGGTCGCGCGGATTGCGCCGACCAGGCCGATCCCGATCATCACCACGATCAACAGAGAGATCGCGGTCAGGATCGTGAATCCGGAGTTCGCGATCACGTACAGCGTCATCGTCGCGAAGACGAGACAGAAGAAGAGGACCAGCCCGAGCAGGAGTGTCTTCCCTCGTTCACCCATCTAGGACGCGCCCCACCCGGCAACCATTGCAGCCGGTGGTTTCTTGCGCACGAACAGTCTGATCGCAGCCAGACCGAAGAGGAATCCGCCCACGTGCGCCATGTACGCGACTCCGCCCTGGCCACCTGTATCGACCGCCACCTGCCCGAGTGCCGGCACGAACTGCAGTACGAACCACAGCCCCAGCATCACCAGCGCGGGAACCTCGATCACCGTGAAGAAGAAGACGAGAACCACCAAGCTGAGCACCCGGGCCTTGGGGAAGAGCAGCGCGTAGCCACCCAAGACCCCCGCTACCGCGCCAGACGCTCCGATCGTCGGTGCGGTGCTCTCCGGTGAGACCACGGCCTGCGAGTAGACGGCTACCAGGCCCGCCAGCAGATAGAAGGCGAGGAACTTGGCTCTCCCCATCGAGTCCTCGATGTTGTTCCCGAACACCCAGAGGAACAGCATGTTCCCGGCGATATGCAGGAATCCTCCGTGGAGGAACATCGAGGTGAAGAGCGTCAGCCACCAGGCGAGTTGGTCGATCGGGATCGGGGTGAGGCCCGGAGACTCCTCGCCACGCTGCTCGGCCTGTTTGTAATCGGAGGTGCCCTGGCAGACCACCCCGGCAGCGCCCGAATCGTCGACCGCTCCCACGGCGCATCCCGGATCCTCCCCCGGGTTGAGGATCCGGTAGGGGATGGCGCCCATCTCGAGTGCGCTCTGGTCGATCGCACCGAAGCCGGCCTTCTCGAGTTTCGGATCCGTCGGGTACGAGAGCTGCCAGATGAATGCGATCACGTTGAGCGCGATCAGGGCCAGCGTGACGACCGGGAGGCGGAGGGTGGGGATGTTGTCCTTGAACGGGATCATCGGATCCGGCCATTCGCAGCAGGTGCTCGGCCCTCACAGCCTAGAGAGGGCAGGAACCGGTCCGGCGACCGGTCAGAGGGGAATGCCCGTTCACCGGTTGTGTCAAACTGCCGCCGATGTCGAATATGCCGAAAGCACGTACCGCGGATCCCTTCCGGGACACGGATGTGATCGACAAGAACGCCGCCCGCTTCTCCCAGGGGTTCACCGGTCTGATCGCGCTTCTGGGGATCATCTTCGGCTGGCCGCTGGCCTGGGCTCTGATGGCGGCTCAGCTCCTGATCGGCCTGACCTTCGGGCGTCAGTACTGCCTGCCCTGCCTCGCCTACTACACGCTGATCCAGCCCAGGGTCGGCGAGGGCGAACTCGAGGACTCCCGCCCGCCCCGCCTCGCGAACATGATGGGCTGTGCCTTCATGGGCGCTGCTGCCGCGGCCTGGTGGCTGGGCTCTCCGATCGCCGGCACCGCCATCGCCGCGATGGTCACCGTTCTCGCGGCTCTGGCCGCCTCTACCGGCCTGTGCGTAGGTTGCGAGGTCTATCGCCTGGCGGCCCGTCTTCGGGGGATCAAGCCCTCCCACCACGATCACATCGACCCCGCCGATCTCCCGGGGCTCGCTCCTGCCGGGGGCTACCTCGAGTTCACCCATCCGCTCTGCTCGGAGTGCCACGAGTGGGAGCGCAAGCTCTCCTCCGAATCCGACCCCCTGCTGACGGTGGACGTGAGCGAGCGAAGCGACCTGGCTCACAAGTACGGCGTCACGGTCGTGCCGACCGTGTTCCGTCTCGCCGGTGACGGCGAGGTGCTGGAGCGACTCGCTCCCTAACCGCGCCCGCGCGCAGGAATCTCGTATCCGAGCGCCGGGAGGGAAGCCGATTCCGGAACAGCGGCTCCGCTTCGCGAGCGCGTCGCGGACGTGCTCGCCGTGAAGGTGAGGCGGTAGGGGCTGTAAGCGAGGAGCTTCTTCCAGGTTGCCCTGTCGATCACGCCGGTGACCGGAAGTCCTTTCGCCGCCTGGAGAGCGCGAACCGCGTTTGCCTCGAGCGGGTCGTAGCGCCCGTCGATCTTCTGGTCCGAGAGGAATCCACCGCCGACCAGGTGCATCTGAGCCCAGACGACGAGATCCCCCGAGTCGTTCTTGCCCTTTCGCTTGATCACGGGGAACTGGCCAGGGGGCTTGTAACCGGGAAGAGGGGTGGACTGGCTGGGGGTGAGTGCCTTCCAAGAGCCTGCGCTGGCCGATTGCCACGACCACCAGCTCACTCCGCTCATGCCGTGGCTTGCGGCGAGCCGGCGGAATCGACTCACGTCCTTCACCCTCGGGTTGTTGTAGACCTGACCGAGAGGCCGGATCGGTGCCCCATAGACCCGGTTGAAGACGAAGGTGTGCTCGAAAGACTCATCTACCGGGTCGCCGATCGTGTGCCAATAGATCTGCGGGAGGTTGTACTGCGCGCCACCCGGTCCGAGGAAGACCGAGTACGGGAAGGAAGGGTGGTAGTCCACGTACGGGAAGGTCGAGAGTCCGATCGGGTAGTCCTTGCCTACTGCGGCACGTAGACGGCGGACGTAGACGGCGGCCTCCCGGTACCTGCCCTCGTACTCGGTCTCGGCATCGATGATGAAGCAGTCGGCACCTCGGGAGATCGCCCTGATCGCTGCGTCTGCCTCCGGCTTGGGTCGGCTCCCGTAGACGTACTGCCAGGTGCAGACCTTGATGCCCTTCGCGTGGAAGGCGTCGATCAGTTTGGCGCTCAGCTGAGACCAGGTGTTTCCTCCGTCGGCACCCTTGATGAACAGTGTCTTGATCCCGTTCGCCTTCGCCTTCGCTGCGAGCTTCGCAACGTTGCCCCGTTCGGAATCGCTGACGTACCAGATCCACATCCCGCCACCCTTCAGCGATCCATGTGAACCGCCAGGGATCTCTCCGAGGCGTGGAGCCGCAGAGGATGCTGAAGCTCCGAGCGTCAGGGCCGCGCAGGCGATCAGCGCGAGCAGAGTTTTCTTAGCATTTGCTGACATTCACCAGGAAGCCTAGACCACCCGTCTCCCCGGCCTGCAGCGAGCACTGCAGATGGCTTCTCAGAGCGCTTCAGCAGGTTCCGGGAGGTGCTCGTCGGCGTGGTACGAGCTGCGGACCAGCGGGCCCGCCGCGACGGATTCGAACCCCATCCCGTAGGCCTCACGCTCGAGCGCCTCGAACTCGTCGGGGTGCCAGTAGCGCTCGACCGGCAGATGGTCCTCGGTGGGTCGCAGATACTGCCCCACGGTGAGGACCTGCACATCGTGTTCGCGCAGCAGACCGAAGGTCTCGACCATCTCTTCGAAACTCTCGCCAAGGCCGACCATCAGGCCGGACTTGGTCACGACCGCGTCTCCTCCCATCGCCTTGGCATTCCTCAAGACCCTCGCGGAACGGAGGAAGTCCGATCCCCGTCGAGCGATCGGATAGAGGCGAGGCACCGTTTCGACGTTGTGGTTGAACACTTCAGGCCTCTCCGCGATCACCTTCGCCAGCGGCATCTCCTGACCGCGGAAGTCGGGCGTCAGGATCTCGACCTTGCATTCCGGCGCCAGCTTGCGGATCGAACGGATCACCCCGACGAAAGCCGACGCACCGTAGTCCGGCAGATCGTCTCGATCCACCGAGGTGATCACCGCGTGCTTCAGGCCCATCCGCGCTACCGAGTTGGCAACGCGCAGCGGCTCGAGTGGATCGTTCCAGGTCGGCTTGCCGGTTTGCACGTTGCAGAAGCCGCACCTCCTCGTGCAGACATCGCCCAGGATCATGAAGGTCGCCGTCCCGCGCTCCCAGCATTCCCCCACGTTCGGGCAGTTGGCCTCCCGGCAGACCGTGTTGAGGTTCTCCTCCTTGATCAACTTGGTAAGGCTCCGGTAGCGGGGACCACCCGGCGCCGGAACCTTCAACCACGGAGGCTTGCGCTCGCGGATACCGACCTTCCCTTCGCCCCCTACGGCGTTTCCTCCGGGCTTCGCCCGCGACCTGGTTACGTGGATTCGCTCGCTCATCGACTCCAGCCTAGTCGCCTCGGGTAACGAACTCGTGGTTGGATGCTTGCGCTGCTGGCAGCTCTCGTTCGAATATCTCGCAGTATCTCCGGGTGATCAGGTCGAAGGCCCGATCCATCCCCGGCGACCGGCCGGTCTCCTTGAGTACGGAGGTGGCCCGGCATCCCTCTATTCCGCACGGAACGATCCATTCGAATGGCTGCAGGTCGCATTCGACGTTGATCGAGAGTCCATGCGTCGTGATCCCGCTGCGGACGTGGATGCCGATGGACCCGATCTTCCTCAAACGACCTTCCGCAACCGCCTGGAGCGTGTCCGGATCCTCGGCGGAGCGACCGAACATCTCTGGAGCTCCGGTCCAGACGCCGGTCAAGCCTTCGACCGTGCCCGCGTCGATCTCGAGTTCTCCAAGGCCCCCGATCATCGTCGCCTCGAGGTTGCGGACGAAGAGGTGCACATCGTCTCCGTAGCCTCCGAGGTCGACGATCGGATAAGCAACCAGTTGGCCGGGGCCGTGATAGGTGACCTGCCCTCCACGGTCGACCTCGTGGACCTCGATGCCCTGCCGCTCGTACCACTCGATCCCCATCGGCAGCTCAGAGAGGTCAGCCCGTCTCCCCTTGGTGTAGGTAGGCGGATGTTCGACCAGCAAGAGCGTGTCGGAACACGCTCCTGACGCCCGCTCCGCGGCCACTCGGGCCTGGAGATCGAGGCCCTCGGTGAAGGGAATCATCCCCGTCCGCTGGATCGTCAGTCGTCTGTTCATGTCCCCAGTCTGCCACCTGGTTTGGGGACATCGGCAATCCCTGCTGCTCCGCCGAGCCGATCCGGATTCCTCAAAGCGACGAGGGGTCCTCCAGGTGCGCCCGCAGACAGTTCAGGAAGCGGGCCGCGTCGGGACCGATGAGGATGCGGTGATCGCAGGCGAGCTCGAGTGGGAGTGTCTGCCGTGATTCGACCCCTCCGCCGTCGTGTCCGACGGGCCTCTCCCTGACAGTCGATGCTCCCAGGGTCGCAGCTTGGGGCGGGTTGATGATCGGCGTGTACCTGTCCACCCCGTGCATGCCGAGGTTGGAGACGGTGAAGGTGCCTCCGGAGAACTCCGGGGCCGTGATCGTCCCGTCCCGCGCCTTCCCGGCGAGGATCTTGGTCTCTTTCGCGATCTCTCCGAGGGGTTTACGGTCGGCTTCGAAGATGGTCGGGAAGACGACCGAGGCATCGCTTGCGACTGCGAAACCGAGGTTGATCTGCGAGTAGATCTCCACCTGGCCATCGCGGTAGGCGCCGTTTACCCTCGGTACCTCGGCCAGAGCCAGCGCGGCGGCTCTCAGCAGGAGATCGTTGATCGTCGCATCGGCACCGTCCCGCACCGCGAGGGCCTCGGTCATGTCGACCTCGACGCCCAGATAGAAGTGCGGCGCGGTTGCCTTCGACTCGGCCATCTTCCGGGCGAAGGCGGCCTGTTGGCGATCGAGCGCGACCTGTTCGACCTGACCCTTGGCCCCGGTCGAATCCCCTCTCTCGATGTCGTCGGTGCTGGTCATCGCTATCACTCGGCCTGACTGGCATCTAGGTTGGCAAGGACCGCCGCTTCGATGCTTCCTTCCCCCTCGAACAACTCGCTTCCTACCGATACGGTCGGGGTCGTCATCACCCCGAGCGCCTCTGCCTGACGGTGGTTCTCATCGAGACGCCTCGCGATTGCGCTCGACTCGATCCCCTTGCTGACCGCCTTCGGATGCAGCTCACACGAGGCGGCCGCGATCATCACGTTGTCCGGGTCGGCGAGACTCCTCCCTGCTGCGAACTGCTGTCGGAACGCCGCCAGCGAGACGGCGATCACCCGACCTGCCTCCGCTGCATATAGGACACCGAGCAGCGCCGTTTCGCTGTCGGTCTCATCTGGCCATCCCACCGGGAAGCGTGGCTCGGCGAGCCCCAGCTCGGTCGCGCGCTTGAGCACCTCCGCACGGGTCTGATCCGGATCGGGTCGGCGCTCGACCCCTCCAGTCAGGCGCGATGCGGCGATCGGTCTCCATTCAGGCAGCTCCGCTCCTGCTTCGTTGAACACGATCGAGATCCGTTCCGCGGCGATCCACGACCAGGGGCAGTTCAGGTCGTAGTGGAAGAGAGGTCTGGTCAAGCGTGAGTAGCCCAGCCCTCGACCGCTCGAGCGGCGTCCAGGACGGCCTCGGACACGGTCGGGTGGGGGTGGATTATCCGGGCAAGCTCAGGGAATCCGCCCTCCAGGGCCATCGTGTTGACGACCTCGGAGATCATGTCGCAGGCACTGTTCCCGACGATGTGCGCGCCGAGGATCTCGCCGATCTCGGCGTCGCCCACGATCTTGACCATGCCGGCCCTGTCGTCGTAGACCACAGAGGCACCGGTACCACCGATCTTGAACTTCCCGACCTTGACTTCATGACCCTCGGCTTTGGCTTGCTCCTCGGTCATGCCGACGCTCGCCACCTGCGGATGGCAGAAGGTCGCGCGTGGGATCAGGTGCGGGTCCACCGCGTGGACATCCAGACCGGCGATCGCCTCTGCCGCGACCACGCCCTCCTCGGATGCCTTGTGGGCCAAGGCGGGACCCGCAACCAGATCCCCGATCGCGTAGACGCCCTCCACCGAGGTCTGCATCTTCGAGTCCACCGCGATCTTCCCGGTGTCGTCGAGGGAGAGACCAGCCGCCTCCAAACCGAGTTCATCCACATCGGGCCTGCGACCCCCGGCGACCGCGAGGAAATCGGCTTTGATCTCGTCGTCGCCCACCTTCACCTTCACGGCGGTCTTCTGCTCGGTGACACCCTCCACCTTTGCGCCCATCCGCAGGTCTACCCCGTCTTCACTGAACTGTCTCTCGACCACGCGTGACATCTCGGGTTCCTCGGTGGGCAAGACACGATCCAGCATCTCGACCAGGGTCACGGCGGTGCCCATCCTGGAGTAGGCCGAGGTGATCTCCGCCCCGGATGCTCCCGCTCCGGCCACCACGATGGACTTCGGCTGCTTGTCGGGAGACCAGGCTCCCCATGTGTCCAATACCCGATCCGAGAAGTCGATTCCCGGCAGCGCCACGGGAACCGATCCGGTCGCGAGGATCAACGACTCGGCCTGATGAGTCTCTCCTCCGACCTCGACTTCCTTGGTGCCGACCAGTCGGGCGGCACCGTGGATGAACTCGACCTTGTTCTTCTTCCAGAGCATCTCGACGCCGCCCTCGAGGGTCTTCGAGACACTCTCCCGTCGCGCTTGGACCTTCGGCCATTCGATTCCCACGCCCGTCGCCTTGATCCCGAGGTCGGTGCCGTGTCGATTGACCTCGTCGTAGACCTCGGCGGTGTGCAGGATCGTCTTGGCCGGGATGCAGGCGTAGTTGAGGCACCTCCCACCTGCCTTGTCGCTGTCTATCACGGCGACCTTCTGTCCCAGTTGCGCCGCACGGATGGCCGCGACGTAACCACCCGGGCCGCCACCGATCACGATCGTGTCGAAACCTGCCATCGCTTTTGACCCTAGCAGCGCCGACCTGACCGTCGTGGCGTCAATCCTGCGGCTGGTCAGGGTCGTCAGGTGGGCGACGGACGGGCATCTGGATCCTCGCCATCCCCTTGACCATGAACCAGAAAAGGGTCCCGGCCACCGTGAGAACCAGCAGATTGCCGATCACCTGAGTCGCTGAGGTGGCGATCACCAACCCCATCGCGGTCGCGAGCATCAAGAGCAGCAATACCGTCTGGAATCCGAGGACCGCCCAGTACTGGGCCCTCCACATGCCGAAGGCCATCACACCGGTGAGCACGCTCGGAGCGAGGACCTGGAGGAACGGGGGCTTCTCGCCATCGACCTCGACTCCGGCTAGCCATGCGATCACGATCGAGGCACAGACCAGCGTGGAGAGAGTCGCCCCGATGGTCACCACGAGTGGTCTCTGGCCCTCTGCCAAGGGTTCGAGTGCCTCACGTGCCGCCTTGTTCTTCTCCTCGGATCTGCTCATCGATCAAGTATTGCCTGCTTCAGCGCCAGGGCGGCGGACCGGGGGTCCGCGGCGTCGGCTATCGCCCTCACAACGCAGACCCTCTTGGCCCCGTGATCGAGCACCTCGGAGAGGTTGGAGGAGTCGATCCCCCCGATGGCGAACCATGGGCGATCCCCGGCTCGACTCGCCGCAAGGTCGACATACTCGAGGCCGGCCGCAGGGCGCCCCTCCTTGGTCGGAGTCGGCCACACCGGCCCGACGCTGAAGTAATCGATCGCGTCATCGGCCAGCGCCGCTTCCATCTGGTCCTCGCGGTGGGTCGAGAGCCCGACGATTCGCTCCTCTCCCATCACCCGCCGAGCCTCCGAGCTCGCGAGATCGTCCTGGCCCACGTGCACTCCGTCTGCTCCGACCTCGATCGCGAACTCCGGATCGTCGTTGAGCACGAACAGTGCGCCGGTCCGATCAGCAACACGCCGGAAGATCTCCGCTGCGCGGAGGATCTCGTCACGCCCACCGTTCTTCTCACGTAACTGGATCACGTCCACGCCACCCTCGATCGCTCGCTCGAGCAGAGACTCCATCTCGGCTGCCTCTCGCGAACCACAGCAGAGGTACAGGCGAGCCGCGCGGATTCGCTCTCTCGGTGCTTCGCCGTTTGATCGATCGTTTCCGATCACACGACCAGCCTAGAGCGCACCCGCTACCCGAGGCCCCTACATTTCAACTGTGGAGCAGGAGAGCCGACCGAAGCCCGCGCCAGCGCCCATGCGGCCGGAACAGGACGCGGATCCGAGCCTGCTTCCCGCGGTTCGTGAGAACCGAACCCCTGCCGCCGGCCTCCTATCCGCCCCCGCTAGGGCGATTGGAGCCGCTACTCGAGCAGGTCTCCGGGTTACCGGTGGTGTGGTGCGTGCGCTCGGACTCGACAGCGCTGCGAGATCGGTTCTCGATCAGACCATCACCGGCCCCGTAGCGGCACAGGTGACCCGTCAGCTCATCGAACAGGGTGTGATCGAGCGGGTCACCCAGGAGTTGATCTCAGGCGGGGTGCCGCAGAGGGTGGTCGATCAGGTGCTCGCAAGCGAGGTTCCCGAGGATCTGATCGATCGGATCTTGAGCCGTGAGGTCACGCTGCGGCTGACCGAGCGGATCCTCTCGGAGCCCGGGCTCGTTCCGGCTGCGAACGAGGTCCTCGAGAGCGAGGTCGTCGATGAGATCTCCGAGACCGTTCTCGAGAGCGATGAGTTGGCAGCGGTGATCACCAAGATCGCCAACTCGGAGGAGGTGAGAGAAGCGATCGCACAGCAGAGCTTCGGGTTGGTGACCGAGCTCGGCGCCCAGATCTCGATTCGCACTCGCAAGCTCGACACCTGGCTGGAGCGGCTCCCGCGGAAGCTCGCACACAAGGAACCTCGGACGGGCCCTGTGCCCGAGGCAGGGTTGGCAAGCCGCACGGTCGCGTTCGCCATCGACTACGGGGTGGTCAGCCTCTTCCTCTTCGTCCTCTCCGCTCTGGTCAATCTGATCGCTGGCTTCTTCACCAACAAGCCGCCGGGGATCGTTGCCCTCCTCTTCGGAGCGATCGCGTTCGGAGTCGTTGGCGCTGTCTACCTCCTTGCCTTTTGGACGCTCGATCGTCAGACGCCCGGCATGCGCTTCATGCGCCTGAGGATCGAGCCCGTGGTCGAGGACGACGTGAGCTTCTGGGATGCGCTTCGGAGGTTGGTCGGATTCGTCGTCTCCTTTGCCTTCCTCATCGGCTATCTGATGATCCTGTTCAGTGACCGGAGGAGGGGGCTGCTCGATCGCATCGCCGATACCGTCGTGATCTATGTCCCCGAGCGCATCCCTGAGCGGTTTAGGATGTCGGAAGAGCAACGGGAGTCCTGAGAACCGTCCCGGCGTTTGTCGGCGGAGGACTGAGAGGGTGGGAGTTGGAACCCACCGACCGCACGAACCTGATCCGGGTGATTCCGGCGAAGGGATTGACTCGTCGGCCCGGTGCTCTGCCAGGAGTCACTGCAACCGCTGATGGACGACGAGAAGAGAAATCCCGGAGCCGCCGCCTACGACGTGATCGTCGTGGGAGCCGGCGTGATCGGCCTCTCGGTCGCATGGTGCGCAGCACGCCGCGGACTCGCCGTCTGCGTGGTGGAGCGCAGCGAGCCCGGGGCTGGAGCGAGTTCGGTGGCCGCAGGGATGTTGGCCCCGGTCGGAGAAGCGTCCTTCGGTGAGCAGGCGCTCCTGGATCTCAGCCTCGCTTCTCACGCGATCTGGCCGGAGTTCTCCGAGAAGCTCTCCGCTGTAACCGGTCTCGATACCGGTTACCTGCCGCTCGGTGCTCTGCATGTTGCATTCGACGGCGACGAGGCGGCAGAGATGCAGCGCAACGGCCATCTCCACGAGCGGTTGGGACTGGATTCCAGCTGGCTCAGCCCCGATCGATGCCGCGAGCTCGAACCCCGGTTGGCCCCGAATCTGGTCGGCGGTCTGTACGTCCCGGGCGACTCCGCCGCTGATCCCCGCCAGCTCGTCACGGCTCTCCAGGCCGCTCTCCATTCAGAGGGAGTCGAGATCGTCTCGAACACAGTGCCAAGCGGATGTGGATTCGATGATTTGGGAGTCACCCTCGAGATCCCCGATGGAGCCCCGTTGCTGGCGAAGCGGTTGGTGCTCGCCGCAGGTGCTTGGAGCGGCGATCCGGAGTCCGCCTGGCTTCCGGAGGCGCTTCGCGCGGAGGTGCGACCGGTCAAGGGCCAGATCGTCGAACTGGCCGCCGAACCACCGCACTCCCATCCGGTCGCGGATCGAATCGTCTGCGGTGAGCGCTTCTACGCGGTCCCACGCAGCGACGGAAGCCTCGTGATCGGAGCCACGGTCGAGGAGAAGGGTTTCGATACGGGTATAACCGCAGGAGCGGTTCATGAGTTGCTCCGGGAGGGATACCGAGCTCTGCCCGACCTCGCGGAGCTCCGTTTCGTGGGCGCGAGAGCGGGGCTGCGTCCTGCCACCCCCGACAACGCTCCGCTCCTCGGTTCCAATCCGATCGAGCCCAGGCTGCTCTACGCGACCGGTCATTTCCGGAACGGAATCCTGCTCGCTCCAGTGACCGGCGAGGTGATCGCGTCGTTGTTGGTCGACGAAGACTCCGACCTACCGGTGGATCTCGGCCCCTTCAGGCCCGATCGATTCATCAGGCCATCTGATCCGTCGAAGGCGGTGACCGTATAGATGCCCACCATCTCCCTCAACGGCGTGAGCGTCGAGGCCCCCGAGGGAGCGACCGTTTCGTGGGCCGCGAGCCAAAGCGGGGTGGACGAGCCACGGCGAGGCGTCGCCGTCGCCCTCGACGGAGAGGTCGTCCCGTCCAGCCGCTGGAGCGAAGTCGTGCTGGCAGACGGTCAGTCGGTCGAGGTGGTGGCAGCGATCCAGGGTGGGAGCGACCAGCCGCTCGAGATCGCAGGCCGGGCGTTCGATTCGAGACTGATCCTCGGTACGGGCGGCTTTCGTTCCCTCGAGCAGATGGAGGCTGCTCTGGTGGCATCGGGCACCGCGATGGTCACGGTGGCCCTGCGTCGGATCGAGACCGCCGAGCGCGGTTCGATCGTCGGTCTGCTCGATCGTCTCGGCCTCTTCCTCCTGCCGAATACCGCCGGTTGCTACACGGCCTCCGATGCCGTCAAGACCGCCCATCTCGCTCGCGAGGCTTTCCAGACCGACTGGATCAAGCTCGAGGTGATCGCCGACGACCGAACCTTGATGCCAGAGCCCCGGGATCTGGTCACTGCAGCCGAGCAGTTGGTCTCCGACGGTTTCACCGTTCTCCCGTACGCCCCCGACGATCCGGCGATCTGCGCCCGGCTCGAGCAGGTCGGCTGCGCGACGGTGATGCCGCTCGGATCGCCGATCGGCTCGGGGATGGGTATTCGACATCCCGAAGCGTTCGAGGAGATCGTCGCCTCGGCCGGCGTTCCGGTGATCTGCGATGCCGGTATCGGCACGGCTTCCGACGCCGCTCAGGCGATCGAGCTCGGATGTGATGCTGTCCTGCTCGCCACCGCGGTCTCGCGCGCGGAGGATCCCGCCCTGATGGCTTCTGCGATGCGTTCTGCGGTCATCTCCGGTCGGGAGGCACTGCTTGCCGGACGGGTACCGCGTCGCCCGGGGGCACTTGCTTCCACGCCCCTCGAGGGCACCCCGGAACTCGGCTGAGTAGCGATAATCCCCGGGCGCCCCTAAGTCAACTGGTTAGACGGCCAGACTTTTAATCTGGTAGTCCGGGTTCGAGTCCCGGGGGGCGCACTCGGACCAGCTCGGTGGCTCAGTGCCTGAAATGGCGGTGACCGGTCATCACCATCACCACTCCAGCCGCGTCGCAGGCGGCGATCACCTCGTCGTCGCGCTTCGAGCCACCGGGTTGGATCACCGCCGTCGCGCCGGCCTGGATCGCCTGCTCGGGGCCGTCGGCGAAGGGGAAGAAGGCATCAGAGGCAACCGCGCACCCCTGGAGCAGGGCATCGGCTCCTCCCTCGAACGCGAGCCGGCACTTCTCGACCGAGAGCCGAACGGAATCGACTCGACTCATCTGACCTGCGCCGATACCGATCGTCGCACCGTCCCGGGCGAGGATGATCGCATTCGACTTGACCCTGCGCGACACCTTCCAGGCGAACAGCATGTCCTCCCACTGCTGCTCGGTCGGTTGCGTCTCGGTGGCTACCTCCATCATCTCCTTCGTCTCCGGTGCCCCGTCAGGGTCCTGGACGAGGATCCCGCCACGTACCCGCTTCAGATCCGGCTCGATCTGATGGTGCCGCGACTCGTCATCACGGAGGATCCGTATCGCCTCCTTCTGTTGCAGGACCTCGAGGGCCTCGTCGGAGTACTCGGGTGCGATCAGGACCTCGATGAAGAGCTCGTGCAGACGTTCGGCCAGCGCTTCGTCGACCGGCTGGTTGAGCGCGACTATCCCCCCGAAGGCCGAGAGGGGATCGCAGGCGAGGGCGCGCTCGTAGGCACCAGCCAGATCCCCAGCTTCGGCGGCACCGCAAGGGTTGTTGTGCTTGACGATTACGCAACCGGCACCGGCCAGGTCGCCCAGGAGTCCCCGAGCCGAGTCCAGATCCAGCACGTTGTTGAACGACAGCGGCTTGCCGTGCAGCTTGGCCACGTTGCTCAGGACATGGGAATCTCCGTTGGCATCCACGTAGAGGGCAGCTCGCTGGTGGGGGTTCTCTCCGTAGGTGAGCTCCATCTCCTTCTCCCAGGACACCGTCCAGTGCTGGGGGAAACGCTCGTACTGTCGGGCGAACCACCGGCTGATCGCCGCGTCGTACCTCGCCGTCTGTGCGAATGCCTCGTTGGCAAGCCAGTGGCGGGTGGTAGCCGACAGCTCTCCTGATTCCCTCAACTCGTCCAGCACCGCGTCGTAGCTCTCGGGGCGCACCACCACCGCGACGAACTCGTGGTTCTTGGCCGCAGCGCGGATCATCGTCGGCCCTCCGATATCGATGTTCTCGATCGCTTCTCGCTCGGACACGTCGCCTTTGGCGATCGTGCGCTCGAACGGGTAGAGGTTGACGCAGACGAGGTCGATCGGCTCGATGCCGTGTTCCTCGAGGGTCTTCGTGTGGTCGGGGTCGGTACGGACCGCGAGGAGCGCCGCATGCAGCTTCGGGTTGAGGGTCTTCACCCGTCCATCGAGGATTTCGGGGAATCCGGTCAGCTCCTCGACCGACCTGGCAGGTATCCCCTCCTCCGACAGCATGGCCAGCGTCCCACCGGTGGAGATGATCTCGACGCCCATGTCCGCGAGGCCCCGCGCGAATTCAGCGACCCCTGCCTTGTCGGAGACCGAGATCAGCGCCCGCCTCACCGGCATCGGTTCACCGATCGGCTGGTGGGTTATGTCGTCTCGGGTGGGTGGCGTCATCGATCCGGTCGGGTCCGAGTCTATGCCCACCGGTGGAGATTCATCGTTTCGATCCCTCGCCGATCCCGATCTCCCCCCGGGCTATCGCGGTCACCACCTCGGGCAACAGGCGGTGTTCAGCGTCGTGGATCGCCTGCTCGAGTTCCCCTCGGGACATCTCCGGGGGTATCGCGACGGCGGATGTGGCGATCACCTCACCGGTGTCCACGCCCTCGTCGACGAAGTGGACGGTCACCCCGGTTTCTGAGGCTCCGGCCGCCAGCGCCTGACCGATCGCGTCCATCCCCGGGAATCTCGGCAGCAGAGACGGGTGGACGTTGATGATCCTCTCGCCGAACCGCTCGATGAAGAGTGGATCCAGCAGCTGCATGTAACCGGCGCTTACGATCAACTCTGCACCCTGGCCCTCCAGCCAGTCGGCGAGCGCCAGATCCCGCGCTGCGCGATCCACGTACTCGCTGGCTGGGAACCGCCCTGTCGGGATCCCCGCAGCCTCGGCTCTGCCCAGAGCCGGCGCATCCACTCTGTCGGATGCAACTCCGACGATCCGAACCACACCCTCGGCCGCCGGCCCGTCCAGCAGCGCCTGGAGGTTCGTTCCCTCGCCTGAGGCGAGGATGGCGATCGGGAGCGCGCTCACTTCCGGGTAGCAGGGCCGGTCGGTTCAGCGCCCGGTAGCGGGGATCACGGCGATTTCCTCCAGCGCGAACTTGCCGTTGTGCTCCTCGATCTCACCGATCGGGTAGAGCCCGGTGAAGCAGGCATCGCAGTGCCGTTCGCGCGGGGTCCCGACGGCTTCGTATACGCCCTCCAGAGAGAGGTATGCGAGCGAATCAGCACCGATCTCCTTGGCTATCTCTTCCACGCTCCGCTCGTGGGCGACCATCTCCTCGCGAGTGTTCATGTCGACTCCGTAGTGGCACGGGTGCTTGATCGGCGGGGAGGAAATCCTCAGGTGGACCTCCTTCGCACCCGCTTCTCTGAGCATGCCGACCAGTTGCCGCATCGTGTTGCCACGGACGATCGAATCGTCCACCACCACGAGCCGCTTGCCGGCGATGATCTCCGGCAACGGGTTGAACTTCATCCTCAGACCGTGCTGTCTCAGCTCTTGCCCGGGCTGGATGAAGGTACGGGCGACGTAGCGGTTCTTGATCAGGCCATCGTCTTTCGGCAGCCCCGAGGCCCGCGCATATCCGGTCGCCGCAGGGTTCCCCGAATCGGGTACGGCGATCACGAGATCCGCCTCTACCGGAGCTTCGCGGGCGAGGATCTCACCCATCTTCGAGCGGACCGATTGGAGGACGCGGTTCTCGAGCTTGGTATCCGGACGGGAGAAGTAGATGTGTTCGAAGACGCACTGAGCCTGCCGTTCGGCTTCGACTACCTGTTTCATCTCGAGTCCGCGCTCGGTCATCGAGACGAACTCTCCGGGTTGGATCTCACGGATCAACTGCGCTCCGATGATGTCGAACGCACAACTCTCGGACGCGACCACGAAGCGGTCCTCCAGCTTGCCGAGCGCCAGAGGCCTCACTCCGTGTGGGTCCCGGAACGCGACCACCGCATGCTTGGTCATGACGACCGTCGAGTAGGCACCCCGGAGGCGTGGCATCACGTGCGCAACGGCGTCCTCGATCCACTCACCGCCCTCGCAGGCGTGGCTCGAGAGCAGCGCCGCGATGATCTCCGAGTCAGAGGTACCGCGCAGGGTGATCCCCTGCTCACGCAGTTCGTTGTACAGCTCGACTGCGTTGGTCAGGTTTCCGTTGTGTGCCAGGGCCAACTCTCGACCGTCATCCCTCCAGACCGGCTGGGCGTTGTCCCATGCCCCGCCTCCGGTGGTCGAGTAACGGACATGGCCGATAGCCATGTCTCCGGCCAGCGCCTGCAGCTTCTCCTCGTCGAAGACCTGCGAGACCAGCCCGAGATCCTTCATCGTGGTGATGTGACCGCCTTCGCAGGTCGCGATGCCTGCCGATTCCTGGCCTCGGTGCTGAAGCGCGTAGAGGCCGAAGTAGGTGAGGCGGGCTACGTCGCGACCGGGTGCGTATACGCCGAACACCCCGCATTCGTCACGCGGGCCGTCGCGATCCGGAATGACATCCGGTTGCTCGCTCACGAGCCTTACCGATTCCCTTTCTGACCAGAGATTGACCGAGACGCCTCACGTTGGCTCATCGCCACCGCAAGGTCAATGTAGCAGCGGCCCTCGACCGCTTCCGAAGACCGGTGTTTCATTCCATCCTCCCCTCGAGTGACCGCCAGCAGGTCGCAGCGTCTGCGACCGAAAGCGTGACCGATCGCTCCGCGGCTGCGATCGTGATCCGGTCTCCGCCGGTACTCCCGATCCTGATCACCTCGACTCCCCGGCTCGCCAGTGCCTCGAGTGCCGGATCCGGCCCGGCGACGATGAATCCCCCCGGACCCTCGCCGAACAGAGCGGTCTCCCCGGAGCAACCGCGAGCGTCGATCATCCCGTCCAGATCGCACTCGGCTCCTGTCTCTCCTGCGATGGCCATCTCCGCGATCGCGCAGGCAAGGCCGCCGTCCGAGATGTCGTGGCATGCCGTCAGACCGTCGGCAGAGGAGACCGAGTCGCGTACAGCGGCCTGTGCCGCAGCGATCTCGGAGATCTCGACCCCGGGCAGTCCCTGGTCGAGTTCTCCCCGCAGTTTCACCAGCTCGCTGCCGGCCAGGGAAGGCGCGAAGGGGCCGACCAGCGCGACGGTCTGTGCTCCTTCGAAGGCATGTCCGGGGACCCGAGTGGCATCCGCCAACTCGCCGACTACTCCCACGACCGGGGTCGGATAGATCGGACCGTCAGCGGTCTCGTTGTAGAGGGATACGTTGCCCCCGACCACAGGGAGGTCGAGAGCCCTGCAGGCATCCGCGAGGGCCTCGACCGACTTGGTCAGCTGCCACGCCACGGTCGGCTTCTCCGGGTTACCGAAGTTGAGGCAGTTGGTCAGACCGAGCGGAATCGCACCGACGCATGCGAGGTTGGCCGTGCACTCGAGTACTCCCTCGATCGTTCCCCGGTAGGGATCGCAGGCGACCCTCCGACCGTTTCCGTCGATCGAGGTGGCGATCGCTACCCCCGCTTCGGGTATGTCGAGCACTGCCGCGTCGGCAGCCTCGGGCCCGCTGCCGGTGCGGGATCCGACGATCGAGTCGTACTGCTCGAACGCCCAGCGCTTCGATGCGATATTCGGCGAGGCGAGCAGCGCCGCGAGGATCGCACTGTCCTCGGCGGCGTCCACGCCGAGCCCGGCGACCTCACCGATACGGCGGTCCAGGGAGTTCTCGTTCCCGTAGATCCACTCACCCGGCTCGGTGGGGTCGAGATCGTACGCGGGAGCCTCGTCGACCAGTGCCTCGACCGCGATCTCTCCCACCACCTCACCGTCGCGCAGGATCCGCACCGTCCCGGAGTCGGTTACCTCTCCGATCGCGGCTGCGCTGGTCTGCCATCGCTGGCATACCTCGATCACCCGATCCACCTGATCGGGCTCGACCACCGCGAGCATTCGCTCCTGGGATTCGGAAACCATCACCTCGAATGGCTCCATGTCGGCCTCTCTCAACGGGACCTTTGCGACGTCGATGTCCACGCCGACTCCACCCTTGGAGGCCATCTCCCCTGCCGATGAGGTGAGACCCGCGGCGCCGAGGTCCTGAAGGGATACCAGCAGGTCCGAGGCGAGCAACTCGAGGCAGCACTCGACCAACTTCGACTCCTCGAACGGGTCACCGATCTGGACGGTCGGACGTTTCGCGTCGTCTCCTGATTCGAGCTCCGCCGATGCCAGCACCGAGGCTCCACCAATTCCGTCGCGCCCGGTCGCCGCACCCATCAGCACCAGTGTGTTGCCGGTGCCGGCCGCAGCGGAGCGGATCATCTCGTCGCTCTTGGCCAGCCCGATGCACATCGCGTTGACCAGACAGTTCTGCTCGTAGGGAGCCTCGAAGTAGACCTCGCCGCCGACGGTCGGGACGCCGATCGAGTTGCCGTAGTGACCGATCCCCGAGACCGCACCTTCGAAGAGGAACCGTGAGCGCTCGGAGTCGATATCCCCGAAACGCAACGAGTCCAGCAGGGCGATCGGCCTGGCACCAAGCGCGAATACATCTCGCATGATCCCGCCGACCCCGGTGGCGGCTCCCTGAAAAGGCTCGACAGCGCTCGGATGGTTGTGTGATTCGACCTTGAAGGCAACGGCCCAGCCCCCGGGAAGCGAGACCGCTCCCGCGTTTTCGCCCGGTCCCATCACCACCCGCTCGCCTTCGACCGGAAGCTTCCCGAGCAGCTTCCGCGAGTGCTTGTACGCGCAGTGCTCGGACCAGAGCAGGGAGAACATCGCCAGCTCCACGCCGTTCGGCTCACGTCCGATCAGATCGCAGATCGCATCGAACTCTGGATCGGTCAGACCGAGTTGGCGGTGAGCGCTCTGCTCGTCGTGTTCTCCTTTCGCGGACACCCTCGATCAGGCGGTTGCCAACGCAGGTGATCTGAAGATTTCGAGCCCATCGGCAGAGCCGGTCAGGGCGGCATCGACGGCGTGCTCGGGGTGAGGCATCAGTCCCATCACGTTGCCAGTCTCGTTGGTCACGCCTGCGATGTCGCGAGTCGAGCCGTTCGGGTTCTGACCGGCTGCGTATCTGAGCGCTATCTGCCCGGACGCCTCGAGAGCGTCGACCGTCTGATCCGGCGCGAACCAGCGGCCGTTCGCGTGTTTGACCGGTACCGAGAGTGTCTGACCCGCTTCGGTGGCGCCGAGCCATAGGCCGTCTGCGCTGACCACCTCCAGATCGACCTGCCGACAGAGGAACTTGCGGCCCTCGTTCGGGAGCAGCGCTCCCGGCAGCAGCCCGGCCTCACACAGGACCTGGAACCCGTTGCAGATTCCGAGCACCGGACCGCCATCGGCGGCGAACTTCGTCACCGCCTCCATAGCGGGAGCGAACCGCGCTATCGCGCCGGCCCGGAGATAGTCCCCATAGGAGAACCCGCCCGGCACCACGACGGCATCCACGCCGGCGAGGTCGGTGCTCTCATGCCAGATCATCTCCGCCTCTCCGACCCTTCCACACGCGGCGATCGCGTCACGCTCGTCGCAGGAACCCGGAAACTGGAGGACGCCGAACCTCAAGCGTCGATCTCTTCGATCTCGAAGTCCTCGATCAGCGGGTTCGCCAGGAGCTTCTCGCAGAGCGATTCGAGGTGCGCCGGATCATCCGCCTCGAGTTCGACCAGCCGACCGACTCTGACGTTGTCGATCCCCTCGAAGCCCAGAGCGGGCAGAGCTTTCTCGACCGCCTTGCCCTGCGGATCGAGGATGCCCTCCTTCGGTCTGATCAGTACCCGAGCCTTCACCCGTCGCAGCCTATCCACCCTCGCGGCGCGGACGCTCCAGACGCTGGCTCGTCGGCGCTCCGATCAGTCGAGTTTGCGGCCGGTGATCTTCTCGTAGGCCTCGATGTAGCGGCCACGGGTGCTCTCGACCACCTCGGCGGGCAATTCGGGAGCCGGTGGAGAGTGATCCCACCCCTCTTCGTCGAGCCAGTTCCGCACGTACTGCTTGTCGAACGAGTCCTGATCGCGGCCGGGAGAGTAGTCGTCAGCCGGCCAGAAGCGCGAGGAGTCGGGAGTGAGGACCTCGTCTGCCAGCACGATCTCGGCCCCCGGGCTCTTGCCGAATTCGAACTTGGTGTCGGCGAGGATGATCCCCTTCTCTGCGGCGTGTCGTGCCGCGTGGTCGTAGATCTCGATCGAGAGCCGCTTCAGTTCCTCCGCCAGCGCGTCGTCGCCGAGGATCTGCGCTGCCCGCTCGATGTCGATGTTCTCGTCGTGCGCTCCGACCTCGGCCTTGGTCGCGGGGGTGAATATCGGTTCCGGCAGCTTGTCGCACTGCTGCAGGCCCTCTGGAAGGGCGATGCCACAGACCTCGCCGGTCTCCTGGTACTCGCGCCACCCCGAGCCGGAGAGGTATCCGCGCACGACACACTCGACCGGGTACATCTCGAGCTTCCGCACCCGGAGGGCCCGTCCTTCGACCTCCTGCGGAACCTCCTGGGAGATGAAGTGGTTGGGACAGATCTCGCTGGTGTGCTCGAACCAGAAGACCGACATCTGGGTGAGCACCTTGCCCTTGTCTGGGATCGGATTCGGCATCACGACGTCGTAGGCCGATATGCGGTCTGAGGCGACCATCAACAGGTCGTCACCGACCTCGTACATGTCGCGGACCTTGCCGGTGGCGACGGTTTTCAGGTCCGCGAGCTTTTCCTGGCCGGTCGACATCGGGGCGCCGGACTCTAACACCGTCGTTCCCCGATCCAACCGGCTGCCAGCCGCGGCTTTCCGGTGCTTGCGTTGTGCGAGCATCGGTGATGATGCCCTCCACCGCAGTCCTGCCAGACGGACCCTCGGCACCCCCTGTGGTCCAGACCGTCGAGTTGACCGCGCGCCCGGTCGACTTCGTCGAGCGGTGCCGCGACCGATTCGGGGGCACCTTCAGTGTCAGGCTCTCGCGCATCGGACCGATGGTCTTCTTCTCGGATCCGGCTTCGATCAAGCAGGTCTTCGCTTCCGATCGTGAGAACACGATCACCCAGGGCAGGAACGTCGTGCTCGAGCCGATCCTCGGAACCAAATCACTCCTGGTCCAGGAGGGCGCAGAGCATCTGGCGAGACGAAAGTTGATGCTGCCTCCGTTCCACGGTGAGCGCATGCGCGCCTACGAGCAGTCGATCGAGCGTGCGACCGTCGAGGAGATCTCCAACTGGCCGACGGGTGAGACCGTCCTCAGCCACCCCGCGATGCAGCGGATCACCCTGGAGGTGATCATGAGCGCGGTCTTCGGGGTGTCAGACGAGCGACACGACTCGCTACGGGCAGGGCTCAACCGTGTGCTCAGTTCGACCAGATCTCCCTTCGCCTTCGGTCTCACCTTCCCCCTCCTGCGGAAGATCCCGCCGTACAGCAGCATGCTGAAGAGCCTTCGTGAGACCGATCGGCTGATCGCCGCCGAGATCTCCGATCGCCGTGCGGATCCCACCACTGAGGAGCGCGAGGACATCCTCTCGATGCTCGTCTCGGCCAGAGACGAGGACGGTCAGGGTCTCGACGACATCGAACTCCGCGATCAGTTGATGACCTTGCTCCTGGCTGGACACGAAACCACGGCCACGGCGCTCGCGTGGTGTTTCGACCAGTTGCTGAGGAGCCCGGATGCGTACGAGCGGTTGCGATCCGAGATCGACTCCGACGGAGACGGAGATTGGATGGAGGCGGTGATCGCCGAGACGCTGAGGGTCCGCCCGGTAGTTCCGATGATCGGACGCGAGTTGCGCAAGCCGATGACGCTCGATGGATGTGATCTCGAGGCTGGGACCTCAGTGATGCTCTCCATATACCTCGCCCACACGAGACCGGATGTGTTCGAGGATCCTTACCGATTCGATCCCTCCCGTTTCGACGGCATCAAACCCGACACCTACAGCTGGATTCCCTTCGGCGGTGGAACCCGTCGGTGTATCGGTGCAGCGTTCGCCCAGTTCGAGATGCGCACGGTCCTGAGGACGATCCTCTCTTCGCTCGATCTCGCGCCAGGAAGTGGATCACCCGACAAGATGGTCCGGCGCAACGTCACGCTCTCGCCGAAGAATGGTTCTCCGGTGCTGGTCGGGTCGAGACGTTAGTCCGAGATCCCGTCGAGCCGTGCGATCAGGTCGGGTACGTGGGTGAGGTAGGCGCCGTAGTCGAAGATCGCGTCGAGATCGAGATCCGGCGCGGCCTCTCCGATCAGTTGCCTGAACTCGATCCCTTCATCCCACGCCTTCTGCGCGCTCTTCTGGACCAGGCGATAGGCGTCGTCGCGGGTCATACCCGATTCGATCAGAGCACTCAGGGCGCGCTGGCTGAATACGGCGCCGTGGGTCAGTTCGAGGTTCTCCCGCATCCGATCCGTATGGACCGTCATTCCCTCGATCAGCCGGATGGCAAGCGAGAGCGAATAGTCGAGAGTGGTCATCGCGTCGGGGAGGATTATCCGCTCGGCGCTGGAGTGTGAGATATCCCGCTCGTGCCAGAGCGCGACGCTCTCGAGCGCCGGGACCGCGTATCCGCGTAGGACCCGGGAGAGGCCGCAGATCCTCTCGGCGATTATCGGGTTGCGCTTGTGTGGCATCGCGGAGGAACCCTTCTGACCCTTGCCGAACGGTTCCTCGACCTCTCGTACCTCGGTGCGCTGGAGGTTCCTGAACTCCTTTCCGAGTCTCTCCAGCCCGCCTCCCGCAATTGCGGATCTTGCCATCAATACGGCAAGCCGATCACGGGGGATCACCTGGGTCGAGATGTCCTCACGCTTGAGTCCGAGTGAATCCAGCGCGTGCGCCTCTACCGATGGCGGTACGGACGCGTGGGTGCCGACGGCACCGGAAAGGGCCCCGTAGCGCAACTGCTCGAAGGCATCCTCCATGCGGTCCCGGTTGCGAGCGGACTCGAAGGCGAACCCGGCGAGCTTCAGACCGAAGGTCGTCGGTTCCGCGTGGACCCCGTGTGTCCTGCCGATACAGAGCGTGTCCGCGTGCTCTCGCGCCTTGGCCACGATGGCGTCGGTGAGGGTACCTAGATCGTCCACGATGATCTCCCCGGCGTCCTGTATCTGCAGGGCGAGCGCGGTATCCAGCACATCCGACGAGGTCAGGCCGTAATGGACCCACCTTCCTTCCTCGCCCCCGACCGACTCGGCAACCACGTCTACGAACGCCGCCACATCGTGCCCGGTGGTCTCCTCTCTCTCGGCTACCGCATCGACCGTGAAGCTCGCCTTTTCCCTGATCTTCTTCGCGGCTGCTTCCGGGACCACCCCTTCAGCAGCCCAGGCATCGGTCGCGGCGAGCTCGACCTCGAGCCAAGTCTCCATCTTCCTCTGCTGAGACCAGACGGCCCCCATCTTCTCTCGTGTGTAGCGCTCGATCATGACTGGATGATCCTGGCTGCCAAGATCCCGGCATTCTCGGCTCCATCCACCGCCACGCAGGCGACCGGGACGCCGGGTGGCATCTGGGCGACCGAGAGCAATGCGTCCAGCCCGTCCATGACTCCGCCCGAGAGCGGTACCCCGATCACCGGCAGTTCCGTGTGGGAGGCAGCAGCGCCAGGCAGCGCAGCAGACATGCCTGCTCCGGCGATGATCACCTTCAACCCTCGCATCTGGGCGTTCATGCAGTAGTCGCGGGTCTCCTCAGGCTCACGATGGGCACTGATCACCCTGACCTCGTAGCGGATACCCCGTTCCTGCAGGGCGGTCCCGGCCGGTTGCATCTTGGACTTGTCGTTCATCGAACCCATGATGATCCCGACCAGCGGAGCGTCCACCTCTATCTCCGAGAAGGCTTCCTCCACATCCGGCATCTCTACCGCTGCGGTCTGATCTGACTGAGGGTCTGGACCCATCGTTCGTTCCTCTCGGCCTTTGCGGACTGCTGCAGTGAGACTATTCCACGGCGCGCGCTGCGATATCGGTACGAATCTGTCGTCCCTCGAAATCGATCATCCCGACCGCCTCGTAGGCGCGGCTTCGGGCTTGTCTGGCATCTGCACCGAGCGCGGTGACCGCCAAGACCCTTCCTCCGGCGGTCACTACTCTGCCGTCTTCGTTCGCCGTTCCGGCGTGGTAGATCTCCACTCCCTCGACCTCCGCCGCTTCGTCGAGACCGGTTATCTCGTCTCCGCTCGACGACGACTCCGGATACCCGGCAGAGGCCATCACCACGGTCACCGCCCAGTCGCCCGCGAATTCGATCCTGGTGCCGGAGAGGCCTCCGTCTTCGCGCGAGGCCAGGAAGAGATCGACGAGATCAGACTGGAGCCGCGGCAGCACCGCCTGAGTCTCGGGATCGCCGAACCGGGTATTGAACTCGAGGACTTTCGGGCCGTCTCTGGTCATCATCAGCCCTGCGTAGAGGATCCCGCGGAACGGCGTGCCGTGTCCGGCCATCGTCTCGACCACCGGTCGATGGACGAGATCCAGGATCTCCTCGACCTGTTCGGGGTCGATCCCCGGCACTGGTGAGTAACTGCCCATGCCCCCGGTGTTGGGGCCGACGTCACCGTCGCCGATCCGCTTGTAGTCCTGGGCCGGAGCGAGAGGTACTACGTTCTCGCCGTCGCAGATCGCCAGCAGCGACAGCTCCGTTCCCTCGAGGAACTCTTCCAACACGACCTTCGTTTCCCCGAAGCGCTTCTCGACGAAGAACTCCTCTACGGCTGCCTTCGCTTCGTCTTCGTCTTGACAGATCACCACGCCCTTGCCGGCCGCGAGACCGTCTGCCTTGAGAACCAAGGGATAGGAGGAGCCGCCGAGATGCTCGAGCGCTTCCTGCTCCGAGGTCAGCACGGCGTGCGAGGCCGTGGGTACCTTCGCCTCGATCATGACTTCCTTGGCGAACAGTTTCGAACCCTCCAATCGCGCGGCTCCTCCGCTCGGACCGAATGCCGGGATACCAGCTGCCTCCATCCGGTCCACGATGCCCTCCACCAAGGGAGCCTCCGGACCGACCGCGACCAGATCGACTTCGCGGTCGGTTGCGAGTGCGACCAGCCCGTCGACATCGTCCGGCTTCACCGCGACGCACTCCGCATCGGCGGCTATGCCGGCATTGCCCGGCGCGCAGATGATGTCCGGCTCGCGGGCAGAGCGCGCGAGGGCACGAACCATCGCGTGTTCACGCCCTCCCGACCCGATCACCAGGACCTTCAAGCCTTCGGCCTTTCGTCTCGCGCTGCGTCCGTTGCTTTGTCGATCATCGGCATGTGTCCGGGCACCCTATCGTCGCCGCCCTCTACGACCGCATACTCGGTCCGGTCGAGCATGCTGGTCTCGGAGAGATCCGCACCCGAACGCTCGCTGCGGCGAGCGGTAGGACCCTCGAGATAGCGGCTGGGAACGGACACAATCTCGGACATTATCCAGCCGCGGTCGACTCGCTCGTCCTCGCGGAACCAGATCCACACATGCATTCACGATTGCTCGAGCGGTTGGATCTCGTCCCGGCCGGTTCCGGCGGTAGCGCGATCGAATGCTCCGTCCTCCAGGCTTCCGCGGAAGACCTGCCCTTCGAATCGAACAGCTTCGACTCGGTCGTATGCACGCTGGGGCTCTGCACCATCCCCGAGCCGACACGAGCTCTCGCCGAGGTGCGGAGGGTACTTTCGCCGAACGGCCGATTCTGTTTCGTCGAGCACGTTCGGTCGGAGGCTCCAGGAACGGCTCGGTTGCAGGATCTGATCACTCCGCTCTGGCGACGGGCAGCTGGAGGTTGTCACCCGAACCGTGATTCGCAGACCACGATCGAGTCCGCTGGCTTCCGGATCGAGGCGCTCGAGCAGGGAACGATGCCCAAGGCTCCGAGACCCCTGAGCCCGCTGATCAGCGGTTTCGCGGTCAGTCCTGCGCCTTAAGCCTGGGCACCGAAGATCTTCTCGATCTCCTGATACCGGTAGTCGAAGATGCCTTCCAGATCTCGTTCGACCAGCAGCCGACGCGCGATCTCTCCGATCGGGCCGAACGGCATCTCGTAGCGGACGATATCTCGCATCAGGGTGCCGCCCTGCCCGTCGTCTTCGAAGGTGTGGGTGTGGTGCCAGAGCTTGTAGGGACCCTTCAACTGCGTGTCCACGAACCTCTTTCCCGGAGTCCACTCCTCGATCCGGGTCAACCAGTTGACCGGGACTCCGCGAACCCTCAGCCGGTAGGTGATCAAGGTCCCTTCGTGCATCTCGATCGGTGCCGGTGTGGTGACTTTGAACTTGAGCAATGGGGGGGTGATCTGCTCGAGGTTGAAGGCATCCGCGAAGAACTCGAAGGTCTCCTCCGGTGGCCCGGGGAGGCGCTGCTCACGTTCGATCAGGTGGGGCACGCCTCCGATCATATTCTCCTGATGGAGGTGGAGGGTTTGAAATCGCCATAATCACGCGGCCGATGGAGTTCCTCACCTCTCTCCCCGCCTGGATCCTCTTCGCAGGTTCCATCCTCTTCTTCGCGGGCCTCACCTACGGAGTCAGCACCCTCCTGCACAACAGGTTCCCCGACAAGAAGGGAGCTCCCTACGCCCACACCGCCGAGTACTACAACACGGTCATCGGGGCGTTGTTCGCCTTTCTCACGGCCTTCCTGATCAACTCCGCCTTCTCGACGGTCCGGACCACCAACGAGATCGTCGCCGCAGAGGCCTCCGCTGCCAATCGCGTCGCCTGGGCCACCCGAGGGCTCCCGAGCGCCGACGTCTCTGCCGTGCAGGAGAGCCTCGCCCGTTACCTCTCCGCGCTCGAGACCGAGGAGTGGCCCAATCTGGGTGAACCCATCTCCTCCGATCTCGAAGAGGAATCCTCCGAGCGTGCGCTTGCCACGCCCGAACTCAACGCCCTGCAGCAGAAGGTCTTCGAGGTGGGGTCACGTCCGTACGTACCGGCGCTGTCGGCCGAATCCCTCCAGTCGGCGGTCGACGATCTCGGCTCGGAACGCAGAGCCCGTCTCGCGGCTGCCAACTCGGTGCTGCCGTTCTCACTCTTCCTGTTGGCGGTGATCTCTGGAATCACCCTGATCGTCAATCTCATCGTGACCACCCTCAGGGATGGCCGCAAGGCC
Organism: uncultured Conexibacteraceae bacterium; assembly: GCA_964594365.1. GTDB lineage: Bacteria > Actinomycetota > Thermoleophilia > Solirubrobacterales > 70-9 > CAIUSP01. The sequence continues at coordinate 27,533 of CAZQMB010000012.1, forward strand.
TCGATCGTCTCGGCCGGCATCGTGCTCGTCGTGGCCTTGGATATCGCGCTGATCCTCGGTCTGACGGCACCGTTCGACGGACCCTTCACGGTCAAGGTCGATCCGCTGGTGACGCTCTACCGGGAGATCAGCGACGGCAGGTATCTGCCATGGGCGGGTGGCTGATGTCCAAGCGGAGGTTCGCATCGCTTCTGCCGCTGGTGTTGCTGATGGCCACCGTCGCTGGCTGCGGGAACGGGTCGTCCACCGTGGATTCGAGGGAGCTGATCGACGCGATCTGCGAGGACGACCCCTACGGCTGCGTTCGTTACGAGGGGACTCAGCCGGTCGACGTTGGCGCACTGCTCTGGCTGAGCGAGGAGTCCCGGACCGCAGGAACAGGAGTCGATTCCCAGCGTGGGGTCGAGCTGGCCCTCGACTACCTGGACGGGGAGTTCGACGGTGTCCCCGGCGAGGTGCTCGGACACGAGGTGGAGCTGGATCTCGCCGACGAGGGTTGCGACCCGAAGCAGGGAATCCGTGGGGCAAGGAGGCTGGCCTCGCAGGAGGATCTCCTCGCAGTAGTCGGGACCACCTGCTCCTCCGCTGCCATAGATGCCGCGGCGAAGGTCCTGTCCGAGCAGGGCACAGTGCTGATCTCACCCACCAACACCGCTCCAGAGCTGACCGCTCCCCGGTCTCACCTTCCCTTCTACGCACGCACCGCGCCCAACGATCTGATCCAGGGAGCCGTGGTGGGGGACTTCGCGGTGAACCGTGCACCCGGTGGGACCGCCCTCGTACTCAGCGACGGTTCGGCCTACAGCGATTCCCTCGCGGAGACTTTCTCCTCACGATTCGAGGACGGAGGAGGAGAGGTGGAGAGGGTGACCCTGGACCCTGCCGACACCACCTCGGAGGTCTCGAGCGCCCTCTCCTCCACCAGCGGATCTCCGGACATCCTCTACCTGCCGCTGAACGGTGATCTGTGCACTGAGGCGGTCGCGGCAGTCGGTTCCACGCAGGCCGGTCTCCTGCTCACCTCGGACGGCTGCTTCAACTCCGAAGTCCTTGCTGCGGCCGACGCTGCCTCACTCCGCCTGAATGCCTCTGGTCCAGACGTGCGGGATCTGGACTCGAACCGCTTCTACGGACAGGAGTTGCTGCCTGCCTACCGCGAGTCCTTCGGCGAGAGTCCGACTGCGATCTTCCACGCGCATGCATTCGACGCGGCGAATCTGATCTTCGATGCTCTTCGCCGAAGCGCCCTGCAGGGTGAGGATGGATATCTGGCTGTTCCGCGGAGTGATTTCCGCGCCGCTCTGTTCGCCACGGAGGGCTACGACGGGTTCTCGGGAACCCTCGAGTGCAATGACCTAGGTGACTGCCAGGTCGCCTCGTTGATCTCGATCTACGCCTCTCCCGCCTGGCCGGTCGAGGGTGGACCACAGGGAGCAGCGCCCGTCTACAGTCAGAGCATGACCCTGCGCGAAGTCCTTCCCTGAGCGATTCAGGAAGCGGCTTCGGCGGTCTTCTTCCCGCCGGACTTCTTCTTGGCGGAGGACTTCTTTGCCGAAGCCTTCTGGGAGAAGGTCAACTCGCCGTCAGAGGTGTCGACCTCGATGGTGTCGCCTTCCGAGAATTCCCCTTCGAGGAGCCGCAGAGCGAGCTTGTCGACCAGTTGCTTCTGGATTACCCGCTTCAGCGGCCGGGCTCCGTAGACCGGGTCGTACCCGAGGTTTGCCAGCAGTTCGCGGGCCTTCTCGCTCAGCTCGATCTCGAGCCCCTTCTCGGCGACTCGCCTGGTCAGCGCGGCAACCTGGAGTTCCACGATCTCTCCGATATTCGCCTTGGTCAGGCGATGGAACAGCACCACGTCGTCGATCCGGTTGAGGAACTCCGGTCGGAAGGTCGTCTCGAGGGCTTCGGTGACCTCGTTGCGGGTCTCCTCACTGAGCTCACCCTCTCCCTTCTGGGCGGAGATCGCGTGTGACCCCACGTTCGAGGTCATGATCAAGACCGTGTTGGTGAAGTCCACGGTCCGTCCCTGGCCGTCGGTCAGGCGTCCATCGTCCATCAACTGCAGCAGCACGTTGAAAACATCGGGGTGTGCCTTCTCTATCTCGTCGAGCAGGATCACCGCGTACGGGCGGCGCCTGACCGTCTCGGTCAACTGGCCGCCCTCCTCGTACCCGACGTATCCCGGAGGCGCTCCGATCAGGCGTGCGACCGAGTGCTTCTCCATGTATTCGGACATGTCGATTCGAACCATCGCCTGTTCCGAGTCGAACATGAACTCCGCAAGGGCCCTCGCGAGTTCCGTCTTGCCCACTCCGGTGGGCCCGAGGAAGAGGAAGCTCCCGATCGGCCGGTTCGGATCCGACAATCCTGAGCGCGATCGACGCAGGGCGCCGGAGACCGCAACTACCGCCTCTTCCTGCCCGATCACCCGGTCGTGGAGCCGCTCTTCCATCTGGATCAGCTTCTCGACCTCGCCCTCCATCAGCTTGGACACCGGTATGCCGGTCCACTTGCCGACCACCTCGGCGATGTCCTGCTCGGTTACCTCCTCGGTCAGCAGTGAGCCTTCGCTGCGGTGCAGTTCGCCGAGCTTCTCTTCGCTGGCGAGTATCCGCTTCTCGATCTCGGGGATGCGTCCGTATCGCAGCTCGGCTGCGCGCTCCAGATCCGCATCGCGTTCGGCTCTTTCGGCCTCTCGCTGGGCCTCGTCGAGTTCCGCCTTGGCACCCTTGATCTCGTCGATCGCGGCCTTCTCGTTCTGCCAGCGGGCCTTCATCTCGCTCGAGCTCTCGTTCAGCTCGGCGAGCTCAGCCTCCAGCGTGTCCAGTCGCTTCTTGGACGCGTCGTCGGTTTCCTTCTTGAGCGCCTCGCGCTCGATCTCGAGCTGCTGTATCCGACGCTCGACCTCGTCGATCTCGGTCGGCATCGAGTCGATCTCGATCTTCAAGCGAGATGCGGCCTCGTCGATCAGATCGATTGCCTTGTCTGGCAGGAAGCGGTCGCTGATGTATCGGTCCGAGAGGTTCGCCGCCGCGACGATCGCGGTGTCGGTGATCCGTACCCCGTGGTGCACCTCGTAGCGCTCCTTGAGGCCGCGGAGGATCGCCACGGTGTCGCCGATTCCGGGCTCACCCACGACGACCGGTTGGAACCGGCGCTCGAGCGCCGGATCCTTCTCGATGTGTTTGCGGTACTCGTCGAGCGTGGTGGCTCCCACCGCTCTCAACTCACCGCGAGCGAGCATGGGCTTGAGCAGATTGGAGGCATCCACCGCGCCTTCGGCTGCGCCTGCTCCGACGATCGTATGGAGCTCGTCCATGAACAGCACGATCCGTCCCTCGGCATCCTGGATCTCCTTCAGCACCGCCTTCAGTCTCTCTTCGAACTCTCCCCGGTACTTCGATCCGGCGAGCAGCGCTCCGATATCGAGCGAGATCACCTTGCGGTCACGAAGGCTGTCGGGAACGTCACCCGAGACGACACGCTGAGCGAGCCCTTCCACGATCGCGGTCTTTCCGACCCCTGGCTCGCCGATCAGGACGGGGTTGTTCTTGGTGCGCCTCGAGAGCACCTGCACGACCCTGCGGATCTCCTCGTCCCTTCCGATCACCGGGTCGAGCTTGCCGCTCTCGGCCTCGGCAGTCAGGTCGCGGCCGTACTTCTCGAGCGCTCCGTAGGAATCCTCTGGGTTGGGTGAGGTCACACGATGAGGCCCACGCATCTCCATTATCGCCTTGGTCAGTTCCCCCTTGTCAGGGAGCAGGTCGGCGACCGGTGAACGATCACCGTCGAGTCCGAGCAGCAGGTGTTCGGTCGAGATGTACTCGTCGGCCATCGCCTCGGCTTCGCGCTCGGCCTCCTGGATCACCCAGATCAGGGTGTCCGAGGGACGGGACTGGGGGACACCTTCGCCGGTGACGCGGGGTAGTTGGTCGATCGCCTCTGTTGCCGAGGCTCGAACCGACTGAGGATCCGATCCCAGCTTGGTGAGCACGGGCGAGACCAGCCCCTCGGGCTGGTCGAGCAGGGCCAGCAGGAGGTGCGCGGGTGCGATCTCGGTGTTCTGGTGGTCGCTGGCTATACGAGAGGCCGCCGCGACGGCCTCTCCTGATTTGATCGTGAATCGGTCTTCTTGCATAGGAACGAAATCCTACTGCCTTAACACCAATTTGTCAAGATATCTAAGTCAAAAAGACTTAGATATATGCTCAGGCGTGGCTAGGCCTTTAGGATCTCCAGCAGATCCAACTCGATCCTCTCCGGGGGTCCAGCGATCAGATCGGCTACGGAGTCGTTGAATGCGGCGAAATCCTCGTCGCTGTTGACCTCTTCCGCCAGATCGTGCGGCAACACACCGATTCCCCTGACCAGTCCGCTCGCGGGATCCCCGACCAGCAGGATCAGTTCGTCGGACGGATGCTTCTCTTGGAACCGCTTCGCGAACTCGCCGTAGAGCTTCGCGACCTCCTCGTAGTGACCGGGCTTTGCGTGCAGCGTGAACTCGACCAGTGATGACATCGTCCCCTCCTGTCTCGTTGATTGCGTCTCGGCAGGGTAACCGCGCGAGACTCAGCGAGCGCGGCCGCGTAAGCGCCAAGCGACCCAGAGCGCCGAGGCGGTCGCCAGACCGGCGGAAACCGTGCCCTTCATCGATGCCTCCCGAACGCTTTTCTCACCGGATGCCCAGGCTGCACCGAAGATCGCGGTGTCACCTGCATCCGCTGCGGCCACTCCGAGGGTCGATGCCAGCAGGGCCGTCCGGTCACCCTTCACGAGCGCTGCCGTCTCGGCGGCGCCGAGGACCAGATCCCGACCTCCTGCCAGACGGGCCACGGCCAGAGTGGAGGCGGACGGCTTCTCGAATCCCAGTGTCTTCAGGGTCAGTTCGGGAGCGATCATCAACCCGGCGCCGATCGCCAGTCGGCCGAGTGCCAGCCCCGATGCGAGCAGCACCACGTCTGGAGCGCGAGTCTCGGGATCGAGAGCCGCGCTGCCGTCACGCGTCGTCTGTTCTTCGTCACGGTAGATATGCCAACCCTACCCAGTCGGAGCTGCCGGGGCCCCTCCGCTCAGCCGGCTCTACCCCGACGCTTGACCTCGATCCGGGTGGGCTCGTCATCTCGCCTCGGCCGCCCGACCCCATGACCCTCGTAGGCGCCATACGGCACCATCTCGCCACCGACCGCCGACCGCAGGCGTTCGAGTTCCGCGACCATCTCGCGCTCCATGCGATCGGCCCGCTCGCGCATCCGGTTCATCTCGGCCCTCATCCGTGCCACCGACTCCTCCATCTCGAGCATGGCCACGACGCCTGCGAGATTGAGGCCCTGCTCACTGGTCAGCTGCTGGATCCGTCGAAGCCTCTCCACGTCGGCCTGCGAATAGAGCCGCGTGTTCTTGGGTGAGCGCTCGGGAGAGATCAAGCCGCGGGCCTCGTACATCCGGAGGGTCTGGGGATGCATTCCGGCCAGATCCGCGGCGACCGAGATCATGAACACCCCGCGGGTCTCTTCGACCACTTCCCTCTGCTTGGGCTTGCGTTTTGCGGCCATCGTCCTACTCCACCTTGCCTGAGTCGCCGGATCGGTTCGAACTCGGCTCGGTGCCACGGGTGGCGGCGAGCATGCTCTCGCGCGGATCGTGGCCGTTCATCGCCTCGGCGAGATTCTCCACCGCTTCGCGCTGGGAGTCGGAGAGCTCGGTCGGAACCTCGATCTTGACCTTGTAGTGGATGTCCCCACGACCTGTTCCCTTCGGTCGTGGCGGACCTTCTCCCTTCAGCCGCTGCGAGGTCCCGTGCTGGGTGCCCGCCGGGATCTTGATCTTCTTGGATCCGGAGAGGGTCGGCACTTCGATCGTCGCCCCCTGCATCGCCTCGACGACCGAAACGGGCAGATCCACCTCGAGGTTTCCATCCGACCTCTGCCTGAAGACCGGAGAGGGCGCAACGCGCGTGGTGACGTAGAGGTCTCCAGGCGGACCGCCGTAGGGACTCGGCTCGCCCTTGCCTGCGAGCCGGATCCGGCTTCCGTCGTGGACCCCGGCAGGGATGTTCACCCTGAACTTCTTGGTGGTCCTGGCCGCCCCGGCACCGTTGCAGTCGCTGCACGGTGTCTCCACGATGTGGCCCCTGCCTCCGCAGGCTGGACACGGCTGGGATATGGAGAAGAACCCCTGACTCTCAGCGTCCACGCCACGTCCGCCGCAGCGCTCACACGGAACGGGCTGGGTTCCCGGGGCCGCTCCGGAGCCGTTGCAGGTTTCGCAGGCGGCGGTCATCGGAACCGCAACCTGGACCTGCGTGCCGTGTATCGCCTGATCGAAGCTGAGGGCTATCTCAGCGTCGAGGTCGTTGCCGGGAACCTTGCCCCGTGCGCCCCCGCCGCTCCTCCCGAACAGGTTCGAGAGGACGTCACCGAAGTCCTGGAATCCACCAGGGCCGCCGAAACCGGGACCACCACCCCCGGGCGGGAATCCTCCCGCACCGAACATCCCGCCTTGGTCGTACGCCTGGCGTTTCTCGGGATCCGAGAGCGTGTCGTAGGCAGCCTGGATCTCCTTGAATCGCTCCTCGGCCTTCTCGTCGTCGGGGTTGCGGTCGGGATGCCACTGTCGGGCGAGCTTCCGGTAGGCCTTCTTGATCTCTTCATCCGAGGCCTCCTTGGAGACCCCGAGCACCTCGTAGGGGTCGCGAGTCGGCATCCCTACCTCACTCGCTGACCACGACTCGGGCGGCCCTCAGAACTGCGCCGTCCAGTCGGTAGCCACGGTCGAGTGTCTCGATCACCACTCCCGCCTCCGTTCCTTCGACCGACTGGGCGGAGATCGCTTCGTGGAGGCTGGGGTCGAACTTCTCGCCGGCAGGATCGTAGGACTCGACCCCGGCGCGCTCCAAACCACTTCGGAGCTCACGGTAGATCAGCACGACACCTCGCCCCAGACCGTCATCGGTCTGCGCATCCGGATCCGACGGGTCGATGCCCGCGGCCTTCAAGGCCAGTTCGAGGTTGTCGAGCGAGGGGATCAGCTCCCGGGCGAGCTCGGCCTTGCCACGGAGTGTGGCCTCCGCCGTCTCACCGGCCACCCGCTTGCGGTAGTTCTCGAAGTCGGCCTTGGTCCGCTGAGCCAGGTCCAGATACTCGTCCCGCTCGCGTCGAGCAACTGTCAGCTCGTCCAGATCCTTTTCGACCTGAGCCTCGGCCTCCGCCGCGGCGTCAGCGGCAGGATGCTCGGCGACCGCCGGGTCGGCAGCGCCCTCCCAAGCATCCTGCTCGGCTGCGCTGTCGACCCCGGCGGCGCCGGATCCCGTCGGTCGGTCGGTTTCCGTATGCGGCTCGTCGCCCACGGTCGCCTACTCCTTCTGGGCGGGCTCGTCGTCGACTACCTCGGCATCGACTACTTCCTCCTCGGAAGAGGAGTCCGAGCCGTTGGTGGAGGCGGACCCTTCGGCGTCTGTGCCGTTGGCAGCGGCCTGCTCGTAGACCTTGGCCGAGACCGCCTGGAAGGCCGTCTGCAGCTTCTCGGTCTTGTCGCCGATCTCCTTGGCGTCGTCAGAGGCGAGTGAGTCGCGAACCTCCTTGATGGCGGCTTCGATCTCGGTCTTCTGCGAATCGTCGACCTTGTCGCCGAGCTCCTTCAACTGCTTCTCGGCCTCATGGGCAGCGTTCTCACCGACGTTGCGGGCCTCCGCCAGTTGGCGCTGGGCCTGATCCTCCTCGGCGTGGGTCTCTGCGTCGGAGATCATCTGCTCGACCTCGTCGTCGGACAGTCCAGAGCCACCCTTGATCTCGATCCGTTGCTCCTTGCCGGTCCCGAGATCCTTGGCCGAAACGCTGAGGATTCCGTTGGCGTCGATGTCGAAGGTGACCTCGATCTGAGGGATACCCCGTGGGGCCGGTGGCAATCCGGTCAGCTGGAAGCGACCCAGGCTCTTGTTGCCTGAGGCCATCTCGCGCTCACCCTGCAACACGTGCACCTCGACCGAAGGCTGGTTGTCCTCCGCCGTCGAGAAGATCTCCGATTTCTTCGACGGGATGGTCGTGTTGCGCTCGATCAGCTTGGTCATGACCCCACCCTTGGTCTCGATCCCGAGCGTCAGCGGGGTGACGTCCAGGAGCAGGACGTCCTTGACGTCGCCCGCCAGCACTCCCGCCTGGATTGCCGCGCCGATTGCGACTACCTCGTCGGGATTCACTCCCTGATGCGGGTCCTTGCCGGTCAGCTCCTTGACCTTGTCCTGTACCGACGGCATGCGGCTCATGCCACCCACCATCACCACGTGTTCGACCTCGGCGTCTGCATCGGCCAGAGCCTGCTTCACCGGCTCCACGATGCGGTCGAGCAGGTCCGAGGTCAACTCGGCCAGCTTCGAACGGGTCAGCTTCGTCTCGAGGTGCCGCGGCTCGCCGTCCACCGCGGTGATGAACGGAAGCGAGATCTGCGACTCCTGGGCTGCGGAGAGTTCGATCTTGGCCTTCTCCGCCGCCTCGTACAGCCGTTGCAGCGCCCGCTTGTCGTTGGCGAGGTCTACGCCCTGATCCTTCTTGAACTCGGTGACCAGCCATTCGACGATCGCCTTGTCCCAGTTGTCGCCACCGAGGTGGTTGTCACCCGCGGTGGACTTGACCTCGAACACTCCGTCGCCGATCTCGAGCACGGAGACGTCGAAGGTCCCGCCACCCAAGTCGAAGACGAGGATCGTCTGGTCGGTCTTCTCCTTGTCGAGCCCGTAGGCAAGCGCCGCTGCGGTCGGCTCGTTGATGATCCGCTTGACTTCGAGGCCGGCGATCTTGCCGGCATCCTTCGTGGCCTGGCGCTGGTCGTCGTTGAAGTAGGCCGGAACCGTGATCACGGCAGAGTCGACCTCTTCGCCGAGCTTTGCCTCAGCGTCGGCCTTCAGCTTCTGCAGGATCATCGCCGAGATCTCAGGCGGCGAGTACTGCTTGCCTTCCGCCTCGACCCGGACGTCGCCGTTCGGTCCCTCGACGACCTCGTAAGGAACGATCGTCTCCTCTTCCTTCACCTCGGCCTCCTTGCGGCCCATGAAGCGCTTGATCGAGAAGATCGTGTCTTCCGGATTCATTACCGACTGTCGCTTGGCGACGGTGCCGACGAGTCGCTCACCCGAGTCGGTGAAAGCGACCACTGACGGAGTGGTGCGTCCGCCCTCGGCGTTCTCGAGAACGGTCGGGTCGTCGCCTTCCATCACTGCGACGCAAGAGTTGGTGGTGCCGAGATCGATTCCTATGGTCTTGGCCATGTTCTGGTGCCTCCTAGGTGTGGATTACGAAGTTTCGTGAGACGCTTAAGTCGCGTATGAGAACAAATCTAAGCGGGACCGTAGCAGATCTATGAAGGGCAAGTCAAGGGCAAACCTTCTCGTCCGTTGCGGGTATATATGAGAGACATGCCCGCCGAGGAAATCAGACAGGCAACCAGTACGCGCCGGGAGGCATTGGCAACTGCCGCTGCCGCTGGATTGACCTTCGCGGGTGCCCACCTGCTGACAGGTTCGGGAGTACCGCGTGCCGAGGGAGCACCGCCCGGTCAGGTGATCGTCGTTGGTGCCGGCCTTGCCGGTCTTACCGCAGCCATCGAGTTGCGCGACGCCGGTTGGGGCGTAACTGTCTTCGAGGCTCGCCCACGGCCGGGCGGCCGGGTCTACACGATTCGCGATCCCTTCATGCAGCGCCAGCACGCTGAAGGAGGAGGTGAGTTCATCGATACGACTCACCGTCGGATCCGGGCCTACGCTCGTCGGTTCGATCTTCCCCTCGAGCTGATCGATCGAGGATATGACCGCCTCGACGATGTGTTCTTTCGCAAAGGAAGAAGACGACGGGGCTACCGGTCTCTTGGAAAGCAGGGACGTCGTCAGACCAACCGCTTCTGGAGTCGAATCGAGTCATTGGCCGAACCGCTCGATCCCTTCGATCCGGCAGCCCGAGGTGGTCGCTATGACCGGATGTCCGTGGTCGACCTGATGGACGAGGTGGGAGTTACTGGACGGGCGCGCAGTGTTCTCCTCAGGGATTTCGAGGATGAGTACGCGGTTCATCCTGGGAGGACCTCTCTACTCATGGCACTTACCGCTGAGCGAGCCGCCTGGAGTCAGGGGGAGGCGGGCGTCGAGAAGTTCAGGATCAGCGGAGGCAACGCGAGGCTCTGCTTCGCGATGGCTCGTTCGCTCGGACCAGCCGTGGGGTATTCGGAGCCGGTAAGCCAGATCGCGCACGACGCCGGCGGCGTCGAAGTAACGACCTCGCAAGGAACCTACGCCGCAGATCAGCTCGTGCTGGCGGTTCCGCTGCCGGCGGCGCGACGGATCGAGTTCACGCCCGCTCTTCGCCCTCGCTTGACCGAGGCGATCAACGGAATTCCCTACGGCACCACGGTCAAGACGGTCATCCAGTATTCATCTCGAGCCTGGAAGAAGCAGGAACTCACCGGTTCCGCGATCACGGACATCCCTTCGGTCGGTTCTGTCTGGGAGGCAACCGATCAGCAGAAGGGCAACGCCGGAATCTTGATCTCGTATACCTCTGCTGATCGTGGGGCGCAGGCAGCCAAGTTGCCCGAGCGGGCACGGCTTGCCGCGTCATCGAAGGGTATGAGGAGGGTCTTCCCCGAAGTGGCAGGTCGGCGGGTTCGCGCCGTGTCGGTTCCTTGGCCGAACTTACCGTTGAGCGGCGGCGCCTACATCGCTTATGGACCGGGACAGATCGATCCTTACTTCACGGATATGCAGGAGCCGAACGGGAGGATCTGGCTTGCTGGAGAGCACCTGGATCCGACGTTCGGCTACATGGAATCAGCGATTCGCTCTGGCTCCAGGGTCGCTGGGCGAATCGGTCCAGCCTGAGTTCGTTTCGTTCCCGAGAAACGAAAAAGACCCGCCGGGCCTGTGCCCGACGGGTCTGAAGTCGAATCTCCTGTTCCGGCGCGGCTACTTCAGCTTCACCGTCTGGAACACACCGGCGTGATCCGAGCCCCAGTAGGGACCGCTGCCAGTGGTGCGGAACGGCTTGTTGCCTGTGACCTTGGTCGGACCGACCCTGGAGAATCGGGTCGAGTTGGTCAGGATGTGGTCGATGTGGTGGTCGAAGTCGGCCTCGTAGCCCACCTTCTTGTCGAGCAGCGGCCCGCTGAGGCAGCAACTGTCGTTGGCGCTACCCGTGAGTGAGCGCATACCGTTGCCGACCAGCGACAGGTAGGCGCAACGATCCCAACCGGTGCCGTCTAGCTCGGGAGTGCTGGTGTCTCCGTCGACCGTGTCATCGTCGGAGTTCAAGTCTCCGACGACTACCGCAGGCAACGAGGTCTGTGAGATGACCCGCTCGTACAGCTCCTGAGCCTGGAGGCACTTGGCCGCAGTTGGATCACCGAATGCCTCGAGGTGGGTGTTGACGAAGCGGAAGGGCTTCGATCCGCGGACCGTGGCGTTGAGGGCCGTCCAGCCGCGAGTGACCGGTACCGCTACACCACCTGCGAGCAGTGGGGTGTAGAGGTTTGCTGCCTCATCACCCACATCACCGGCGTCACCGTCACCGTTGCGGTCACCGAAGGTACCGCTCGCCTTCTGAGAGACCCTGACCCCGGCCTTGACGAGGATCACGTCACGCATGGTCAGACGGCCGGTCAGGTCCGCACCCGGGAAGGCTCCACATCCCGCGTTGGGAGTACCCAAATACTCGAAGTTGGTGCAGGTCCCAGTGTTGTCATCGACGTCGGTAGGGGTCTCGAAGTCGAACTGGTTCTTGACTACCGCGGCCGAGTAGCGCTGGGCCTTCGGCTTGCCCTTGTTCAGCGCAGTCAGCAACATGGCCAGGAAGTCGTACCTGACCGTGGTGGATACAGGCGAATTGAGCCCTGGGATGTACACCACCGGCGGAGTCTTGGTCCGCCACAGGGCGACCTCCTGCAGGCCGACGAGATCCGGATTGGTCGATCGGATCTCCTTGGCGAGCTGCTTGGCGCGATCGCTGAACTTGGTCGTGTCCACGCTACGGAGGATCTCGCCGGCGCCGGAAGTCAGCTCAGCGAGGCTGTTCGACTCGAGGCCCGGTCCGAGGTCGGCACCGAGGTAGAGGTTGCGCGTCATCACGCGGATGTCCTTGCCCTTGGCTGCCTGGGCATTCTCGGCTGCCACTCCGAAGAGCATCGCCGTAGCTCCTGCCAGCGCAACCAGTCCGGCCAGTACCCGCCGGTTGAACCTCTCGATCGTGAGATCTGCCCTCATGAAAGTCTCCCCCTCTTATCGATTACGAGCCTCGGCACCTGCGCGCCGGGTTCCTCTGTCTCTCCCTGAACAACACCATGAATCTACATTGGTAGCGGAGTCAGGGCAAATCGATTCGACCGCTGTGTGACGCTGAGGATCGAGCGTGGTCAGCGTTTGCCGGCGACCTTGGCCACGAACCACGAGACCTCTTCGGCCTGCTGGCCGGAGAGGATGCCAGCGGGCATGCGTCCACCGACCCCGTTGTTGACCGAACTGAGGACCCGCGGATAGATCGAGTCCGGATCGGGGGCGACTGGACCAGGCGGTGCGAGCAGTTCGTCCAGATTCGGAGCGACCACGCCGTCGGTGCCAGCCTTGTAGAGGGTATGGCAGGCGCCGCAGTTGGTCACGAAGAGATCCTTGCCGGTCTCCAGGTCTGCCGGCACGGCCTCGGGTGCCGAGGACTCGCTGCCATCGGTGCTCAGAGCCCAAGCGGGGACGATGACCGCGAGGAAGACAGCGACGATTCCGAATATGACGAAAGTCTTTCGTTGCATCTGGGCTCTGAGTATATGAGGGCGCCCCGGCGCGCGGTCAGCCGACCCGCTCTCCCTGCGCGTTTCGAGTCTTTCGCCAGGGACACATCCTGCTGAGCCCGCACTCGTCGCACTTGGGTTTGGGGCGACAGATCGCCCGTCCGTGCCGGATCAGGTTGATGTGGAACTCGTAGGCATCCGCCGGAGGGGTGATCGCCAGCATCTCGTCGTGAGCCTCCTCGAAAGACGAGTTCGGCTTGAACAGCCCGAGCCTCCCACCTACTCGATGCACATGGGTGTCCACCGGCATCTCCGGCAGATCCCAGGTGAAGATCAGCACGCAGGCAGCGGTCTTCCTGCCGACCCCCGGCAGGTCGCACAGCCACTCGACCGCCTCGTCTCGCGGCGCCTCCCGCAACCACTCGAGATCCGGTGGGTCGCCGATCCTTCTCAGCACCTCCTGGATCCGCGGAGCCTTGGTCTTGGCGAGACCTCCGGGCTTCAGCGCCGACTCGACCTGACGGGTCGGCGCGTCTCTGACCTCCTCCCAGGTCGGGAACCTCTCGACCAGCCGGTCGAACGCTACGTCGCGATTTCGATCGTTGGTGTTCTGGGAGAGGATCGTCCGGACCAGTTCGGCGACCGGATCGCCATGGGGCTGGTTGACCGGCCTGCCATAGATCTCGCGGAGACGGTCACGAAGCGCTCGAACTCTCTTGGCACTGGGGCGCCGCCATTCGGTGCTCCTCTTCGGGATCCTCGGTTTCCCGGTCCTCGCGTCCTTGCGACGAGGTGCCTTGCGTTCGACTTTGAGTTCTCTCGGCAGAGCCACCGCAGGCGAGGATATTCTCGTTCACGACTTGATGCCCCCGGGACCAGACCACGGAGTCGATACCGGCGCGGTCTCGGTGGGAGGCATCCGTACCTTCCATCGTTTCCGATCCGGAGACGGCATCCCCACTCTCTTCGTCCACGGCAACCCGACGAACTCCGCTGACTGGCAGGAGTTCCTGGAGCGGATGTCGGGTCCGGCTTTCGCACC
>CAZQMB010000013.1:0-29121 GCA_964594365.1 uncultured Conexibacteraceae bacterium
GCTGTGGACGCGGCCGGACCGTTCCAGTTCGGGATCAGCATCAGGAAGGTGCTGACCACCGTGAGGACGATCGTGGCGCAAGCGAGCTTGAGAACTGTCATTCGACTCATGCGTCAATCATTCTATTGACCGCGAGGACTAGATCCCTTCACGGGTGAGGGAGCTTGTCTAGATCGCCACTAGCGGCAGCCACGACAGCAGCGGCCATGGCAGGCCAAGAGTAGGAATCCGCGGCTGCCGTGGCCAGCCTCTCGCTGACCTGGGCCTGTTCGGCCGGCTCCGTCCTGAGCCAGTGGAGCAGGCATATCGCCAACCGCTCGATCGAGTCCGACCCGACGGAGAAGGAGAGGAACGGGGCGTCCTCCGGATCGAGCGCCTCGCCGAGCCGATTGGACACCTCGAGCATCCCCGAGTGATCGGCCGATACGAAGGGAACGCCGCAAGCAGCAGCCTCCGCGGCGACCATGCCGAAGGCCTCGGGGAAGGTGCTCGGCATGACCAGCGCGTCCGACACGGGGAGAACCTCCGCGACTTCGTCGTGATCGAGTCGGCCGGCCCAGAGCACAGAGCCAGCAGCGACCCGCCCCATCTCGACGTACCCCTCCGGAGGATCGCGCAGGAAGTCCGAGAGGATCCGGAGCTCCCCCCCTGCTCGCTCGCCCTCCAGCTCCCGGCCGCGTTGCGCCGTGCGAGAGGCTGAGTCGAGATCCCCCGATGAGATCGAGGACCAGAGGCCGTGCAGGCCCTCATCGAAGGAGCCGAATCCGACCACCAGCAGTCGCGGGGTCGGTCGTCCGTCGGCGACCAGACCATCGACCACGATCGGCCAGGCCGCCAAGAGCAGGTCCACCCCTTTGTTGACGAGCAGCTTGCCGACATACACGACCCTGGAGCCTTCAGTCGCAGCGAAGCCCTTCAGGGCCGACAGGGCTGCCTCGTCATCCCTGCCGAAATCTCCGCCCGTGCGAGCAGGGTCGGAGATCTCACCGATGAGTCCTTCGATCGACTCCGTGCGGACGACCGCCTCATCCCTGGGGCGAAACCGCTCGATATCCACCCCGGGCGGGGCGAGGCGGGTCTTCGCGGGCAGGTCGGGGTCCCCCATGACATCCCAGAGCGCTTGCGCGGTGAAAGCCGATCCGACCAGCACCGCTTCGGCGGCCTCGACTCCGCGGCGGGCCAGCGGGACGAAGCGTTCCGGGTGCGGGATCACGGCGTACGAGAGATCGCTGCCATGGACCTTGATCGCGAAGTCGAGACCGGCCTCCGCACAGATCGCAGGACCGGCGATCAAGTGGTTCGCGAGAGCCGCGTCCATCTCCCCCGCCAGATCGATGATCTCCCGGATCGCTCTCACATTGGCATCCACGTACTCGTCGATCTCCCGATCGCTGAGATCTGGGAAGGCGCGCGCGGTGAAACCCTCGTAGTGGTCGACAACGAAGACAGGAAGCAGTTCACCGATCTCCGGCAGATAGACCGTGACGCTCCCCTCGCCGGGGGAGGAGCCGCTGGTCTGACGAACCTGAAGCCCCTTCTCGCTCCAGGTACCGACCGCATCCACCCACGGCAGTGACTCAGCCTCACGATCCTGAGAGAGCAGATGCACCTCGTGTCCCAGCGAGGACAGCGCCTGAGCCAGCTCGGCGTTGTAGACGTTGCTGCCGGTTCCCCGCAACAGATAGCCGTGGAAGATCAGGATCCTCACGCACAGTTTGTAGACCGGTTGGCGGTCGAGGTGTTGGCCTCCCCGCCCCCTGTTTGGATATCGTCCCTCGAACGATGCAGAACCCCAAGCAGAGATACAGGCTCAGAGCGCCGGGATCGGGCCGCGAGGCGATCGCGGAAGCGTCACCTGGCGGGGTCTATGTGGATCGCGAGAGCGGCGAGGAGATGACCGCCATCTCGGCGATCCTGCCTCTCGCTCCCTCGGAGTCGGCCCTCATCCGGACCCCGGAGAACCTCAGGGCATGCAACCGCTGCGACCAACTGATCGGGCTCGACGTGAGCGACTGCCCGTATTGCGGCTTGCGCCAGGAACCGGTCGGTTCCAAGTGAGTCTGCGTCGGCCAATCGCCGGCGCACTCCTCGTCTGCCTCGCGGTGCTGTTGCCCGGCTGTGGCTCGGACGGCACAGAAGGGACGACGACCGAGTTCGAGATCGACCTCCCGACGCCCGTGACCACGGTGGAAGAACCGGTCATCCCGGAAGGAGTCGATCCGGACCTCCCGGATACCGAGCAGAACGATCTGCCTCCAACCCCGGGAACACCCCAAGAGGCCTTCGAGAACTTCTGCAAGGAGAACCCTGAGGCCTGCGGCTGACGCAGCGCCCCACCCGCGGTCTAGAAGCCTCCGGGCGCCTTGACGATCGAAGCCGAGTAGAGAAGCCTGTTGGTCTTGTACGAGCAGGTGAACCTGCGCTGCTGTCCCAGCTTCTGGACCGGACTGCCCGCCTTGACGTTGGCACTCGCGCTGGCCCCGGAACCAACGGTGCAGCCGCCCTTTGCCTTGGAGGGATTGCGGCTTGCACGCCAGGTGTTGCCGCTGGACAGGGCACCGACGAATACAGGCGCCCAAGTCGGGATGGTCAGCGCCGCGATGTATCCCTTGTTGATCAACAGCGGCTGATGCAGGGTAAAGGTGGTAGTGGAACCGAAGAAGGGCTTCAGCTCTTCCACCGGAGACTGCTTGACCAAGACGTAGTCCTGCTTGCCCTTGCTGATGCTCTTGTTGATCGGTTTGAGGATCGAGAGCCTGGCCTTGGCGGGGCCACCGAAACCCTCGAAGCGGCTGTCCGCGCCGATGTCGCACCCCTCGCTGAGGCATCTCTCGGCCTTCGCGCTCGGCTTTCCGAGCTTGATCGACCATGCGACCACCTTCGCCTTCCAGGGCGCGACGAACGGTGACTTCTTGCCGTCGATCGCAAGTTGGAACCCGGTCACCTTCGCCTCTACGAAGCACTGACTGCTGCCCTTGCTGAGAGGACAGGACGGCGTTGCCGGGGCAGCCGCGCCGAGGACCTTGAGGGTCACGCCGAAGGCGGGAAGGGCCGCGAAGGCCGCGATCGCGACTACGCCAACCGATGCGAGCAGCCCGAGTCCGGCCTTGCCCTTACGGGTTTTGAGGAATCCCTTGATCTGCATGCCTACATTGAACACAGTCCGGGGCTTCGGGTTGCGATCTTCCTGCCAGCACGAAGCACGGCTCAGGCGTGACCACGCGTAAGATGGATCGATGCCCGCAATCGAGACCCACGGCCTCGAACGAGAGTTCGAAGGATCCGTCAAGGCGGTGGACGGTGTCGACTTGGCCGTTCAGGCTGGAGAGATCTATGGATTCCTCGGTCCGAACGGAGCAGGCAAGACGACGACCGTCCGCATCCTCACCACCCTCCTGCAGCCGACCGGCGGGAGGGCGATCGTCGCCGGCCATGATGTGGCGACCGATCCCGGCTCGGTCAGGCGATCCATCGGAGTGGCACTCCAAGAGGCTGCCCTCGATCCTCTGATGACCGGCCGCGAGCTGCTCGATCTCCAGGCCACACTGCACGGGATTCCGAGTTCGAAGCGCACCTCACTCTCGATCGATCTGTTGGAGCGAGTCGGACTCACCGAGGCCGCCGACAGACAGGTCGGAACCTATTCGGGAGGGATGCGCCGGCGGATCGACCTCGCGTCGGCTCTGGTTCACGCACCCGAGGTGCTCTTCCTCGACGAACCCACGACCGGCCTGGACCCGGTCAGCCGACAGGCGATCTGGAACGAGGTCGAGCGACTGAACGACGAGGGCACGACGGTCTTCCTGACCACTCAGTACCTCGAAGAGGCAGACCAATTGGCCGACCGAGTGGGGATCATCTCGAGCGGCAAGATCGTTGCCGAGGGCACACCCGCCGAGCTGAAGGCGCAAGTGGGTAATCCCCATCTGGAGATCTCGGTCGAAGGCGGAGCCGAGGCTGCAGATTCGGCGGAGGAGGCGCTGGGAGAGTTCGGGAAGATCCTCCCGCCGAAAGACGGCAGGCTCCAGGTAGAGATCGCCGGTGGGGCCGGGGATATCTCTCCGGTGGTGAGGGCACTCGACGAGCGAGGTATTGCGGTCGCGTCGCTCGAACTGGTTCGACCGACCCTGGACGACGTATTCGTGGACAAGACCGGTGAGCACCTAGAGGGCTCCACGACGGACTCCGAGCCCGAGTGAGCGGCTTCAGATCCAACCTTCGGGTCGTCGGCCAACTAGGTCGTCGCTCGGTCCGCCAGACCTTCAGACGGCCTCAGCTCGCTGCGCCGCTCGTCGTATTCCCGACCATCCTGTTGGCCATCCAAACTGCGGGCGCAGGGCGAGCCGTGGACCTTCCGCAATTCCCGGAAGTGAATGGATTCCTCGACTTCATGCTCGCCGGCGCGATGATGCAGGCCTGCATGCTGGCCGGGAATACGGGGGCGATCGCACTGGCTCTCGACATCGAGATGGGGTTCGACGATCGCTTGTTGGCAGCGCCGGTCTCGCGCTACTCGTTGCTGCTCGGGAGATTGATGGGGACCGCTGTGATGGGTCTGTTGATCGCGGCGTGGTTCATCGTGATCGGTCTCATCTTCGGCGTCCAATTCCAGGCGGGGATACTCGGCGTTGCCTGGATCTTCGGATGTGTGGCCACGACGGCCGTGGCGTTCGGGGCGATAGCCGCCTCGATCGCCCTGCGAAGCGGCAAAGCCAGCGTCGTACAGGGACTCTTCCCTCTGATCTTCGTGGTGCTGTTCCTCTCCACCGCGTTCTTCCCCGACAACCTGATGCTTCAGCCGGCCGCGTCGATCGCCAAGTACAACCCGCTCAGTTTCGTGGTCGACGGAATGCGTGAGCCGATCGTCTCGGGCTTCTCCGGCTCGCACACGCTGAGGGCTCTGGCCTCGATCGCAGGGTTGCTCCTGATCGGCTTCTCCCTCAGCACGTTCGCTCTGAGGTCGAGGCTGAGGAGGGGCGGATGAGCGCGAGTTCGATAACCGCGAGTCTGCCGGTCATCAGATCTCTGGTCGGACGATCGATGAACGAGTTATTCCGTGTTCCCGGTGCCGCGATTCCCGGCGTACTCGCACCGACGATCTTCTTCCTCGGGCTGACTGCGGTGTTCGGGAACCTGGCGCTGCTGCCCGGCTTCGAGGCCGACAGGTATCAGAGCTTCATCATCCCGGTCAGCCTGATGCAGGGCGCGGCCTTCACGGGCGCGGCGACGGGAGTGAATCTCGCACGGGATATCGAGCAGGGGTGGTTCGATCGGCTCCTGGCGTCGCCAGCGCCGCGGCCGGTGATCCTCGCGGGACTCGTCTACTCGGCGAGCCTGAGGGCCCTGATTCCCGGATCCGTAGTCATCTGCGTCGGCCTGGCTATCGGGGTGCAGTGGCCCGGTTTCCTCGGACTCCTGGTCGCGACCGTGATGATCATGGGCCTCGCCGCGACCGCTGCGACCTGGGGCGCGACCCTCGCGTTCAAGTTCAAGACACAGTCGGCGGCCCCCTTGATGCAGGCGGGAACCCTGCTGGCGGTGCTGACGACCACTGCCTACGCTCCGCTTCCCCTGCTCACCGGGTGGCTGAAGGTGGTCGCCACCTACAACCCCTTGACACAGGTCCTCGAAGCAGTGCGACAGGGGTTCGTCGGCGATGTCAGTTGGGCCGACACCTGGCCGGGCCTCGTGGCCCTGATCGGCATCTGGGTCTTCTTCACCTTCCTCGCGCTGCGAGGAATGCGGAAGATGACGGCCTGAGAAACGAACCGAGGGCTACTTGAACCGGTAGGTGATACGACCCCGATCGAGGTCATACGGAGACAGCTCGATCTTGACCTTGTCCCCCGGGAGTATCCGGATGTAGTGCCTCCGCATCTTGCCCGAGATGTGGCCAAGGACCTCATGCCCATTGTCCAGCTTGACCCTGAACATGGTGTTCGGGAGAGATTCGGTGATCTCTCCTTCCATCTCGATTTTTTCTTCTTTACCCACTCCGAGCAGCCTAGCGACTAGACCGCGCGTCAACGCCTGCCATCGGCGAGTTCGCGGGCGATCTGAAGGGCCTCCTCCGGGCCCGAGAGCTCACCGGCGTAAGCGGCAGCACGGAGCTCTTCGATGATCTCACCGACCTCTGGTCCGGGCGCGATGCCGAGTTCCTCGACTATCGCGTTCCCGTCGAGTGGTGGACGCGGGGGACCCTCGTGGTGCCAGTCGAGAGCCGGTGTGAACATCTCCCGGGCGAGATCGAGGTGTGACCGAACCATCTCGTCGCTGGCGACGGGTCCGGACCCTCTTGCAGAGAGTCGATCAGCGACGCTCAGCAGGGTTACATCGGCAGCAACGGGCTCGCAGGCGCTGAGGTAGTCATACACCCGACGCTTGGTCAAGGGACGCTCGTGGATCAGGAAACCGAGACGGAGATGACTCCGAACGAGAGCGCTCAGGTAGGCAGCCAGCCGCCTCCCCACCCTGAAGCGTTCGCAGATTCCGAGCGTGACCTCGGCGCCGACCTGATCGTGGCCGATGAAGGTGACCATCCCGTCCTCTTCATTGCGGGTTGCCGGCTTGCCGATGTCGTGGAAGAGGGCCCCGATCCTGAGCGCCGTCCTCCGGGTAACCTCTTCGGCGATCACTTCATCGAGCAGCTCGTCCAGCCTCTCGGCCTCGGTACCGGCGAACTCCGCCAGATTCGATTCCGCCGCGAGCAACTGCCCGAGGACGGCGAGTGTGTGGCCGTGCACATCGAGGTGGTGATTGCGGTTCTGACCAACGCCACGGAGTGCCTCCAGTTCCGGGAGCAGCTCGGAGGTCACTCCAATTCGGTCGAGGAGACCCAGGGCATGGACCGGGTCCTCGCAGGACATCATCAGGCTGAATTCGGCGAACTGTCTCTCTCCCGCCGGTTCACCCGCACGGTGAGATCCTGCTCTGGCGAGTTCGACCGTCTCGGGATCGAGCGAGAGACCGTACGAGGTGGCGATCCGGGCCGCACGGAGGAGGCGCAACGGATCATCGGAGAAGCTCCGACTGGATGTTGCACGAAGGATCCGTTCCTCGACGTCGCCCACTCCGCCTGTCGGGTCGATCAGGACCTCGTCGTCGCTTCCGAGCAGGGTCGCGATGGCGTTGACGGTGAAATCCCGAAGTCGAAGGTCTCCCTCGATGTCGCCGGCTCGCAGACCAGCAACGTCCAGGTGCCAACTGCGATCCGTCGCGACGACCCTCCAGGTTCCATGCCCGGCCGAGAGCTCGAAGGCGACCCCCTTCGCGGCGGCAGCCACTTCCCGTGCCGTGCGCTCCTCCGAACCCGTCGGAACAGCCAGGTCGAGGTCCACGACCTCGGAGCCGAAGAGAGCGTCCCTGACTGCGCCACCGACGATCCATACCGGCTCATCGCCGCTCAACGCGTCCCTCGCGATCTTCGCGGGCTCGGCAGACCTGACCTGTGCGATCACCTCTGGGCGAGTGGTCACGGAGTCACCTCTCTCGGTACACGCTGACCGATACCCACGGTCACCTCGTAGTTGATCGTGCCGAGATGATCGGCGAGCTCCTGGGCGGAGATCTCCTCCTCTCCCTGCCGGCCGAGCAGGACCACCTCGTCGCCGATCTCGACCTCGGACGAGGAGCCGAGCTCGATCGCGATGTTGTCCATCGAGACCGCACCGATCACCGGTGCCCTCTTGCCTGCGACCAGAACGTCTGCCACGCCGCCGAGCGCACGCCGGTATCCGTCCCCGTATCCGACGGGACAGATTGCGACCTTGGTGGGCGATGAAGCCGTCCACTTCCGGCCGTAGCCGACGGAGTCGCCCACCTGGAGATCCTTGATCGCCCCGACCCTCGAGACGAGGCTCAACGCTGGCTCCAATTCGAGGCCTTCGGAGTAGCCGCCGTAGGGGGAAAGCCCGTAGATCGCGATCCCGCAGCGAACGAAATCGAAGTGCGATTCGGGCTCCGCGAGGGTTGCTCCGCTGTTGGCCGCGTGGATCATGCAGCCGGGCTGGAGGCTGCGGGCGACGGCGACGCTCTCCGAGAAGGTCTCCAGTTGCTCGGCGAGGAAGGGGTCTCCGGGTTCGTCGGCCGTCGCGAAGTGGGTCCAGAGACCAGCCAACTCGAGTTCGTCGTCTCGTGCCGCCGTGCTGAGCATCTCCACGACCTCGGCCTGATCGGTCTGCCCGAGTCGTCCCATGCCTGTGTCGTGCTTGACGTGGACACGCAGCGGCTTCCCACTCTCCGAGGCGAGCGCGCGGCAGGCCTCGAGGAATCCAGTGGTCCAGACGCCGACCTCTGCATCTATCGCTGCCGCCCGAGCGAGCTCAGCCGGACTCATGGCACCGAGGATCACCAGCGGGACGTCGCTCGCCTCGGGGACGTTGGACAGGATTTCCTCGGCTTCTCCCGCCGTGGCGACGGCGAGCCTGGTTGCGCCGCCTCGAAGGACGGCGCGGGTGACCTCGGTCGAGCCATGGCCGTAGGCATCTGCCTTCACCACCGCGCAGAGCTCCGCTCCACCGACGAGCCGACGACTGATGCTGCGGCAGTTCGACTCGATGGCGCCAGTCGAGACCCGAGCGAGGATCCGCTGTCCGGATGCGGCCTCGGTCATCTCCCAAGGCCCTCGGGTATCGCGTCCACTACGTCGCTGGCGATGACGGAATCAGTACCCACCCGATTTGCGGCAGCCAGTCCGGCCCTGGAGTGGGCCTTGACTGCCACGCAGGCTGCCTCGAACGGATCGAGACCACGGGCGAGCATGCCTCCGATCATCCCCGAGAGGACGTCACCTGTTCCAGCTGTGGCAAGTCCCGGGGTCGAGTAGGGGTTGATCGCGATTCGATCCCCGTCCGTGACGATGGTGTCATCGCCCTTGCTCACCACGACCGACTTGGAGATGCGGGCAGCCTCGAGGGCGGACTCGAGTCGGTGTTCGGAGACCTGAGTTGGATCTGTATCGAGCAGCCGAGCCAGTTCGCCGGCGTGCGGCGTCAGGACAGTCGGTCGGCGCCTCTCGGAGAGGAGCGCCAACCCTCCTGCGAGCGCCTGGAAGGCATCGGCATCGATCACCAACGGTGAACTCAAGCGCGACATCAAACCCCTCAAAAGACGCTCCAGAGATGGCTCTCGCCCGATCCCGGGGCCGAAGACGATTGCATCCGCTCCTTCGCAGGCAGCCACGATCTGCTCTTCGGCTGCCGCTCTGAACACTCCCTCGCGCGAGGGGCACCCCACCGACATGACCTCGGTCAGTTTCACCTCGAAGATCTGCTCCAGCTCCGCCGGAACGACCACCGTTGCGTATCCGGCACCACTGCGGATCGCTGCCGTTGCAGAGAGGCAGACCGCTCCGGTGAGTCCGCGGGAGCCGCCGCAGATGATCACCCTGCCTGCTGTGAACTTGTTCGACGTCGCACCACGGGTCGGAGGCAGCGAGAGGACACGGTCCGAGATCAGCCCCGCGTAGGGGATCGCCGGGGCGCCAGACGGTATTCCGATCGGCGCGATCTCGAGCTCCCCCCTGACCCATCTTCCGGGCGCTACCCAGTGACCGATCTTGGACATGTGGAAGGTCACGGTGGCGGTTGCTTCGACGGCGGAACCGAGGATCTCGCCCGTACTTGCATTCACTCCGGAGGGGATGTCTGCGGCGACGACTGTGGAGGATGCCTCGTTCAGTGAAGAGATCGCCGCAGCGGCTGCATCACGTGGCTCTCCGGAGAAGCCCGTGCCGAAGATCGCGTCGATCACGACCTCGAACTCCGGAAGCATCTCACTGATCCGTCCATCCGGTGCGTCCCTGAAGGAACCGAGGCGGTCGAGGTTGACCTTCGAGTCGGGAGTGACCCCCTCTCCTCCTCCAACCAACACCGTCTCGACCTGATGCCCGCTCTCGCCGAGGATTCGCGCGGCCACCAGGCCATCACCTCCGTTGTTCCCTTTGCCGCAGACGACCAGGACCCGCTGTCCAGGCTGGATGAAGCTCTCCGTCTTGCGGGCGAGTGCGATCCCCGCCGTCTCCATCAATTCGATAGAGGGCACACCCTGCTCCTCGATCGCCCAGCGATCGTCCTCGCGCATCTGCGCGGCGTCCAGACACGGATCCAGCCAATCTGCGGTCACTCCGACCAGCCTAGGACCAAAGCCACTCAGCGGGTGGCAGACGAAACCCGCGCCAGTGCAACCGCACCGGCCATATCTCTCGAATGGGTGAGAGAGATCGATATCTCCAGCCCTCTCGAGAGCGCAAAGGCAGACGCCCGTCCACTCAGCTCGACCTGAGGGGCGCCCTCGCCATCGGTGCATATCTCTACCTGCGACAGCGGTATCCCCTCCTCGCCGAGAGCCTTGACCACTGCCTCCTTGGCGGCGAACCTCGCCGCCAGATGCCTGCCGGGCCGGGCACGACGGGTCGCGTACGCGAGTTCCCGCTGACTGAAGATCCGCTCGGCCAAACCGGGGCGCCGACCGAGCGCCGCCTCGATTCGATCGATCTCGATCAGGTCGATGCCGACTCCACCATCTCCGGACACCGGCTCCACGGCTACTCGACCGTGACCGTCTTGGCCAGATTGCGCGGTTGATCCACGTTCATACCGTTGAGTCGGGCTACGTGGTACGCGAGCAACTGCAAGGGGATGATCGCGAGGATCGGCTGCAGGATCCAATCCGTCTCGGGCACGAAGACCGTCTCGTCCGCCACCTGGGAGACCTCATCGAAACCTCGAGTCGCGACTGCGATCACATCGGCACCGCGCGCTCTGACCTCCTCGACGTTAGAGAGGATCTTGCCCAGCACAGGACTCTCGGTCGCCACGCAGATGACGGGCGTCGACTCGTCGAGCAGGGCGATGGGGCCGTGTTTCATCTCGCCGGCCGCATACGCATCCGCTGGTATGTAGGAGATCTCCTTCAGCTTGAGTGCTCCCTCGAGGCAGATCGGGAGTCCGATGTGGCGACCGAGGTAGAGGAAGAACCTCCGGTGCCGCTCGCGCTCCGCGATCGCGAGGACCCGATCGTTGGTTTCGCGAATCGTCTCGCCGATCAACGAGGGGAGGCGCTTCAGGCCCGCCACCAGCTCGTCGTTCCGCTCGGTACTGAGGGTGCCTCGGATCTCGGCAAGCCAGAGCCCCAGCAGGTACATGCAGGCCACCTGGCTGACGAACGTCTTCGTTGCCGCTACCCCCACCTCCAACCCGGCCCTGGTGAAGAGGACTGCATCCGCATCTCGGGTGGCCTGGCTCCCCATGATGTTGGTGATGGCGAGGACCTTGGCGCCGCGTTCGCGAGCGAGCCTCATCGCAGCAAGGGTGTCTGCGGTCTCACCGGACTGGGTGATTCCGATAACCAAGTCGTCGTCGTTGACGACTGGATCGCGGTACCGGTACTCGGAAGCAATGTCCATCTCTACCGGAACCCTCGCCCAGGTCTCGATCGCGTACCGACCCACGAGACCTGCGTGGTAGCTGGTGCCGCAGGCGACGATGACGATCCTCTTGATCCCCTTGACGAATTCATCCTCGAATCCGAGTTCCGAGAGGTCTACCGCGTCGGCTTCGTGCAATCGGTCCGCAATCGTCTCGGCTACCGCGTCCGGCTGTTCGTGGATCTCCTTCAGCATGAACGTCTCGAAGCCCTCCTTCTCGGCAGCCGCCGCGTCCCAGGTCACCTCCTCGGTCTCCCTCGCGACCTCGTTGCCCTCTTCGTCGATGATCCTCGCGGTTCCGGGGCCGAGGGTGACCACCTCGCCGTCTTCGATGCTCAGGGCATTCCGGGTCTCGGCCAGGAACGCTGGAATGGCCGATGCCACGAAGGCTTCTCCCTCCCCCAGTCCGACGATCAGCGGGCACTCCTTCCTCGCCGCGACCAGTTCTTCCGGCCGGGATGAACACATGGCCACGAACGCGTAATGGCCGCGAAGCTCAGCGAACGCCGCTCTCACCGCAGCAGTGAGATCCCCGTCGTAGTGGCGCTCGATCAGATGCGCGACGACCTCTGCATCGGTTTCGGATGTGAACGAGTGGCCCTGATCGCTCAATTCCTGTCTGAGCTGGGCGTGATTCTCGACGATTCCGTTCAGCACGATCTGGATCTCGCTGTTGCAATCGGTATGTGGGTGCGTGTTCTCCTCTGTGACCTTCCCGTGTGTCGCCCAGCGCGTATGGGCGATACCCGTGCTCGCCTGAGAGAGCACGGTGGCGGTGGCAACGGCGCCCCCCTGTGTCTGCGCGGACATCTCGGTGTCTACCGCGGCGCGGAGATTGGCGAGATTGCCAACGGCACGCACGCTCTCGATCACGCCGTCTGAACTGAGCAGGGAGAGACCAGCGGAGTCATAACCTCGGTACTCGAGGCTCTCGAGGCCGGCGAGCAAGAGATCCCGGCACGGGCGTGGCCCTACGTATCCGACTATTCCGCACATCGCTTGGACGACAGGGTAGTGGCCACCTCTGCCGCGAGCGGCAGCAGGGGTTCAGCCGGTCGGCGAAAGCTCCGCTGTGGCGACCGCGACCAGACGATCGAGGAGCTCCGCGCACCGATCCTCCCCGGGGGCCTCGACCATGATGCGCAGAAGAGGCTCCGTGCCGGATTTGCGCACGAGGACCCTGCCTTCGCCAGCCAGCTCCGCCTCGACCGCCTCGACCTCTGCCCAGAGGGAGTCGGCTCCGTCGACCGCCGCGGGATCGGAGATCTGCACATTACGCAGTCCCTGCGGGAGCCTTTCGAAGGAGGCTGCTCCGGAAAGAGGCTCACCGCCGAGGGCCCTCAGCAAGAGGAGTGCTGCGGCGATTCCGTCTCCTGTAGGAGAGAACCGACGCCAGATGATGTGGCCGGACTGCTCTCCGCCCAGCTGCCATTCGCGCTCGGCCAGAGCTGCGGCCACATGTCGGTCCCCTACTGGGGTCTCGGCGATCTCGATCCCCGCCTCCGCCATCGCGCGTCGGAAGCCGAAGTTGGACATGACCGTCACCGCAATCCCACCGCCGAGATCACCGCTGTGGGAAAGCGATCGACCCACGATCGACAGGATCTCGTCGCCGTCGTAGACCCGACCCGAACCATCCACCGCGACCACGCGATCGCCATCGCCGTCGAAGGCGAAACCGATGGCGGCGCCATTCTCCTCCACTGCTGAGGACAGCGCCTCGGGGTGCTGCGAACCGCAGTCGAGATTGATGTTCCTGCCGTCGGGCTCGGTGAAGAGTTCGACGACCTCCGCACCCGTCTGCCGAAAGGCTTCGGGTCCGGCGCGGAAAGTGGCGCCGTTGGCACAGTCGAGGACCACGGTCGTTCCCGACAGGTCCAACGGAAAGGACGACCCGATCTCACGGAGGTAGTCGCCAAGCCCCCCTTCGAGTTCGATCACCCGGCCGATCGGGTGTTCTCCACCTCCAGTCACTCCCGGATCGCTGACCAGAGCAGACATCTTCTCCTGAGCCTGATCGGTCAGCTTTCCGCCATCCGGGCCGAAGAACTTGATCCCGTTGTCCTCGTATGGGTTGTGCGAAGCCGAAACCACGGCCCCGAGGTCGAAACCGAGTTTGCGCACCAGGATGGATGCCGCCGGGGTCGGCAGGACCTCTCCCTGGATCGCATCCCCTCCTCCTTCACAGATACCTGCGGCCAGCGCCGAAGCGAGCATCGGGCCGGATTCGCGGGTATCGCGAACGATCAGTACCCGGGGCCGATCCGATTCGGATCCGAGTGCCGCAGCGCGCCCGAGTGAAGTTGCAAGCTCGGCGGTCAGGAAGTCCCCCGCCTTCCCTCGGACACCATCGGTGCCGAAGAGATCCGGCACGATCAGCGCTTGGAGAACTGCGGGCGCTTACGCGCCTTCTTCAGGCCGGCCTTGCGCCGCTCCTTGACCCGGGCGTCCCTGGAGAGCATCCCTCGACGCTTGAGCTCTTGACGGAGCGCGGGATCGATCTCGCAGAGCGCACGGGCGATTCCATGACGGACCGCCGAGGCTTGACCTGAGATTCCGCCGCCGTGGACTCGAACCCTGACGTCGACATTGCCCTCATAGCCGGTCTGGGTCAGCGCCTGCATCGCGACCGTACGGAGATAGGGGCGCGGGAAGTACTCCTCCAGCGGGCGTTCGTTGACCTTGAACTCGCCGCCCCCCTGACTGAGGATCACCCTCGCAACCGATGACTTGCGCTTACCGGTCGCCATGAATCGGGCATCCGCAGAAAGCTCGGTCGGCTTGACCTCGATCGGCTTGTTGCGCGCCTCGATCTGGGCCTCGCGCTCGGCGCGCTCCTCGGCCTCGGCCTCTGCACGCGCTCTCTCCTCCGCGTCCATCTCGACCTCCGGCTCCTCGATCGCAATCGGATCGAGCTCCGCGCCCGGCACGGCTTCCTTCTTCTCCTCTTTCTTGCCCTCCTTCGACGACTTCTTGCCGGCGGATTCCTTCTTGGACTCGACAGACGGATCGTCGCCGGAGGCGGACTGCCCTCCGACCTCGGGCTTGGGAGCGTCCTCGGGTGAGGGGGTCTCGTCGGTCTCCGGCTGCTTGGGTTCTTCGCTCACGCTTCGATCTCCATCTCGGTTGGGGATTGCGCCTCATGCGGATGCTCCGGCCCTGAGTAGACCTTCAACTTGGTGAGTTGCTGTCGAGAAAGCCGGTTGCGGGGCATCATCCCCTTGACTGCCTTGCGGATGACCTCTTCAGGCTGCCGATCGAGCATCTCCGACAGGGTCCGGGAACGAATGCCGCCCGGGTACCCGGAGTGGCGCCAGTAGCGCTTGTCGTTGAGTTTGTTGCCGGTGACGCGGATCTTCTCTGCGTTTACGACCACCACGAAGTCTCCGACGTCCACATGCGGCGTATAGGTGGGCTTGCGCTTGCCACGGAGGAGATCGGCGATCTGGGTCGCGAAGCGCCCCAGGGTCTTACCCTCGGCGTCGACCACGACCCAAGTGCGATCGCGGTCGGAATTGTTTGCTTGGTAGGTCTTCATGCGAAAGAGGCCACTCCTGAACCAGCGTCGAAGGCCGAACAGGCGCGGCTGCGCGATGATAGCCGCCTCGGGCCTGAGCCGCAGGAGAGGTGCTGGAGGCTCGCAAGTAGTGACCCAGCCAGGTGAGGATTCGCCGCCATGCAGAGGTCGCCGGGGCACTGATGTAGGCTTCTGCGAACAACGCTCAATCGGCTGAGATCAATTCTCGGTCGAGCGGGGGAACCACTCGGATATCCGGGCCTTGGAGAAACTCTGATGAAGGTCCAATGGGTATCGGGGGCGAATCGCACATATACCTGCGTAGCGCCAACTTTTCGGCGCGAGCCCGACAGCTAACCCCGTAGGCAGTGGAAAAGTGGATCGAAACAGAACGAAAAAGGGAATCTCGAGCAGGCTCCGTGCGGGTACCGCAGGGCTCGTTTGCCTGCTCTGCCTCGGTGCGGGCTCTGCGAGTGCCGGAGCCGCAGGTGTCATCACCCCAGGCGAGCCGAAGATCACCGATGTCACCTGCCTCAGCAAATGCATCAAGACACGGGTCGGAATAGCGGGTTCGACGGTGAAGATCCTCGGAGACGACCTCGGCCAGGTCGAGGCAGTCTCCTTCCAGACCAGAGACGAAACGAGGGTCACGGACCGTTCGCCAACGGTCCGACAGGACGGCGTGGTCCTCTCGAAGATCCCCCAGGGAGCGGTGAGCGGAACCATCAGGGTGATAGACCTGTACGAGCAGAAGGCCGACTCCACGGTGGTGTTCAAAATCGGGACCAAGAAGGACCTCGAAGAGGCCCAGTCAGGTTGGATATTCCCCGTCAGGGGGCCGCACACGTATGGAGACGGGATCGGCGCGGACCGGGGAGATCACTCCCATCAGGGTCAGGACATCCTTGCTGACTGCGGCACACGACTGGTTGCCGCGAGGGGCGGGAAGGTCGAATACAACGCGTATCAGGCATCGGGTGCTGGCTACTACGTGGTCATCGACGGTGCCGAGACTCCGTACGACTTCGTCTACATGCACCTGGCCAAACGCTCGCCGATCAAGGAAGGATCCACGGTCACCACAGGACAGAAGATCGGCGTGGTCGGCACGACTGGCTCCTCGTCAGCTTGCCACCTCCACTTCGAGGTCTGGACGGCACCGGGTTGGTACAACGGAGGCACCTTCAGCAAGAGAGTGACCAAGATGCTCAAGGAGTGGGACAGCTTCTCCTGACTTCCGAGGCCCGAACCGGACTCGGGCTCACTCCCACTCGATGGTGGCCGGCGGCTTGGATGAGACATCCAAGGCGACCCTGTTCACGCCTGGTACCTCGTTGATGATCCTGCTCGAGACCTTCTCGAGGAGGTCATAGGGGAGGCGGGCCCAATCAGCGGTCATCGCATCGTCCGATGTGACCGCGCGGATCACGATCGGGTACGCGTAGGAACGCTCATCGCCCTGGACTCCGACCGACCTGACCACCGGCAGGACGCAGAAAGACTGCCACAGGGTCCGGTAGAGGTCCGCCGCTCGAACCTCTTCCTGCAGGATCGCATCGGCCTCGCGCAGTATGTCGAGCCGCTCACGAGTGACCTCACCGCCGACGATCCTGATCCCGAGACCCGGGCCCGGGAACGGCTGGCGCCAGACGAAACGCTCGGGGAGACCCATCTCGGCCGCGACCGCTCTGACCTCGTCCTTGAAGAGAGTTCTCAGCGGTTCCACCAGATCGAACTCGAGATCCTCCGGCAGACCGCCGACGTTGTGATGGGACTTGATGGTCGAGGCCGCGTGGCCGTCGCCTCCAGACTCGATCACATCCGAGTAGAGGGTCCCCTGGACCAGATAGTCGGCATCGGCGATCTTCGCTGCCTCCTCCTCGAAAACCCTGATGAACTCCTCTCCGATGATCTTGCGTTTGCGCTCGGGTTCGGTCTCTCCCGCGAGCTTCTCGAGGAATCTGTCAGAGGCATCGACATGGATCAGCGGAACGTGCAACTGGTCGCGGAAAGCGGTCACTACCTGCTCAGCCTCGTCCTTCCGCATCATGCCGTGGTCGACGAAGACGCAGGTGAGTTGGTCACCGATCGCCTTGTGCACCAGCAGCGCCGCCGTCGCCGAATCGACCCC
This sequence comes from uncultured Conexibacteraceae bacterium, assembly GCA_964594365.1. Taxonomy (GTDB): domain Bacteria; phylum Actinomycetota; class Thermoleophilia; order Solirubrobacterales; family 70-9; genus CAIUSP01. The sequence goes on from CAZQMB010000013.1 coordinate 17,074, forward strand.
ACCAGAGAGTCCGCAGATCGCGTGCCCCTCTCCTACCTGTGCGGCTATCGCCTCGACCTGTTCGGAGATCACCGAGGCCGGCGACCATTCCTCGGTACAGCCTGCGATATCGCGAAGGAACCGCGTGAGGATCTCCGTTCCGTACGGGGTATGGACTACCTCTGGGTGGAACTGGATGCCGTAAAGACCTCTTGCCGGATCCTCACAGGCTGCAACCGGCGACTCAGGGCTCGACGCGAGGGCTGCGAATCCAGGCGGCGGCTCGAACACCGTGTCCCGGTGACTCATCCAGCATTGCTGGGTGGCCGGGGTCCCCGCCATCAGCCTCCCGGGCTCCGACACCTCGAGTGCGGTCCGACCGAACTCCCCTGCCTCCGCCTGTTCGACGCGTCCTCCGAGCTCGTGGACCATTAGCTGCATGCCGTAACAGATCCCCAGCACCGGGACACCGAGTTCGAGGAGTTCGGGGCGCAGAGCGGGTGCACCTTCGGCATAGACCGAGGCCGGACCGCCCGAGAGGACGAGGGCCTTCGGCTTCCGGGACTGGATCTGCTCTACCGGCACATCGTGAGGAAGGAGCTCGCTGAACACACCGCACTCCCGGATCCGGCGAGCGATCAACTGCGAGTACTGACCGCCGAAATCGAGGACCAGAACCTCCTCGTGGGACGAAGGGCCAGCGGGAACCGGGTCCGCATCCGCGCCAGCCGTGGCGGCGGGAGCGGAGCCCTCAGTCATCGTCGGCGGCTACCCCTGCGGCAACGGCCGCCCGACCGTTCGAGCCCATGCCGACGGACTGCTGGCGCTGAAGGGCTTTCCCTTCGGACTGCAGGGCAGGGGCGACCATGACCTCGGCCCGGTGGAAAGCGGGGATGTCTTCGTAACCACAGGTCGCCATCGAGGTGCGCAGAGCACCCATCAGATTGAAGGTCCCGTCGTTCTCTCTGGCAGGCCCCAGCAGGATCTCCTCGAGGGTGCCGTCCTGGTGGGTCGCCACTCTGGTCCCCCTCGGCAGCGACGGATGGAAGGTCGCCATCCCCCAGTGGAATCCACGGCCGGGAGCTTCCTTGCCCCTGGCCAACGGCGAACCGATCATCACGGCGTCGGCGCCACACGCGATCGCCTTGGAGATGTCGCCGCCGTTACGCATACCGCCGTCAGCGATCACGTTGCAGTACTGGCCGGTCTCCATCATGTGCTGGCTCCTGGCGGCAGCCACATCGGCGATCGCGGTTGCCTGAGGGACGCCGATTCCCAGAACCCCCCGGGTGGTGCAGGCTGCCCCGGGACCGACGCCGACCAGAACCCCGACGGCGCCGGTGCGCATCAGATGGAGACCCGTGTTGTACGAGGCGCAGCCACCCACCACGCAGGGAATGGGTAGACCGCCGATGAACTCCTTGAGGTTCAGTGGTTCGGAGGCGTTGGAGACATGCTCCGCCGAGATCACGGTCCCCTGGATGACCAGGATGTCGAGTCCGGCGTCGAGGGCCTCCTGATGCCACGAGGTCACCTTCTGGGGTGTGAGCGAACCGCAAGCGACGGCCCCCATCGCCTTGATCTCCTCGACCCGCTTGCCGATGAGTTCGGGCTTGACCGGTTCGGCATATATCTCCTGCATCATCCGCGTCGCCTTCTCCACCGGCGCCTCGGAGATCTCCTGAAGCCGCTCGTCCGCGTCCTCGTACCTGCACCAGATGCCCTCGAGGTTGAGCACGGCCAACCCGCCGAGTTTCCCGATCACACCTGCGGTCTCGGGGCTGACCACACCGTCCATCGCTGAAGCCAGCAGGGGCAACTCGAAGCGGTAAGGCCCGAGGGTCCAGGTGATGTCGATCTCGTCGGGGTCGCGGGTCCGTCGGGAGGGGACGATCGCGATGTCGTCGAAGCCGTAGGCTCGGCGGGCCTTCTTTCCTCTTCCGATTTCTACTTCCACGCCGCCACCCTATGAACGTTCGCGGACGAAAAAACCCCGGCAGGCCGGGGCGAGACAGAGGTGGAGCCGAGCGATCCGAACTGATGTGGGAGTTGGTCGATCAACTTGGATCGATCATAACAATCGCCTTCCGGCTCCTCCCGAGATTCGTCAGGTAACAGGAGCGGGTGCAACGCTCTGGATCTCGACCGAGGGCACCAGCCGCTCGACCTCAGCCGCATCCACCGTGCCAGCACCGAAATGCTGGGTCGACTCGGCGCCGCACGCGACGGCGTATCTGAGGCAATCCTCAGGGGTCGCACCGTCGTAGCGGCGCGCGACGAACCCCGCGAGGAGGGCATCCCCCGATCCGACGGTCGACACGGGATCCAACTCCGGAGCGGAGACCTCCCATACCTCACGCCCACCTTCTGTCCCGAGTGATGCAACGCATCCGCGTTCGCTCGTGATCAGCGCCTCCCGAGCACCCAGAGAGATCAACTCGTCAAGTCCAGCCACCATCTCGCTGCGGTCAGCGAACTCGTGACCGACTACCTCCTCAGCCTCGAGTTGATTCGGAGTCACCGCCTGTGGCCTGGACTTCAAGCCGACGCTGAGTGGCTCGCCCTCGGCGTCGAGGATCGTCTCCACGCCGAGCGCATTGAGCTCCGAGACGAGATCGCCACAGAACTCCGGTGGGACCGACGGAGGGAGACTGCCCGCGATCACGCAGATCCTTGCGCCCCTGGCGAGATACATCAGCTTCTCACGGAAACGCTCGAGTTCCTCCTCGGTGACATCCGGGCCACGTTCGTTGATCTCGGTCTGCTCGCCCGTGGTGGGGTCGACAACAGCGAGGTTCGTTCGGGAGTCCCCGTTGATCCAGGTGAAATCGGTGAGGATGGACTCTTCCGCGAGTCGTTCCATCAACCGCGCACCGGTGGGTCCACCTGCCAGACCGGTGGCTATGACCGGGCGACCGAGGAGCATCAGACTCCTCGCGATATTCACGCCTTTACCCCCAGCGAAGGTGCTGGCTTCCACCGCCCGGTGACGATGGCCCTGTCGGAAGCTCGGCACGGCGACGGTGCGATCGATTGCGGCGTTGAGGGTGACGGTGAGGATCATGGCTGGCGGTTGGCATTATCGCCCCTGCGGGACCGATTGCGGAAGATCAGGATGATTCCGACTAGCAAAACCACGAATCCGATGGGTATGAGGACGAGCGGTGAGAGAGCAAGCGCCTTGACCTTCTCTCCGAGGGTGGCGGCCGGGGCGGCTGTGCCGGTGAGCAGCGGAGCGGACGCCGCCGGCTCGCCGTCGACCGTGACGGTAACGCGCCCTACCCTCTGATCCTCGGCGACCGGACCGACCAACTCGTCCGGTGAGTCGGCCTCGACCCTGACCACTTGGTCGGCCCGGATCAGAACCGGGAGGGTCTCGCCCGCAACTAGGGGTATCCGGGAATCGCGGTAATCGAGTCCACTCGAGACCACCTGCTCACCCCTGGTCACGGGAACCTCCTTGCGGTATCGGGAGAACCCCCACCCGAGCAACTCCAAGCTGGCCTCGTTCCTGGCGGATTCGCTCGGAGTGCCGAGAACCACAGAGATCAGCGTGGTGTTGTCGCGGGTCCCCGATGCGACCAGGTTGTACCCGGCGCTGCTGGTGTAACCGGTCTTGACGCCGCTCACCCAAGGCTTGGTGAGCACGAGGCTGTTGCGGTTGAGCAGCCTGAGCTTGCGGCCGCCCGATCTGACCGTTCGGCTCTCGGTATCGACGATCTTCGAGAGCAGCGAGACGCCGAGCACGGCCCTGGCCAGCTCGGCGAGATCACGAGCGCTCGAATAGTTACCTCGCTCGTCGAGGCCGATCGGCGTCGAGAAGCTCGTGTGCACCAACCCGAGGTCTCGCGCGCTTGCGTTCATCTCCGCGACGAAACCCCTCTCGGTGAAAGGCTTGATCCTCGAGACGGCATAGGCCGCATCGTTGCCGCTCGGCAGCAGGAGCGCATAGAGCAGATCTCTCACCGATATCCGATCTCCGCCTTCGAGGCCCGCGAGCGACTCACCCGGTGAGGCCCGGTATCCCGCGATCCGAACGACATCTCGAGGCTCGAAGAGCTGACTCGCCACATACGCGGTCATCATCTTCGTGGTGCTCGCGATCAGCCGTTCGGAGTCCGCCGATCGAGCGGCGAGTACCTCTCCATCCCGCGCATCGATCAGCACCCAGGCTTTCGCGTCGACCTTCGGAGGCTTCGTTCCGTAACGCGGACGGTCGGACTCCTTGCGCTGCTTCTCATTGGTCGCCTTAGCTGAATCCTGCTTGTCGCCTCGCTGCTGTGCCGCGTCGGCTGATCCGAGGAGGACCACCGCGAAGATCGCTAGGCATGCGACGAGGCAACTGGAGACGAGCAGAGGAAGCGCGAATCGCCGACCCGCGGTCGACCCGCCGCTGGCGCGGACGCTGCTGCGAGAGCCGGGACTCACACGATCCCCTTCAGCGCAGCCTGATCTTCTCGCCGATGACGAGAGTCTGCGGATCCAGTTGGGGGTTCAGTTCCTGGAGAGTCTCCTGTGGCACACCCGTAGCAGCGGAGATGAGGATCAGGGTGTCTCCCTCCTTGACGATGTAGAACCCCTTCGCTACCGCGCGCTCACCTGCTGCGGTGGTGGGTTCGGTGCTGGTCTGCGGGGCGGGCGTCACCAGGTCGTCCGACCCGGAGGAACCGGAATCCCCACCGCCGACGGCGAAGATCGCGAGGACCGCTACGAAAACGGCGATCAGGGTCAATATCGCTGCGACACGGGCTACCTGACTGTTCGCACGGCTATCCATGGCGACCGATGGTAAACCCGGCGTAAGCGGCCAATCACCTCTTCAGGCAGTGAGACTCCAGAGAGTGTCCCTCAGCTCCTCGGCGGCGGCGGCGGGGTCGGGGGCCCCGGCGATCGATCTCGACGAGGGCACGAGGATCGACGCCGGCTTACCGGGCGCCAGAGCCGACACCAGGTCCTCGGGTTCGCCTCCCTGAGCACCAACACCCGGGAGCAGGAAGATCGAGCGGGGCATCAATTCCCGCAACCGTGCCATGTGCTCCGGCGCAGTAGCCCCGATGACCGCACCCATCCCGCTGAGGCCGGATTCCCCGCCCGCGAGAGCCTCGGCCCGTTCGTCGACCAGAGCAGCGAGCCTCTCGTGTAGCGGCTCGGCATCGCCCTCCGAGTCCTGGATAGCGACAGCTCCGGGGTTGGAGGTCCGGACCAGAGCGAAGATTCCTGCTCCCGCCGGTGCGGCCGCGTCTACGAAAGTGTCGAGCGAGTCCCCGCCCAGCAACGGGTTCACCGTGAAGGAGTCCGCAGCCAACCCCTCTACATCGCCCCACGGGGTCGCGGTCGAACCCACCATGGACTGCCCGTAGGCCGCTGCAGAGATCGGCACGTCGCCGCGCTTGCCGTCCACGACGGTCAGCAGCCCAGCCTCCCGGGCACCATCGAGAACGCTGGCGAGAGCCGACCAGCCCGGGGGTCCCAACCGTTCGAAGCAGGCCACCTGAGGTTTCACCGCAACGCAGGAACCGCCCGCTGACTCGATCAGATCGAGACAGTGAGTGGCCACCGCATTGGCGGCCCGCTCAGCAGGCGTGTCGCCGGCCGGTTCCGGGCCACCATGCAGCGCAGCGGGATCAGGGTCCAGTCCAAGGCAGACCTGACTGCGACGCTCTGCCGTGAGCGCCGCCAGCCGGTCGGAGAAGGGCCCGATCGCGGGCAGGGAGCTAACCCCCCTTGACGATCTGCTTCAGCTTGGAACCCGCGGAGAACCGCGGAACCTTGCCGCCCTGAATCATGATCCTCTCACCGGTGCGAGGGTTGACACCCTGCCGGGACTTGCGCTCAGCAACGCTGAACTTCCCGAAACCGGTGAACGTGACGGACCCGCCGGCACGAAGAACGTCCGTAACCGTGTCGAGAACCGCATGGAGCGCCTCATCTGCTTCCTTCTTGCTCCCCATGCGGGAATCGCGGGCCAACTGCTCTATGAACTCGGCTTTCGTCATCTAATCCTCCTTCAGTTTGGAGTCGCGAAACCGTAACAACGCCTCCGGCGGCGAAAATCCGCTTCAGGTGCGGGCTGACGTATCAGCGACCCGATTGCGCCCACGTGGAGCCGCATCGATCAGCGCCTCGGCAGCGTCGAATAGACCCTGTCCGTGCTCACTCTCACGCGGATAGGCCTCTGCCCTTCCGCCCGGCCCACTCACGCGGGCAAACGGTCGCCGACGCTGACGCCGTCTACGCAGGTAGGCGGCGGCATCATCCGCATAGGCGGACACCCTGTCCAGGAGGAGCCTGTGGGGCTTCGGAGGCACGATTCAGGCCCCCGCCCCGGTCGGGTCCGGGGATTGCAGACCCTGCTCGCCTCGGGCGTCGCGGATCGCAGCCCGAAGGTCGAAGAAGACCAGAGACGAGAGACAGAACCGCTCGAATACCGCGACGGCATGGAAATCCCCCTCCCGGACCAGGAAGGCCTCGCCGTTCTCGGTTGCGACATGAGCGTGGGTCGCTTCGCCTCCCGCGACCGGAGTCGCGTCCACCGCCGAGATCATCGCGCCGGCCGGCGCTTTCCAGGCGGAGGGCTCGCCGGTGGCCGCCACAACCTCACCTCGTGCGTCGAGGATGGCGCAACCGCGCATCAGCGGGGAGATCTCCATCAAGTAGGCGACCGACCTTTCGGCGGTGACTGGACTTGGGTCCGGCATCAAGAGCAAAATAGCGGTCGTGACACTTGGCAAAGCATCGTGGTTGGTAGTGGTAGCCCTCTGTGCGGTCGGGACGCTGCTGTTGGCGCTGACCGGCTACAGCGGCTACAGCGTCGTGGCGGCTGCCGTCGGTCTCTCTGCCGCGATCAACCTGACCTGAAGGGGCCCCCTGCCGACTCGCCGTCTCGATCCTTGACCGAGGACTCGGGTTCGACGTGGATCAGCACCTCGGACCCCCCCATCTCCTCTTCGATCGCGTCACGAAGCTCATGGGCGAGTTCGTGTGCCCTCTCGAGACTGGTTCCGGTGCGGAACTGCACGTGCATCTCGACGTACCGACGCGAACCGGCTTTGCGAGCGCGCAGCTTGTGGTAACCAGCCATCTCGGGTGGTCGGTTCGCGGCGATCATCCTCTCGATCGCGTCCATCTCCTCGGGTGGCGGCGCCAGGTCCATCAGATCCATCACGGCTCGCCAGGTGATCCGCGCTCCCGTATATGCGATCCAGACCGCGATCAGGATCGCGACGATCGAGTCGAAGGCCGCATTGCCGGTGATCTGGACCAGGATCAGACCGATCAGAACGGCGACCGACGAGAGCGAATCGGCCTGCAGATGGGTCGCATCCCCCTCCAGCGCAGGAGACTCGTGTTTTCGGGCCTGTCGGAAGAGGAACGAGGCCACGAGGGCGCTTCCCAAGATCGAGAAGGCGATGACCCCGATCCCCAGACCGATCGCCTGCACCTCGGATCCCGACTCCAGCCGTCGCACCGCCTCTACGACGATCACGATCGACGCGACGATCAACAGGAAGCCCTCGAAGGCGGCTGCGATGTTCTCGGCCTTCGCATGACCGTATGGGTGCTCCTCGTCGGCCGGCTCGTCGGCTTTACGGACCGAGACGAAGGCAACTACCGCAGCAACCAGATCCATGATCGAGTGCAGCGCCTCGCTGATGATCGCCACCGACCCTGTGATCACTCCCACCACCACCTTCAGCGCGATCAGCAGGAGGTTGTAGGCGATCGATACGCCGGCGGCGAACGCCTTGGAGAAGGTCACTCTTCGTCACCCTCGAGCAGGTTCCGGAGTGCAGTGATCGCGGCTCCTCGATGGCTGATCGCGTGCTTCTCATCAGGAGTGAGCTCGGCCATCGTCCGCACTCCGTCCCCGACGGACGGGACGAAGGCCGGGTCGTACCCGAACCCCCCGGAACCTCGCGGAGCATCGATCAGTTCCCCCTCACAGCGGCCTTCGACGACCCACTCGGATCCAGCGGGACTGACCAGCGCAAGGGCGCAAACGTAAGCAACCCGTCGATCATCCTCTCCCGCGAGAGCGCCAATCAACTTCTCCAGGTTGGCCTGGTCGGTTGCGTCCTCCCCCGCGTAGCGGGCCGATCTCACTCCCGGCAGACCACCCAACGCCGCAGCCTCGATTCCGGAGTCGTCGGCGAGGGCCGGGCGACCAGTAGCCGTTGCGGCGGTTCGCGCCTTGCCGAGGGCGTTCTCGGCAAAGGTCTCGCCATCCTCGGGTGGGAGCACGACCTCCTCCGGCAAAGGGTCGAGATGGACGCCCTTCATCGCCTCGCCGAACTCCCTCAGCTTGTGGGCGTTGCGCGTTGCGATGACCAGAGAATCGAAAGGAGCGGGGAAGCCCTGCCCGCTCATGCCCCTGGGAGTCTCCCGACCGCAGCCTCCTGGGCAGAGCGCATCACCGCGATGCCCCCTTCGGCGAGGGACATCAGTTCATCGAGAGATGCCCGGGAGAGTGGTGTCCGTTCAGCAGTGGCCTGGACTTCGACCAGCCCAGAGTCGCCCGTCATGACCACGTTTGCGTCAACCTCGGCCCGGGAGTCCTCGGGGTAGTCGAGATCGCAGAGCCCCGAACCGTCGACGACACCGACGCTTATCGCCGCCACCGATTGGCTCAGGGGCATGGATTCGAGGTCACCCGACTCGACCAGCGGCGCCAGTGCGAGTTGCAAAGCGACGAAACCGCCCGTGATCGATGCGCAGCGGGTTCCTCCGTCGGCTTCGAGTACGTCGCAGTCGACGTAGACGGATCGCTCTCCCAAGGCTTCGAAATCAACGACTCCGCGCAGAGAGCGTCCGATCAAACGCTGGATCTCGACCCCGCGTCCATCCTGCTTGCCGCTAGAGATGTCCCGTCGCTTCCGGTCTCCTGTCGAGGCCGGGAGCATCGCGTATTCGGCCGTGACCCATCCTCTGCCCCGCCCTTCCATCCAGCCGGGGACCGAGTCGGAGATGGAAGCGGTGCAGATCACCCGTGTGCCGCCGACGGAAATCAGAGCGGATCCGTCTGCCGTGCTGACGAACCCCGGTTCGATCGCTACCGCGCGTGTGTCGCCCGGTGCGCGCCCGTCCTCTCTCTTCGTCACGGCCATGCGCCGAGAGTCTAGGGCGACCCGCACGGTATTGACGCCGGACGAGCCGCCCCTGTGTCTCTCAGCGGAAGGTGACCTTGCTCACCGCACCTCTGATCTTGTCCACGATGGTCGAGGCGAGCTCGAGCCCCTGGCGGCCCTGGAAACCCTGCATCGCCGCGACCATCCCGACCATCAGTAGGGCGACGAGCAGGATCAGACCCACGTACTCGACCGTACCTTGACCGTTCTGATCGGCAGTGAGCCTGGTCAGCCTGTTGCCCGCGCGGCCCGCTGCGATCTGGGCCCTGACGAAAATCCTCTGCATCTTCGACACTCCTTTCGTCTCTGTCTTTCCGAGGTCGCACACTGAATGCCGTAGGGTCACCCGTGACACCCCTTGGGTGAAGGATCTGGAACTGACGGCAGACGCGGCCAATAGGCTGGCTGCAATGCGGGCGCTCGTGGTCACGAACCTCTATCCGTCCGAGGCGAGACCCCGTCTCGGACGGTTCGTCAGAGATCAGGTGGAGGAGATCCGACGGCTCGGCGCGGAGGTCGACGTATTCACTTTCCCCCTGGGAGCGCGGTCTTACCTGAAGGCATCCCGCGACCTGCGCAAGATGCTTCGCTCTGCCCACTACGACGTAATCCACGCTCACTACGGGCTCTGCGGCTGGGTGGCAGAGCGAGCGGGTGCCCGTCCGTTGGTGGTCACGTTCCACGGGACGGACATCAGACACCCTGCTGTCGGACCGCTCTCCCGGCGGGTCGCCCGAAGGGCCGAGGTCGCCGCTGGTGCCTCGCTCTCCTGCTTCCACAGCGAAGCCGGCAAACGCGGGCTGCCTCTCCTCGCCAATGCAGCGGTGCTGCCCTGCGGAGTCGACACCACCCGCTTTCGCCCGGCCTCGAGGAGTGAGGCCAGGATGTCTCTGGGCCTCGATCCTGACGGGCGGTACCTCCTTCTCCCCGCTGACCCGGATAGGACCGTGAAGCGAGCGGACCGGGCACGGACGGTGGCCGAGGACACGGAGTCCGAGCTGCTGACCGCAGGGGAGGTCGATCCCCAGCGGATGCCGGATCTGATCAACGCGAGCTCAGCGGTCCTGATCACGTCGGACAGCGAAGGGTTCGGCCTCGCCGCATTGGAATCTCTTGCCTGCGGGGTACCCGTCCTCTCTACTCCGGTCGGTGTCGCCCCCTTCGCAGTCGCCGGGGTCGAGGGCTGTCTCGTGGAGGAGTTCGACCGGTCCGTCTGGGCCGGTGCAGCGCGACAGGCGCTCGACGAGAGGACCGGGCCGATCGATGCGATGGATCGCGTCGGACCGTTCACCGCTCGCCGTATGGCGGAGAGAGTTCTCTCCGCGTGGGAGGGGATGGTCGAGTCAGACCCCACAGAAGCGGACGCACCGATGTTTCGTAAAGTGAGCGAGTGATGGAGGGAGACGCACGAGGAACCCCCGGGGGTTCGGGATCCGAGGATCTCGACGCTACGATCGCGGCGCTGGAGGCCGAGCTCGAGTCCGAGCGGAAGTCGGCAGAGAAGTCGTTCGCCAGTGTCGAAGAGTCTCTCGACGCTGGCGTCACGGCGACTCCACCGGCCCCGACGGCGCCATCGCCTCCGCTTGGTGATGAGGACCCGTGGGACGAACCGTTCGACGCCGAGCCCGAGAATGAGCCGTCGATCGAGCCTCCTGCGATCCCCGCGACGCGCTCGGAATCCCAGGAGGAACAGAGCCTCGAGCGTGCACGGCGTGAGATAGAGGATGACGCCGAGCGCCGGATCGAATTCCGTACCGAAGCCGAGGTCGCCTCGGCGCGTCTCGAGCTCGAGGAGACGGTCAGAGAGCAGGCTGCTGCGAATCTCGCAGAGCGGATAGAGGAGATCAAGGCTGCGGCTGAGCGCCGCGCCTTCCGTGAATCGCAGGAGAAGCAGGCTGCCATAGAGCAGCGATTCCGCGCCGAACTGGAAGCGACCGAGCAGGATCTCGAGCGAGAGCGCAAAGGGGCTGCCGAAGCAGCCGCGGAAGCCGAGAAACGTCTCGAGGAGCTCGCCGAGAGGGTCGCGACGGCAGAACGCCGAGTGGAGCAAGCCGAGGAGAACCTCGCTGCGGAGAGGACGAGACTGGAGCGGGACGCCGAGGAGAAGGTCGCCGCGGAGAGCAAGAAGATCGAGGCCGAATACGAGGCTAGGGTCGCGCGTGAGGTAGAAGCACGTGTCGAGAAGGAACTGAAGCGGATCGAGTCCGAGCAGCGAAAGACACTCGCCGCGAGCGAGACCGAACTGAAGGAGGACTACGCCTCGAAGCTCTCCGCGGCCACCGCAAAAGCGATCGAGAAGGCGAACCGCGATGCGGAAGCCGAGATCGCGAAATTCCGGAAGGATGCCGACGCCGAGATTGCCGCGGCCGAGTCGGCCCGTGACGAAGCGGTCGCCCGGGCGACAGAAGCAGAGGCCGAGCGGAAGTCAGCAGCTGCAACGGCTCGCGAGCGTGCAGCCAAGTGGCTGAAGGGACAGGTTGGCTCCGTGCGCAGGGAGTCGATTCGTGACCTGCGGAGTGAGAGCGATCGGGCGATCGCAGCCGCCACCGAGAAGGCTGAACTCAGAGCGGACGCCCGGCTGGCGAGCGAGTCCGAGCGGCTGGACGTCGAAGCCAAGAACAGGATCGAAGCGGCAAGAGACGATGCCCTTCGAGAGGCGCGAGCCGAAGCGGAGGCATTGGCGGCGCCGCGAATCCAGGAGCTGGCCGCAGAGCTGGAGGAAGCAGCAAGCTCGCTCAGAGCGGCAGATCAGAAACTCCAGGAGGTGACAGCCCGAGCTGTGGCGGCAGAGGAGCGTGCGGTCGAGCTCGGCGACAAGAAGAAGCGGACTCGCAAGGCCGAGCGGGACGAGGCATTCGAGCTCGCCGCCAAGCGAGCGGAGGATCTCGCGGTGAAGGCGAGCGCAGCCCAGGCATACGCGACGGTTGCCGAGATACGAAGCTCC
>CAZQMB010000014.1:0-29034 GCA_964594365.1 uncultured Conexibacteraceae bacterium
GCCTGCAGCACCCAGCCGATCAGACCGCAGCCGATCACGACCGCGACCACCGTCAACTTCGAATGGAAGCGGAGCAGCAGCAGGAGAGCGGCGACAGCAAGCAGGGCCGAAGGAAGATCGACGATGCTGGTACCGAGTATCTGGATGGTGACGGCTGCGATCAATCCGATCACGGCAGCCGCTACTCCGAGGAGGAAGGGGTGGAGGCGCTCGTTGTCGGCTATCCGTACGAGGCCCCGGTGGAAGAAAATCGGGAAGATGAAGGCAGGAAGGAATATCCCGAACGTCATCAGCAGGGCGCCGCTCATGCCTCCAGCCAGATAGCCGACGAAGGTGGAGAAGATGATTAGCGGTGCGGGGAGGATGCCGCTCAAGGCGATTCCGTCGACGAACTGCGACTCGGTGAGCCAGTTCCGGCTCTCGACGGCGCTCTGCTGGAGGAAGGGTATGACCGTGTAGGCACCGCCGAAGGTCAGTAGACCGGCCTTCAGTCCCTCAGTGAAGATCTGCGCGTTCAGTGAGAGGGTTATCGCGCCTGCCGCGAGCGCCAGGCCGATCAGCGTCGATGGTTCGACCGTCCTGGTCGATCGGCCGAGCCTTCCGGCGTTCGTCCACAACTCGTAGCTGATCCCGCCGGCGATGAGGACGAAGACGAATCCAATCACCCCCCACAGAGTGAGTGCCAGCGCAGCCAAGGCGATGAACCAGAGTGCAGCGTCGGTCAGGAAGTTCTGCCCCAGCTTGAAGATGGCGCGCGCAAGCAGGGCAGCAACGGCAGCCTTCAGGCCGTAGAAGATCTCGTCGAAGAAGTCAGCGAGGTCCGTATGCACGTAGAGAACCGAGAGCCCGAGCATGAGCAGGAATCCCGGGAGCATGAACCCGAGTCCCGCCAAGAAACCACCGAGCTTGCCGCCTCTGGTCCGCCCGAGATAGACGCAGAGCTCATGTGCCTCCGGTCCGGGTAGCAGCTGATAGACCGCCAGAGTCTTCCTGAACGACTCGGGCGTTACCCAACCGAGGTCTTCGACGCACTCCTGCCGGATCATGTCTATCTGCGGACCTGGCCCACCCCAGGCAAGAGCTCCGAACTTGAGGAAGCGAAGGAATATCGAGGAGGCTGAGTCCTGCACCCGATTCGGGTCAGTCGACCAGTTTCGAGACCCGGTAGGACCTGGTTCCGCCCGGGGTCTCCACATCTACACTCTCGCCGACCGCGACGTTCCGAAGTGCCTTGCCCACGGGGGACTCGGCGGAGAGCTTTCCGGCGGACATATCCGCCTCGGTCGATCCGACCAAGGTCCAGGTGTGGGTCTTGCCTGCGCCTACCTCTTCGATTTCGGCGGTCTTGCCGAACGCGAACGTGTCTCCCGTGGAGCTCTCGTCGGCCTCCACCACGACCGCCGTCCTGAGCCGTTCACGCAGGCGCTTGATCTTGGTCTCGAGGTGAGCTTGATCGTCTTTGGCGATGTGGTACTCGGCGTTCTCCTTCAGATCGCCCAACTCACGAGCCGCCTTGATCCGCTCCGCCATCTGGTCGCGCGCGGGACCCTCGAGTTCCTTGATCTCAGCCTCGAGAGACTCGATTCCCTCTTGGGTTATGGCCTCGCCGGTCTGTCTCGCTTCAGAAGGCTCTTCGCTCACCCTTCAAGCCTGCCAGAAAACAGGGTCGGAGGTCGGTCTGGATCACGCAGAGTGCAGGCGTACAGGCAGGCGATCCATCGAGTAGATGCCGCTGACGTTGCCGAATGCCGCGCCAGGGAGGAGCTCCACTCGGTCGATCAGCCCGGCCAGTACTCGTATCGCTTCCTCCAGCTCGACTCGAGCTAGGTTGGCTCCCAGGCAGTAGTGGATTCCCGCTCCGAAGGTGAGGATCCGTTCTCCGGCTTGCGTTCTCTCGGCCGGCAGGAACTGATCGGGCCGGTCGAATGCGTTCGGATCGCGATTGCCCATGAACGAGCAGACGAGTATCAGACTGCCCTCGGGGAACAACACCCCCTTGATCTCTTGGTCTTCGGTGAGAAGTCGTGCCGTGAATGGGGTCACAGGCTCGAACCTGAGAGCCTCCTCGACCGCGGCCGAGGCAAGCCTCGAGGGGGCCTCGGCGACTTCCCTCCATTGCTCCGGAAATTCGCCGAACAGCCTGAGCGCATGAGCAAGCTGGCTCTGCGTCGTATCGATCCCTCCGAGGATCACGTTGATGACGAGATGCTCCGTCTCGGTCGCGGTCAGGCGGTCGCCCTCCTCTTCTATCCCGAGTAGCGCCGAGGTGAGGTCATCACCAGGCTCTGCTCGTTTGACTTCGATCAGCTCCCGCACCCAGCTCTGGAGTTCATCGGCCTTCCGCTCGAGGATGAGCCTGTCGTTTGCGAGCGCGAGAGGATCGAACTGTCGTTGTACCCACAGTGACCAGTCATGCAGCAGATGGGCATCTTCGATCGATCCTCCGATCAGGTACGAGATCGCTCTGGATGCGTACGGCTTGCAGATCGATTCGACGGCGTCGATCACCTCCGCTTCGAGTGCGGCATCCATGACCTCGGTGAAGATTCCGGCTACCGCGGATCGGTGGCTCTCCGCGGCGCGCGGAGAGAAGTGCGGGGCGACGAGTGAGCGGAGTCGCCGATGAGGCTCGCCGTTGATGTTGATGATGTTGCGGTCGATCTCCTCTCGCAAAGGCCCCGAGTCGATTCCGAACAGATCAGCGACCTCGCGACCCGGGAACTTCGCTGATTTAGATCTCAGGATCTGCTCTGAGGCCTCGCGGTCGAGTACGACGGTCGCAAGTGGTGTCCTCGCAAGCCAACTCTCCCTCGCGATGGCGTCGATGCGCTCGTGCCATTCAGGCCCACTCAGCGAGGGGTCAGTGTGATCGAACTCAGGGAGATCGAGATCTTCGAGATTCCGCACGGAAGCGAGTCTGGCATATGGGAGTAGATCTCGGTCAAGCCTGATCAGAGGCTTGATCAGCGGCCTGAGGACACGACCCGCAGCAATCCTGTACAAGGAGAGACACGTGAGGAGCGATCAGTCTGCCATAGAGGACAACCGCTGATGACGGGGTCCAGCACGGTCAAGTCGGCCGAGCGCCTGCTCGACGTGCTCTCGCTGCTCTCCAGGCTCGATAGACCGGTGACGGCCATGTACATCTCCGATGAGCTCGGGATCCCCAGAAGCAGCGCCTATCACCTGCTCAACGTGATGAAGGATCGAAGCTTCGTCAACCATCGCGCGGGTGACGGAACCTGGGAATTGGGTGTGGGAGCTCTCGAGGTCGGCCTCGCCTACCTTCGTTCGGGCTCGCTACAGCGGGCAGCCCGGGTGGTGCTACCCGAACTTGCGGCTCGGAGTGGACAGACCGCTCATCTCGCGATCCTCCAAGGCACCGAGGTCCTCTACATAGACAAGGAGCAGCCCCCGGGACTCGGAGTCCAACTCGTTACCAGCATCGGCACCAGGCTTCCCGCTCATCTGACTGCGGTAGGTCGGGCGATCCTCGCCTACCTGCCCGAGCAACAATTGCGGGCTCTCTACGGAGACGATCGACTTCCGGTGGTTCAGGGCGCCGCGATACCTCCGTTGGACCAGTTGCTGAGAGACCTCTCCGCTGTTGCCGAGCGCGGCTACGCCACGGATGAGGGGATGATCACCGAAGGTGTCTCGTGTCTCGCCGTGCCGGTCATGACCCCCGGACTCGCACCTGCGGCAGCTCTCGGTCTGACCTTCCTCTCGGCGCAGGTAGGACCGGAGGAGAAGGATGGTCTGTCCTCCCTGTTGCGGTCGGCATCGATGGATCTCGCTCGCGCGGCGGCCTCCCCGGATGCGGAACTCGAACGCCTGGAGGAGGTGCTCGCATGAGCGAGGGCTTCAGCGGAATGAGCGTCGAGTGCGTTGGCGACAGATATGTCACCAAGCGCGAAAGTCGTGAAGCCGCGATCGAGACCGTTCTCGACTTCGGCCCGCGACGCGACCCTGAGCTCGCCACCACGATCTCGTTCTTCGATCACATGCTCGAGATGCTCGGTTGGTACGGAGACTTCGTCGTGGATGCGACCTATGAAGTGAGGACCTTCCGCCTGATGCACGTCGTTTGCGAGGACATCGGTCTCTCGCTCGGCGCTGCTGCTGCCCAGGTGATCAGGGACCGGATACCCGAGGGTGTCGAGTCCAACGGATTCTCCCTCGGGGTGATGGATGAGGCAAGTGCCGAGGCTCAAGTCTCGTTCGAGGGTCGCTCCAACTCGTTCATAACCCGCGGTGGAGCATCGAACCTCGAGCGGGTCGAAGACATGCTCTGCGTCGATCTCGTCGCCTTCTTCGAGGGCTTCGCGCAGGGAGGCCGCTGCACCGTGCATCTGGACCTGAGGGAGGGGAGCCGCGATCCACACCACGCCTGGGAGGCGGGATTCCGCGCTTTCGCGAGAGCACTCAGGGCCGCATTGAGTGGGAATCCGCGCAGGGCGGGTATGACCGCCGGGGTCAAGGGGACCCTCGACTGATCATGCCCATGGCCGGTATCAGCGACCTTCGGGTGATCGTCTCTGGCGGGACCAGCGGGCTCGGTCACGCAACCGCCGGGTACCTAAGCGGTCTGGGCGCGCGGGTCTGGGTCCTCGGCAGCAGCGAGAACACCCTTGCCGCCGCTTTGGAGAGTCTGGAGGTGGCTGGAGGTGGATGGGCCGACGCCGCTGACGAGCAGGCAGTGATCTCGGCCGTATCCGAGGCAGCCGATGCGCTCGGGGGGTTGGACGGGGCATTCGTCAACGCTGGGATCGACGGCGAGGACAAGAACGCCCAAGATCTGAGTGCCGATCATTTTCGGCGTGTTCTCGATGTCAACGTAGTCGGCGCGTTCGTCCTTGCGCGAGAGGCTGCCAAGGCGATGGACGACGAGGGTGGGGCGATCGTGATCAACGCATCGGTCAACGGTGAGCGCGCCGAGAAGGGGTTCGCCGACTACAACGCGTCCAAGGCGGCGGCGATCTCCCTTGCCCAGTCGCTGGCCCTCGACCTCTCTGACCGTCGGGTCGCAGTGACTGCGATCTGTCCCGGATACGTCAGGACGCGCATGACCGAGACTTACCTGAACGACCCTGCGGTTGCCGAAGAACTAGTCGCCGACATCCCGGCCGGCCGCTTCGGCGAACCCGAAGAGATCGCTCGCCTGGTCGCCTTCCTCCTCGATCCGGCCTCCTCGTACATGACCGGATCGGTCGTCTCTATCGCCGGAGGCCGGAATGTCTGAGCCGGTGATGGCGGTGCACAAGTGGTCTGAGATGGACGAGTCCGCCAGAGCAGATCTGCTCGAGCGGGGAGTGCGGGCGATCTTCGATCCGCAGTTGATGGACTCGATCAGCGACCTGGTCGATGATGTGGCAGCACGTGGCGATCAAGCTCTGGTCGATGCACTCGCGAAGTTCGATGGATGTGAGGTCACGACCGACCGCCTCCGCGTCGGTGAGGACGAGTTCGAGGACGCTGCATCCAAAGTCTCCGAACCTGTGATGGAGGGCATTCGCCTCGGCATCGAGAACATAAGGAACTTCAATCAGTACCTGACCCGTGAACGCGAGTGGCGCTTCGAGGTCGCCCCGGGACTCGAGGTAGGCGAGAAGTCGACCGCGATCTCGAGCGCAGGCCTGTTCGTGCCGAGCGGCAAGGGCTCATTCCCTTCGGTATTGGTGCAGATCGGCACCCCGGCGGTCGTAGCCGGTGTCCCTGAGATCGTCGTCGTCGTACCGCCCATTCCGGGCGGCGATGGCGAGGTCGATCCGGCCGTGCTCTGCGTCGCACGAGAGCTGGGTCTGACCAATGTCTTCCGCGCAAACGGCCCCTCGGGTGTCGCCGCGATGGCGCTCGGTACCGAGAGCATCCCGAGAGTTCGTAAGGTGGTCGGTCCCGGCAGCCCTCCCGTGCAGGCCGCGCAGATCGTGTGCCAGCTTCGTGGTTGTCACACGCAGATGCTCTGTGGGCCGTCTGAGAGCCTGATAATCGCCGACGACTCCGTCGATCCAGATCTGCTGGCCGCGGATCTGCTCAACGAAGCCGAACACGGTCCTGACTCCTCGTCGCTGCTCGTAACCGATTCGGTGAGCCTGATCGAGGCGACGGAGCCCAGACTCGCAGAGAGGCTGAACGATCTGCCTGAGCCGCGGCGCGAGTACGCTGCCCTCGCGTTAGGCACCAACGGTGGCGCGATCGTCGTCTCCGACCTCGAACAGGCAACAGAGGTAGCGAATCTGTACGCGCCTGAGCACATGCAGATTGCGACCAGAGACGACGACGCGGTTCTCGCACGCATGGAACACGCCGGAGAGGTGCTGCTCGGCCAGGGCACACCGATCTCCCTCGCCAACTACGTGGCGGGTGTTCCCGCCGCGCTGCCAACCGGGGCCTACGCCCGTGTGACCGGCGGGATAACCGCAGAGACCTTCCAGAAGAAGATGTCGATCGCAAGTTGCGATCGACATGCTCTGGAAGCTGCGAGTGCGTCAGTATGTGCGCTTGCAGAGCATGAGGGATTCCCTGCCCACGCAGCGGCCATCGAGGCCAGGACCGGGGGTCAGGGTGGATAGATCACACATAGAGAGGAGATCATGAGCAAGAAGAGAGCAATACTGAGCGCCTTCGCTGTGCTCGGCATTTCGCTGTTCGTGGCTGCCTGTGGCAGTTCGAGCAGTTCCGGTGGGAGCGGTGACATACCGTCCGAGCCGGAGGCGGGTACGTTCCGCATGGGCATCGAGCCCTGGCTCGGATACGGACCCTGGCGAATCGCCGAAGAGAAGGGGTTCTTCGAGAAGAACGGCATCGACGTGGAGATAACCAACTTCACGACCGATGATCAGATCAACGCGGCTTTCGCCGCGGGTAAGCTCGACGGCAGCAACATCGCAACGCACACCGCGCTGCGCTTTGCCACCTCGGGTCTGCCGATCAAGATCATCCTGCTCGAGGACGAGAGCACGACCGCTGACGCAATCATGTCGGGTAAGGACGCAACGTCCGTCACCGACATGGAGGGTCAGAAGGTCGCTTACGAGGAGGGGACTACTTCTGACATCCTCCTCTCGTACGCGCTCGCCCAGAACGGGCTGACCAAGGACGACATCGAGTCTGTGCCGATTCCGGCTGCAGACGCGGGTGCCGCCTTCATCAGCGGGAAGGTGCCGTTCGCGGTCACCTACGAGCCGTACCTGACCACAGCCCTCAATGAGGACTCGAACGCGAAGCTGCTCTACACGGCCGGCGAGAAGCCCGGAATCGTGAGCGACGTGTTCATCGTCAACGAGGACACGATCAACAGCAGGCCAGGTCAGCTGGTCGCTCTGGCGAAGAGCTGGAACGACGCGGTCGAGTTCTATTACAACAACACCGCTGAAGCACAGGCGATCATCGAGAAGTCCGTCGGAGCCGATCCTGGCTCACTCAAGACGGCCTTCGACGGCGTGAAGTTCTACACGCTCGAGGAGATGACCGACCTGCTCAACGGTGAGTTCAGGGATCAGACCATCAGCGACGTCTACAACGCCGCCAAGGATGCAGGCCTGATCGAAGGAAGCGTCGATCCGAAGAATCTGATCGACACCACGTTCGTCGACGAGGCGAGCAAGTAGAGAAGTGACTACTCCGGAGCCAATTGCGCCGGACGAAGTGACGGCTGGGGACACGGGAGCCAAGGGCTCCCGTGTCCGGGCCGTACGCTCCGAGCGCAGCAGCGAGATGCTGAAGATCGGCGGCCGGATCAAGACCGCCCAATTCATCGCGATCGCCGTGTGCATCTTCGCCGCGATCCTGGTGATCTGGATAATCGCGACCTCCCTGGGGTGGGTCGACCCGATCTTCCTGCCTTCGCCTGTCGATGTGGCCACGCGACTCGGTGACCTCGCGGCATCGGGCGACCTCTGGAAGGACATAGGGATCTCGGTCTACCGAATAGCTATCGGTTTCCTGATCGCATCGGTGATGGCCGTGCCGATCGGAATCCTGATCGGTCTCTACAGATCATGGGAAGCGGCCTTGGAGCCGCTGGTCGACTTCGTCAGGTACATGCCGGTCGTCGCATTCGTTCCGTTGACCATCCTCTGGGCCGGAACAGGAGACTTCCAGAAGTTCCTGATCATCTGGATCGGAACCTTCTTCCAGCAGGTGCTGTTGATCATGGACAACACCAAGCGGGTTCCGCTGGATTACGTCGACATCGGCAGGACTCTCGGGATGAAGGACCGCTCGATCATCTCCCGGATCATCTTCCGTGCGGCTGCTCCCGGCATTTGGGACTCTATGCGAATCAGTCTCGGCTGGGCCTGGACCTGGCTGGTGCTGGCGGAGTTGGTCGCCGCGACCTCCGGTCTGGGGTATCGGATCACCACCGCTCAACGCTTCTTCCAGACCGACACGATCATCGGCTACATCCTCGTGCTCGGCGTTCTCGGCTTGATCACCGATCAGGTGATGAAGTTCATCGGCAGACGGATGTTCCGTTACGCGGAGTCGAGGCGATGAGCGCCCGACAGAGACTGGAGATGAACGGGATCTCGAAGACCTTCGAGACGCGAGAGCAGAGCGTGCTCGCGCTCGACGACGTCAGTATCTCGCTGGCCGAGAACGAGTTCGTCACCCTCGTGGGCACCTCGGGTTGCGGCAAGAGCACACTGCTCTCGATCGCCGCCGGCTTGCAGGACGCCAGCGCCGGAGAGGTGTTGGTGGACGGTCAGCCGGTCAGTGGTCCGGGTCGGGATCGCGGGGTCGTCTTCCAGTCCTACACGCTCTTCCCCTGGCTTTCTGCCCTCGAGAACGTGGAGTTCGCATTGAGGGGCGAGACGCTCTCCTCCGACGAGAGGAGGGAACAGGCGATGGAGCACCTCAAGCTGGTCGGGCTCGAGGATTTCGCCAACCGGCACCCGAACCAGCTCTCTGGAGGAATGCAGCAGCGGGTGGCCATAGCCCGGGCGCTCTCCTACCGGCCGGAGATCCTCCTCATGGACGAGCCCTTTGGCGCCCTGGACGCCCTGACCCGTCAGCTGATGCAGGAGCTGCTGACCAAGATCTGGGAGCAGCACAAGTTGACGGTCCTGTTCGTGACCCACGACGTCGAGGAAGCCGTGTACATCTCGGATCGCGTCCTCGTGATGACGAATCGACCCGGCAGGATCAAGAAGGAGGTCAAGGTGGATCTGCCGAGGCCGAGGAGTTATGAGATGGTCGGTTCTCCCGAGTTCGGCGAGCTGTACGCCGAGGTCCTCGAGAGCATTCGGGAAGAATCTCTGGAAATCGCCCAGATCACGGATCCATGAGTCCGGTCCTGATCGACGGCTCGATCACGCCGTCAGAGGTGGTCGAGGTCGGTGGCGGCTCACAGGTGGAACTCGCACCGGCCGCCTTGGAGCGCATCCGGGCTTCACGTGAGCGTCTCGAGGGTCTGCTCGCAGGGGGTGAGCCCATCTACGGCGTCAACACAGGCTTCGGTGCTCTGGCCGGTGAGAAGGTCTCGGAGGATTATCTCGCCGACCTCCAACTGAACCTGCTCCGCAGCCACGCCGCCGGAGTCGGCTCGTATCTTCCAGACGAGATCGTGCGGGGTGCGGTCGCGGTCAGGCTCAGTTCGCTGGCGCGCGGTTACTCCGGCATCCGCCCGGAGGTCTGCGAGCGTCTGGTGGAGATGCTCGATTCCGAGTGGGTCCCCGTCGTCCCCAGAACGGGATCTCTCGGCGCGAGCGGGGACTTGGCGCCTTCAGCGCACGCTTTCCTCCCTCTCATCGGCGAGGGGGAGGTCAGGGGTCCGGAGGGCGAGATCGTCTCCGGGGCAGAGATGGTCTCGGCACTCGGCTGGGAGCCTCTGGTGCTGGAGGCAAAGGAAGGTCTGGCGCTGATCAACGGGACTCACTTCATGGCCTCCATCGCCTCCCACGTCCTGGAGCGGACCAAGAGCTTGTTCGATCTGTGTGACCTGGTTGCCGCATCGACCGTCGACGCACTCAGGGGTGCCGAGGCTGCCTTCGATCCGCGCGCTCACGAGCTGCGACCGCACCCAGGTCAGATCGAGAGCGCGGCCGCCATCCTCTCGGCTCTCGAGGGATCCACTCGTGTCCATCCGGGAGACGACGGCAGCACACAGGATGCTTACTCGCTGCGTTGTGCTCCCCAGGTTCATGGAGCGGCACGTGATGTGCTCGAGTACTTCGTCGCGGTCGTCGAGCGTGAACTGATCTCGGTCACCGACAATCCTCTGGTCCTCGAAGGGCCGGATCAGGTCGTCTCGGCCGGGAACTTCCACGGTCAGGCGTTGGCGTCGGCCTTCGACACCTTGCGACTCGCCATAGCCGATATGGCTTCTATCTCGGAACGACGGACCTTCCGCCTGGTCTCACCCTCGACCAATCGTGATCTACCTGCGTTCCTAAGCAAGGAACCTGGTCCTTCGAGTGGGCTGATGATCGTCCAGTACACGGCTGCGGCACTAGTCTCGGAGCTGCGAGCGCTGGCGACCCCCGTGAGTATCGACAGCGTTCCTACTTCCGACAACCAGGAGGATCACGTCTCGATGGGGATGACCGGGGCGGATCTGACGATGCAGGCGGTCGAGCGTCTCACCTCCGTGCTTTCGTGCGAGATCCTCTGCTCCTGCCAGGCGCTCGATCTGGACCCCGGCCAGCCTGGCGGCAAGGTCGCCCGGCTCCATCAGACCGTGAGGGGGGTCGTCCCTGAACTCCACGAGGATCGCCCTCCGGCGCCGGATATCGGGAAGATCGCAGAGCTGATCGAATCCGGCGAGATCGCCTGAAGATGAGCACCGATGTAAAGCCGGGCGAGAGTGCCCTCGGTGCGCTCAATCTCGGCGAGTTGGAGGATCTCGCCGCCCAGGTACTCGACGAGGCAGCGTTCCATTACTTCGCCGGAGGAGCAGCCGACGAGATAACCGTCTCGGAGAATTCAGCTGCTTACCGCCGCCTGAGGTTGGTGCCGAGAGTCCTCAGCGCAGGGTCCGACCATGGCACCGGGACTGAGATCCTCGGAACCCCTGTCTCCTCTCCCGTGGGCGTCGCGCCCTTCGCGTATCAGCGAGTAGCCCATCCGGATGGTGAGTTGGCGACCGCCCGCGCCTGTGCCGACGCCGGTGTCCTGATGTGCCTCTCTTCCCTTTCGACGCAGCCTCTCGAGCAGGTGGTGGAGGCCAGTGGGCCAGAGAGGAGGATCTGGTTCCAGCTCTACCCCTACGCAGACAAGGCGATGACCGCTGATGTGGTCGCCCGAGCTGCCGCAGCCGGTTGTAGAGCGCTCGTCGTCACCTGTGATGTTGCGGTCCATGGCCGGCGCGAGAGGGAGTTCCGTCATGAATTCGTGCTTCCCGAGGGTTGTGACTTGCCATGCGTACCGGTCCCTGACGACTTCGACGGTCCGGTGAGTCCCACCGATGTCACCTCCTTCATGCAGGAAGGGCTCTCGTGGGACGACATCGGGTCTTTCATGGAGATGACCGATCTACCGGTCGTGTTGAAGGGGATCCTGTCGCCTGAGGACGCAAGGATCGCGGCTGACCTCGGCGTTGCGGCGATCATCGTCTCGAATCATGGCGGGCGGCAGTTGGACACCGCCGTACCGACCATCGAAATCCTTCCGGAGGTGGTCGATGCGGCTGGTGACGGGATGGAGGTCTTGGTGGACGGAGGCGTCACGCGGGGAACCGATGTGGTCAAGGCTCTCGCCCTCGGCGCCAAGGGAGTGATGCTCGCACGTCCGATCACATGGGCTCTCGCGATCTCGGGGAGAGAGGGGGTCGCGGAGGCGCTGGCGATGATCACCTCGGAAACGGCCGATGCGCTCGCGCTATGCGGTTGCTCGACTCCGGCCGAGGTGACTCGGGCACTGGTCCGGAGCGAGCCATGAGTTACGAACCGATGACCGTTCTCGGCCGGCCTCTGGCCGACGACTACACGACCGTGCTCGCCCACGAGCACCTGGCGACGGACATCCGCTGTTGGCTCGATATCTCGCACGGTCCCACCGCGCATCTCGCTGACCAACCGGTTGCAGCGGCCAATCTCGAACAGGTGAGGTCTAACCCGTTCGCCTGTGCCGACAATCTGGTCCTCGATGACACCGATCTGATGGCCGAGGAGCTCGCCGCTCTCGGTGGCGTCTCGGGACGGCATCTGGTCGTCGAAGTGACTCCAGACAGCATCGGGAGGGATATCCAGGCGATCGCCTCGCTCTCCGAGAGCGCCGGCGTGGATGTGGTCTACGGCTGCGGCCGCTACATCGCGGAGTCGAGGCCCGAGGACGGTCCGGAGATAGGGCCCGACGAATACCGGGATGAGATCCTCGCGGAGTTCCGGACCCCAGGCCCGACACCGGCGGTGATCGGTGAGATCGGCACGGGTGATCCGATCGCCGACGTCGAGAGGAATGCCTTGCTCGGCGCCTCGATGGCCCAGGCCGAGGTAGGTGTGCCCCTGTACGTCCATCTCCATCCGTGGGCCAGGCGCGGGCACGAGGCCCTCGATCTGGTGGAGGAGGGAGGGGGCTCCTTGCAACGGACGATCCTCTGTCATCTGGATCCCCAGATACCCGGTGGGCTGGACTACCACCGTTCGCTGATGGATCGGGGAGCGACCATCTCGTTCGATCTCTGGGGAGACGAGATGGACTACGGCGAGCAGTCGATGCCGAGTGACGCCGAGCGCATCGAGGCGTTGTGCGAGCTGATCGACGCTGGCTTCGGCGATCGAATCGTCCACTCTCACGACATCTGCACCAAGACGCAATTGAAGGAGTTCGATGGACCGGGCTTTTCCCACATCCCCGAGCGGGTTGCGCCGATGATGATCGAGGCTGGACTCAGCGAGGCCGAGATCCATCGCCAGTTGGCAGGCAACGCTTTGAATCTGATCAAGACCACGAAAGGAGCGACGAGATGAGTACAGGTACAACTGATTTGCGCTGCCAGGGATGGGAGCAGGAGGCAGCACTTCGAATGCTCGAGAACAACCTCCATCCCGATGTCGCCGAGATCCCCGACGAACTGATCGTCTACGGAGGAATCGGCAAGGCCGCCAGGAATCAGGCGTGTTACCGCGCGATCAAGGAGGAACTCCAGGTCCTCGGCGCCGAGCAGACCCTGCTCGTCCAGTCGGGGAAACCCGTGGCCGTGTTCGACACTCAGCCTGCCGCACCCCGCGTCCTGATCGCCAACTCCAACCTGGTCGGGGACTGGGCGAATTGGGACCACTTCCGGGAACTCGATGCCGCCGGCTTGATGATGTACGGCCAGATGACAGCGGGCTCGTGGATCTATATCGGCACGCAGGGAATTCTCCAGGGAACGTACGAGACGTTTGCCGCCGTTGCCCGTAAGCGGTTCGATGGCACATTGAAGGGGAGGCTGGTCGTCACCGCTGGTCTTGGAGGGATGGGTGGTGCCCAGCCTCTCGCGGTGACGATGTGCGACGGGACCGCTCTCTGCATCGAGGTCGATCTGCACAGGATCGAGCGACGGATCGAGACCGGCTACCTCGACGAGCGAGCCGCCGATCTCGATGATGCGCTCTCTCGGCTCGCAGACGCCGCCAAGGCTGGGCGCCCTCTGTCCGTCGGTCTTCTGGGTAATGCCGCGGAGATCCTCCCTGAGCTGGTCGATCGTGGAGTCGAGGTAGATGTGGTCACGGACCAGACCTCGGCTCACGATCCGCTCAACGGGTACATCCCCGCTGGGATGACCCTGGAGCAGGCTGATGCCCTGCGGAGCAGCGATCCGGATCAGTATCTGGAACGGGTGGGAGAGAGCGTTCTCGCCCACGTCGCGGCCATCCGTGATCTCGGCCGCGGAGGCGCGGAGGCGTTCGATTACGGAAACGCCCTCAGAGGCGTGGCGGCCGAACACGGCGACCAGGATGCGTTCGAGTATCCAGGCTTCGTTCCGGCTTACATCCGTCCGTTGTTTTGCGAAGGGAAGGGGCCATTCAGGTGGGTCGCTCTCTCGGGCGATCCGGAGGACATCCACAAGACCGATCAGGCGATTCTCGATCTGTTCGGCGATCAGGAGCACATCGCCCGTTGGATAGAGCTCGCCTCGGAGAAGGTCCAGTTCCAGGGGTTGCCGGCCAGGATCTGCTGGCTCGGTTACGGCGAGCGTGACAAGGCCGGCCTCAGGTTCAACGAGATGGTCGCTTCCGGGGAGCTGAAGGGACCGATCGTGATCGGAAGGGACCATCTCGACGCCGGCTCGGTCGCGTCTCCGCAACGTGAGACGGAGGCGATGGCTGACGGATCGGATGCGGTCGCCGACTGGCCGCTGTTGAATGCGCTCATCAATACGGCCTGCGGAGCGAGTTGGGTCTCGATCCATCACGGAGGTGGCGTGGGCATGGGCAAGTCGATCCACGCTGGTCAAGTCACAGTTGCGGATGGGACCGATCTCGCTGCAGAGAGGATCGGACGGGTGCTCACGGTGGACCCGGGCATGGGAGTGGTGCGCCACGTCGATGCCGGGTATCCCGAGGCGATCGAGTTCGCGGAGGAGTCGGATATCAACATCCCGATGCTCGGAGCCGACGCGGAAGGATCCTGAGTTTGTCCGCGCCATCCATCTCCATCTCCGAGGCGGTGCAGGTGCTGCGCCCACCGCAGGACGGTATGCCCTTCTGTCGCCTCGATGAGGCGGGAGGATTCGAAGCCGACCCGGGCGGACTGAGCACCACCGGAGACAGGATCTCGTCACTCGATTCGTCGGGAGAGGCAAGCGTGAGCATCGACGCCAGCGGCTGCTCGGTGATCCCGGGCTTCGTCGACTGTCACACGCACCTGCCCTTCGCAGGGTGGAGGGCGGGTGAGTACGAGATGAAGGTAACCGGCGTGCCGTACGAGGAGATCGCGCAGCAGGGTGGTGGCATCAAGTCATCGGCACGCTCCTTTGCCGAGGCCACCGACGAAGAGGTGCTGGATCAGGCCAGCCTGCTGGCCGACGAGATGCTCGCTCACGGCACCACCTCATTCGAGTGCAAGTCGGGCTACGGACTCACGATCGAGGCCGAGCTCCGCTCACTTCGCTTGGCTGCCGAACTCGGCACGAGAGTCCCCCAACAGACCCGATCGACCGCGTTGATCGCTCACGCGATTCCCGAGGGAAAGACTGCGGAATCGTGGCTGGACGAGGTCGAGGAGGCGATTCCCGAGATAGCTCAAACGGGCGCCAGCGCCCTCGACGTCTACGTGGAAAGCGTCGCGTTCGGAAACGACGACCTCCGTCGGATCGGCGAGATGGCCCGGGCCGCGGGCCTCGATCTGCGTGCACATGTCGAGCAGTTCAACCAGAACCGGTCCGTGCCCGTGGCGATAGAGGCTGGAGCGAGGTCGGTCGACCACCTGGCCCGACTGCATGCTGAAGATCTGGCCGAGCTCGCGGGGGCAGAGTGTGCTGCGGTGCTGCTGCCGGGCGCCGAGTTCCTCGGTGACGAGGAGACCGCGCCCGCTCGCCAACTCTCCGATGCCGGTGCGCTCTGCGTGCTCGCTACCGACTCCAACCCGGGTACCTCGCCGATCGTCTCGATGCCGCTGGTCATCGGTCTCGCAGTGAGACGTTACGGCTGGAGCGTTCGCGAGGCGCTCGTGGCTGCAACTCTCAACGCGGCGTGGGTGCTACGCCTGGAACAGGAGTCGGGGTCGATCGAGGAAGGAAAGCGCGCCGACCTGCTCATCCTCGATGGGCCGATCGAGGCCATTCCCTATCGCTTCGGTCACAACCCGGTTGCGTGCGCGATAGTTGGAGGCGAGATCGTCCACCTGCGTCCGGACTTCGAGGCGAGGGTTGCCCGATGAGCAC
Organism: uncultured Conexibacteraceae bacterium; assembly: GCA_964594365.1. Classification (GTDB taxonomy): domain Bacteria; phylum Actinomycetota; class Thermoleophilia; order Solirubrobacterales; family 70-9; genus CAIUSP01. The sequence continues at coordinate 15,812 of CAZQMB010000014.1, forward strand.
CTACTCGATTCCGGCGATGCCGAACGCCCATTCGCATGCCTTCCAGATCGATCTTCGTGGCGCGGCAGAGCGTCCCGTCCCCGAGGCGATGCGCCACGATGACTTCTGGAGTTGGAGGACCGAGATGTTCGCGCTGGCGGATCGCCTGGATCCGGATTCGATCCGAGAGGTATCCACTCGCGCCTTTTCCGAGATGCGTGCAGCGGGCTACGGCACCGTCGGCGAATTCCATTACGTCCACCATCGACCCGATGGCACTCCGTACGAGGACCCGAACGAACTTGCGATAGCAGTGGCGGAAGCTGCCGTTGATGCAGGGATCGAGATCGTGCTGCTCCCCGCCGCCTACAACCGCAACGGCTGGGATGGTGCCGACAGGCCCCCGGAGGGAGGCCAGCGACGTTTCTGTGATCCTGATCTGGAGACCTTCCTCGCCAGGGTCGACGGCCTTCGTGAGTGGGCAGCCGACAGGATCGGCGTTTCGGTCGGCGTTGCAGCGCACAGCATCCGCGCCGTGCCAGCGACTTGGCTCGAGGGTATCGCCAGCTACGCGGGGGATCACGATCTTCCTCTCCATGTGCACGCAAGCGAACAGCGCAGGGAACTGGCCGAATGTGAGGCTGAACACGGCTGCTCACCGATCGCGCTGCTCGACAGGACCGGGTTCCTCTCCGCGAGGACAGGAGTCGTCCACGCGATTCACATTTCCGACGCCGATCTCGACTTGCTCGCCTCCTCAGGCGCAACGGTCGTAGGGTGCCCAACCACCGAGGGAAGCCTCGGCGACGGGTTTCCACCCTCCGACCGCTATCGCGAACTCGGGATTCCGATCGCCCTCGGGTCGGATTCGCAGGTCCGGATCGATCCATTCGAAGAGTGCAGGGAGTTCGAGACGCTGGCCCGGCGTGCCTCGGAGAGTCGTTTCGGTCCGCTCGCGGACAGCGGGGATCTCTGGGCCGAGATGGTCGTGAACGGCAGACGCATTCTCGGACTCGATCCGGAGTCGGCTCCGATGCTCGAATTGAACCTCGACTCGACCGACTTGAGCGGAGTAGCCGAACGGGACCTGCCCCTTGCAGTCGCCACTTGCGCCTCGGCTTCGGTGGTGGCATCGCCGGCGCAGGCGCCTGAATAGTGTTCCGAGGATGAACGTCTTCCTCGCCGGAGCAATTGCTGCGCTCGGAGTCATGTTCGTGACCTGGCTGATCAGCCTGCCTGCTCGCGATGCTTCGCTTGCTGATATCGCCTGGGGCCTGGTCTTCGTCGCGATCGCATGGGCGGTGTATGTGGCGGGCGAGCAGAGCGAGGCTTCACTCCTGATCGCGACGCTCGTGTCGATCTGGGGTCTGAGGCTCTCTGGCTATCTGGCTTGGCGCAATCTCGGGCACGGTGAGGATCGGCGCTATCAGGCGATGCGGGCCAAGCGCCCTGCCACCTTCTGGATCTGGTCCCTGTTCGGGGTCTTCTGCCTCCAGGCTGGGATCGCGTGGTTCGTCTCACTGCCGGTGCAGTCCCTCGCATCCCAGATCGACGATCTCACTCTGCTCTCGTGGATCGGAGTGGGAGGGTTCGCCATCGGACTCGGATTCGAGGTCGTGGGCGATGCCCAGCTCGCGGCGTTCAAGAAGGACCCTGCCAGCAAGGGCAAGGTCATGGATCGCGGACTATGGCGCTTCACGCGCCACCCCAACTATTTCGGCGATGCGGTCGTCTGGTGGTCTCTCTGGCTGGTCGCCGTAGGGGCAGGAGCAGCGTGGTGGACCTTCGTCGGTCCGGCGCTGATGACGCTCTTCCTGGTCAGGGTCTCAGGGGCAGCCCTTCTGGAGTCGGATATCGCCGAGCGGCGTCCCGGGTATGCCGACTACATCCGCCGCACCAGTTCCTTCTTCCCTCTCCCTCCGAGGAAGGAACCTCGGAGGTGAGTCGATCGCCCGCCGAGATGTTCTCGCTCGAGGGCAAGATCGCGGTGGTGGCCGGCGCATCCTCCGGTCTCGGTGCCAGATTCGCTCGAACCCTTTCTGCCTCCGGGGCGAAGGTCGTCCTCGGGGCCCGTCGGGAGGAGAGGCTCGACGAAGTCGTGCAGGAGATCGTCGGCGTCGGGGGAGAGGCGGTGGCCGTACGATGCGATGTGACCGACGACTCCTCGGTAGAGGCGCTCTGCGAAAACGCCGTCGAAGAATTCGGATCGCTCGACGTGATGGTTGCCTGCGCAGGAGTAGCACCCCAGGACTACGATGAGCCCGAGTCGGCGGAGTCATTCCGGAGGGTGATGGATGTCAACGCCACCGGGGTGTGGCTCTGTGCCGCGTCCGCCTACCGGAGGATGGGGGGTGAGGGTGGTTCGGTGATCCTCATCTCCTCGATCAGCGGGTTGCTTGCTGGCGACGGACCCGACAGCCCCTCGTACACGGCGTCGAAAGGCGCGGTGGTGAACCTCACACGAGAGCTCGCGGTGAGGTGGGCGGAGAAGTCGATCAGGGTGAACTCGATTGCTCCGGGCTGGTTCCGTTCCGAGATGACCGAGACCGACCTCTCTTCTCAGTCGGGGTTGGAGTTCGTCGAGTCGAGGACTCCGCTCGGGAGAGTGGGGGCCGAAGACGAGTTGGACGGCGCCCTCGTCTTCCTCGCCTCGGATGCCTCCAGCTACGTGACCGGACACACCCTCGTGGTCGACGGGGGCTGGACAGCGCGCTAGTCGAAGGGGATGGTTCTCAGGAGCGGGAAGCGGTGCTCTCGGGCAGCTTCCCCGCCTCGCGGAGTGCCGCCCGGACCTTCCGCACGACCGCGGTCGAGCAACTTGCACGCTTGGCGATCTCCATCTCGGTCGCCTCGCGATCCCTCAGCAGCTCGAACTCGATCAAGGCATGACGACGGGATGCCCATCCTTCAGGGCCCTGTCCAGCCTTGTCCATTACCTCTTCGCGCCTGCAGCGCAGACAAAGCCACTTGCCGCCGCGCTTGGACCAGCCGTCAGGCTTCTTCGGCGCCTTGCCTGCCTCGAAGCTCACCGACATGTCACAGCTCGAGCACCTCCAACTGCGCGAGCGCTTGGTGCCGGGCTTGCGTGGGGTTGCGGTCTTCTTGGTCTTGGCCTTGCTCTTGGTCTGTGCCATTGGTTCCTTTGCTCCTTCGCGGTTGGTCTTGCGTTCGCGAAGGCTGCCTTTTGAGTGGTGACTGCGCGAAGTCGTGATGTATGTCCGCAGTCACTGTGTCGAACCTGCGGGATGAGCATCGTATCAACCGGCACCTACGGACTCTGAAATTCCGCTTGCTAGGTGGATTTCCCCGAAACCGTCTCGCGACTTCGATCGGCAGCGTGTGCGTGTGCCGCGATCCGGTCGAGGATCAGCGGCCAGGCATCTCTCGGGAAGTCGTGTCCCATTCCCTCGACGACGAGCAGCTCCGCGCCCGGAATCGCTTCGGAGGTCGCGTACCCTCCGGACACGTCGATCAAGGGATCGGAATCACCGTGGATGACGAGGGTGGGAGCCTGAATTCGGGAGAGGCTCTCCAAGCGGTTTCCTGACTTGAGTACGGCCCCCAGCTGCCTTGCGCTGCTGGTGACGTCGTAGCCACGGTCGTAGCTGCGAGCTGCCCGGTCGCGGATCCAGTCAGGGTCTACCTCGAACCCCGGAGAACCCACCGATCCGAAGACCTCCACGGCTCTCTCGATGAACTCATCGCGATTGTGTGGGGGGCGGCTCAGGAGGTGTTTGTACATCGCTGCGGATGGCTGCCCGTGACGGCTGCTACCGGTACTCGACATGATCGAGGTCAGAGAGCGGACGTTCTCGGGGTGGTTGACCGCGAGTTCCTGCGCGATCATTCCCCCCATCGAGGTTCCGATCACGTGGGCGGGCGACAGCCCGAGCCGTTCGATGAGCCGGGAAGTGTCCTCGGCCATATCGGCGAGGGTGTAGAGATCCTCGTCGAATCGCTTGGTGAGGAACTGGAGGTTGCCAGGCGCCCGATACGGCATGTGGGTCGAGCGACCGACGTCACGATTGTCGAAGCGGACGACGTAGAAGCCGCGGTCCGCGAGGGCGGTACAGAAGTCCTCGTTCCATCCGATCATCTGGGTCGCGAGGCCCATGATCAGGAGCGCAGGTGGATTGCTGCTGTCTCCGAATGCCTCGTAGCAGAGAGTGATTCCGCGACCCACGTCGCAGAACCGCTCGTTTTCAGTGTGAGGTTTGAGCATGCAAATCGATCGTAGAACACCTGCCCGTGAGTCCCGCAAGGCGCTACTCTTCGGGGTGTCAGGGGTTCATCTATCTGACGGGCCGTTTGGAGAGGCGGCCGAGAGTGGGCGCGTGGCGTCCGGGTTTTCGTACTACGGGACAGGGGGAAGCAGCATGGTGAGGTCGAGAGTCGGGATTCCGTTGGTAATGGCGCTGGTTGCAGTTGCGTGTCTATTCGCGTTCTCGACAACTCCAGCCGAAGCACGTGAGACTTCGATCACGGTCAAGACCCCCACCGGCCCCTGCCCTCCGGGAATCTCATGCAACAAGGTGCAGGTTCGCCAGATCGGGCCAGCCAAGGGCAAGAAGGTCCTGATCCTCACACCCGGCACCCAAGGCGGTGCCGGTGACTTCACGCTGATGGCGAGGGAACTCGTCAAGAAGGTCCCGGGACTCCAGGTCTGGTCGGTCGATCGTCGTACCCAGATCCTCGAGGACACCGCGCTGTTCAAGAAGACCCTTGCGACGGCCCGCAAGCCGCTCTCGGTACGCCGTGCCGCTCTCGGCAAGATGTTCTCGTACTACCTCGACCTCCTCTCACCCGGTGATCACGTCGCGCTCCGCGACGAAGCCGCTGACGGCGCATGGGCAGATGAGCTCGGAGTCGCTACCTCGGTGACGGACCTGCACGCCGTGGTCAGGCTGGCACGGACTCAGAAGAGGAAGGTCGTTCTCGGAGGCCACTCCCTCGGCGGCAGCCTCGCAGCGATCTATGCGGGGTGGGATTTCGCCGGCCAGCCGGGCCACAGCTTCATCGACGGACTCGTCCTGATAGATGGAGGCGGCAAGGGCTCGAACGACGATGCGAAGGCAGCCGCTGCGGCCTGCGGGCTCAACGGCCAGTCTCCGGTCGACTCGACCGACGCGTCCACCTCCTGCACCGGGGCCGCCAACCCCCTCTCCAACTCACCGTGGCTGAAGTTGGTCGGCGCGGGGCTTCCGGCCGCGTCGGCTGGTTTGTTCGCAGAGGTCGGAGCCGCTTACGCCAAGCTCGACCCGACCGGGTCCGCCGAACGGCTCAGGACCTACTTCCTGCTCCCCGATTCGTTCGATCCAGGTTTTGCGGTGACGAATCGAGGTCTTCTCGGGTTTGCTTTCGATCGAGACACCGCGCCGGATGCGCTCAGCCTCCTCCACGTCAACAGCGGGACGCTGAAGCCGGGTTGCGGTGCAGGCGCGCCCAAGCCCTGCGACTGGGTAGACGGTGGCGTGACACCGATCTCGCGAGTGGCAGACACCTTCGGCCAGGAGCCAGCCAACGCGGTCGAGTGGTACTTCCCGCGCCGGCTCTCGCTCGACAGCGGTTACGGCTCCGCACTGAGTCAAACCCAGGCTGATGACGGTGAGGCTGAGGATGCGCTCGGCCTACGGGTCTGGCATGGGGCCGGAATCGACGTTCCGCTCTACGGGCTGAGGACCGGTTTCGGAACCGCTCTCACCGATCTCGAGGCGTTCGGAAGTCTCCAGGCCATGGTCGACTTCACCGAGATAACGCCATCGGAGGCCGTTCTCGTCAACGCCTCCAGAGGTGCGCTCGGAGACGCGCTCGGTCAGAGCCACCTAGATCCGTTGTTGGGAGCCCCGGGCAAGAACAAGCTCTTCCCGACCCTGATTCCCTTCCTCAAGAACAAGGCCTTCAGGTAGGAATCGCCAACCAGCGGTCAGGCGCCGGTCAGGCGCTTGCTCAGGACCATGAGTTTGGTCCTGGCGTCCTCGTCGTAGGCCTGAGAGTGGGCAGCGGACTCATGGGCATGGTCGAAGTAGAGACCGCTGCTTCCATCCAGGGAAGGCTCGGTCACCAAGCGGAAGGTGGCCTCTGCGCCTTCCCTCACCGTGCTGGCGGGGTTGACTCCAGCCAGCCGGATCATCTCGGTGTCCATGTAGGTGGCGGGGTGGAGACAGTTGACGGTCACGGTCTCCGGGTCCAGTTCGCCTGACAGCTCGATCGTGTCCATCACTTGAGCAAGCTTCGACTGGCCGTATGCCTGGAGCCCGTCGTAACGGTGTTCCAGCATTGGGTCGTTGAAGTCGATCGAGGCCTGACCTGCGGACGAGACGTTGACGATCCTCGCGGGCGCGGAGTCGACCAGCAGGGGCAGCAGCAGCCGCGTGAGCAGGTAAGGAGCCAAGTAGTTCACCTGGAACCGCAGTTCATGCCCGTCGCGGCTGATCATCCTTCCTCCCCCGCCTGAGTCGGCCACTCCGATCCCGGCATTGTTCACGAGACAATCCAGCCGCTCCTGGTCCTCCTGGACCCTGGCAGCGAGGTCTCTGACCTCGTCGAGAGACGAGAAGTCCGCACGGTAGAAGCGGACGCTGTCGTTGCCCGTCGAAGCGGAGATCTCTCGAACGGCCTGCTCGCCCAGGTCGTCCCGGCGGCCATGAAGCAGGACAGTGGCCCCCTTCTCGGCGAGTAACTCGGCCAGGGCGCGTCCGTGGCCCGAGGTGGAGCCAGTGATCAGGATCGTCTGTTCTTCGACTGGTTTCATTGCGCTGAGTATCCCTCCGGGTACTCGTCAAGAGAATGGCACGACTGGGGTGCCCGAGCATGTCCGGAGGCAGAGTGGCCTCGCAATGGTGGTTGCAGCGGGATGAATCGTGTCAAGCCGGACCCCACCTCCCTCTAGCGTGCATGGGGCGGTCGGATCCAGTCTGGACCCGCCGCATCACGCGAAATGACCAACCGCACAGGCAGCAAATACGGCAGGGACCCACTCGACCGCACTGCGGAGGCCCGCAAGGCTACCCCCGTGATATTTGCCCTCGCCGTGGCTCTCGCCGTTGCCTGCGTCCTTACCGGCTCGTTCAGTCACGACTCGGCCGAGGCAGCGAAGACAGTGGCGCAGCAGAAGATGGAGGAACTCGAGCAGATCAGCGCTCAGCAGGGTTCGGTGCTGGCAGCGATCCAGGTCCAGAACCGCAAGATCAACGAGCTGATCGGAGAGGAGTCCCAGCTCCGCCGGCAGGAAGCCTCGGTGCAGGCGGTGCTGGACGCCCGCCAGAGCCAGCTCGACGAGGCAAATGCCGAGTACCGGTCCCAGCGTGACGAGCTGCGCAGGATCCGTGCTCGACTGGATCGGGCTATCGCCGCTCTCGAAGGCCTGCTGGTGAGGATCTACAAGTCCGGCGAACAGGACACCCTGAGCGTCATCCTCAGTTCGGCCAACTGGAGTGACTTGATCGCGCGGGCCGAATACCTCCAGAGCATCCACTCGGCGGACGAAGCCGTGATCACCAGGGTGAGCGCTCTCAAGGTGCAGATCCATCGCATCGTGGTGCGCCTCCGCGAGGTGAGGGCGAGGGCGAAACGCGCTCGCGACGAGGTTGCGCGGCAGCGGAGCAAGTTGGCTGACGCCAGAGCCCAGCTGGAAGCGCGGAAGAGCGAGTTGGCCGCCGCGAAGTCCGTCCGCGAACAGACGCTCGCTTCGCTCGAGGGTCGTCAACGTGCGCTCGAGAAGGATCTCGGTCAGGTCGGGGCTCCTCTGCCTGGTCAGCGAGCGAAGCTGCTCTCGAACGGCGACGCAGTTGCTCCCGCAGGCGCACCCCTTGCGGTTCGCGGCGCTATCGCCGCTGCGAATCGGATCAACCACCTTCCCTACATCTGGGGAGGTGGACACGGCTCGTTCAGCGATTCCGGCTACGACTGCTCGGGCGCTGTCAGTTATGCGCTGCACGGTGGCGGTTTGCTCTCGAGTCCGCTCGACTCCACCGGCCTCGAGTTCTGGGGCTCTCCCGGGGTCGGTAACTGGATCACGGTCTTCGCCAACTCCGGGCACACCTATGCAGTCATCGCGGGTCTGCGATGGGACACCAGTGGAACCGGAGGCAACGGACCGCGCTGGAGTACGGAGATGCGATCCTCCGCTGGGTTCGTCGCGCGTCATCCGAGCGGTCTCTAGCCTCCGGCTGCCACTCCGCCCGGTAGTAACATCGTGGTGTGTTCGATCAGACAGTTTCCCCTGAGCGGAAGTCCGAATCTCCCTCGATAGACGGGGAGGACGGGCAGCGTGTTTGCGTCATCGGCGCTGGTTCCTCCGGGATCTCTTCGTGTCAGGTCCTTGGGTCGAGGGGAATCCCGTACGACTGCTTCGAGAAGGGATCCGAGATAGGCGGGAACTGGAGGTATCTCAACGACAACGGGATGTCCGCCGCCTACCGGTCGCTCCACATCAACACCTCGCGTGACTTGATGGCCTACGCCTCCTACCCGATGCCCGAGGACTACCCGGACTACCCCAGCCACAAGCAGATCGCCGACTACTTCGACTCGTTCGTCGATCACTTCGGAATCCGCGAACACATCAGGTTCCGAACCGAGGTCACCTCGGTGGAACCTGAAGGGGAGGGGTACCGGGTCTCGTGGCGCAGTCGCGAGGGAGAGGAAGGCTCGCGTTGGTATTCGGCGGTGATGGTCGCCAACGGTCACCACTGGGACCCCCGCTGGCCGGAACCCGCATTCCCGGGTTCCGACTCCTTCACCGGTGAGCAGATGCATGCCCACGACTACAAGGAGCCGAATTCCCTGGCGGGAAAGCGGGTACTCGTACTGGGAATTGGAAACTCGGCCACGGACATAGCGGTCGAGTCCTCTCGCAACGCCGACCGGACCTATCTCGCGATGCGGCGTGGTGCCTACATCATCCCCAAGTACCTGCGCGGGGTACCCATCGACAAAGTCGGGTCTCCTCAGATCCTGTCCAGACTTCCGCTGCCCATCCAGCGTTTCTTCTACGCGCTTTCTCTCAAGAGTTCCCAGGGGGACATGACCGACTACGGCCTGCCAAAGCCAGACCACCGCATCCTCGAGGCCCATCCAACCGTTTCTTCGGAACTGCTGTCTCGCCTCGGTCACGGTGCGATCACGGTGAAGCCGAACATCGCCGAGTTCACCGGGGGCAGGACCATCCGCTTCGACGACGGGTCGGAGGAGGAGATCGACGTGGTCATCTATTGCACCGGGTACAAGGTGACCTTTCCCTTCTTCAGCGAGGATTTCTTCTCCGCGCCGGACAATCAGCTCGAGCTCTATCGACGGGTCGTCTCTCCCGAACATCCAGGCCTCTACTTCGTGGGATTCATCCAGCCCCTCGGTGCGGTGATGCCGATCGCCGAGCGGCAGTCGGAGTGGATCGCGGATCTGATCGAGGGTGACTGTGCCTTGCCTGAGCCTGCGAGGATGCGCGAGGAGATCAGGCGTGAGCAGGCACGGATGCAGCGCCGTTACGTCTCATCGAAGCGCCACACTATCCAAGTCGACTTCTGGCCGTACCTGCGAAGCATCGACAAGGAGAGGCGCAAGCATCGCCACCGTAACGGGAAAAGCCAAAGAAGCTCCTCGGACCGGCACCAAGCGGTCGCCAGCCAGTAGGAGTCGTCGCAAGGTCTATCCGAAGCTCGCGTTCGATCGCGCAGGCACCGGACCTCCGATGATCCTGCTCCACGGCCTAGGGTCGAATCGCCGGGTGTGGGACCCGATCGTGCCCGCCCTGGCCAGGCACTTCAAGGTCGTGGCGATCGATCTGCCCGGATTCGGCGAGTCGCCGATGCCCGACGACGGCGATGTGACGATCGAGGCCCAGGCCAGAGCCGTCGAGAGGACCATGGAGAGGCTACGAATCCCGAGGGCCCACTTCGTAGGGAACTCGATGGGGGGCAGGCTCGCGCTCGAATTGGCTCGTCGCCGCAAGGCTCTCAGCGTGGTGGCGATCTCTCCGCACGGGGCCTTCAACGAGTCGGAGGGACGGTGGGAGCGATTCACGATTCGACTCCAGCGGCGGGCCGCCAAGGTGATCGCGCCGTTGGGGACGCTTCCGTTCAGGACCCGTTTCGGCAGGCGAGCAGCCCTCGGTCTGGTCTCGGCCAAGCCGGATCTCGTCTCGCCGGAGGTGGCTGCCGAGGCGACGGCGAGCTTCGCACGCTGTCCCGGGTTCGATTCGGCCTCTGAGTCGATCCTTTCGGCGAATGCTGCGGGCTTGAACAAGATCACCTGTCCGGTGCTGATCCTCTGGGGAACTCGCGACAGGCTCCTTTCGCCCGCCCAGGGTCCCCGGATGGCCCGGCGAATCAAGAATGCGCAGCTTCGCAAACTCGACAGACTCGGGCACGTGCCGATGCCGGAAGACCCGGGACTGGTCTCAGAGATCATCTTGCGCTTCACCCGTAACGTCGCTGGCGTCTAGGAGGCTCACCGCTCCGTTTCAGTCTTCCGCGCATGAGCGGGAGAGGTGCCTGACTCTTCCATGGTGTGGTCCAGCAGCTCGCCCATCTCTGCCCTGAGGTCGTGTCTCGAGGTGTCTCTGACCTCCCCGGTGCGGTAGTCGACCAGGTTGTCCACTTCGATCGGATCCCGCTCGAGGTCGTACAGCTCGTATTCGTTGGGACGCTCCCCCTCGGGATCGAAGTACAGGCTCCACTTGGCCTTGTCCGTCCTGACCGTCCGAACCCTGTTCGGCTGGCCCGGCCCGTCTTGAAGCGCAGTGCCTGCCTGATGGTCGTCGAAGGTGAAGTGGACCGCCTCTCTGACGGTTGGGGCCGGGTCGGCATCGAGGATGGAGCTGAAGTCGACCTCGCTGGCGGGAACCTCCTCACGCCCGGGAGAGGCGTGGGAGGAGAGGATCGGTCGGAGGTCTTCACCTTGCATCGCATCCATCTCGGGAATCGCCCCGGCGCCAGCCACCCCGAGGAAGGTTGGAAGGAGGTCGATCAACGAGACGAGCGCCTTGGTGGTGTCCGGCTTGGGGAAGAGCACGGGGTTCGAGACCACGAGTGGGACGTTGATGGTCTCCTCGTAGGCGTTGAACATCTTCTGGCGCATCCCACCATGTGACATGCCCATCTCGCCGTGATCTGCGATTCGACAGAGGAGTGTTCGTGAGCGAAGTGACTTCGGGTCGTCGTCCGGTCCGAGCGCCGCGAGTATCCGCCCGATCTTCTCGTCCACCACTCGGTGCAGATGGGCATAGAAGTTCACGTATTCGAGCTTCGACTTCCGGTCCTCGACCGGTCCCATGTATGCGGTCGCTCCCATCTGCATCAGAGCGTGTACGTCGGGCTTGTTGCTCAGGTCCTCGTCGACTGATTCGGGCAACCCGACATCGAGATCCGCAAACTCCTCCGCCCTGAATCCTCCGCGTATGTACGAGTCCGGATAACCGAGCACGTCGTGTGGGTTGACCAGGCTGACCACCAGGCAGAAGGGCTCTGGGAGGTTCTCGTCTGAGAGGAATCGCTCTACCTGTCGTGTGTATTCCTCATCCCAGCCGACGCCGAGCCTCCCCGCGTTCCCGCCACCGAAGTTCTCGGCCTTGGCGTTCTCTCCGGCATCCGGTGGTTCCCAGCCGAGCAGCCCGTAGTCCTCGGACAGCCGAACCGAGTCGGCCTCTCCCCACCCGGAGAGCATGCCGGTCTCCTCAGGGGTTCCGAGGGCATGCGTGAGATGCCACTTGCCGCGGTAGGCGACGTGGTAACCGGCTGAACCGAGCAGGCCGCCGAGGCTGGGGAGGTCCATCGGCAACTCGGGTTCCCCGCCGGAGTGAGGTCCGATATCGAACATCCCCCTTGCGAAGGTCCGAAGCAACCTGTCGCGGTCGACCGTCCCATCCCGCATCAGGCGGTTCACGGTCTTGATCACTTCCGGGGAATGACGCCGGTTCGGTTTCAGATCCCCTGCTGTCAGGGTCAAGCCGACTCCGTGATGGGCGGGGAACAGACCGGTCAGGATGCTGGCCCGACTCGGTGAGCACATCGCTGCTGCCGTGAACGCGCGTTCGAAGGTCAGCGCGGTATCCGAGATCGCCTGGTCGTTCGGCATCAGCTGCCGAAGCCAACCCGGGTCATCAGGCCAGTGCATCGGCCGTCTCTGCTGGTCGGTTATCAACAGCAGGATGTTCGGTGCGGCAGCCACGTCAGGTTTGAGCCTACCCGGTGGGGGTGAAACGGGCTTTTCACCTCACGCCTGAGCAGGCGTGAGGTGAGAGGGGTGAAAGCGTGAATCCGCTGACCGGCGTAGAGTTGCGCACCGTGGCGAGACAGGACGCAGAGTCCCTAGAACGACAGTTCAACGCTGCGATGGAGGAGGCGGAGACAGGAGCGTCTCTGGACGCAGCGAGGAGGATCTATGCCGAATTCGAACGAGACGGCGATCCTGCTGCGTCCGGCCTGGTTCATCGCAGTTTCGAACTCCACTGTGAAGCCCAGTTCCTCACCGGGGAGACCTATCGCGGCGCCAAGGGCTACATCCGTTGGAGAGAGCAGATGGAGGAGATCTTCGAGGAGGACGCCTTCGAGCCTCAGGGCGTGATCTTCGGATCGGGTGGCTTCGTCGTGCTCGGTCGCCTCAGGGTGAAGCCTGCCGATGGTGGGGTCGAGGTCGACGAGCCTTTCGCCCACCGCCACGAACAGAAGGATGGTCGCCTGGTCAGGCTGACGCTCTACTCGGATCTCGAGCGGGCGCTCGAAGACGCCGGGATCATTCCGCCCTACTGATCTTCGTGGACCTGAAATACAAGGGGCCGGCTCCTTTCGGAAACCGGCCCCCGATGTTCTGTGTAGGCCCCCGCCCCTCACAGAACAAGTTCATCTGAATCCAAGCGAGGCCTCAGCCGGGAATCTCCGTCTCGGGTGCTTCGGGCGAGTCCTCTACCGGCGGGTTGGTCTTGTCGACCAGCTTCCACGCCTTGAGCGGAGGGGTGAGTGGGAGCAGCCTGGGCAGCCGAGCCTTGATCAGGACCGCATCACCGACCACTACGTCGCTCAGATTGGTCGAGCCATCGGTGTTCACGTCCGCGACCCTGATCATGGCGGTCGAGACGTCGAACACGACGGTCTGTCCGATCAGTCCGGAGCGCTTCACCCAGCGATTGCCGTTGGTGACCGTCACCGAGATCTGACCCGCCTCGAGACCTTCTACGCCAACGTAAGTCCCGTGGAAGTTGTACTGCTGACCCTTCTTGACAGGACCCTTGCCGTTCTGACCCTTGCCGT
>CAZQMB010000015.1:0-15778 GCA_964594365.1 uncultured Conexibacteraceae bacterium
ACTCCAACGGGAAAGGTTGCACCGGTGATGAAGGACTGGTTGACGCCGGTGCCGTTGAGGTTGGCGCGACCGATGGTTCCGTTGCCGGCGTTGATCCAGAAGACGTAGTTGGCGTCGATCGCGACTCCGTAGGGACCGCTGGCCCCGGTGATCAACGACTGGTTGGCACCGGTGCCGTCGAGGTTGGCGCGGCCGATGGTTTGGGTGGCGTAGGAGGTGTTGGTCCAATAGATGTGGTTGCCGTTGGCCGCGACTCCCCAAGGAGAAGTCGCACCGGTGATGAAGGACTGGTTGACGCCGGTGCCGTCGAGGTTGGCGCGACCGATCGCGTTGACCTCCGACGCCCCGTTGACCCAGTAGATGTAGTTGTCATCGACCGTGATTGCCGTAGGAAAACTGGCACCGGTAATGAAGGACTGGTTGACGCCGGTGCCGTCGAGGTTCGCGCGGCCGATCGCATTGGTGGTGCCGTTGATCCAGTAGACGTAGTTGTCGTCGACCGCGACTGCAACGGGATAGCTTGCACCGATGATGAAGGACTGGTTGACACCGGAGCCATCGTGGTTGGCGCGGCCGATGGTGCCGACAGAGTCGCTGTTGGTCCAATAGATGTGGTTGCCGTTGGCCGCGACTCCGTAAGGAGAAGTGGCACCGGTGATGAAGGACTGGTTGACGCCGGTGCCGTCGAGGTTCGCGCGGCCGATGGTGCCGGTGCCGGTGTTGGTCCAGTAGATGTATGCGTTGGCCGCAGGCGCGATGGCGCCAAGCGCCACCAACGCGAGGATCGAGGCGAGGGTGAGTCGGAGCTTGGGGGCCATCTCTTCTCCCTGTTCAGTGTGTTCGGACACCACTTCGAGGCATGGTTCCTACCCTCGTCGCTCGATGAAGGTAACACAGCCTCAAGCGTGCAGTTGCGCATTAAGCCGTGAGGTGCAGGGCACGGGTGAGCACCATCTGGTGCCGCCGACCGGACGGTGATCACCCGAGTTGGGTGACCGGCAACCTAGAATCGGGCGCGATGGCAGACCAGCCGAAGAGGACCAAGAAGAAGGGCGCGACCAAGCGCTCGGCGAAGGCTCCAGCGAGCTCCACGAACGGCAGCCGGAACGGTGCGAAGGCCTCCAAACCGAAAGCGGCTGCTTCCAAGCCGCGCCGCAAGGCACCGAGGGCAAAGGGCCTCGAGTCATTCGATCCGACTACCGGTGAACTGCTCGGAACGGTTCCCACGATCGGCCCGGGCGCTGTCGAGCAGGTAAGCGAAGAGGTCTCGGAGTTGCAGAGGTTCTGGGCGCAATTACCGGTAAGCGAGCGGGCGCGCTATATCCGCCGCACAGCCGATGTGGTGCTTGCCGAAAGCGACCGCTTGGCACGACTCTTGAGCCAGGAGCAGGGCAAGCCGATCGTCGAGAGCTACACCATGGAGTTGATCCCAAGCGTCGATGGTCTGCGCTGGATCGCCGACGAGGGCCAGCGACTGCTGGCCGACGAGAAGATCCCGATGCGCAGTGCCCTGTTTGCCAGCAAGTCGGCGAAGTTCGCCTTCGAGCCGGTGGGGGTGATCGGTGTGATCGCCCCGTGGAACTTTCCCTGGTCGATTCCGCTGACCGAAGTTGCGATCGCTCTGATGGCAGGAAACGGGGTGGTGCTCAAACCCGCGAGCCTCACCCCGTTGATCGGCGAGGAGGTACGAAAGGTATTCGAACGGGCGGGCCTGCCGCAGGGTCTGGTGAGGACCGTCCACGGCGGCGGCAGGGTCGGCGACGCGCTGGTCAAGTCGAGCGCAGAGAAGATCTTCTTCACCGGATCAGTAGAGGTAGGCCGAAAGGTCGGAGTCGAAGCTGCCAAGCGGCTGAAGGGTGCGGTGCTGGAGTTGGGCGGCAAGGATCCGATGATCGTCTGTTCCGATGCCGACCTGAAGCACACCATCCCGGGTGCGATCTGGGGAGCGTTCGCCAACGGAGGGCAGACCTGCGCCAGCATCGAGCGGGCGTACGTGGTCGAGTCGATGGCGGATCGATTCATCGAGGGCGTGGTCTCGAGAGCTCAGGCCATGAGTGTCGGCAACCCGATGTCGTGGGATACGGAGATCGGCCCGATGACCTCCGAAAGCCAGGCCGACCTGGTCGAAGAACTCGTTGCCGACGCAGTAGCTCGAGGAGCCGAGATGCGCTGCGGCGGGGCGAGGGAGGTGGCAGGACTGAGCGGGAGATTCATCGCTCCTACCGTGCTCACGGGAGTCACACACGAGATGCGGATAATGAAGGAGGAGATCTTCGGTCCGGTACTGCCGATCATCCGGGTCGCCGACGAGGCTGAGGCCCTGCGGCTCGCGAACGACTCGGAGTTCGGGCTCGGCGCATCGGTCTGGACCCGCGATCGTGAGAAGGGCGAGAGGATCGCCCGCCGACTCGAGGCTGGGATGGCCTGGATCAACGACCACGCCTTCACCCACGGTGCCTGCCAGTGCGCCTGGAGCGGGGTCAAGGACTCGGGTGTGGGTATCTCCCACTCGAAGTTCGGCTTCTACGAGTGCGTCAACGTCAAGACGATCACCTACGAGCCCGGGCTCACCCGGGACTTCTGGTGGCACCCGTACGACGAGACCCTCGGCAAGGCGGTGCGGGCAAGCGGCAAGATCCTCTATGGATCTCCGACCGAGCGGCGTACCGCCCTACGCAGCGGCCTCGGTTCTCTGATCGAGGTCGGTCGCCGCACCCTGCGCGGCTGATCGGGCCCACACCGCCCATTCGGCTGGCGGTACCTTCACCTGTATGTCCCTGCCCGCGCAATCAGATACCGCTGGGGGTTCGCCAGCGCCCGCCCTCGTACTGGATGGACTCCGACGGGACTTCGGCGATCGCCCGGGCTTGCCACCTGTAGACGCCACGGTCGCTGCCGGTGAGACCCTTGCCGTACTGGGTCCGAACGGATCGGGGAAGTCCACCCTGCTGCGGATCCTCGCGGGTCTGCTGCGCCCCAGTCACGGCGCCGCCCGCGTGCTCGATGCAGAGATCCCGAAGGAGACCTGGAAGATCAGAGGCAGAGTCGGCTATCTCGGACACGAGCCCCTTCTCTATCGGGATCTCAGCGCGCGCGAGAATCTCGCCTTCGCGGCTCGACTCCATGGTCTGGATGACGCCGAAGCGAAGATCGAGAGGCTGCTGGGTGACGCCGCGCTGGAGGCGGTCGCGGAACGCAGGGTGATCGAACTGTCGGCCGGCTTGACCCAGCGGGTCGCTGCCTGCCGAGCGGTGCTGCACGACCCGGACCTGCTGGTTCTCGACGAACCCGAGGCAAACCTCGACGATGAGTCGAGGGAGAGGCTCGAGAGGATCTTCTCTCGAAGCGGACGGACCCGGGTGATCGCAAGCCACGATCGAGATCGCCTCAGATCTATCTCCGATCAGACCTTGGAGCTGGGATGAGCGGTTTGCTGGCAATACTCGGCAAGGATCTGAGGATCGAACTGCGTGCATGGCGCTCGCTGGCACCGATGGCGCTCTTCTCGGCGACCGTATTCGTGATCTTCCGATTCGCACTCGACCGCGAGCGGCTCGAGGGCGGAATCGCCGCCGGTGTCCTCGTCACGACCCTGCTCTTCGCGTCTCTCCTCGCAATCAACCGGATCTTCATCAGCGAGCGCGAGGAGGGCGGCTTCGACCTGATCCGGCTCTCGCCGTGCGACCCCAGCATGATGTTCCTCGCGAAAACAGCCGCGCTGACCATCTACCTGATCCTGCTGGAGTTGATCGCGGTGCCCCTGTTCGCCCTCTTCTTCCTCGACTCGCCCGAGGCGCTTCCGGCGCTCGCGCCTGTGCTCGTCCTCGCCGCCCTGGGCCTAGCGGCTGTAGGTGCCTTGATCTCGACCATCGCGACCATGTCGTCGGCCAGAGATCTGCTCGCACCACTACTGCTGCTGCCGCTTTCGATACCTCTGGTGATCGCTGCGGCGGGAGCAGCTTCCCCGGTCCTCGAGGCGGGCGGCCCCGGGTTCGAGCGTTACGGCACATGGCTTGCAGTTCTGGGGCTCTACGATGTGATCTTCTGCGCAATCGGTTTCGCCGTCTTCGACTACCTGCTCGACGAGTAGGCACCTTCAACCACCAGATCAGGAGCACAACGAGACCATGAAAGCCCGACTCACCTCCGCACCCACCCTCGTGACAGCCGCGGCCGTGGTCATAACGGCAGGCTTCGGGATGGTCTTCTTCTACGCCCCGCTGGATGCGGATCAGGGCTTCATCCAGAAGATCTTCTACCTCCACGTGCCTCTTGCCATCTGGGCGCTGCTCGGGTTCATCATCGCCGGGATCTACGGAATCAAGTACCTGAGGACCAACGACCCGGCCCACGATGCCCGTTCGTACGTGCTCATCCACCAATCGGTCATCTTCGCCACCACGGTCCTGATCACCGGGTCGATCTGGGCCAAGGCCGCATGGGGCAAGTGGTGGATCTGGGACGAGCCGACCCTGGTCAGCTTCCTGATCGTGTTCCTGCTCTACGCCACCTACTACCCACTGCGCTACTCGATCGAGGACCGTGAACGTCAGGCGCGCTACGCCTCGGTCTTCGCGATCGTCGCCGGAGCCTTCGTACCACTCAACTTCATGGCCGTTCGACTGGCCGAGAGCCTGATCCACCCGCGTACCTTCGCGACCGCGGAGGGCGGTCTGCCCGGGTCGATGGCGCTCACCTTCCTGGTCTGCTTCGTCGGGCTGGGCTTGATGTTCTTCGCTTTGATCAAGTTCGAACTCGAGGCCAAACGCACCGCTGCCGAGCTGAGCAAACTGGAACGACAGCTGGCGCCCGACTACGAGGCGCCGTATCGGCGCACCGCCGCTCCGACCGATCTGGGAGCGAGCGTGAGTATGGAAGCCGACCGACCAGAGCGCGGAAGCCTCTGATGCCTGCGCTGCCGCTCGACGAGGCCGGGAAGTACGTGGCCGCCGCGTACATCGTCTTCCTCGCCATGACCCTGATCTACGTGGCGATCATCGCGGCGAAGGTCCAGAGGATCCAGAAGAGGATCAGCGCGCTCGTCCAGTCGGGGCGAGGCAGAGATCAAGGTGACTGATGAGCACCCTGCTTGCACTCGGCTGCTCTCACCGCACCGCGGGGATCGATCTGCGGGAGCGTCTCGCTCTTCCTGAGGGCAGGGCCGCAACCCTGCTACGGGCACTGGTCTCGGAGGAGGGCATCAGCGAAGCAGCCGCTATCTCGACCTGCAACCGGACGGAGCTCTATCTGGTCGCCGCCGACTCGGTGGACGCCGAGGCCACCGCGCTCGGAGCGCTCAGCAGAGAGGCCGGCATCAGGGCGACCGATCTGCTCGGCCCGCTCTATTCGCTGCGCGACGAGGAGGCCGCGAGGCATCTCTTCCGGGTCACCGCAGGGCTCGACTCGATGATCGTCGGGGAGGCGGAGATCCAGGGTCAGGTGAAACGAGCCTACGAGCTGGCTCTGGTGGAGGGCGTGACTGGGCCCGTGATCAACCGCCTCTTCAGAGGCGCCCTGTCGGCGGGTAAACGTGCGAGAGCCGAGACCGCTATCGGAGAGAAGGGCGTCTCGATACCTTCGGTGGCGGTCGAGCTGGCGCGGCAGCACCTCGGAGATCTGGCCGACCGCAAGGTGGTGCTGATCGGGGCGGGCGAAACCGCGGAGCTGACCGCGCGGGCGCTCGCGGCACGGGGGGTGCAGACGGTCTTCGTGGCAAATCGTCGCTACAACCGGGCGATCGGCCTCGCCGAGCGCTTCGGGGGATCCGCTCTGCGGATCAACGACCTGCCCGTGTACCTCGAGACCGCGGACATCGTGGTCTCGGCGACCGACTCACCCCACCCTCTGATCGAGCGCCCCGAGCTCGAGCACGTGATGCAGGAGCGGGACTCGAGCCCGCTGCTGATGATCGACCTCGCGGTACCGAGGGATATCGACCCCGACTGCCGAGAGCTCACGGGAGTGAGCCTCAGCGATGTCGATGATCTGCAGCGGATGGTCGACCGGAACGCGAGCAACCGGGAGAACGAGGCCGCGAAAGCCGAACGGATCCTGGAGGCCGAATTCGATCTCTACCGCGAGTGGCTGGAGGCCCAGTCCGTGATGCCAACGATCGCGGAGCTCAGAGGACGCGCGGATGCCATCGTCGAGCAGGTCCTCTCCGAGAACGAGAACAGATGGGAGAACCTCTCCGAGGCGGACCGTGAACGGGCTGAGGTGCTCGCGCGCGCGGTAGCGAACCGTCTGCTGCACGAGCCGACCGCTCGCCTCCGTGCCCTTGCCGACTCCGAGAACGGCTATCGGGATCTGGCTCTACTGCGTGAGATCTTCGGTCTCGACTCGGCGAGCGAGCCTTTCGGCGGCGAGGAGAACGGCCACGCCGAGATCGCATCGCTCGATGAACACCGTCGCGAGAAGCGTGCCTGAGCTGGACCGCAAGCCTCTACGAATCGGCACCCGTGCCAGTGCGCTGGCGCTCGCACAGGCGACGGCCGCGTCCGCCCCACTCGGTGAGTTCGAACTGGTGGAGATCACCACCAGCGGAGACCGTGGAGAGGCTGGCGACAAGTCGCGGTTCGTCGACGGGCTCGAGGCCGCTCTGCGGGAAGACAGCATCGATCTCGCGGTCCACTCGGCCAAAGACCTGCCCGGAGAGGACCCGATCGGTCTCGAGATAGTCGCGACCGGACCACGGGAGGATCCCACCGATGCGATCGTCACCCGCGCAGACGCGAAGACTCTCGATGAACTCCCCGAGGGATCCAGAGTCGGAACCTCGAGTCTTCGCCGACGGGCGCAGTTGTTGGCGCGACGACCGGATCTGGTTCCGGTGGAGGTTCGGGGGAATGTCGACACCCGACTCGACAAGCTCGCTGCCGGCGAGGTAGATGCGCTGATCCTCGCCAGCGCCGGTCTCAAGCGGCTCGGCCGAGGAGACGAGATCGCCTTCGCTCTCGATCCACACACCTTCACCCCTTCACCCGGACAAGGAACGGTGGCTTTCCAGTCCAGAGCGGGCGATCCGGCCGGGGAACGAGCGGGGGCCGTGGACGACCGCATCTCGCACCTCGAGTTGAGCTGCGAGCGCACCGCCGCGCGCCGTCTCGGCGCCACTTGCGACTCATCGGTGGGGATCCTCGCCACCTGTGAGGGAGGTCTGATCGAGGCTCGGGCCTGGTGCGGACTGCCCGACGGGTCCGACTGGATCTCGGATTCGGTGGAGGGCGATTCCGGAGACCCGGTCGCACTCGGAGAGAGGGTTGCTGAGCGGCTGCTGTCTGCGGGTGCCGGTGAGATCCTCGAACGCTCGGCCGCGATGGTTGCGGGGGAGGAGTCATGAGCGCACGACCGGGAGTTGCCTATCTGGTCGGTGCAGGGCCCGGCGATCCTGGTCTGCTCACCGCACGGGCGATCGAGCTGATCGGCTCCGCCGATGTGATCCTCTACGACCGTCTGATTCCGGATCAAGCCACCTCGCTGGCGCGTTCGGACTGCGAGCTCGTATACGTGGGGAAGCTCCCCAACCGACACGCGCTGCCGCAGCGCGAGATCGAGGAGTTGATGGTCGAGCGCGCCAAGGCGGGAAAGAGCGTGGTCAGGCTCAAAGGCGGGGATCCGTTCGTCTTCGGAAGGGGCGGCGAAGAGGCAGAGTCACTTATCGAGGCGGGGCTGCCCTTCGAGGTCGTTCCGGGGGTCACCGCGGGAATCGCGGCCAGCGCCTATGCCGGGATACCGGTGACCCATCGCGACGAGGCTTCCGCGGTGGCATTCGTGACCGGTCACGAGGACCCGACCAAGGAAGGGGCCGGTAGGACGACCTCGACCCCTCTCGAGTACGCAGGCTTGGCCTCCTTCCCCGGAACGCTCGTCTTCTACATGGGGGTCGGTCGCCTCGGAGAGATTGCGCAGGAACTGATCGACTGTGGGCGAGATCCAGATGAGCCGAGTGCTGTGATCGAACGCGGCACGCTTCCGGGGCAGCGGTCGGTGGTGGCGCCACTCTCACGGATCGCCGATGAGGTCGCCGCAGCCGGGATCAAGCCGCCCGCGATCACGGTCGTCGGTCACGTCAGCAAGCTCTCCGAGCGCATCGCCTGGCTCCAGAACCGACCCCTGAACGGTCTGCGCGTCGTGGTTACGCGAGCCAGACCGCAGGCGAGCGGTCTCGCCGACCGACTGGCCGAACTCGGAGCCGAGCCCTTGCAGTTACCGGCGATCCGGATAGAACCGACCTTGGACACCGACGAGGTCGCTTCCGCTGCCCAGGCGATTGACGCCTACTCGCTGATCTGCCTGACCAGCCCGAACGGCGCGAACCTGCTCTTCGAGGCCCTCGCGGCCGCAGGCAAGGACGCACGGTCTCTCGCCGGCGCAACCGTTGCGGCGATCGGTCCAGGCACGGCCGACGCGCTCCGATCCCACGGAGTGATCGCCGACGTGATCCCGGAGAAGTTCGTGGCCGAGGAACTGGTGGCGGCGCTCGATCAGGTCGAGGTAGAAGGCAAACGCGTCCTCGTGGCGCGCGCCGCCGAGGCACGCGATGTGCTCCCTGATGCATTGGCGGAGCGCGAGGCCGAGGTCGACGTGGTGGCTCTCTACCGAACCGTCGCCGAGGACCTCGATGACGAGACGATCGCCTCCGCCAGCGACGCCGACTATGTCACCTTCACCTCCTCCTCCACCGTGAGGAACCTGCTCGGAGCTCTGCCAGGAGGGTCTCTGCCTGGCTCTCCGCGAGTGGTCTCGATCGGTCCGGTCACCTCCGAGACCGCTCGCGAGGCGGGACTCGAAGTCGACGTCGAAGCCTCCCGCCACGACATCGAAGGCCTGATCGAGGCCCTGGTCGAGGATGCAGCGGCGCACAGGGGCTAAATTCGACCGATGACCGATCCGAGGCCCATCACCTTCCTCTCCGACTACGGATACGAAGATGAGTTCGCCGGTGTCTGCCGAGCGGTGATCTCCCAGATCGCACCCGATGCGCTGGTGGTCGATCTCGGCCATGCGATCGGTCGACAGGATGTCCTCCACGGCGCGGTGGCGCTCGCGAACTCCCTGCCCTTCTGCTCACCGGGAGTGCATCTTGCAGTAGTCGATCCCGGGGTGGGCACCGCCCGCCGCGGCGTTGCGATCAGGGTCGAAGACCAGAACCGGATCCTGGTGGGGCCGGACAATGGGTTGTTCACCCTCGCCCTCGAGCGTTTCGGGGGCGCAGCCGAGGCGGTCGACCTCGATTCCTCCGCCTTCAGACTCGCGCCCGTCTCGGCGACGTTCCACGGACGGGACATCTTCGCGCCGGTGGCAGCGCACCTCGCGATGGGCGCACGACTTGAAGAGGCCGGGACTCCTCTCGACCCGGGCGAGTTGACCAGGATCGATATCCCCGTTGCCCTCGTCGCAGATGGTCGGGCAACAGCCCACTGCCTCTACGTGGACCACTTCGGGAACGCTGCGCTCGATCTCGATACCGAGCAGATCGTCGACTGGGAACTCGAGACGGGCTCGCGAATCCGGATAGCGGCCCCGGACGGGTCATTCGAAGCGGTCTGGGCGAATACCTTCGACGATGCCGAGCCGGGCGACCTGCTGCTCTTCGAGGATTCATCGGGTTCGATCGCGATCGCGGCGAACGGTGGCAATGCTGCCGCTCTGCTGGATCTCGCTCCCCGCTGCCAGGTAGAACTCACGCCCGCCTGAGACGGTTGCAGGAGCCGATCTCCATTCGTCTCGGGTGTCCGCATCGCCATCTCGAGGTGACGGACTCGACCAACGAGCGCGCCAAGTCGCTTGCGGAGGCTGGAGCACCCGGTGGTCTCGTAGTCACAGCCGGCAGCCAGGTTGCCGGGCGCGGGCGCCGAGGGCGCAGCTGGTTTGCGGTTCCCGGCTCCTCCCTGCTCTACTCGGCACTGCTGCGGCCCCTCGGCGATCGCCCCCTGCTGCCGCTGCTGGTCCCGATCGCGGTATGCGAAACGGCGGAGGAACTCGGCAACCGTGCGTGCGAGATCAAGTGGCCGAATGACGTCTGGGTAGATGGCCGCAAGCTCGCCGGTGTGCTGATCGAGGGAAGGCCGGATTCCGACCCGGCTGACAGCTGGGCGGTGATCGGGATCGGACTCAATCTGGATCTGTCCGAGGTCCGGGTACCCGACGACCTCGAGGGACAGGTGGCCTGGCTCGGTCGGGAGGTCGATCGAGACCAGACGCTGGAGCGACTCAACCGGACTCTCGAATCATGGCTCTCGGCCGACGACGCGAAGATCCTCGAGGAGTTCAGACGGAGGGATCTGCTCGCGGGGCGGGAACTCGAGTGGGATGGCGGAGCGGGTACCGCGCGGGGAATAGACGATCGAGGCCACCTGCTGGTCGAGACCGACGGCGAGACGATCGCACTCGGCGCAGGAGAGGTGTCGCTCGGGGCACACCTCAGAGGTGAGTAGCTGGCCTACTCCTCGCTGGAGTCAGCCGAGGGAGCGTCATCGGTCCTCTTCTCCTGCTCCTTCTCGGACTTGGATGTACTTGCAGACTCTCCATTGGTGGCCCCTCCATCTGCGGCCTTGCGCGCACCGCGACGGCGACGCTTGCGTCGACGGGATCCGCTCTTCGGGAAATTCCTCAACAGCTCCCGTGCGGTAGCCGACGGCTTGCGGGCGGCTCTCATCCGGGCGCCTCGCAGGACCTCTTCTCCCTCCGGCGTGTGTGCCACGGCAGCGGCGAGGAGGGCGGTCGCCAGTCGACGATCCTGGTTGCGGGAAGCCTGGACCAGGCGGCGAGCGTTTCGGCCGTGGGCGCGGCCTGATGAGTTGACCAGCAACCCGAGCAGACGTTTGGTCTCCGGCCAGCGCTGAACCGCATACTCCTCGTGGAGTTCCCGGGTGTATGAGGCGAGGCGCCAGATCCATGCCTGGGCTTGATCACGTCGGCCTATCCGACGCTCGGCGAGCGCTTCGAGCAGGGCCTTGCTGCCCGCACGACGATCCTCACGCGACCAGGTGCCCACCGTATCGACGGCGTCGTCGAACGCTTCAGGGTCCTCGAGCAGAGCGATCTCGGCGAGGGCCTTGAGCCTGAGTTGCGCGTTCCGGTTGCGCTGGACGCAGGTGAGGAGGAATCGCTTTCGCAGTTCCTTCGTCTCGTCCCCCTGGAGCATCGCCTTGGCGCGCCGCCAGCCGTTCGTATTGACCCTCGATCCGGCGAGTGCAGCCCAGACGTGCTGTTCGGAGTGATCGAGGTTCTCGACCGCAGTCCTCCAGAGGTCTCGCTCCAGCACCTCGAGACGGCGTTGAGACTCACCCGAGACCGGCACGATCCTCTTCTCGACTCGCACCTGACGCCCGCGACCTCGCCTGACCGGACCGACCACGATCGCGCCGCCACGGTAGACGTCACGATCGAGCAGGCTGTGAAGGGTGACGATCGATTCGTCGTGGGTGGTGGCCGGATGGACGAAATCGATCACGATCCCGGCCTCCTTACCGGGATTTCGCCGAGTGACCCTGCCGACCCGCTGCTGATAGATCCTCCGCGAAGCGGTCGGTGCCAGATGCATGCAGATGGTGGCCCGAGGTGAGTTCCAGCCTTCGGCGAGGAGCATCGCGTTGCACAGCACATCGACCTCGCCGCGCTCGAAGCCCGCGAGGATCTCAGCCAACTCCAGCTTGGGGGTCTCACCCGAAACGGCCTGGGCGTTTATGCCTGCGTCCCGGAACGCCTTCGCGACGTTGTTCGCGTGTTTCACCCCGGCCGTATAGACGACGCCGGGGATCTTCCGGAAACGAGAGGCATAGAGATCCGCGATCGCGAGGTTGAACGGTTCTTGGTCGAGCAGCTTCGCCAGCTCCTCCTGATCGAAGTCCTGATCTACCTCTCCCTTGCGAAGAGGCACCTTCGCGATCGTCCTCACACCCGGTCCCGGGGGTATGCGGATGCATCGGAGGGGAGAGATGACACCCCGACGGGCTGCCTGGGCGAGGTCGAACCGGGAGGTCTGGGTGGGGAAGAGATCGGCCACATGTCGCGCAATCAACGCGCCGGTGGCCGTCATCCCGATGTAGGTGGGTCCCTGCCAACCGCGGATGCACGCGCTCGTCTTCTCTCCCAGAGCGGTGTGGGCCTCATCGCAAATGACGATCGAATACGAGTCGGAGATCTTGCCCGCGTTGCGGACGAACCACTGATAGGTCTCGACGGTCACCGGCCCATCCGCCCGGTCATCCGTTCCCATCAAGGGGGGCGAGAGGCGATCGGCATAACCACGTGTGGATATCTCCCCGATGAACTGATCGACGAGGTTCCTCCTGTGGGTGAGGATCAGGATGCCGCCGGTCCTCGATGCCTCGACGAAACCGACCGCCGCCACGGTCTTACCGGCACCGGTGGCGTGTTCGAACCAGAACCTGCGAGCGGCGCCAGGGTCGTCGACGACCTCGGCCACCACCTCTTCCTCCGTGGCTTCCTCCTCCCAGTCCTGTGGCTCCTCGTCCGGATCGAGCGCTTCATCGTCAGCCGCGGAATCGCCGTTGACCGGTGCCACGGGAGGCTGGGAGGTGTCGACCGATGCGCTGACAGAGGAGGCGATCTCCTCCTCCTGGACATCCGAGATCAGTACGGCGAGGGTTCCCGACAGAGCGTCGACCTGATGCTCCGAGAGTTCGGTGCCGTCCACGAGCTTGGGCGGCTCTTCGGCGAGGAGTCGCTCCAAGCCGAGGAGCAACGAGTACTGCCGCCGCCACTCGATCGAAGGCGACTCTCGGCCATCGGCTATCTCCGCGAGGGCGGCATCGAAAGCCTCGCGCCTCGGTGTACCTGCGACGAGGTCCTTCAGCTTCTCGCCCTCGAGCAGGAATGGCTCCAACGCGAAGTCTCTCGCGCTTTCGAGTTGCGCCTTGGTTGGCGCCTTTGCCGCCTTGGCGGCCGACTTGGTGGTTTCAGCCATGAGGGCTATTCGTTCCTGGCGGGGCCTCTACCGACAACTGATGGATGGCAGGTGCCTCGCCGAGAATTCAGGTGTTCCGGTATCCACTTCGGACCCGGAGCTGGTGACTCGATCTCTCACCGAGTCAGTGCACGTATTTAACCACGCGGGAGTCCAATCCGGGTGGGCAATCGTCACCATACGATGATCATCCGCTCACAGCCAAAGACCAGCCTCCTGATCGGCCTCGTCGCTGTCCTGTCCCTCGCCGTGGGCCTGACCGGCTGCGGTGATGATGCAGGTAACCCCGAATCCAAGTTGACGCTCGCCCAAGCGACCGAGCGGATTCCCGATGCTCCGGCTCCGCTGAGACGGGTGCGGGCCCAGGCGAACCAACTGCTGCCCGGAGGGACGACCGCCTTCGAGGAGCGGATCTCGGATCTGCGCGGCTACCCGATCGTGGTCAACAAGTGGGCCTCCTGGTGCGGTCCCTGCCGGTTCGAGTTCCCACTCTTCCAGCAAGCCGCGATCCAGTACGGCGAAAGCGTCGGTTTCATCGGAGTGGACTCCGATGACGCAGAGGCACCGGCCTCTACCTTCCTGCAGAGTCTCCCCTTGCCTTATCCCTCTTACCTGGATCCGAACTCCGAGATAGCCGATCTGATCAAGGCCCCTACCGCCTTCCCGGCGACCGCGTTCTTCGACCGACGGGGTCGCCTGGTCCACCTCAAGCAGGGCGTCTACTCGGATGAACAGGAGTTGATCGCGGACATCGAGCGCTGGGCCAGATGACCAAGGGGGAATCCACCCCGGAGGTCCGGTTGGACCAGTTGACCGGACTGCGGACGATCCTCGCTCCCGCACGGGCAGACCGCCCGATGGACTTCGGAATCGCCGAACACGGACCGGTCGCAGATCACAGTTGCCCGTTCTGCGAGGGCAACGAGCAGGACACACCGGCGGAGCTGTGGGCGGATCGTCCCGGGGGTGAAGCGGGTGGCCCCGGCTGGTTGGTGCGCGCGGTCCCGAACCTCTACCCGGCCCTCGGGGGAGCAGCGGGCAGCGGAGCAGGGGCTGCGACAGCGGGTGACCCACTGAAGGCAGCGGCTCGGGCTGCCCGGGTGGAGCTCTTCGAGAGGGTTCCGGCCAACGGGGAACACGAGGTGATCGTCCACTCGCCCGAGCATCTCCGGTCACTCACCCAACTGGATGAACGTTCGCTGTCAGCAGCGGTGAACGGCTGGAGGGAGCGCATCAGGGCTCACCGGGACAGCCGCTGCGTCCAGCTGATCGTCAACGAGGGCCCAGATGCTGGTGCGTCGCTCGAGCACACTCACGCCCAGCTCTACGCGATGGACTTCGTTCCCGCGGCGATCGCGCGGGAACGGGAACGGTTCCGCTCGCACCACGAGGCAACCAACGGTGGCGAATTGCTGGCCGACATAGTCAGCGAGGAGATTCGACGCGACGAACGGGTGGTGGCGGTCGACGACGAAGCAGTCCTGATCTGTCCCTGGGCATCACGCAGCCCGTTCGAGTTGCGTCTGATCCCACGACGAACCGAAGGGGACTTCGCCGCCGACGACATGGACGGATTTGGGGTCGGCATGCTCGCCACTGCGCTGAGCGCGCTCCAGGCCCGCTTCGGCAGCGAACCGCAGTTGAACCTGTGGGTCAGGACGGCGCCGAGAGGAGCGGAGCCGTTCCACTGGCACATCGACATCGCCCCCAGGCTCTCGATCCGCGCCAGCTACGAGATCGCCACGGGCGTCGACATCAACATCTTCCCGCCAGAGCGCGCTGCCAGAGAGCTCAGAGAAGCGATCGGCAACTCCTGAACGACCAAGGGCCCCGAAGGGCCCTTGGTCTCGAAACGGTCCGATTCAGAGTGACTAGGCGCCAGCCGGCTCGCTCACGCCGCCCTTCGGGTCCGGGCCGTACTTGTTCGAACTCTCGTCGCTCCTCGTGCAGAGGAACACCAGAATGACGATGAAGCCGATGATCGGGATGATCTGAATCCACCACCACCAGCCGCTCTTCCCGGTGTCGTGCAACCGCCTGATCGTGGCGGAGAGCACCGGGAAGAAGAACGCAATCGCGGTGATGATGTAGAAGAAATTCGTCCCGATGATCTGGTCGATCAACGCGCCGATGAACACGACGATGATGTTCGCCAGATACAACCACCAGAAGGCTGGACGCGATGCACGTCCCTTCCAGTTGAAGAAATGATCGAATCCTGACTTCACTGCTTCTTGGATGTTCACCTGTGAGTGTCTCCTCCTTCTCGGCATTTCGACCGAGGTTGCCTGACCTACTGGTGTGGGACGCTACCTCACCCGGCGGCAGAGCGGGACTTACGGTTTCCGAGCGTGTTGGAGGGGTTGATGCGTATGCGCAAATTCAACCGTAGGTCGATGCGGAAATGGGGATCCAGAGCGGCCCTCTCGCTGGTGGTGATGATGGGAGTCGCCTCCGCCCTTGCTCCCCCCGCACAGGCTGCCTCTGAGATATGGGTCGACCCGTCGGGTGGCCGCGATTCGGCCGAGGGCACCAGAGCCAATCCGCTTCGGAGCCTCTCCGAGGCATGGGATCGCCTTCCGGCGATCGCTTCGACGCCGACCACGGTTCATCTGAAGGCTGGCGACTATCGGAATCTGAGCCCCGTCTATTGGGAGGACCATTCGGGTACCTCGACGGCACCGGTGCTGATCCGCTCTGCGGACGGCAAGGGCAGGGCCCTGCTGCCCGCGGTCAACCTGTTCGGCGTCTCCTGGATCGAGTTCCGTGGCATCGAGTTCCGCGACGGCGGCGATGTGGTCCACTGCGAACAGTGCTCTCACTTCACCTTGAGGAACTCGATCGTCG
>CAZQMB010000015.1:15878-28744 GCA_964594365.1 uncultured Conexibacteraceae bacterium
GATGTGGTCCACTGCGAACAGTGCTCTCACTTCACCTTGAGGAACTCGATCGTCGAGGGCGTGGGGGCTCAAGAAACCTTCAAGGCGAATCAGAGCGAGTGGGTGTCGATCCTCGACAGCACTCTCCGGGGAGCCGGCGACAACGTGGTGGATATGGTCGCGGTGCGCCATGTGCGTTTGAGGCACAACCGGATCGCGGGCGCCGGGGACTGGTGCGGCTACGCGAAGGGTGGATCGGTCGATGTGATCGTCACCTCGAATCTGTTCACTCGCTGCGGTACCGGAGGCTTCTCCGCCGGACAGGGGACCGGATTCCAGTTCATGGAACCACCGTGGCTCCACTACGAAGCGATCGGTGTGGTCATCAGGGGCAACACCGTGACCGAGACCGAGGGCGCCGCATTCGGGGTCCAGGGAGGCTTCGGCGTGCTGGTCGAAGACAATGTCGCCCGCAGGGTGGGGCGGCGATCACACGTGCTCGAGGTCGTGTTCGGCGGCCGATCCTGCGACGGACAACCCGGTGACGCGGGCCGTGAGCGCTGCCAGCAGTACCTCGATCAAGGCGGATGGGGAACCACCGTGGTCGACGATGGATCGAATGGGGTGAGTATTCCCAACCGGCATGTCCAGTTCGCGGGCAACGTGATCCTGAATCCCGCTCCGTACCGGTCGACCTGGCAACACCTGACCGTGTTCGGGGAGACGGACCCCCAACCGGGCACCGGTGCGCCCTCTGACGGCGCTGCAGACTCCGATCTCCGCTTCTACCGCAACGTGATCTGGAACGGGGCGGTCTCGATGCCGCTAGGCGTCGGGGAGGGGTCGGGCTGCGCCCCCTCCAACCCGACCTGCAATCCCGCGCAGCTCCGAGCGGACAACCGGATCAACGCTCGACTGCCGCTGCTGAAGCGACTGCGCAGCGGGCGATGGGTGAAGCGTGGCTGGAGCGTCGACTACACGCGCCACACGAGGCTGCCTCCCGACTGGAGTGGTCTCCCCGCCGGTTCGCCGCCGTGGACGAGCTGGCCGTTCTAGATCTACCGGGTCTCTCGTCTAGCCTGCGCTGATGCTCCGCAAAGCCCTCGACAAGGCGATGGACCTGACCGTAGTCCCGGGATTCACCCGGATCGGCTACTCGGTGCGCAGTCGCGGTTGGTCCGATCCGACGGCTGGCAGGCCGCTCGACGGCAAGGCGGTACTGATAACCGGCCCTACCGCCGGCCTGGGCACTGCGACCGCCAAGGGACTCGCACGAGCGGGCGCGGATCTCCACCTGGCGGTGCGCAACCTCGCCAAAGGAGAGTCGCTCGAGGAAGAGATTCGGGCGGAGCTCCCCGACGCGAAGGTGGCTGTGTGGGAGTGCGACGTCTCCGATCTCGAGTCGATCCGGGGGTTCGCCGGAATCTTCTGCGACTCGGTGGACCGGCTCGATGTGTTGATCCACAACGCCGGCATCCTCGCGGCGGACAGGCAACGATCGGCTCAGGGTTTCGAATTGACCTTCGCGACCAACGCCCTGGGACCGTTCCTGCTGTCCGAACTCCTGCTGGAACCGCTCGAGCGCGGTGCCCCGTCGAGGGTGATCTTCGTCTCCTCCGGTGGCATGTACGCCGAAGCACTCGATGTCGACGACCTCCAACTGGAGGGACGAGAGTTCCGCGGGGACCGCTTCTACGCGCACACCAAACGCATCGAGGTGATCCTCGCCGAGCTGATCAGCGAGCGTTACGGTGCGCGAGGGATAACAGGTCACTCCTCACACCCCGGGTGGGCCTACACAGCCGGGATGGCTGAAGCACTGCCGAGGTTCCACAAACTCACCGGACCGATACTCCGGACGGCCGACCAAGGCGCCGACACGGTGGTCTGGATGTCGCACGCGCCGGAGGTGCTTGCCAATCCGGGAGAGTTCTGGCACGACCGTGAACCCCGGCCGAAGCATCGGCTCCCCGCGACCCGCGAGACAGCGACCGAGCGTGAGGAGTTGTGGCGCCAACTGAGTGAGTTGGCCGGCGTCTGATCCGACAGACTGTCGCTAGGAAGTCTTCGGCCGCGTGCCGAGATCGCGACACATGAAGTAGAGAGTCGGAGGGAAGATCGCCCAGATGGGAGCGATCACCACGAGGTTGAAAATCCCCTGCAGGATCGGGCCCGCGGTGTCACCGAACGCTTCGAGTACCACCGAGGCGACGATGTTCAAGATCACCATCAAGACGAAGTAGGTCCAGAAGATTCGCCATGCATTGCCCGAGGCCAGCCGCGCGCTGACTCCGAAGTTGTCGAGCGCGGCGCGGTCCTTGTTCAGCACCGTGGCAGGAAGCGCCATCGAGAAGTAGACGGCCGCGACGACGAAGCCCACGAAGAGGCTCAGGATCGAGACGACGATCACACCGAGGACCGCCCAGAAACGATCCGAGGCGGACTTCAGCAACTCGATCGGCCCCATCAGCTTCCGCTTCTTCTCGAGTTGCTCGACCAGGATCACCGCCCCTGCGTGGTAGAGCACCGAGACCACGATCGCGGCGATGAATCCGACCACGATCAGGATCACCCCAAGCGCTCCCTCCACCTCTTCGGCGAGGATGTAGCCGATGATGATTGCCGCAACCGGAACCGCGAAGACGATGATCGCGGCAGGAATGAGGGTCTTGGCACCGTTCTTGTAATGGCTGAAGACGGCGGTGAGCGTGTCGCCGATCGAGATCCTCTTCTCGGCAGCGGCTTTCGAGCGAGTTGCCATTGGCGCGGAAACTATCAGGCTCTCGACCGGCAAACCCCGCATCGCGCCCTACACTTGCCCGGATGGCCCATTACGAGACGAGCTTCGTGTCCCCCAAACCCATCGCCGAGGTCTTCGGCTACCTGGCCGATTTCACCAACGCCGCCGAATGGGACGACAACACCGAATCGGTCAGATGCCTGACCGGGGATCCGCTTGCTCTCGGCGCTCGCTACGAGGTCATCACCAAGTTCGGTGGTCGCACCCTCACCCTCGTCTACGAGACGGTGACACTCGAAGAGCCACACAGAGTCGTCCTGCAGTGCGAGTCCGGTCCGGTTCGGATCGAGGACACGATGAACTTCGCGCAGGTCGAGGGGGGAACCGAGATCCACTATCGGGCGCAGATCTATCCCAAAGGTCCGGCCAAGCTGCTGGATCCCGTCTTCCACCTCGTCTTCCAGGCCGTCGGCGGCCGCGCGGCGAAGGGCCTGAAGCAAGCTCTCGGCGCAGCCTGAACGACGGTGATCCCCGTTCACGTCGACGGACCGGAAGCGGCTAGCCTCCACTGCCCATGATCGCCTTCGGATGCGCGATGACCTCGCCGGACAAGTACGAAGCGTTTGCCAAGTCGGGAATCGATCTGGTGGCGGAGCCGGATTCGAAGATCCACCTCTACCGGAGCAAAGGCTCGATCTTCCGGAACTACAACATGATCCTCGATCTGGTCAAGGACGAACCAGATCTGGAAGCGCTGGTTCTCTTCCACCAGGACTCGGAGATCGTCGAGCCGGACTTCTGCGACCGGATCCGCGCTGCCATGGCCGACCCGGAGGTGGCCATCGTCGGCTGCATCGGCGTCGTAGGGGCCCGGAGCATCGCCTACTGGGAGGGCTCAGAGGTTTGGGGGTCCTTCACCCACCGCTACTACGAGTACGGAGGAGGAGACATCCCCGGATTGGGTTGGCAGCGCGGTGCACACATGCCGCCTTATGCGAGGACGGGAGAGGTCGACACGGTCGACGGCTTCGTCCTCTGCCTGAGCCCCTGGGCAGTGCGGAACCTCCGATTCGACGAGACGCTGGGGAAACTCCACGGCTACGACCTCGACATCTGTCTCCAGGCTCGCGAGCAGGGGAAGAAGGTCGTGGTGGCGGACTTCAGGGTCATCCACCACCACTCCCTTGCTCTGATCAACGACGTCGACGGTTGGGTGGAGGCGCACATGAAAGTGGCCGAGAAGTGGGATGGCCGGATGGGGATGGTCGGCCAGGAACCCGGTGACTGGAAGGAACGCGCGCGTCGCGCAGAGGCGCGTGCCGAGGCCGAGAAGATGATCGCCGGAGCCAACGTGTACATCGCCCAGGCGAGGGTCAACGAGGCCCGCCGTCCCAGCTACTGGCTCCACGCCCTGATGCGGAAGATCCGCCGCAGGGTCAAGGTCTCCTTCTAGCCGTCTCGCTCGTCGAGCATCTCGTCGAGCTTCTTCGCATCGGCGGGTCTGGGACCGCCCATGTCTATCGCATGCTCGATGTCCTGGACCGAAACTGCCGGTGTCCCGAGGTTCCGGATCTTCGACATCAACTCGGCTGCCTTGAAGGTCCCCGAGTGCGCAAGCTGATGCAGCATCCGAGCCTGGACATCGCGGCGCACCAGGTGCTGCACGCGATTGGCCTCGAGCCTCATCAGCAGCGGGTTGCGGTCGTAAGGAGAGAGCAGCTTGGAGACAGCGCCGGACCAGGACGCCGACCCGGGCCACAAGACGCCGAGTCCGAAGAAGGCGGGGATGACCGCGAACTCGAGACCTCTCCCGGCTTTGGTGGAGAGGAAATCCTCGACCGCAGTGAGAGTGCCGTTTCGGGGGCCACCCTCACGTACAGCCGCGCACTCGTAGAAGAGTCCGCTCTTGGCGAGCCCGGGTTCGGAAGGATCCAGCCAGACCTCGCGAGCCACCGGCTGGCGGAACTCGTCGGGGATCCGCTCAGGCGCGTAATAGGTGTCTCGCCTCGCATGCGGCCAACCGATGTCGTGGAGCATCGTCAGCGGGAACGCTGAGCCCTCAGCCTCTGCACGAACGGCGATCGCCTCGAGTTCCCGGGTGACCGTGAACCAGTTGTGGTCTCCGTCCACGATCACCGCGTCGAACCTCGGGGCCGCTGGAATGGCCTCGAGGCTCGTCGTCTCGAGCACGGTCAGCTCGGGGTGCGCCGACTGGAGAGCCCGCAGTTCCTCGGTCGGCTCTGTCTCGACTGCGACGACCTGCGCCTGGTGCTTCCCGGCCCAGTCGAGCAGCGCCTCGGTCAGGCGGCCCTGGAAGGCGCCGATCTCGAGGACCGTATCCACCCCTGCCGCATCGAGCGACCCGTAGAGGATCTCTCCATAGTCGGAGATAGACGCGCCCCACTGGTACCGGTCGTCCGGCGGGATGAATGTCTCTTCAGGTCTCTCCTCTGGGCTCATGGGTTCCTCGATGGTCGTCCGGATGCGGGCGACCACGCTGGCACGGTATAGCGTTTGCCCCGATGAGCGATCTCGCCGCCCGCCACCCGGCTGACTCCGAGGACACTCGGCTGCCGACCCTCGCCGAAATCCGGACGAGGCAACCGCGGCTCAGAGAGACACTTGCGGCCGATGCCCGAATGGTCGCCTCGAACAGGAACGAGCGGCATGAGTTTCGGTCGACCCTCGACGGCCTCATTCAGGCGATCCGGCTGATCTGGGTCAGCGACGCTTTCGGGGCCCAGGTGATCTACCGGCTCAAGGTCTGGTTCGAGGTTCACCGCGTGCCGGTGCTCCCCAGGGTTCTGCACCGGCTGGCGATGATGACCGCGCAGGTCGCGATCGGCAGTCCGGTGGTGATCGGCCCGGGCCTGTACGTCGTACACGGTCAGATCGTGGTGGACGGGATCGCTGAGATCGGGCGTGGGGTGGAGATCGCGCCCTTCGTGACGATCGGGCTCCGGTCCGGGAACTTCCAGGGAGCCAAAATCGGAGACAACGTCCGGATCGGCACCGGCGCGAGGATCATCGGGCCGGTGAAAATCGGCAATGGGGCCACGATCGGTGCAAACGCGGTCGTGGTCGATGACGTCCCCGAAGGCGCAACCGTGGTGGGTGCTCCTGCGAGGCCGGTCGGGTAGCAGACAGTTCAACCGCTGTTACGCTTCCTCGCTGAGAGTTC
The DNA here is from genome assembly GCA_964594365.1 of uncultured Conexibacteraceae bacterium. Lineage (GTDB taxonomy): Bacteria > Actinomycetota > Thermoleophilia > Solirubrobacterales > 70-9 > CAIUSP01. The sequence goes on from CAZQMB010000015.1 coordinate 21,779, forward strand.
GGGGCGGCAATCGACCCGGGGGAAGTGACACGAAGATGTTCTTCAAGACCAAACGCAAACGTAAACGCGAACGGATCGGGAACCTGAGGTCGTTCGAGGGTTCGAAGCCTGAGTCTGTCGATGCGGACACTTTCGATTCTTTGGAGGCAATCCTCGTCGAGATCGATGAACTGTCAGCTGATCCCGCCCGACGTGAAGATCCAGAGGTCGCGGCCAGAATCCTCCAACTCCGACACTGGGCCGGTGCCCGCCTCGCGGGCAAGTCGAAGGAGACATCCCCATACCCCGATCCCGACTACTCCGGGCTGCCCGAGCCGGGCGTCGTCCCCGAGACGACACTCGACCAAGCCACCCCGGCGATGATCCGCGGCGCGCTTCTGCGCAACGGCTGCCTGCTGATCAGAGGTGTGGTGCCTCGGGAGGAAGCCGAAGGGCTCGCCGCAGACATCGACCGAGCCTATGAGATCCGGACCGAGGTGAGTGAGAGCAGGGCGAACGGTGCCGAGAAGGGCTGGTACGAGGAGTTCTCCCCCGACAGCCCGTACTTCTCCACCGTCGACAGAGGTTGGATCGGAGGTGGAGGCGGGCTGCTGGCGGCCGACTCGCCGGTCATGCACGCGAAGATGCTCGCGGCCTTCTCGGACGCAGGGTTGAGTGATTTGATCGCGGGCTATCTCGGCGAGCCTGCGGCCATCTCCGACCAGAAGTGCACGCTCCGCAAGACTCCGCCGAGCGCCGGCAGGGGATGGCACCAGGACGGATCGTTCATGGGAGAAGTGAAGGCGCTGAACGTCTGGATGGCCCTGACCCACTGCGGAGACACCGCTCCGGGAATGGACATCGTCCCGAAGCGGATCGAGGAGATCCTGCCGTCGGGAACCGAGGGCACCGAGATCGCGATCCAGATCCACGAGGACATCGCCCGAGCCGCTGCGGGAGATGGAGGAGTGGTGCGACCGATCTTCGAACCTGGGGACGTCCTGCTCTTCGACGAGATGTTCCTCCACACGACCGCTGCGGAGGCGAGCATGCCGAACACACGCTTTGCGATCGAGAGCTGGTTCTTCGGGGCGTCTGCCTTCCCCGAGGACTACGTACCTATCGCTGCCTAGGCACTGCTCCTAGGGGCCTGACCCCCTTGTGCGCGCGCGCCGAACCGGTGGGCCCAACGGCGGATCGGCTGCTCGACGAATCGAGCGGAGAGATACCCGTAGAGCACCGAGAGAGGGATCACGAACAGGGAGAGTTCGAGCAGGTTCGAAAACCGCGTCATCAGCTCGAACCCGAGGACGTTGATCGCTATCACCATCAGCACGTAGTGGGACAGATAGATCCCGTAGCTGATGTCGCCGAGCTTCCTCACTCGCTGGTTCGCAAAGGGCCACTGGAGCCACCGTGGAGCGAGACAGATGGCCAGCATCACAGCTCCCAGAACCAGCGAGAACGCCGCGCCGAGCAGGGGAGATTCGTACGCGGACGAGAGAAGCGCGTTACGGGAGACAGCCTCGAGTCCGGTCCAGATTCCCAACCCCGCGAACAGCAGCAGCGCCGCAAAAGTGACCAACGTGCGCTGCAGGTCACTGCCGGGGGGTTTCCCCTTCCTCGTCCAGTGGACATACAGCCAGGCAGCGGTCATCCCCGAGGCGAAGGAGAGCGCCCAGGCCGGAAGTTGATTTACGCCACCGAAGGTGAGATGAGCGCCCATGTCGAGATCGAGTGACCCCGCTGCCCACGGCAGCCGCCAGATGAACGAGTGCCAGGCTACGGTGATGGCCGCGGCGATCGCGAGGCCGATGAATGGATGGCGTGCGTACCAACGCGCGATCAACGGGAGGACCAGGTAGAAACCGACCTCGACCGAGAGCGTCCACAGGGGCGTGTTGACGAGGAAGCCCGGCTCGATTCCCTGATCGAGCCACTTCAGCGGTTCCTGGAGGAAGAGGAAATGCCCGATCCCCCCGACCCAGGTCGGGTCTGCGAACTGGGGGAGGAGGAAGGCGAGCACGATCGTGATGGCCAGAGCCAGCCAATATGCAGGCGCAAGACGTGCCGCCCTGCGCAGCGCGTAGGGCCCGACCGGGCCGAACTCCCCACCTCGTGCCACTGTCGGAAGGAAGACGACGAACCCCGAGACGACGAAGAGCACCTCGACGGCTCGACCGAGGAACCCCCATACGAGCGCCGCGTCGAAACTCGAGCCGGCGGCGTACTGCTCGATCGTGATCAGATGCAGCAGGACGACCCCCATGATCGCGAAGGCCCGGAAGCCGTCGAACGCGGGGACGATGGGCAGCCCCGACGAGGACCGGAATTCCTTCCCGGGATCCTCCATCTGCGGAACCTCCTGCTCTGCCCGCTTGATCCGGGCAAGCATTCCGGAGATCTTGCCGCTGAAGCGGCTCACCTTCCTCCGCCCTGCGCCCCGAGAGCCGAGATCGGCGGAACCGCGCTTGCGCCGGGGAAGCCTCGGCGCTCGGCCTCGGCCGCGGCGCGATCGAGACCCCCGTGCTCGAGCGCGGCCACCGGAGACTCACCTCGCCAGATCACACCCTTTCCGCGCTCCCGCACGGTGACTTCCATCGTCCCACCCAGATGCTCCAGGGCTCCTGCGACATTGCGGCGTTCCCTGGGCAACGGAACGGGCAGCAGATGTGACTCGCCGAGTGGCGAGCGGCCCTCGACCTCGATTCGCCAGCGGGGACTGCGGCCGGAAAACGACCAACGGTCGTCGCTGACCTCAGCGGTTACCGGCGAGAGGCCCGGATTCCCCAGGCGGATCAGTCGCCCGTCCGGCAACCTGACCACGATCGCGGTGACCTCGGTACTCAGGCCGGCCGACTTGATCTCCCCTCCGGCGAAGGCGACACAAGCTGGCTCCTCCTCGAAGCCCTGAGCCTGACCCCACCACCACGAGTCGGGGAATCCACCCCTGCCCCAGTTCTTCTCGCCGTAGACCTGCCACCCGTCCAGTTCCCACACCTCTCCGCCCAGATGCGCGATCCCGGAGGCCTTACCTCCGAGGAGCCAGGGATGCCAGTACTGGTTCAGCGCGGGGACCGTCTGGAAGATGCTCGATCCGCCGAGAGACCGACGGGTCCACCCCGCGCCGGCCGCGACTCGCACCTCCAGCCGCGCCTCGGGGCCTAGATCGACGGTGAGGCTGTCGGCGGACCCGTCGAAGGCGTTGCCCGCGCGGGCACCGAGAGCATCGGGATCAGCCCACCCCTCGGGATGCTCGACCGCTTCGAGGAATCCGTTCGGATGAGAGGCGAGACCGAGGGTCGACCAGGTGCCATCGTCGGCACGATTCACCCCACAGAGCGCGATCAGTACGCGGCCGTCGTCGCGCGGGGCGGTGAAGCGCCAGAAATAACCCTCCATCCGCACGCCTGGATGCGCCCTCAGCGGATCTCCCCACGGAAGATCCGCGCCCGTACCCCTGTAGGTCTTGATCAGTGGCATCGCTGGAGTATCGCGCTCACGGAGATGGATGCGAGTCTCGCGCGAAACCCTCGCGCATCGGGCGTGTTCAAGGAGGCAGGTATGACTCCCCGGTCCACGAAATCCCGAGAGATGGAAGTTGCAGCCGTAGCCGCGCTCCCGCACGCCCGCCCGATGGGTCACAATGCTCAGATGGCTCGCAAGGTCCGGAAATTCGCGGGGGTGCTGACTGCAGCAGCCGCGCTGCTCGCCCCCGCATCGATGGCTTCGGCGGCCGACGAGATCCTCCAGCCGGCGAGCTACGCCGACCTCAGCACCTACAAGTGTCAGAGCGCTCCGCTGACCATCCAGCCGGGCCAGAACCTCAACCTCTTCGACACGACCACCACCTGCCCCAACGCGCAGAAACTCAGTGGGCCAGGTGCCGCCAACCCGTTCAACAGTCCCCTTGAGGGCTACATCACCCGGTTCGAGCCGAACATGGTCTGGACCAACGGACCCGGTGGGGTGGTGACCCCTCGGGTCGACGACCTGCATCTCCACCATGTCGTCTGGCTCCGCAACGATGTCCGGTTCGCGGCAGGTGAGGAGAAGACCTACGTCAAGCTCCCGCAGGGCTACGGCTACCGAGTGCCTGGCAATGCGAGTTGGGGTCTGAACTGGATGATCCACGACCTCCTCGACAAGCCCGGGCGCCAGATCCGGATCGAGTGGATCATCGACTGGGTGCCGGTGTCGAGCGGGAGCGCAGCGGGAATCGAACCACTGAAGGGAAGGTGGATGGATGTCGCCGGGGATCCCCAGATCTACCCGGTATTCGACGCCGAGAAGGGCTTTGCCAATACCCAAGACGGCAAGTTCACCTTCCCGGACGAGGTCCCGCAGCTTGCATCGCAGGCGGGCTACGAAGAACGGGAGAAGATCAGCAACGCCCATCGCTGGACCATTCCCAACAACGTCGGACCTGTCGACAGCCGAGGCGTCACCCTCATCTTCGGAGCGGGACATCTGCACCCCGGGGGCCTCTATATGGATGTGAACGTGACCCGAGGCGGAGTGACCAAGAACATCTTCCGCTCCGATGCCCGCTACTTCGAGCCGGCCGGTGCGGTCAGTTGGGACGTATCGATGAAGGCGACCCGACCCGAATGGCGGATCGAACTGAGGCCGGGAGACGTCGTCTCGATCAGCGCGACATACGACGTCACCAAGGGCTCGTGGTACGAGTCGATGGGGATCGTGCCCTTCGCCTATGTCGAGGGGCGGGGCGAACCCAATTCGGCCGATCCCTTCGAGGCTGCCGATGCCGAGGAGTTCCAGGCGATGGTCGACGCTGGCGGAATCCTCACCCATGGTCGGCTCCCCGAGAACGTCGACGACAAGGCGAATAAGCCGCTCGGGCTCGCGGACCCGCGCAAGCTCAAGAGCGGCAGGTTGATGCCGGCCGGCGGCGTCAAGGTGATCGAGTCCTTCTTCACGCTGGGAGGGTTTTCGGCTCTGCGGGGATTCCCGGCAAGCGCGATGCGCCCACCGGTGATCCGCCCCGGCAAGTCAGTCACCTTCACCAGCCTCGATGCGCTGGCCAACCAATCGATCTACGACCAGACTTGGCACACGATCACCTCCTGCGCTGCGCCGTGCAACAGGGGCTCCGGTATCGGCTACCCGCTCGCCGGAGGACCGGTCAAGTTCGACTCTGGGCAGCTCGGATACGCCAACTCACCTGCCAATCAGGATGCGACGTACACCAATATCGGAGTGGTCGAGAACACCAACGTCTTCACCACCCCCCGCATCCGCAAGGCGGGCACCTACTCTTACTTCTGCCGAATCCACCCCTTCATGCGCGGATCTTTCAGAGTCGCGCCTGCCAAGAAGAAATAGAGAATCCGGAACTTCCCTCGCCTTCGCGTGTTCGAACTATCAGATGAAGACAAACATCAAAGCCACCAAGAAGACTCTCTCCCTCGCGGCAGTCGCCGCTGCACTCTTGCTGCTCACGTTCGGCGGCGGACCCGCCTCCAGCGCTACCGTGGTTCAGGCGGGTGTCGGCGGTCAGAACATCTTCTCTCCGAAAGCGATCACGGTGAGCAAGGGCAGTCGCGTGACTTGGCAGTTCAGCGGCCCGCACAACGTGGTCGGCAAGGGCAAAGGCTGGCTGTCGCGGATCAAGAACAGCGGGACCTGGTCCAGGACCTTCCGCGTCAAGGGGAAGTTCTACTACCGCTGCACGATCCACCCGGGCATGAATGGCAGCGTCACCGTCCGCTGAACTGCGGTTCAGGCTTTCTCCACTTCTCCTCGATTCTCGATTCAGCGCCCACCGACTAGCATCACCCCATGGGCGAGTGGGCTGACGAGTTCTTCCGTAACTGGCAGAAAGCCTGGAACACCGGCACCGAGGCCGTGCTCGAGTACGTAACCGACGACATCGAGTACTGGGATGTCACCCTCGATCAGCCCATCCACGGGAAGGATGCCTACGCCACCTACTGTGACGGCTTCTTCACAGCCTTCACCGAACTCGACTGGACCATGCGCGAACCGGTGATCCACGAAGGAGATCGCGTGGCCGAGCCGTGGGCCTTCCGCGGGCTCAACTCTGGTCCGATCTGGATCGGGCTGCCCGCGACCGGTCGTCGTCTCGAGAGCAAGGGAACCGACATCTTCGAATTCCGCGACGGGAAGGTCTGCCGCGAGCACTCCTTCTACGACGTCACCTCGAACCTGCGTCAGCTCGGCCTGTGGCCGGGTATCGGGAGCATCGGTGAGCGGCTGATGATGGGAGCAGGCAGCGGAGCGGTGCAGGCCGCCAAGCTAGTCGGTCGCCTGCCCGTCCCAGGCCGGCACTCCTGACCTTGGAGCACTTCCATCAGGAAGTCCCGGGCTGGTTCAGCTTTCCGAGGCTCTATCGCCGTGCCGTCGAGAACTCCCCGAGTGACGGCACCTTGGTCGAAGTCGGCTCCTGGATGGGCAAGTCGGTGATCTACCTCGCGGTGGAGGCCGTCAACGCGAAGACCGAACAGAGAATCGTCGCGGTAGACACTTGGGGAGACCATGTCGCCGTGACCAGCGGGGAGACATTCGACGGAGAGGCGACCTACCAGAGTTATCTCGAGAACATTGCTCCGGTGGCCGACCGGATCGAGACCCTGAGAATGAGATCGACCGATGCAGCGGCCACCTTCGAAGACTCGAGTTGCGACTTCGTCTTCATCGATGCCTCACATAAATACGAGGACGTCCTGGATGACCTAGAGGCGTGGTACCCCAAGGTCAAAGACGGCGGGGTGCTGGCAGGACACGATGTCCACTGGCCTGGTGTCGCGCGTGCCTTGAGGGAATTCGTCTCCGCCAACGATCTCGAGCGTCCCCGCAAGACCGAACTTTGTTGGGTGATCGAAAAAGGCCGCGAGAGCCGAACCAGACCGCAGCGCCTCTCCGACCTGCTCTATTGGCCGTGGGATGCGGCCTATCTGGTGGCGGGACGTCTCCGGTACAGGTATCTCGACCATCGCCGCCGGA
>CAZQMB010000016.1:0-24205 GCA_964594365.1 uncultured Conexibacteraceae bacterium
GAGGAACTCGAAGAGATCTCATCCGAGATCGAGACCGCTGCGCCACCCTCACCCGGCGAGAGCTCGGGCGAAGACAAGTCCTGAGATTCCAAGCGACCCCGCTGTAGTTCGCCCGGTCGGGCGTGATGCTCTTCTCTAAGGTCGTTTAGCGCCGGCTGCCGGCTGCGGTGGCAGCGGTGCGCGGTTTGACCACACGGGTCCGCGTGCGGCCTCCGGGCGGGCACTCAGGAGCGACGCTGGTACCGCCGCCGTGCGGTCCGCGCCTCGGTCCACGTGGGGGCTTCGGCTCACGTCTCCAACGCCTGAAGCCGTGGTCTTCGCCGTTCTCGTCGAGGCCATCAGCGACAGGCTCGCTGCGAACGGCGGCGTAGATCAGCCACATCCCGAAGAAGACCGGGACCTTGAGGACTACTGCCAAGAAGATGATTGGGACAATCTCACCCATGAGGTCGGGATTCTACCGTTCCTCAGCGCGGCATGAAGCCGTTCGAGGCCCATTGGACCAAGACCTCCGCATGTGCCTCCTCGAATCCGTGCTCCGGCTCCGTGGGTACCAGCAGGGTCGGGGCGGCACGGCTCTCGGCCCAGTCGAAGCAGCTCTGGTCGAAGTTGTCGTCGATCCAGGCCAGAGGTCGGTCGCCCGCGTACTCGGCGATCGGCCCGAGTTTCCAGTGCTCTTCATCATCGGGTGTGCCGGCGAGTTCGAGGTGGGGGAGTTCGGAGACGCCGATCAGGTTGGGGAGGTGGTCGTTCGCTCGGTCTTCCCACCCCGACGCCCAGAAGAGTTCGTAGTGAGCTTCGAGGCGTTTGATCCGCTCCCCCGCGGCCAGCGAGATGCAGTGAGGGATGCCGTCTATCAGCAGGTACTCGAAACGGCCTCCGGCTCTCGCCGTGGGCTCGGCGCCAGGCTGGAGGCCTGCGCCGTCGGCGAAAACCGATATCACCCCGTCGATGTCCACTCCCAGCAAGGGCTTTTCACGCGGCTCCGGCATCGATTGAGCCTAATGGGCGAGGGATTCGTGCGTAGCGGCGAGGAAAACCGGCGGCTGGCTTGCACGCACAGGCTCCGCGCCGCTAACATGCGCCGCCGTGCCCAATACGAACCAACTAGTCCGCAAGGGACGCAAGCGCAAGCGCAAGAAGATGGCCACGCCGGGCCTCAAGTCCGGTCATGGCAACAAGAAGCGCGTAGCCGCACCTCAGCGCCGTGGCGTCTGCACCCGAGTCGCGACCGTCACCCCCAAGAAGCCGAATTCGGCCCTGCGCAAGATCGCCCGTGTGAGGATCACCAACGGGATCGAGGTGACCAGCTACATCCCGGGTGAGGGCCACAACCTCCAGGAGCACTCCGTCGTCTTGGTTCGTGGAGGGCGCGTGAAGGATCTTCCCGGCGTTCGCTACAAGGTCGTCCGCGGCACTCTGGACGCCGCAGGTGTGTCCGACCGCAAGCAGGCTCGCTCCCTTTACGGGGTAAAGGCGAGCTGACCAGATGCCGCGCAGAGCACAGGCTCAGATCCGCACCATCGATCCGGACTCCGTCCACGGAAGTCGTCTGGTCCAGCAGCTGATCAACAAGGTCATGCGTCACGGCAAGAAGGGCGTCGCCGAGAAGATCGTCTACGACGCTCTGGCGATCGTCGGCGAGCGCACCGGAGAGGATCCGGTCGAGACCCTCGAGGCCTCGATCAAGGAACTCACCCCCGTGCTCGAGGTTCGATCCCGCCGGGTGGGAGGAGCGACCTACCAAGTCCCGGTAGAGGTGCCCGCCCGTCGCGCCAAGACCCTCGCTGTCCGCTGGTTGATCGAGTTCGCCGAGAACCGCAACGAGAAGGCGATGTCCGAGCGTCTGGCCAACGAGATCATGGATGCGACCAAGCAGCAGGGTGGAGCCTGGAAGCGCAAGGACGACATCTATCGCATGGCACAGGCCAACAAGGCCTTCGCCCACTATCGCTGGTAGACGGTCTCCCGTCCGGTTGTACTAGTCGACGATTCCCACGACTCTGGCGGGCGCAGCACTGCCCCCGACCAGCCGCAAGGGAAAGCAAGCCAGCGTGAACCCCGTCGCGGGGAGCGACGAGAGATTGGCTAGCCTCTCGATCTGCGAGTAGGCGAGGTCGGCCTGATGTGCGGCCCAGAAGATCCCGGATTCGTTCCGCTCCACTGCTTCGGCCGCCTGCAGATGTAGGGGGCGGTCCCAACCCCAGGCATCGATCCCCATCACCCTCACTCCCTGCTCGTACATCCAGTGTGTGGCCTCTGCCGTCACGCCCGGACCTCGGATCATGTAGTCGTCGGCGTCGAGGAACTCGTCGCGGCCGGTGTGGACCAACACGATGTCGAGAGGCTTCAACTCATGGTCGACCGCCTGGAGGGCCGACCTGACCTGATCTGCGGTTATCGCATCTCCATCTTCGTGGGACGTGAAGTCCAGTCGCACCCCGGGGGCATGGAACCACTCGAGCGGGAGCTCGTCGATCGTCTGCGACGGCTTGCCGCCCGTCTCCGAGTTGTAGTGCCACGGCGCATCGACATGGGTCGAGTTGTGGGTCCCGAATCTCAGGAACTCCTCGACCGCCCAGCCCTCTCCGTCCCGGAGCAGAGATGGCTCTACCCCGAACATCTCGCGGATCGTCTCGGCACCCTCCTCGTGACCGTGGAAGGCGATCTCGGTCCTCAGCAGGTCAGGGGTGTCGGCCGGACTGGCCACGATCGGAGCCGAGAGGTCTATGAACTCAGGCACCGGATTGCCCTCCCACCGCGGGTTCGTCCGCGCCGTCTTCCGAACCGCCGGCGTAGGCCTCGGTCAGGGACGAGTAGGCGAGTGCCGACCCGCAGCCCACGAGCAGAGCCGACCCGAGCAGTTCGAGCCAGAAGCCGAGTTGAGGGGTCGCCTTGGCGTCGACGAAGGACCCGGTCTCGTTACCGAGTGCGCCTATGCGGTTGGCATCCGGCACGTCGATGATCAGGAAGATCAGCAGTGCGACCAGTCCGGTGACCGCCAACGCCACCGCCGCAGTCTGGCTGACCGCCCCCGACTCTCCGTCCCGTGCCAGATCGAACCAGAGACAGACGACCAGCAGGGCAAGCGCGATGACACCCAGGATCAGCATCGCCCACCCGTGCTGATCCTGAGCGGTGACCACCAACTCTTCGGTGAACCCCGGCTCCGAGAGGTCGGGTGTGAGCATGAAGATCCCGGTGAATTGCGCAGCGGCGAGCGCACCGGCGCCGAGCGCGATCCCACAGGCCAGAGGTAGTGTCAGCTTCGGCCAGCGCATCAGTTGCCTCCTGCCGGGGCGAGATCGACGGCCCTCGCGGCTGGCTTCACCGTGCGCCGTGATCGCCCGCCCTGGTTACCTCGAAAGAGGACCGCGCCCGAGACGACGAGTGCGATTCCTGCCGACAGCTGGGCCCAGAACCCGCCGAGCAGGCGAGTGGTTGCGTCCGAGTAGGGCAGAGCGTTGACCGGATCTAGAGCCTTCGGGAGATCCACCACCAGCGCGACCGCAACCGTGATCAATCCGAGAGCAGCGATGGCGATGGCGAGGTTTCGACCCCCTCCTCGGAGAATTCCGACGGCGAGGATTCCGGCGCCGATGGCGACCGGAATCAGGAGCCACAGGTGGGCGCTGCCGGTGACCGCAGTAGCGGTAACCGGAGCCGGCGCATCGACCGCGATCTGTCCCTGATAGAGCGGCGCTCCAACCGCGACCCCTCGGTAGTCGAGGAACTGCGAACCGATCAGGAGCCCGGCAGCGATCAGGCAGGAGAAGGCGCCGGTGCGAACCGGGTCGATCGCTGCGCTCGCGAGGCCAGTGCCACGCCCAGCGGCAGGGATCAGCCTTTCGATCACCGCGCCTCGGGTCCACTCGATCGTCGAAGCGATCGACGAGAGCACCCACCCGATCACTGCAGCGACGAGCAGGACGAGACGAGCAACCAAAGGGGCGATCCTCGCGAGGATCGCCCGGAGCGGGCGGGTCAGAGGACGGATCTTCACCGCGACCAGGTCGACGACTGCCTCGACACGGTCCACGGCAGGAGCCGACCACTGCTTCAGTCGGATCACACGCTGCCTGATCCAGCCGTCGGCGACACCGATCGCATTCGAAATGGTGGCTGCGAGGAGACGCCCCGCGTTCTCCGCCCCCTCGAGCAGTTGCGCGCCGGCGCTCTTGATCCTCTGCTCTCTCACCAAGCGAATAGTGACGAAAACCCGTTCTGGATGCCGCCTTTCGCCCGTATTCAGGCGCGAGAGGGCTCTATCCTGCCCCGACCTTGGCAGTAGCCATCCTCGTTTCTGCGCTTCTCGTCTTCCTCTCCTCGCTCCTGTTGGGGCGGGCCCTGACACGCCTGCTCGGGAGCGGGGATTCGACCTGGATCGAGCCGATGCTCGGCTTCGCGGCGTTGGTGGTCCTCGCTTCGGCTCTTCGTCTCGTTACCGGTAGCTCGGTGGTCACGGCGATCCTCCTCGGCGCCGTGGTACTCGGCTCGCTCGCCTATCTGGGCCTGGGTTGGTCGCGTTCCGGTGGAGCGGGAATCGCAGCAGCAGCGCGTCTCTGCGCGCCTGCGGTGATCCTGGCCCTCCTGCTCGGTTTCCTGCCGTTTGCCGCCTCAGGTCATATCGGCCCGTTGGGGGCTGGCGTGAACAACGACCTCGCTTCCCACCTCAACTGGACCGCGTGGCTGTTCACCGAGGCGGGTCCGAAACCTTGGGGGGTGGAGATCGGATATCCAATCGGTACCCACTCGCTCGCAGCGGCTATGGAGGGAGGCCTCGGCCTGGAGACGCTCCCGGCTCTGCTCGGAATCCTCGTGGCGTTGCCCATGCTCGGGGCCGTGCTCGCGATGTCGGTCCTGGCCGAGGCGCGGGGCGGCATCCGGGCTCTCGGTGGGGCATTGATCGGCCTGCCCTACCTCTTCGCCGGTTCCTTCGCGATCGGCAGTTTCAAGGAGATAGAGATGGGCCTGTTGCTGTTGGCTCTGGCGATAACCCTCCGTGCGGCGGGGAGAGGGGCGGGTCGGGCGTTCACGATCGTCACGCCTGCGGTCCTGTTCGCCGGGATGCTCGCTACCTACAGCTACGCAGCGGTCGGCTGGGTGGCGGTGACCGTCGGTATCTGGATGGCGACCGGTATCTGGCAGCTCCGGCGCCGCGATGGGGCAGAGGCGGTTCGCAGGGTGATCCGCGAGTCTCTCCCAGTCGTCGCCGGATCGATCGCGTTGGCGTTCGTGATCTCTCTGGTCGAGTTGAGCCGCTCTTACGATCTCGTCTTCTCGGAGGAGGTCCAGGTCACCTCGGCATCGCGTCTCGAGCAGGCTGTCCCGATTCCAGAGGCTTTCGGCGCCTGGCCGACTCCGGACTTCTTCGGGGGGCTGGACACGTGGATCGGATGGCTCTTGTTCGGAGGTCTCGGGTTGATCGTGCTCTTGCTGGGAGTCCGCTCGGCTTGGCGGAGAGGGGAATCCGCTCTCCTTTCGGCGCTCGCCGCCTCCACGATCCTCTTCCTCGTCGCGCTGGTATTCGGCAGCTACTACACGCAAGCCAAGGCGCTGACGATTCCGGCCGCGATCATCATGGCGTTGGCGTTCCTGGGAATCGCCGATTCGAGTGCGAGAGGTATCGGCCGTCGGGGTTTGGCGGCCGTGTTCGTTGCTGTGGCCTTCTACTCGACCTTCCTCGTGCTCAGGGAGGCGAATGTCGCCGCGTTGGATCGGACCACCGAACTCGAACGGATCAGGGAGAGGATCGGTGGCGAGGGTGTCATGACCCTGACGACCGACCGATACGTCGACTTCAATCTGCAGGGAGCCTTGGTGGTCAGCCCCGCCCCATTTGCCGAGTTGGTGATTCGCGATCGTCCGGGAAAGGTCGGACGCCTCCCGGTCGACTTCGACTCTCCGAAGTGGCCGGTCTCCGATCTCTACGACTTCGTCCTGACGACCAGCGCCGGATTCCAGAGCGGCCCCTCCCCGGGATATGCGCTCGATCTCGAGACCCCCTCGTATCGACTGTGGCGAAGGGTCGACGACCGGCGGCCTCAGAGCAGGAGCATCCTGCCCGAGCGAACGCGGATGGGGAAGATCCTCCGCTGCGGTGAGCCACGGATCGACGAGATACTCCGCACCCTGTCGAGGAGCGGAGGACTCCTGGCCCATACCGTCCGTGCGCCCTATGTCGGGAAGCGAAACGCGTGGAACCCGGGAGCGAAACTCTCTCCGGGCGAGAGCACTTCGCAGGAGATGACTCTGGGCAGAGGCGCTTGGGATCTCTCACTCCAGTACTTCAGCCCCTCGCGCGGACTCACCGTGACCGCGCCCGGCCTGCGAACGGTCCTGCCGTCGGATGCGGTCGGACGCCTCCAATCCGGCGGACACCGGGGACCCTTCTGGCACGCCGGTCGCATCGTTTCGGACGGATCGCCGGTGAAGCTGACTATCACGGCCGAGGGGTTGAACTGGTTCCAGCGATTGATCGGTGTGACCCAGAAGATCGAGATCGGGAATCTCGCCGCGACGGCCCCCGGGACCGAGCGAGTCGTTCCCGCCGATAAGGCCTGCGGGCTCTACGTCGATTACTTCACCTCGAACCCGCCCAAGGCCTACAGCCTCGCCGATCCGATCCTCCAGCAGCCGGTCCTCCGAGAGCGCAAGCGCATAGGCAAGCGCGCTTTCGACTACTCGGATCGAGGGGGGCGTCCTTGATCAGCTTCGGTCAGTACATCTCCGGCTTCGTCGGTCTCACCCTGATTCTCTGCGCTTTGGGTTTCGCGGCCTACCGGCTGCGGTCCACCCTGATGCCCGGCTGGTCCGGGGCGTCCGCGCGGTTGGTGGAGACGGTCGTCGGCCTAAGTGGACTGGTGGTCGTCTGCGAGATCACCGGCGTGCTCGGTCTGTTCCGCCCGGGCTGGCTGATCGCAGTCTCGATTCTGGTGGCGCTGCTGACCTGGTACCTGACACGGGGACGAGTCTCCTCGCAGACGACTCCGCTGCCGTCGCCACCGGTGGCCCGTTGGCTGGTCCTCGCCTCGTCTGCGGTAGCTGCCTTCGTGGTCTTCCACTGGGCAATGCCGACCCTCCAGGCCTTCGAGGTCGGGGTCAGCTCCCAAGACAGCGTCTGGTACCACATGAGTTTCTCGGGTCGATTCGCTGTGAGCGGCGAGGTGGGTCCGATCCACTTCACCGACATCCTCGCGACGGCATCCTGGTTCTATCCGCAGAACTCGGAGTTGCTCCACGGCCTCGGGATCGCGATGTTCGGCCAGGACACCCTCTCGCCCCTTCTGAACCTGGTCTGGCTCGCGATGGGACTGCTGGCGGCCTGGTGTATCGGCAGGCCGTGGGGGATCGGCTGGCTGACCCTGCTCGCAGCCGCGGTCGTGTTCGACACGCCGATGATGTTGGAGCAGTCCGGTAATGCGGCCAACGACATGACCTCGATCGCCTTCCTGCTGGCGGCCGTCGCCTTCCTCGTCAACGGCCATGCCCAGCAGCGTGCTGCCGGCGCGGAGGAGCGCGGGAGGTTCAGCGGCGTGGGTTGGCAGGCACTGGGTATGGCAGGTCTCGCAACCGGCCTGGCGATCGGGACCAAGATCACGCTGCTGGCCCCGTTGGTGGTCCTCACCTTGCTGTTGGCAGCGCTGACGGTGAAGGGAAACCGTCTGGCAACGCTCGGAGTGTGGATTGCGGGTGTCGCGATTCCGTCGATCTTCTGGTACCTGCGCAATCTGGTGCTTGGCGGAAACCCGTTGCCCCAGCTCGCAGGGGTCGGCCCTGTCCCGCTGCCGGGACCCGAACAAGGCGACTTCTACCCTCGCCGACCGGCGACCGTACTCTCGTACGCAGACCAGCCTCAAATCTGGTTCGACTGGTTCTTCCCGGCGTTGGACGACCGGCTGGGCCCGCTCTGGATCGCGTTGCTGGTCGCGATGCTCGGGGTGTTCGTGTGGGGTGCGCTCAAGGGTTCGACTCTCCTGATCCGCGCGCTCTGTGCAGTCGGTCTGGTTGCTGCCGTGGCATACGTGGGAACGCCTTTGACCGCTTCGGGTACCGTCGGCAACCCGACCGGCTTCGCTCCGAACCTGAGGTATCTGGCTCCGGCGCTGGCCATCGGCTTCGTTCTGGCGCCGTTGCTGTTCATCGAGTCGAGGGAGAGGACGAGGCGCATCGTCGCCGGCGTGCTCGCGGTGTTCCTGATCGTCGGTGCGATCTCGCAGATCTCGTTCCGGCCCGAGCCCCAGCGCCAGTTGAGTCAAGAGGAGTTGGTCGAACTCGCTGCAACCGAGCAGGACGGCTATCGCTCGTTCAGGCAGGACTCCTATGTCACCAGCAAGATTCCCGGAGCTCTGCTCCTGACCTTCTTGTTGATCGGCTTGCCCCTTGGTGCGACAGCGCTCGCCTCGGCCAACCCCACGCGCCGTCGGGAGATCTCCGCCGCAGGTTTCGTGATCGGCGCGGTGACTCTGGCCGGAGCAGGCTGGGCGGTCGCTCCGAGCTTCGCGCGTGACCGATACGACCCGACCGTCCTCAACCCCTTCGAGCGAGATGCGGGTTTCAGGGCATCTCCTGCCTGGCGAGCCGTTCAGGGATATGGCCGCGAGATCAGCGGATCGCGCATAGCGGTCGTCGGCAGGGGTTCGGCTTTCGGCCAGTACGTCTTCTACGGCCCCGAGTTCGACAACTTCGTCCAGTACATCGGCTTCGAGTCCGACCACGGAACCTATACCCCGATCGAGAGCTGCCGAGTCTTCAAGCAGGTCGTCGACGCGGGAGACTATGACTACCTCGTGGTCACCCCCCGTCAGAACGAACCGGCTTTCTCTACTCCCGCAGAGCGCGGCTGGATGGATGCCGATCCGGCTGCCGTCCGAGTGGTGCGCGCCGATCCCGCTGCCGTCTATCGACTCGAAGGCCGTCTGGATCCCGCGTTGTGTGGATCGGAGGGTGGGGGAGGATGAGCCTCGGACGGTTCCTGCTCGGAGTGATCGAACTGGCCGCGATCGTGGTCCCGATCTACATCGGTGCGATCTCCCTACGACGGGTCCTGCTGCCCGGCTGGAGTGGTGCAGCATCCCGCTTGGCCGAGATCGTCCTGCTGGTCTCCGGCCTGATCCTGGTCGCCGAATTGGTCGGGGTCGTGGGTCTGTATCGCCCCGGGTTCATGATCGCCGCGTCGGTGGTCGCAGGCGGAGCCGTGGTCGGACTCTGTCGCCGCCGCTCTCCGGGTGCGGACTCGACTCCCCTCCCGAGGCCTCCAGTGACCCGCGTGGTGATCGGTCTCGCTCTCGCCGGAGCGGTTGCCGTGACCTGGCACTGGGCGGTCAGGACCCAGTTCGGTCTGGAAGCTGGGATGTATCTACCCAACACCACCTGGCACAACGCCCCGTTCGCCGCGCGCTTCGTGCAGGAGGCCCAGATCGGCCTGTTGCACTTCACCGAGCCGCTGCGTCTGTCCGTCTGGTTCTACCCGCAGAACTCCGAACTGCTGCACTCGCTCGGAATCCTCACGCTCGGCACCGATGTGATCTCGCCGGCGATCAACATCGGCTGGTTGGTGCTCGCCCTCTTGGCCGCCTGGGTGATCGGGCGCCCCTACGGAGTTGGTGCGGCGGCCCTGATCGCCGTGGCGATCGTCTTCGACACCACGATGCTCCTCCTCTACGAACCCGGAGATGCGAAGAACGACGTGATGGGGCTGTTCTGTCTGCTGGCAGCCATCGCACTCCTGG
Source organism: uncultured Conexibacteraceae bacterium (assembly GCA_964594365.1). Taxonomy (GTDB): domain Bacteria; phylum Actinomycetota; class Thermoleophilia; order Solirubrobacterales; family 70-9; genus CAIUSP01. Next base: position 9,732 of record CAZQMB010000016.1, read on the forward strand.
TCAACGGAGAGGCTCAGCGGAGAGCCTCGGGTCAGGAGCCCGGAAGCCGTCCCTGGGACAGATTCGGATTCGGTCCATTGCTGGTTGCCGCTCTGGCAGCAGGCATAGCCGCCGGTACGCGCCTCAACATGCTCGCCCCGGTGGCACTGCTGACCCTCGCGGTCATCTACCTCGGCTTTCGCGGCGAGCGGATCAGGACCTCTGCGCTGTGGATCGGTGGTCTGGTGGCCACCAGCTCCTTCTGGTACCTGAGGAACCTGATCACCTCCGGCAACCCCTTTCCGTGGGCAAAGGGCCTCGGTCCGATCGATCTACCCCATCCCGACCAGATGCCGATCGACGTTCGGGAGCCTGGCACCGTGGCGAAGTACATCACCGATCTACCCGTGATCAGAGAGATCTTCCTGCCCGCGATACGCGACAACCTCGGGGATCTCTGGGTCCTGGTGATCGCCGCAGCGGTGATCTTCACCCTCGCCGCGATCTTCAACGGGCCGACCCGCACGATCCGGACGCTGGGTGTGGTCGCGGTCCTCAGTTTCGTCGCGTATCTGTTCACGCCACTGACCGCGGCCGGCGACTCCGGCAGGGTCAGTGGCTTCGCGGTCAACATGCGCTACGTCGCGCCGGCGATGGTGATCGCGATGGCCATCGGACCACTGGCTCCCGTGTTCCAGACGAGTCGAACCCGTCGACGGGTCGTGCTCGGCGTGTTGCTGGTCACGCTCTTGTTCACGCTCTGGCCCTCGGCACCGCTGCTGGGCGACATCGCCGCTTCTGCAGCTGTCTGGAGCGAGGGCTACACACTCCCGGCGCTCGCATTCGCACTCGTGCTCGTGGTCGTCCCAGTGGCCCTTGCGTATCTCTGGAGGCAACCGCAGATGCGATTGCTGGCGGTAACCGCCTCCGTGATCGTCGGGTTGGGTGTGTTCCTCTTCTCCTACCTCAAGACCGACGGTTACGTCGAGTCTCGCTACGACCCGGATATCGCGAAAGCCTCCGGTGACGTCCCGCAGGACATCGTCCCACTGATCCGCTGGGCCAGGCCGTTGACCGATCAGAGAATCGGCATCGTGGGCACCAGCGCGGCCTTCAAGCAGTACTTCCTCTACGGGAAGGATCTCTCGAATCGCGTCTATTACGTCGGCGAACCCTCCGCTAACGGCGGCTACCGACCGATCCTGAACTGTGAGGACTTCCGTCGGCGGGTCAATCAGCTCGAGATCGACTACCTCGTAACCGCCCCCTACCACGATGTGGGCCTGAGGATCCCCGCCATCGCCCAACTGAACGAGGCTCAGTGGGCAGTCGGCCTTCCTCAAACGAGGATCGTCTTGACCCAGCGTGGCTTCACCGTCTTCGAAGTCGACGGCAGGCTCGACCCGGGCACCTGCGAGGTCTGATCGTGACCCTCACGGTCTGGGGTTACCTCGCCGGCTTCATCGGTCTCACCGCCTCCCTCGCCGCGCTCGGCTGGGGCTCGATCGCTCTGCGACGGGCCTTGCTGCCCGGATGGGACGGCTCCGCGGCTCGCGTTGCGGAGGCGGTGATCCTCCTAGCGGTGTCGACCTGCGGCCTGCAGCTTCTCGGAGTCATTGGGATCATCTCCGGACCCGCAGTCGTGGTGGGTGCCCTACTTGCCGGCGCCGCGATGTGGCTCGCAGCATCTCGAGTGGGCCAGAGAGTCGATCGCGTCGAGCTCCCGACACAACCTGCGGTCGGTTGGATGACCGCAATCGCTGCAGGGGTGACCGCCGTGGCTTTCGGGATCTGGATGACCGGTGTTCAACCGGCGCTTTCACTCGGCATGCAGGGGTTCGACACCCTCTGGTACCACGGACCGTTCGCTGCCCGGATCGCGCAGACTGGATCGTTCCTCCCTCTCCACTTCACCGATACCCAGTACCTGAACTGGTTCTATCCGGAGAACTCAGAGCTGCTCCACGCGGCCGGGATCTCGTTGTTCGGCTACGACCTGCTCTCGCCATGGGTCGGCATCGCCTGGTTGGGGCTCGCCCTGACCGCCGGTTGGGCAATCGGACGTCCGTACGGGGTTCAGGCGATCTCACTGGTGGCCATCGCCTGTGTGCTGGTCGGCTCGGCTCTCGTTCCGAGATCGGCGGGCAATGCGGCAACCGATATCCAACCGATCGCGCTGATGCTCTCGGCGGCGGCGATACTGATCAACTCAGCTTCCGCGTCGCGGGACAGCCGAGGCCGGGAAGGCATTCCCTTCGTCGTAGTCGCTCTCGCCGGTCTCGCGATGGGAGTCGCTCTCGGCACGAAATTGACCATGTTGGTTCCCGCCTTCTTCCTCGGCGCAGGGATAGTCGGATGGGCTTCGGCGGGTCGCAGATGGAAGACGGTGATGGTCTGGGCGGGTGCGGTCCTCCTGCCATCGGGTATCTGGTTCTTGCGGAACCTCGTCTATTCGGGCAACCCCTTCCCGTTCCTCAGTGTCGGTCCGCTGGCCGCCCCAGACCGCGGGCTCGAGGGTCGCGACCCGTTCAGCGTCGCTCACTACCTGTTCGATTCCAGCACTGCGGTCGAGACGAGCTTCTTCCGCGACGGGCTCGTGGTCAATCTCGGTCACCTATGGCCCTTGATCGCGGCTGCTGGTCTCATGGGAATCGTGGTTGCGCTGGTGCGCGGTACCTCGGCCGCGCGCGCAGTTGCAGTGGCGTGTCTCACGGGCGGCATCGCGTACGTGTTCACCCCCCTCACTGCGGCTGGTCCGGAGGGTTCGCCGATCGCTTTCGAGATCAACTTCAGGTATCTGCTGCCGTCCCTCGCGCCTGCTCTCGGTTTGTTGGCGTGTGATCGCCTCGTCGCCGGCGACGAGCATGATGCGAAGCGAAGAGCCTGGTGGCTGGTGGCATTCGTGCTTCTGTTCATCAGCGTCGTCCTGCCCGGGATCGGATCCGGCTCGGGCGGGAGCTGGTCCGAGCCGAGGGTCTCGGTTCCCGCCGCCCTCGCGGTGGGGGTCATCTTCTCGGCTCTTGCCTTCCTCCTGCCTCGGCTCGGTTCGGGAAAGCCGGAGCCGGTGGCCGTCGTTGCCGTTGCTCTGCTGATCGTGGTCGGGATCGCCGGGTTCTTCTCATCCCGTGGGTTCGTCGAGAACCGCTATTCCCAGCGGGTGAACGACAGAGTGGTCGGGTTCACGATCTCCCAGGCAGCGCGATGGGCCGCTGGGCGCAGGGAAGCCGAGATAGGAGTTGCCGGCAGCTCCGGTGCCTTCTACCAATACCCGCTCTACGGTCGGGACCTGTCCAACTCGGTACAGGTCCTCGGGGTCGAGACCGGTGACGGCGGCTTCGAGGCCTTGGAGAAATGCAGGCAGTGGCGCCGAGCCGTCAACGAAGGGGACTACGGATGGTTGGTCATCAGCCCGAGCTTGGACCTCAACCGCCCCGCCGTGGTGGGCAAGTCCCCTGAGATCAAGTGGGTGCTCGGCGATCCGAACGCCGTCTACTCCCGGAGGAAGGGGAACGTCTGGGTCTTCAGGTTGACCGGACCTCTCGATCCGGCAGGCTGCACGGCGCTGAAGAGGGACGGCGCTCGTGACCGCCGGCTCTGGGAGCAGGAACTCCGGAAAGGCGAACCGACGGGATGATCGGTACCGGTGCATATCTGGCGGCGAGCGGCTTGGTCCTCGCATACGTGGTGCTCACCGGCTGGGCTGCGGAGCGTCTTCGCACGACGGCTGACCTGCGCGGCGGCCCGGCGGTCTCGCTCCTCGCCTGGGTGGTCATCGCCTTGGCGATCTCGACGCTCCTCGGACTCCTCCTGGGACTCGTCGGCGCATTCGGGCGCTGGACCTTGCTGGGAGGGGCGGCGGCAACCTGTCTAGTCGCAGAAGTGATCTGGCGAAGGTGGGGCCGAGGCCGTCGATCCGACCTGCGACTGCCGATCGAGTTCGACCGCTGGGCGATGGTCGCCAGCGGGATCGTCTTGCTCGGCTGGCTCGGGGGAACCAAGTTCGGCTGGGACTCAGCCCTGGTGGGATTCGACACCCTGAGCTACCACATGCCGATCGCCCTGTCCTTTGCCTTCGAGGACGGTCTGCGCGGCTACACCTTCGTCGACGTCAGCTATCTCCATCACTTCTATCCGGCGGGCTCGGAACTCCTGCACGCGATCGGGATGTCGCTGGTCGACAGGGACCTGCTCTCGGTGTTCCTCAACCTCGGTTTCGGGATGGTCACCCTGCTCGCGGCCTGGTGCCTCGGCGAACGGTTGGGATCTGCCCGAGTCGGCCTGATGGCGGTGGTTCCGCTGATGCTCTCCGGGATCATGCTGCGTCAGCAGGCCGGTACCGCGTCGAGCGATGTTCCGGCGGTCGCCATGCTGGTCGCCGCGTTCGCTCTTGCCTCGACCGGTCTCGGTGCCGATTCGCGACCACGCTCGGCTGCCGTCACGGCCTGGCTTGCGCTGGCCGGTGTCGCTGCGGGACTCGCGATCGGGATGAAGTTGACGGTGGGAGTCCCCGCTGCCGTGTTGACCGCGTGGATCATCTATGTCGGTCTTCGTGATCGGTCGGCCCGGAGGGGGATGTGGATGTTCCTGGTTGGCCTCGTCGTCCTCGGACTCCCCTGGGAGATACGGAACTTCATCCTGGCCGGGAACCCGCTTCCGTTCCTCCATGGAGTGGGGCCGATCGACCTGCCGAGCCCCGCACGCGGATTCGAGGGCCGTGCGCCATTCAGCGTCTCCCACTACCTGCTCAATCCCGATGCGAGTGCGGTCCTGAACTACTTCCTGCCGGGGCTCCACAAGTCCCTCGGCTGGAACTGGTCACTGGTGCTCCTGCTCGCTGCGTTCGGAGCCATCAAGGGGTTGCTCTCGGGGCCATCTCGCAGTCGGGCCCTCGGCGCGGCTGCTGTGCTCGGCGCGGTTTCCTATCTGGTCACCCCGTTCTCGGCAGCGGGTCCAGAAGGCTTCCCGGTCGGCTTCGAGTGGAACCTCCGGTACCTCGCGCCTGCGATGGCCCTCGGCTCGATCTCGGTCGCGGGTTGGGCAGGTGGTCTGGATCCGCGCAGACGACTCTCGCGCTGGTTGCCGGCTTTCCTCCTCCTGCTCGGAATCGCAACCACGACCACCTCGAGTGTCCTGTTCGTCTGGAGGACGCTCGATGCAGCCTGGATCGCAGGCGCCCTCCTCCTCGCCCTCCTCGCGATCGTGATCTTGCGTCGACGGCCCTCATGGCTCATCCCCGTCGTGGTGGGCGCTTTCGGACTCGGGATGTTCGTGATCGGATTGGCTGATCGGGCCCGGTATCTCGAGAGACCTACGGGTGAGACGCCCAGCTACTACCGAGGGGACCTCCACCTTCAGGCGGAAGCCTCCAGGCTCGACGGGGTCGAGGTCGGCTTCACCGGGCAGTTGGCAGCCCTCGCTCAGTATCGGCTCCGTGGCGCGGACTTCGGCACGAACGCCAAGTACCTCGGCGTGGAGCAGCCGTACGGAGGCTTCAGAGCCGTTCGAAGCTGCCGTGAACTCGAGCGGATCATCCGGGAGCGGGGAATCGAGATCTTGATCGCGACTCCGGATCGCAAGTCGAACTCGCCCCTGCGCTACATGGTCTACTCGCGGGTTGCCTCCTCGCGGCCGATAGCCCGTGCGAGGTTCCTCGAGAAGTACGACACCTACGGGCTGGTCAACTACTACCGGGTGCTGCCTGACCGTCGGGGCTGTTTGCCTCCTCTCGACTAGGTGTAGGCAGTTGCCGCATCAGGTCGTCCGAGTGTCGTCTGAGGATCCTGTCGATCTCGGCCTCGCTCGGTAGTCGATCGTGATCGACGCTCAGCACGAACACGTTGATTCCCTGAGCGTCGTGGTATTTGAACCGGATCGCCGGGAAGTACTCGATCAGGACCTTCGCGAGTGACGGTGCCCGCGCTATCACGATCAGTTCGTTGTCGGGATTGACCAAGGCCCGGCGTACCGAGATCAGATCCACCCACCCGCTGTCGGCTGCCTTCTCTCCACGATCCGCTGCCGTCTCTCCCTTTCGACAGTAGCCACAGCCCGCGAGGCGAAGCCGCGTGTCGCGACTCTCGTTCGTCCTCTCGACCCCGCTTCGCAGGTCGATCACGGTGCCGATACGCAGCGGGTGGTCGACCCGCGAGAGGATCTCGCGCCGGTAGGCATAGGTGATCGCTATCTGCTCCTCGGGAACGGTGCTCTCGTTCAGCCACCAGACGATCGTGCCGAGGTTCAGTGGGTCCCCCGGTTGGGTCACGATCTGCGCTCTCGCGACGAGGGCCACCGCGACCACGATGATCGTCCCCGTCACGACCTTGAAGGACCTGTACGGCCCGATCATCCGCTTCGAGGCGGAGTTCTCCCGCAGCCATCCCGCGAGTGCGACCCCCGCGGCGATACACGTGAGGGCGCTGATCACCAAGAGCTGGCGGAAGTCGAGCTGGTTGGAGACGGCGACGATCGTGGATGGAACCATGCCGAGACCCGCCAACATCACCAGCCGAGATGGGGCTCGCCCCTTCTCTCGCAGCACGAACCAGACCCAGGCAGCCACCAGCACGGCGAAGGTCAAGATTTCTTCCACGCCGATCCCGAAGCGCTCGGTCGATCTGCTCGCCACCCGACCGATCTGGTCGAACGGGAACACGACCGCGCTGTCGACCCAGACGAGGACCCACCACCAGAAGGCGGTGACGAAGATCGCGCCGATGAACTGCATCAGGATCCTGCGGATCTCGCGCACGGGCAGGGTTCCCAACCACGCGAGCGGCATGAGCGCAGCCAGTGCAACCGTCTCCTTGGTCAGGATGCAGAGCCCGAAGATCACGCCCGCGCCGACGACTCTCGCTGGTGTCGGAGTCATCAGCAGGAGGATCGTGGCGACGATCATGCCGAGCTGCGGCTGGTCGATCAGGACTTCGAGGAATCCGCTCCAGACGAATGGAACCGCCGCGAGCGCTGCCGAGGCGCAGAGGGCGGCCCTGTCACCGCCGAGCAGTTGGGCGATCCGGACCGTGCCGAGGAGTGATGCGAGGAAGAAGATCGCGAATGCGAGCTTCGGCCCGGTGAAGGGATCGGTACCGACCAGGTTGCTCGCGACCGCGATGAGTATCGGTCCCACCGGACCGTGGGGGTGGAACAGCTCCCCGTCCGGTGCAGTAAGTCCATGTCCGGTGAGCAGAGAGTTGCCCGCGTAGAGGTAAGCCCCGGCATCGGAGAAGACCGGGCCGTCCAACCCCTCTACCGCCAACCTGACGGCCCAGATCAGAGTGATCAGGCCATAGGCGGCAAGGGCCAGAGGGGATGCCTCGATTCGTGTTCGGATCGTCTCGATCATTGGTCTGTGTCGGAGATGGTTCCGTCGGAGTGGGACGGATGAAACGGTCATTCCTGCGCTCACGCCTGCCTGCTGCTATCTTGCGAGACCGCTTGTGCCTGAAGACGCGCTGCGTCGCCGGGCAAAGGTAAACGACTCGTTCGACGATGGAGGACGGCTCAGGATAAAAGCGCTTTTCGGGTACCGATCGGAATTCCTTTCTCGGGCCCGTTCAGGGCCTTTTTCTTGCTCGAATCCCCCGCGCGACAAAGTCGACCCAGACCACCGACCAGAACAGAGGCAACGAGGATGGCACGCAGCTTTTCGCTCGAGAACACCAGGAACATCGGGATCATGGCCCACATCGACGCGGGCAAGACCACGACGACCGAACGCATCCTCTACTACACCGGACGCACCCACAAGATGGGTGAGGTTCACGAAGGCGCCGCAGTCATGGACTGGATGGAGCAGGAGCAGGAGCGCGGCATCACCATCACCTCGGCCGCGACCGCTTGCGAGTGGAAGGACCACCGGATCAACATCATCGACACTCCCGGTCACGTCGACTTCACGGTCGAGGTCGAGAGGAGCCTCCGGGTCCTCGACGGCGCGATAGCCGTTTTCGACTCGGTTGCTGGCGTCGAGCCGCAGTCCGAGACCGTTTGGCGCCAGGCCGACAAGTATCAGGTTCCGCGAATTGCCTACATCAACAAGATGGATCGCACGGGCGCGGATTTCGCAGCGGCAGTGGAGACGATCAGGGATCGACTGGGAGCCAACGCCATCCCGATCCAGCTCCCGATCGGCCAGGAGGCAGAGCTCCAGGGCGTAGTCGATCTGGTCGCGAACAAGGCGCTCGTATGGAAGGACGATCTCGGTACCGAATTCGAGGTCGAAGAGGTCCCCGCCGACATGGCCGATGCCGTCGCTGCCGCCCGCACCGAGATGATCGAAGCCTGCGCCGACTACGACGACGCGATGATGGAGGCCTACCTCAACGACGAGGAGATCCCCGAGGAACAGATCATCGCCGCGTTGCACAAGGCGACCCTCGACATCACCGTCACCCCGGTCCTCTGTGGATCCTCGTTCAAGAACAAGGGTGTCCAGCCGCTGCTCGATGCAATCGTCTCGCTTCTCCCGTCTCCTCTCGAGGTGCCTCCGGTCGAAGGTGTGGAGCCGGCCAAGAAGGGTGAGGATGAGGGCACCGAAGCCACCCGACCCGCCGAGGACGACGCACCCTTCTCCGCGCTCGCCTTCAAGGTGATGAGCGACCCTTACGTCGGCAAGTTGACCTACTTCCGCGTCTACTCCGGAAAGCTCCAGGCTGGCGGTCGGGTCCTCAATGCCAGCACCGGCAAGACCGAGCGGATCGGCCGGCTCCTGCTCATGCACGCGAACACACGTGAGGAGATCGAGGAGTGCTACGCGGGCGACATCCTCGCTGGAGTGGGCCTCAAGGCCACCGGCACCGGCGACACCCTGTGCGCCCCGGACGCGCCGATCGTGCTCGAGCAGATCGAGTTCCCCGATCCCGTGATCGCGGTCGCTATCGAGCCGAAGACCAAGTCCGATCAGGAGAAGCTCGGAGAGAGCCTCGCCCGTCTCGCGGAGGAGGATCCGACCTTCCAGATCGAGAGCGACGAGGAGACCGGCCAGACGGTGATCCACGGAATGGGCGAGCTCCACCTCGAGGTGATCGTGGATCGCCTGCTTCGAGAGTTCAACGTCGACGCAAACGTCGGCAAGCCGCAGGTCGCATATCGGGAGACGATCCGCGATGCCGCCAACAAGGTCGAGGGCAAGTTCGTCCGTCAGACCGGTGGCCGCGGTCAGTACGGACACGTGGTGATCAACATCGCGCCCGAACCCGGCGAGGGCTTCAGCTTCGACAACAAGATCAAGGGTGGATCGATCCCGAGCGAGTACATCCCCGCCGTCGCGCAGGGAATAGAAGAGGCGCTCGGCTCCGGCGTGAAGGCCGGCTACCCGATGGTCGATGTGAAGGTCGAGCTGATCGACGGCTCCTTCCACGATGTCGACTCCTCGGAGATGGCCTTCAAGATCGCCGGATCGATGGCCCTGCAAGAAGCCGCCCGCAAGGCGAAGCCGGTGCTCCTCGAACCCGTGATGGCGGTCGAGGTCGTGACTCCCGAGGACTTCCTGGGCGACGTAATCGGCGACCTGTCCCGCCGTCGCGGCAAGGTCCAGGGTCAGGATCAGCGCGGAAACGCGCTTGCAGTGCAGGCTTTCGTCCCTCTCGGGGAGATGTTCGGATACGCGACCGACCTGCGGTCCTCGACCCAGGGCCGTGCCACCTACACGATGCAGTTCGAGCGTTACGAAGAGGTTCCGAGCAACATCGCCGAGGAAATCGTGGAATCCAGATCCGGGGAACCGGTCGGGACGGGCTCGTGAGCGTGCCTGATTGCGCCTGTGTGTCTATATTTCCACGCGTCGGTCAGTAACCGAACCATTTCCGGAGAGCCGGGGATTTTCCGGTCGCTGCGGCTGATTCACCTGTAAACGACTTCGCAAATAAGGAAGAAAAGAAAGAAGGAGCGAGATGTCCAAGGAGAAGTTCGATCGCGACAAGCCCCACGTGAATGTGGGGACCATCGGCCACGTCGACCACGGGAAGACGACCCTTACGGCCGCCATCACGAAGACGCTCGCCGAGAAGGGCGGCACCGAGGTGAAGTCGTTCGAGGAGATCGACAACGCGCCGGAGGAGAAGGAGCGAGGCATCACCATCGCGACCTCTCACGTCGAGTACGAGACGGACAATCGTCACTACGCGCACGTCGACTGCCCCGGTCACGCCGACTACGTCAAGAACATGATCACGGGTGCAGCCCAGATGGACGGGGCGATCCTGGTCGTGTCGGCCCCGGACGGCCCGATGCCCCAGACGCGTGAGCACATCCTGCTCGCCCGTCAGGTCAACGTGCCTTCGGTCGTCGTGTTCCTCAACAAGGTCGACATGGTCGACGACGAGGAGCTGCTCGAGTTGGTCGAGGAAGAGGTCCGCGACCTGCTCAACGAGTACGACTTCCCGGGCTCCGACGTGCCGATCATCAAGGGTTCGGCTCTGAAGGCGCTCGAGGGTGACGCGGATGCACAGGCATCGATCCTCGAACTGGCTCAGGCTCTCGATGACTACATCCCGCAGCCGGAGCGTGAGCTCGACAAGCCGTTCCTGATGCCGGTCGAGGATGTGTTCTCGATCACCGGTCGTGGCACCGTGGCCACCGGTCGTATCGAGCAGGGCATCGTTCACACCGACGACAAGATCGAGATCGTGGGAATCAAGGACACGACCGAGACCGTCGTCACCGGAGTGGAGATGTTCCGCAAGTTGCTCGACGAGGGTCAGGCCGGCGACAACGTCGGTTGCCTGCTCCGAGGAGTCGATCGCGAGGACATCGAGCGCGGCCAGGTTCTCTGCGCGCCGGGTTCGATCACCCCGCACACCAAGTTCAAGGCCGAGGTCTACTGCCTCAAGAAGGAAGAAGGCGGACGCCACACGCCGTTCACCAACGGGTACCGGCCGCAGTTCTACTTCCGGACCACCGACGTGACCGGAGTGGTGACTCTCCCCGAGGGCCGCGAGTTCGTGGCGCCTGGCGAGAACGCCGAGATGGAGGTCGAGCTGATCCAGCCGATCGCCATGGACGCGGGTCTCCGCTTCGCAATTCGCGAAGGCGGCCGTACCGTCGGATCCGGCGTGGTGACAGAAGTCATCGAGTAGCACCGAAGGGCTCCACTCCATGTGGAGCCCTTCACACATTGCCGCCCCGGCAGCCGGCGGGGTAAGGCGGAAAAGGACATAAGGAATTCGACCGGGGCGCTTCGGCGCCCCCGTCGCACGAAAAGGAAGAGAAAAAAACAGGAGCGTTTCGAGGTCAATGGCCTCACTCACATCGGGAAAAATCAGGATCAGGCTCAAGGCGTACGACCACGACGCCATAGATCGGGCTGCCCAGGAAATCGTCACGACCGCCGAGAGGACCGGCGCATCGGTTTCCGGACCCGTACCCCTGCCGACCGAGAAGAACGTCTACTGCGTGATCCGCTCTCCCTTCAAGGACAAGGACTCTCGGGAGCACTTCGAGATCCGCACCCACAAGCGACTGATCGATATCCATCAACCCACCCCCAAGACGGTCGATGAGCTGCAGAGGATGGAGACACTCCCCGCAGGAGTAGACGTGGAGATCAGGCTCTGATGGCGGCGATCATCGGACGCAAGCTCGGTATGACCCAGATCTTCGACGCGGAGGACGGGACTTCGACACCGGTCACGGTGATCGAGGCACAGCCCTGCGTCGTCACCGCGATCCGCAACGCTGAGCGTGACGGCTACGACGCTGTACAGCTCGCCGGGATAGAGACCGCCGAACGCAAGCTGACCAAGGCCGAGTTGGGCCATCTCAAGAAGTCAGACGCCGCCCCGATGCGCAAGTTGGTCGAGTTCCGAGACGTGGAGATCACCACCGGCTCACCCTCGGCCGAGTCGGAGGCCGAGGAGAGCGCACCCGAGGAGAGCGCCGAAGGCGAGGGTGGGGGCGATGACGCGGAGAAGACCGAAGAAGCTGCCGAGACTGCACCGGAGCAGGACGCGGAGTCCGGCGACGGTCCGAAGCTCGGCGAGAAGGTCACCGTCGCTTCCTTCGAGCAGGGTGAGAAGGTCAAGGTCTCGGCGATCTCGATCGGCAAGGGCTTCCAGGGAACGGTCAAGCGTCACAACTTCGGACGCGGGCCGGTATCGCACGGCTCTCACAACGTGCGTGCACCCGGTTCGATCGGTGCCAGCGCCGATCCCGCGAGGGTCTTCAAGGGAAGGAAGATGCCGGGTCAGATGGGTGCCAAGCGTGTCACCCAGCGTGGCTCGAAGGTCTTCAGGGTCGATACCGAGCGGAACCTCCTGCTGTTGGTGGGTTCCGTACCGGGCCCTCGGAACGCAACCGTGGAGGTCGTAAGCGATGGCTGACGCGAAGAAGGCGCCGGTACTGGGCGGCAGCGGGAGCGAGTCCCTCCCCGCCGGTCTGTTCAGTGAGCCTTTCCACGAGTCGCTCGTACATCAGGCTGCCCGAGCCGATCTGGCTGCGCGCCGCCGGGGTACCCATTCCTCGCTCACCCGTGGCGAGGTCTCGATGACCACTGCAAAGGCCTGGCGCCAGAAGGGAACCGGTCGCGCGCGAGTAGGCGCCCTGAGCGTTCCCCACCGTTACGGCGGAGGCGCTGCCTTCGGCCCGAAACCCCGCTCGTACGTCTTCAAGGTCAACCGTCGCGAACGCCGTCGCGCACTACGCTCGGCCTTGTCCGTCCACGCAGAGCGCGGATCGGTGGCGATCCTCGATGCGTCCGGATTCTCGGAGCCCTCCACCAAGCAGGCGGCACAAGGAGTCAGCAAGTGGGGAGCCGACCTTCCGCTGCTGGTCATCGTCGGACCCGACGAGGACGCTGCAGCCAAGAGTTTCCGCAACATCGAGCGCGTCACCGTGGCTCAGGCTTCTGCCGCCGGTGTCGCCGATGTGATCGGGGCAGCGTCGATCGCGGTCAGCAAGTCGGCCCTAGCCGTACTCGCTGAACGCTCCGGAGAGGTCGAGCGCGGCGGCCTCGAGAGTGGGAAGCCTGTCGACGCACCCGCCGACACCGAGCCTGCAAGTACCGAGCCTGAGAGTGAGACCGTCTGATGGATGCGACCCAGATCATCATCCGGCCGGTCGTTTCCGAGAAGAGCTACGCCCTGATGGCTGTGGGTAAGTACACGTTCCGGGTCAACGACCGTGCTCACAAACATCAGATTGCCGATGCGGTCGAGGATCTCTTCGACGTCAAGGTCGATGCGGTTCGGACCTCGAAGGTGAGGGCCAAGCCCAAGCGCCGTGGCCTCCACTACGGGCGGTCACGGTCCTGGAAGAAGGCGGTCGTCCAACTCGCCCCGGGCGAGCGGATCGAGTTCTTCGAAGGCGCGGCGGTGGAGGGCTGATGGCACTCCGTAAGACGAAACCGACCAGCCCGGGTCGTCGCTTCAGCACCTACCAGATCCGGGAGGAGCTGACCCCCGACACCGAGCCGACCAAAGCACTGCTCGAGGGCAAAAAGCGCACCGGTGGCCGCAACGTAAACGGCCGCATCACCTCACGGCACCGTGGAGGCGGCGCAAAGCGCAAGTACAGGGTGATCGACTTCAAGCGCCTGAAGGACGGGATTCCCGCCCGCGTGGCGAGCATCGAGTACGACCCGAACCGGACCACCTACATAGCTCTGCTCGTCTACGCCGACGGAGAGAAGAACTACATCTTGAGCCCACAGGGGATCAAGGTCGGCGATACGGTCAGCTCTGGTGAGGGTGCGGACATCAAGCCTGGCAACGCCCTTCCACTCTCGGCGATCCCCACCGGAACGGTGGTTCACAACGTCGAGATGACCGCTGGCCAAGGTGGAAAGCTCGGTCGTGCGGCCGGTACGGCGATCCAGGTAGTGGCCAAGGAGGGCGACATGGTGACCCTCAGGCTGCCCTCGTCCGAGATGCGCATGGTCCGCCGCGAGTGCCGCGCGACGATCGGCAGCCTCTCCAACTCCGAGCACCAGAACGTCACCATCGGCAAGGCCGGACGCAACCGCCACAAGGGCCGTCGCCCGCAGAGCCGCGGCGTGGCGATGAATCCGGTCGATCACCCGCATGGCGGCGGGGAAGCTCACAAGACCCCCGGTGGACATCCGGTCACGCCGTGGGGGAAGCCCACGCTCGGCTACCGGACCCGCAAGAAGGGCAAGGCCTCCGACAAGATGATCGTGCGTGGTCGCAAGCGAGGGAAGAAGTAGACCATGGGACGCTCGACCAAGAAAGGCCCGTGGGCCGAGGAGAGGCTGCTGAAGCGGGTCGCTGCGATGAACGAGTCAGGCGACAAGACGATGATCAAGACCTGGTCGCGCAAGTCGACGGTATTCCCTGAGATGGTCGGTCACACGATCGCCGTCCACGATGGCCGCAAGCACGTACCGGTATTCATCTCGGAGTCGATGGTCGGACACAAGCTCGGCGAGTTCGCTCCGACCAGGACCTTCCGTGCCCATTCCGGAACCGGGAGCAAAGAAGAGTAGACATGGCTGACGAGAAGAAGAAGACCTCAGACAAGCCCGCGGCCAAGAAGCCCGCGGC
>CAZQMB010000016.1:24305-26225 GCA_964594365.1 uncultured Conexibacteraceae bacterium
TGGCTGACGAGAAGAAGAAGACCTCAGACAAGCCCGCGGCCAAGAAGCCCGCGGCGAAGAAGCCTGCCGCCAAGAAGCCTGCCGCCAAGAAGCCTGCGGCCAAGAAGCCTGCAGCCAAGAAGCCTGCGGCGAAGAAGCCTGCGCCCGCAAAGAAGCCCGCAGCCACCAAGAAGGAATCGGCCGAGACCGAGAAGAAGCAGACGCCGGTCGAGTCTCCGGTGGTACGGGCCAAGGCCAGCTACGTGCGGATCGCTCCTCGGAAGGCCCGTCTGGTCGCCGATCAGGTGCGCGGAATGCCGGTTCCGGAGGCGATCGCGTTGCTCAGGTTCTCTCCGCGCAGCGCCGCTCAGGACATCGCGAAGCTGGTCAATTCCGCCGCGTCGAACGCCGAGCACAACCATGATCTGGTGGCGGACGATCTGCGCATCACCGAGATCACGGTCGATGAGGGCCCGACCCTCCGCCGCTACCGCCCGAGAGCCCTCGGCCGGGCAACCAGGATCAACAAACGCACCAGCCACATCAAGGTCGCGTTGAAGGCGGGAGGCGAGAAGTAATGGGCCAGAAGATCCACCCGATCGGGTTCCGAGTCGGCTACATCCAGGACTGGAAGTCCAACTGGTTCACCGAGAGTGACTACGCCGACTATCTGATGGAGGACATCGCGATCCGCGAGCACATCGAGGAGAAACTGGCCCATGCCGGTCTCTCGGACATCCAGATCCAGAAGTCCGCTCAGGAGATCACCGTCGACATCTTCACCGCGCGTCCGGGAATCGTGATCGGCAAGTCCGGCAGCGAGGTGGACGCTCTTCGCCGCGAGCTGCACAAGCTCACCGGCAAGGCGGTCAAGGTGAACATCAAGGAGATCAAGCGCCCCGAGCTGGATGCACAGCTGGTCGCCCAGTCGATCGCCGAACAGCTGCAGAATCGAGTCGCATTCCGTCGCGCGATGCGTCGGGCCCTCACCTCGGCGATCCGCTCTGGGGCTGAGGGGGTCAAGGTCCAGGTTTCCGGCCGGCTCGGCGGAGCAGAGATGGCCCGAACCGAGGGTTACTCCGAGGGTCGAGTGCCTCTCCATACCCTTCGCGCCGACATCGACTACGGGTTCGTCGAGGCCAAGACCACCACCGGCCGGATCGGGGTCAAGTGTTGGATCAACAAGGGTGAGGTGATGCCCGAGGGCTATCGCAATCGCGGTGGCGAGGAAGTGGAGGACGAGCGCTGATGTTGATGCCCAAGCGGGTCAAGCACCGCAAACAGATGCGTGGTCGCCGACGCGGCAACTCGAAGGGCGGTACCGCAGTGAGTTTCGGCGAGTACGGGCTGAAGGCCATGGAGCGCGGCTGGATAACCAATCGCCAGATCGAGGCTGCGCGAGTTGCCATGACCCGAAAGATCAAGCGTGGCGGCAAGGTCTGGATCACCGTGTTCCCCGACAAGCCGGTAACCAAGAAGCCCGCGGAGACCAGGATGGGCTCCGGAAAGGGCAACCCGGAAGGCTGGGTAGCCGTGGTCAAGCCCGGGAGGGTGATGTTCGAGCTCGCGGGCGTCCCGGATGATCTCGCCAAGGAGGCGATGACCCTCGCCGGCTCGAAGCTCCCGATCAGGACCAAGGTGGTCCGGCGAGAGGGGGCGGGCGAGTGAGCAAGGCCAGTGAGATCCATTCGATGAAGGACGAGGAGTTGGTGGAGGCGCTGAAGCGCGCTCACGGAGAGCGGTTCGCACTCCGGATCAAGCACAGCACCGGTGAGCTGGAGAACACTGCCAGCCTCGGCGTCTCCAAGCGTGATTTCGCACGGTTGCTCACGGTCGCAAGGCAGCGGGGAATCGACGTCGAGAAGGAGCTGACCACCTGATCATGGCCGCCGACGAAGAGAAGAACGAGAACGTGGAAGAGAAGAACGACGCCCCGAAGGA
>CAZQMB010000016.1:26325-28486 GCA_964594365.1 uncultured Conexibacteraceae bacterium
CGAGGCTCCGGCTGAAGACGCCCCGAAGGACGAGGCTCCGGCTGAAGACGCCCCGAAGGACGAGGCTCCGGCTGAAGACGCCCCGGCCGAGGAATCCGACGCCGGTGACGGTGGTGGGGCTGCTGGAGACGACGAGGAACTCGACTGGAAGGCGAAGGCCCGACTCGAGCGCTCGCGTCAGCCGCACGAGGCTCGTCCCGAGCGTTCGACCGAGGAGCGGGTCAAGGAACGGACCGAGAGCCGCAAGCAGGCTGGCAAGAACCGGAGCGCCTACAGGAAGAAGATCCGCGGCAAGAAGGCGAAGGGTGGCGAGGGCACACCACCGGCGGAGCGCGAGTCCGTGGGCCGCAAGGTCCGCCAGGGGATGGTCGTGTCCAGCAAGGGAGACAAGACGATCACCGTCCGCATCGACGTCGCGAGGCGTCACCCCGTCTACGAGAAGATCGTCCGCAGGTCCCAGACGCTCCATGCCCACGACGAGCGCAACGAGGCTGGCGATGGTGACTTCGTGCAGATCGTCGAAACCCGACCGATCTCCAAGACCAAGCGTTGGCGGCTGACCGAGATCCTCGAGAAGGCGAAGTAGGCGGTACGACGTGATCCAGCAAGAGAGCAGACTCAAGGTCGCTGACAACTCCGGTGCACGGGAGATCCTCTGCATCCGAGTCAAGGGTGGCTCGCATCGACGCTACGCCAGGGTGGGAGACGTGATCACGGCGACCGTCAAGCAGGCGACTCCTCGCGGATCCGTTCGCAAGGGTGAGGTAGTCGAAGCCGTGGTGGTGCGCACGACCAAGCAACTGAGCCGCAGCGACGGCACCTACATCTCCTTCGACGAGAATGCCGCTGTTCTGATCGATCCGCAGCAGAATCCGCGGGGGACCCGCATCTTCGGCCCTGTCGCCCGGGAACTCCGCGATCGCAACTTCATGAAGATCATCAGCCTCGCACCGGAGGTCCTCTGATGAGCAAGCTCCGTATCCGCAAGGACGATCAGGTGATCGTCATCGCAGGCAAGGAGAAGGGCAAGACCGGCAAGGTCCTCCGCACCGAGCCCAAGAAGAACCGCGTCTACGTGGAGGGGCTGAACATGCTCAAGCGGCATCAGCGCCCGAGGACGATGGAGGACGCCAAGAAGGGCGATGAGGGCGGAATCATCGAGCGGGAGGGTCCGATAAACGCTTCGAACGTGATGCTGATCGACCCCGACGGGAACAAGCCGACCAGGGTGCGGATCGAGCGGACCGAGGATGGCAAGCGCCGTCGCATAGCGGCCCGCAGCGGAAAGCAGATCGACTGATGGAAGCCACGACCCAACAGAAGCAGGCTGCACCGCCTCCGCGCTTGCGGGAACGGTACGAGCAGGAGATCCTGCCCGGCCTGATCGAGCGCTTCGGCTACTCCTCTCCGATGGCTGCGCCGACCCTCGACAAGATCGTCCTCAACATGGGCGTCGGCGAGGCGAAGCAGGACACCAAGCTGCTCGAGGCCGCGATGGAGCAGCTCACCGTGATCGCCGGGCAGCGCCCGAACATCCGGAGGGCCAAGAAGTCGGTTGCGACCTTCAAGGTCCGCGAGGGGATGCCTGTCGGCCTCGCGGTGACCCTGCGCAGGGCGCGGATGTGGGAGTTCCTCGATCGCCTCTGCTCCATCTCGATTCCGCGGATCCGTGACTTCCGCGGCCTCAATCCCCGTTCGTTCGACGGCCGTGGCAACTACTCGATGGGAATCAGGGAACAGATCATCTTCCCCGAGATCGACTACGACGCGATCGACCAGGTGCGAGGGCTCGACGTGATCATCGCCACCACGGCAGCCACCGACATCGAGGGTTTCGCCCTGCTCGATGCTCTCGGGATGCCCTTCGCGGCCGATGGTCGACCGGGCGAGGTCGACAAGGCCGCCGAAGAGGAGGAGCGACGCAAGCAGGAGGAGGCCCAGAAGCGCGCAGAGGCCGAGGCTGCAGCGCTCGAGCAGCTCAAAGAGGAGAACCCCGATGCTTACGCCGCCCCCGAGAAGCCCGATGAGGGTGAGGAAGGTGAAGGTGGCGAGACGGAAGCAGGAGAGGGCGGCGAGGATGCCTCAGCCGACTCCTCCGCCGATGGTGAATCCAGTGAAGGCAACGAAGGAGAGGACGGCTAGTGGCCAAGACTTCCCAGAA
>CAZQMB010000017.1:0-28306 GCA_964594365.1 uncultured Conexibacteraceae bacterium
CCGGTCATCCCGGGTGGCGAGCACCACCATCACCTCGTCTGCGAGAGGTGTGGAAGGATCACTCCGTTCGAGGACGAGAGGCTCGAGCGAGCGATCCACGATCTTGCCGACGGACGCAAGCACACCGCCACCGTCCACGAGGTCGTGATCAGGGGAACCTGCTCGAGCTGTCGAAGCTAGTTACTCGGCGGTCGCTCAGACGAGGATCTCGCCGAGGCGGTTCTCGAGTGCATCTGAGACCTGCTCTCTGACGGGACCGTCGGAGAGCCGTTCCACCAGGGACTCGAGGAACCCCTCGATCACGACTTTGCGGGCGCTCTCTTCAGGAAGGCCTCGCGAGCGCAGGTAATGGAGCTGTTCGGGGTCGAGCTGTGCGACCGCGGCGGCGTGGGTGCACCGTACGTCGTCCGCCTCGATCTCGAGACCGGGGATCGCGTCCGAGTGCGCCTCACGAGAGAGCAGTAGGTTGCGGCTCTCCTGGAAGGCATCGGTCTGCTGTGCACCTGGCTCGACTCGGATCATCCCGCGCCATACCGAGGTCGCGGTGTCTGCCAGTACTCCCCTGAAGGCCAGATCCGAGGTGGTGGAGGGGGCGCCGTGGACCTGGGTGGTATCGAAGTCGAGGTGCTGGGATCCGTTCCCTGCGTAGGCGCCGGTTACCTTCGCGTCCGAGCCCTGCCCGGCAAGGCGCGTATCCATCCGGACCTTTCCGCCTCCGCCACCGAAGCCGAGCGAAACCCAGTCGAGGGACCCTTCGCGTTCGACCTCCGCCCGCTGGCTGGCGAACACCCAGCCCGATTCGGTGAGATCCTGGGCATTGACATATCGGAGGTTCGCGGCAGGGCCCACGAATATCTCGGTCACGGTGTTGAAGATCGTGTCATCCAGACCCTCTGCCGTGAGCCACTGTTCCCAGACCTCCGCCTCGGCAGCCTCCTCGAGGATGATCAGGGTCCGGTAGGAGAGCGCTGATTCTCGACTGGACTGGATCGCCTCGAGTCCGACGGTCCCCTCGAGCCGTTGCCCCTTGGGTACGTATACGAACGCACCTCCGCGCCAGTTCTCGTCGTTCCTCGCAACGAAGGGATCGCCCGAGTCGACGAGCGTTCCGAGCCTCTCACCGATCAATTTCGGCCAGGCTTCGCGCGCCGCCTCGAGAGAACACACGGTCGGCTCGGATGGTGCGTCGCCGGTCGTCGCTGCAGAGCCATTCAGGCACCCACCGTCGACTTGGATCAGCTCTACGGAGCCCTCCGGCACGGTAAGCGGTGCGGTTGCCCTCTCCCGGGCATCGGCCTCCCCTGGCTGCGCAGGAGTGAAGCCAGCATCATCGAGGCCCTCGAGGTCGGTGAACTCCCACCCCGGGGTCTTCTTGGTGGGCAGAGCAGGTGCGCTCATGGCAGTAGTCCGGATCGGCTGATCGGCACTCAGCCGATCGAGCCTTCCATCTGCAACTCGATCAACCGGTTCATCTCCACGGCGTACTCCATCGGGAGTTCCTTGGTGATCGGCTCGATGAAGCCGTTGACGATCATCTTGGAGGCCTCTTCCTCGCTGAGACCGCGCGACTGCAGGTAGAAGACCTGTTCCTCACCGATCTTGGAGACGGTGGCTTCGTGCCCTACGTCGACATCGTCTTCGCCTATCCGGATCGTCGGGTAGGTGTCGGACCTCGATTTCTCATCGAGCAACAGGGCGTCACATACGACCTTGGACTTGGACTCGGATGCCCCGTCTGCGATCTCGAGCAGACCGCGGTAGCTGGTGCGACCGGCGTCCTTCGAGATCGACTTCGAGAAGATCGAGGAGGTCGTGTTCGGCGCGGTGTGGACGATCTTCCCTCCAGCGTCCTGGTGCTGGCCCTCGCCGGCGAAAGCGATCGAGAGGATCTCTCCATGCGCTCGCTCCCCCATCAGGTAGATCGACGGATACTTCATGGTCAGCTTCGAGCCGAGGTTGCAGTCGACCCACTCCATCGTCGCGTCCTCGTGTGCGACCGCCCGCTTGGTGACCAGGTTGTAGACGTTCTGGGACCAGTTCTGGACGGTCGTGTACCGCACCCTCGCACCGGGCTTGGCAATGATCTCCACCACTGCGGAATGGAGGGAGTCGGTCGAGTAGACAGGAGCGGTGCAGCCTTCGATGTAGTGCACATCCGAGCCGTCCTCGGCGATGATCAACGTCCGTTCGAACTGGCCCATGTTCTCGGTATTGATCCGGAAGTAGGCCTGCAGGGGCATTTCGACCTTGACGCCCTTCGGCACGTAGACGAATGATCCACCCGACCAGACCGCCGAGTTGAGCGCGGCGAGCTTGTTGTCGTTGGCGGGAATGACGGTCGCCCAGTGCTCACGGACGATGTCCTCGTGCTCGCGGAGGGCGGTATCCATGTCGAGGAAGATCACGCCCTGCTTCTCGAGTTCCTCGTTGATCTGGTGGTAGACGACCTCGGATTCGTACTGCGCGCCGACCCCAGCGAGGAACTGACGCTCGGCCTCTGGAATCCCCAGTCGGTCGAAGGTCTCCTTGATGTCCTCGGGGACATCGTCCCAGCTCCGCTCGGGCCGCTCAGACGCACGGACGAAGTAGTGGATGTCGTCGAAGTCGATCTGGTCGAGATCGCCACCCCACTGCGGGGTGGGACGCGATTCGAAGTGCTCGAGTGCTTTCAGGCGGAAGTCACGCATCCACTGCGGCTCGTCCTTGTATTCGGAGATCGATTCGACGAGTTCCTTGGTCAGGCCCTTCGGCGCCTTGTAGACGTATCCGGTCTCGGGGTCGGAGAAGCCGAACTTCTCCTTGTAGTCAGAGTTGATCTCGGTCAGACCCTCTTCTTCTGCGGGTCGTTGGGTCACTGCCTGTTCGGGAGTTGCCATTTGTTCAGACCTCCAGCCTGATCTTGTCGTCTTCAACGATTACGGGGTAGGTGAGTACGGCTTCGTATGCCGGAAGCGTCTTGGGCCTTCCGGTCTCGAGGTCGAAGAGAGAGCCATGCCTGGGGCATTCGACCGTGCAGGCCGAGACGTCGAGAGTCCCTTCCGCCAAGGGCCCGTCGTCGTGGGAGCACCGGTCCTCGATCGCCAGGAACTTCCCGTCGCAGTTGAATACCCCGATCCTCACTCCGTCGGGACCGTCGACGATCTTCACCTCGCCAGGCGGCAGTTCCGAGGAGGAACAGACCTCGATCAATCGAGTTCCCTGGATTTCTCTTTCGTTTTCGGTCATATCAGTGTCGATACCTATTCCTACCTTACAGGTCGGATTTTATCCGAGGCCAGTTGGTGGTAGCTGGGGTCTAGAGACTCTCCTTCTCCCCGGGATCCCCGGGCGCGCCCTCGTCATCCCAGTCGGCCGAGGCGCCGAGGCTGGCTCCCTTGACGGCTTTCAGTCCCAGGAGCGCGCACTTCATCCGAGTGGCAGATATCTCGATCCCGAGCAGTTCGAGCACCTTCTCCTTCGGTATCTGGAGCAGTTCGTCTCGGGTCAACCCGCCGAGCTCGTCGGTCAGCAGAGAGGTGGCAGCAGTCGAGATCGCACAGCCCTGGCCTTCGAACGAGACCTTCTCGACCCTGCCGTCGTCGTCCAACTTGATGAATACGTGCTGCTCGTCCCCGCAGAGCGGATTGGTGTCCTCGAAATCGAGGTCGTACTCGTCGAGCTTCCCGAAGTTGTGCGGGCGCTTGTAGTGCTCGAGGATCTGGTCGCGGTATAGCTCATCCATTTCGGCCCACCTCGGGAGCGATCAGAGTTTGAAGACCCGTCGAGCGTCGAGCAGGCCTTCGATCAGTCGATCGATCTCGGACCGATCGGTGTGAACCGCGAAGCTCGCTCTGGTCGTGGCCGGTACGCCGAGGTAGTCCATCAGCGGCTGGGCGCAGTGATGTCCGGAGCGCACCGCCACCGCATGACGGTCGAGGATCTCCGCCACATCGTGGGGGTGGATGCCCTCCATCACGAACGAGACGGGTCCCACTCGATCGACCGACGGAGCGGGACCGAACACCTGCAGACCGGGAACCTCCGCGAGTCTCTTCAGCGCGTAGTCGGTGATCTCCCGCTCGTGGGCGTTCACCAGTTCCATCCCCAGGCCCTGAAGCCACCTCAGGGCGGCGGCGAGCCCGATCGCCTGGGAGATCGGCGGGGTGCCTGCCTCGAAGCGCGCTGGCGGATCGGCGAAGGTGGTTCCCTTCATCGTCACCTTCTTGATCATCGATCCCCCTCCGATGAACGGAGGCATCTCCGCGAGCAGGTCATTCCTGGCCCAGAGAACACCGATCCCGGTCGGGCCGTACAGCTTGTGTCCGCTCATGGCGTAGAAGTCGACGTCGAGATCGGTGATCGACAGCGGCAACTTGGGGGCAGCCTGCGCGCCGTCGGCCATGACCAAAGCGCCGGCAGCGTGGGCACGCCGTGCGATCTCCGCCAGCGGATCGACGGTGCCGAGCACGTTCGAGAGATGAGTGACCCCGACCAGCTTCACGCCCTTGTCGAGGGCGGCGTCCAGTGCATCGAGGTCGAGCTGGCTGTTCTCGGACAGCCCTATCCACTCGATCTCGATCCCCTTGCGCTCGGCGAGTTGCTGCCAGGGAACGATGTTGGAGTGATGCTCCATGACCGTGAGAGCGACCCTGTCACCTTGTCCCAGATTGGCCTCTCCCCAACTACGGGCGACGATGTTGATCGCCTCGGTCGCGTTCCGACAGAAGACGATCTCGTTGCGGTCGCTGGCGCCGATGAAGTCGGCCACCGTGGCTCGTGCGCCTTCGTATGCAGCGGTCGCTTCGGCCGAGAGGGTGTGGGCGCCGCGATGCACGTTCGAGTGATGACGCCGCTCGTAGCGATCGACCGCCTGGAGAGAGGCCTCGACCCGTTGGGAGCTGGCGGCGCTGTCGAGGTACGCAACAGGCTTGCCGTGGATCTCCCTGCTCAAGGCGGGGAACGAAGCCCGGATCTTCTCCAGATCGAGCTGCGTTTCCACGGCTGTACTCACTTTGCTGCTTCGATCTCCTCGGTGATCCAGCCGTAGCCGCGCTCTTCGAGCTCACCCACCAGCTCGGGACCACCCTGCTTGACGATCCGACCGTCGTACATGACGTAGACCGTGTCGGGCTCGACCATGTGGAGGATGCGCTGGTAGTGGGTGATGATCAAGACACCCATTCCAGGCCCGGCGTAGCGGTTGACCCCATCGGCCACGACCTTGAGCGCATCGATGTCGAGACCCGAGTCGGTCTCGTCGAGTACCGAGAGAGCGGGCTTCAGCATCGCCAGCTGCAGTACCTCCATGCGCTTCTTCTCCCCGCCGGAGAACCCGTCGTTGAGGTAGCGGGAGGAGAACTCCTTCGGGATGTCGCACATCTCCATCGCAGCCTCCGTCTCTTTCCGGAAGTCCTTCAGGCTGATCTGATCCTCGCCAGCAGCCTCGCGATGGGCGTTGACGATCATCCGCAGGTACTTGGCGACGGTGACTCCGGGAATCGCCACCGGGTACTGGAAGGCCATGAACAGTCCCATCCGCGAACGCTCGTCTGGATCGGCTTCGGTGATGTCCTCGCCCTTGAAGGTGATGGTTCCCTCAGTCACCTCCAGCGCCGGGTGACCCATGATCGTGTTCGCAAGTGTCGACTTGCCGGATCCGTTGGGTCCCATCAGGGCGTGGATCTTCCCCTTGTCCACGTCGAGGTCGAGTCCCTTGAGGATTTCCTTGTCTTCGACCTTCACGTGGAGGTTTCGGATCTCTAGTTCGGCCATCTCTTGCTCCTTCTCGGTTTCGGGTTGGAAGTGACGCTCTAGCTGTGCGCCGCGAGCGAAGCACGTCGGACATCGCCGTCCGCGAACTTGACGAGTTCCGCCACGGTAGTCCCGGAAAGCGCCTTGTTGACGCCTCCCTGAACCCTGGTCCACAGGAGTTTGGTGGCGCAGGCATGGTCCGCGTCGTCCTGATGTGAGCAGGAGACCCTGCCCTCAGGGGTGTCGTGGAAGCACTCCATCGGTGCGATCGTGTCCTCGAGTGCCTGAACCACCTCGAGCATGTCGATCTCCGCAGCTGGTCTGGCGAGGGTGTAGCCGCCGTGGGCGCCCCGCTGGCTGTCCACGAGGCCAGCGTTTCGGAGTTTCGCCACCAGGTGTTCCATGTAGGAGAGAGGCAGGTTCTCGGATTCGGCGATCGCCGCAAGAGACACCGGCTTGCCGTCCGGTTGGCGGCCCAGTTCGACCATCAACCGCACCCCGTATTCGGCTTTCGTGGAGAAGAGCATGTTTAAATCCTACCTGACTAGTCGGATAAGCGCATATACTCATTTCGCAAACGCCAAGTAGAGGAACAAGGAGGGTTCGCGAGCATGTCCAGCAAGACGACAAGATCCAACGTTGCAGCAGCATTCAGAACCGGACTCCTGATGGCATTCCTGATGGGGCTGTTCGTCGTAATCGGAGCCCTGATCGGTGGGCCGAGGACCGCCTTGACGTTCCTGATCATCGGAGCGGTGATGAACCTCGGCGCCTACTGGTTCTCCGACAAGATCGCCCTCAAGATGGCCCGAGCGAGGCCGCTGGGCGAGGACGAGGCCCCGGGCCTCCATCGCATGGTCGCCGAACTCGCCGAGAAGGCGGAGCTGCCGAAGCCGAGCCTCCACATAATCGAGGAGAAGCAGCCCAACGCCTTCGCGACCGGACGCGGCCCGAAGAACTCCGCGGTGGCCGTGACGGCGGGAATCGTCGAGCTGCTTCCGGAGGACCAACTCCGCGGGGTGATCGCCCACGAGCTCGCTCACATCCGCAATCGCGACATCCTGATCCAGTCGGTCGCCGCCACCATCGGCGGAGCGATCACGTACCTCGGCTACATGCTGCTCTGGTTCGGTGGCGACGACGAGTCGCCGCTAGGCCTCTTCGGCGCCCTGGCCCTGACCCTGCTCGCGCCGATCGCGGCCAGCCTGATCCAACTCGCGATCTCCCGCCAACGTGAGTACTCGGCCGATGCGACCGGCGCCGAGATCTGCGGCAAGCCGGAGGCACTCGCCGGTGCACTCGAGAATCTGGACCGGGGGGCCCAGGCCATTCCGATGAAGGTGAACGAGTCAGCCGAGCCGATGTACATCGTGAAGCCGTTCCGGTCCGGCGCGATGTCCCATCTCTTCTCCACCCACCCTCCGACCGAGGAGCGGGTGCGGCGGTTGCGCGAGATGGCCGCTGCCTAGTCGAGGTCACCGGCTGTGTCTATACTTTCATTAATGAAGCAAAGCTGATCGGGTTTCCGGTTATCGGCCGGGGGTAACCCGAAGAGAGGACCGAGGCTGACATGAGCACAGGCACACTGCCCATAGAAGAGATCCAGGCCAAGATCGAGGAGATCTCCGTCGATCAGGCTCAGGACGAGTTGGCCCGTGGAGATGTCGTCCTGGTCGACGTGCGTGAGCCCCACGAGTACGAGGAGGCCCACCTCGCGGACGCTGTCCTGGTACCTCAGGGCGAGGTCCTTGCGCGCGCATCGGAGATCTCCGCAGACAAGGATGCCCGCCTCGTCGTCTACTGCAAGTCCGGAGCGCGATCTGCTCGCGCCGTTCATGCGCTCCAGGAGGAGCTCGGGTACACGAACGCCGCCAACGTGACCGGAGGTATCGACGCCTGGCAGGAGGACGGCAAGCCGGTCATCTTCGCGGAGGGCATGACCCCCGATCAGCGCATGCGCTACTCGCGTCACACCCTGCTCCCGGAGGTCGGGGTAGGTGGCCAACTCAAGCTCTTGAACTCCAAGGTGCTGCTGCTCGGTGCAGGCGGACTCGGCTCGCCGACGGCTCTGTACCTCGCGGCTGCCGGCGTGGGAACGATCGGCATCGTCGATGACGATGTCGTCGACGAGTCGAACCTGCAGCGGCAGGTCATCCATACGACCGAAAGAGTCGGCGCGCCCAAGACCGAGTCAGCCAAGAAGGCAATCGCCGATCTCAATCCCGATGTCGAGGTCGTGGAACACCGGACTCGTCTCGATGCCTCGAACATCATGGAGATCATCGGTGGATACGACGTGATCGTCGACGGGGCGGACAACTTCCCGACCCGTTACCTGCTGAACGATGCGTCGGTGCGTCTCGACAAGCCCGTCGTGTCAGCCTCGATCCTCGCTTTCGACGGGCAGATCTCCACCTTCGTTCCGCATGAGGGTCCGTGTTATCGGTGCCTCTATCCGACTCCGCCACCCCTCGAGCTCGCTCCCAGCTGCGGAGCGGCCGGCGTTCTCGGTGTGATGGCCGGCGTCATGGGCCTCCTGCAGGCCAACGAGGTGATCAAGCTGGTCGCCGGCATCGGCGAACCGTTGATCGGCAGGTTGCTGCTCTACGAATCGCTCGGTACCCGCTTCACCGAACTCAAGGTCCGTCGTGATCCCGAGTGCGTCATCTGCGGTCCGGATGCGGAGGAGATCCCAGAGTCGGAGATGGGCAGCTTCCCTGACTACGAGCTCTTCTGCGGCGGCACGGGCAGCTAGGCTTAGCGTCGATGCCGACCGTGAAGATACCTCCGGTGCTCCGCTCCTATACCGCCGACCAGACCGAGGTATCGGTCGATGGCGAGACAGTGGGCGCGGTGCTCGAGGCGCTGGCTGTTGCGCACCCCGAGATCAGGGATCAGCTCTTCTCGCCCGAGGGGGATCTGAATCGCTACGTCAACGTCTACCTCAACGACGAGGACGTGCGGGTCCTCGGGGGTCTCGATACCGCAGCAGGCAGCGACGACACCGTCGTAATCCTTCCGGCGATGGCCGGAGGGTCGGTCCGTAGCTAGAAGGGGCTTCCTCCGGCCAGTTTCGCCAGCGTCTTCCAGGCCGGTTTCGCGACGCCTTTGCTCGTGAACAGACCGCTGTGGTAGATCCAGCCATCGCGCCTCCCGGGCGGTGATGCCTCACGGAACGGGACGTCGCGCAGCGAGTACCAGATCAGCCCCTCGATACCCAGACCGGCTTCCTTCTTGGCGACCTGGTACGTGCCGGCGAGGTAAGCGGCCTGCAGGCCGGGCTTGACCGTGAGGGTCGACTTCGGGCCTCCTGTGGCCCAACCGACCTCGGTCACCCAGAGACTCTTGCCCCGATCGCCATAGCTCCTCATCACCTTCCTCAGCGCCCTGACCTGGTTTGCGACACCAGAGGGTTTGAGGTCATAGGGATGAGCTGACATCAGATCGAAGAAGGGTCTGGCCCCTGATCGGTAGAGATCCCGGAGGAATTCGGTCGGCCAGATGCCGAACATCGGCTGCGGGCGAGGAGAGAGCCCCGCGAGCATCACCTGTCCGCCGCTCGGCTCGAGAGCCCGGTGAGCTGCAACGAGCATGGCCTTGTAGCCAGCGGCATTCGGCTTGGGTGACCAGAAGTACTCCAGGTTCGGCTCGTTCCAGATCTGCCACTTGACGATCGGCACGGGGGTGAGCCCGCTGCACGGGCTGTCGGGTTCCGTCCAGATCGAACCCCCCGGGCCATATCTCGCGGCAGCGGCAGCGATGAAGTCACCGAACTCATCCCGGTGCTGCACGGTCGGAGGCTTCTCGGGGCTCTTGCCGCCGTTGGCCCAACTCGGTGACCCGAATACCGTCGGCAGGATCTCGATCCCGTTGCGGGCTGCGTTACAGACCATGTCGTCGTACTTGGCGCCC
This sequence comes from uncultured Conexibacteraceae bacterium, assembly GCA_964594365.1. Lineage (GTDB taxonomy): Bacteria > Actinomycetota > Thermoleophilia > Solirubrobacterales > 70-9 > CAIUSP01. The sequence continues at coordinate 9,643 of CAZQMB010000017.1, forward strand.
TGGGTCCCGTTCCAGTCGAAGTAATCGGCGGAGTAGTGCTGGACCACCGCCCAGTAGAGGTTCATGCGATAGACGTCGAGGTTGGCGGTGCCCATGCGGTCGAAGTCGGCAGCCCTCGGCTGCTTGATGGCCACTACCCCCAGCTCGGGTTCATCTGCCGCCGTTGCCGTCGTCGACGCGTGCAGCATGCACGCGAACAGGATCGCCAGCAAGGCAGGGATTCGGATCAGAATCCTCGTCGGCGTCATCGGTTCTCCGTGGATCCGTCTCCGGTGATCTCCCCTTGTGGGGTGTCCGGTCTGTGGGGATCTCCGTCAGAGGAACCCGATTCGGCATCGATGCGGTGGCCTCGGGAAACCATCCAGAACAGGGAACCCACCAGCGCCGCTCCGAGGACGATAAGAGCGACCACGGCACCGGTACCGGGCCCTCCGCCCTGATCGGGTGGAAGCGGGCTGATCTGTGCTTTCTCGGTCGATTCATCCGAAGGCTTCTCTTTCCCGGCGCCTTTCTCGTCGACGGTCGTGCCGTATTCGGGGGCAGGCACGGGTGGGATCTCGGTTTGCGACTTATCCTCTTTTCCTCCGGCACTCGGGACCTCAGGCAGGTATTGATCGCCTACATCAGCGTGGCTGGGTAATGGTGAGAGGAGGGCCGTTGCGACCAGCAGGAGGAACGACACCACCATCGCCGTGGTGCGGCGACCAGTGATGCCGGGCTTCTCGATATTCGTCTTGCTCACCTTCACTCTTGACTCCGATTCTGAACTAGGGCACGGTCGGGCGCGATTTTCGGCAGCGCCGTAGCCTCTCGTGGGTCGTGTCTTGGAAACAACCACAGGTCCTGATTGTTGCGGCTGCAGTCCTCCTCTTGGCGCTTTTCGACGGGGGATCCTCGACCCTGTCGCTTGCGGCTTTGAGCCTCGTGAGCTGGGGTTGTGTGCTGGGAGGTCTGGTGTGGAGGATGCTCCCGACTGCCGAGATCTCTCGGCAGGGCATGCTCGCCGCAGCGGCACTGGTCCTTCTGGCGATCTTCTCGGGCATCTCCGCCGCCTGGGCGGCTGATCAGGGGCGGGCGGTTGACGAGGCTGTCAGATGGTCGGCTTACTCCGGCGTATTCGTGCTGATCTTGTTCTCCGGGTCGGATCCTGCGGGTCGTGCACGGTGGCTGCAGGGCATTGCCGTCGGGCTGGGGCTGGTCGTCGTCCTCGCCATCGTCAGCCGTGTCTGGCCAGAGCCCTTTCCCGCGCCGGAATCGGGAACGGCGCTTTTCGGCTCCACTTACCGCTGGAGCTATCCGGTCGGTTACTGGAACGCACTGGGCCTGCTCTCTGCGATGGCGGCTCTATCGCTCTCTTCTCTGGCCGTCGGCTCCACTGGCATCGGGAGTCGGGCCCGCGCGATGTCGGCCGGAGCCGCCGCGCTCGCAGTGGGCGCACTAGCGATGACGGGTTCTCGCGGAGCGGCGCTCTCCTGTGCTGTGGGCCTGTTGCTGCTGGTCGCGTTTTCACCGGTTCGGCGCAGGCAGTTCGCTGCGGTGGCAACCGCTCTTCTCGGCGGGGCGATCCTCTACCTGGTGGCGGATCTGCTTCAGGTGACCGATGCAGGCGTATCGGGACTGGGACTCGAGCGGGCTCTGCTGGGGATCGCCACCGTGGTCATCTTCGCCTCCTGCACGATCGCTTGGATCGCCCTCGATCGACTCGTCCCACCCGATCCTCTGCCACGACGGGCCTCCACCGTTGCAGCGGTTATCGCGGTGATCGTGTCGATCGCGCTGCTGATCGCGATAGATCCGGTGGAGAGGATCGGCGGCCTCACCGAGCCGCCAGTGAAGGGCTCCGTCCCCGGAACCGTCGAGGGCGGGTTGGAGAGCGGTAACGGCCGCTGGCAGTTGTGGGGCTCTGCCGTGGATGCCTTTGCTGCTCGACCGGTGGCAGGACTGGGCGCAGGGGGCTTCGAGGAGTGGTGGGCTGCAGACCTTCCCATCGATCTCTTTGCGCGCAGTGCGCACTCTCTGCCGCTGGGGATGCTTGCGGAGCTAGGGGTGATCGGTGGCTGCCTCCTGCTGATCGTCTTCGGTTCACTCGTCTGGACAGCGGTTCTCGGTCTCCGGCAAGGACGGCATGAGCAGCTTGCTGCGGTCGTATCGATGGCCGCAGCAACAGTCGTCGCATCGCTCCTCGACTGGTCCTGGGCAGTGCCGGCGGCCTTCGTTCCCGGGATCGGCGCAGCCGCGCTCATCGCCGGGTACGGCCTGGGCAGGTCGGGCCAACCCCAGGCGTATCGACTGGGACTGGCGGCGATGCCGGTGGCATGGGTGGCGATTGCGCTCAGCGTGTTGGTGGCAGTCGGAGAGATCCGCCTTTCGCAGAGTCGATCGGCGGCCTCGAGCGACGATCTCGCTCTGGCGGCAGAGCGGGCCTCCGATGCCGGAGCCCTCGTACCTTGGTCGGGCGCCCCCTACCTGCAAGAAGCTTTGGTTGCCGAGGCGGCCGGCAGGCCCCTCGAGGCCCTCAGATTGCTCGGTGAGGCAACCGAGAAGGACGCGCGTGACTGGCGGATCGCGGTTATCGAGTACCGCATCCAGACCGGACTCGAAAATGAGGAGGCAGCTCAGGCGGCCAGATCCAGGGCACTGCTTCTTTATCCTCGTCTGATCGGCTTCGAAGATCAGGGCGGACAGTGAACGAAGACCAAGACCATAGTTTCCAGTCGCAATCGGGGACAGATCCGTCGGGGGTAGCGAGGGCGCAGCCACCGGCGTCGGAGCTTGCGGGCTTCGTCGAGGAGCGACTCGCGGGTAGCGGGGACGGACTCGATGCCGATGCCCGACGTGGCCGCTGGTGGCGGGACGCACGCAGGCGCAGGTACCTGGTGGTCGCGGACTCGCTCGCTCTCACCACCGCTGTGCTCGTCTGTGCGGGTATCGAGAGGGGGCTGTGGGAATTCGCGTTCCTTCCGGTGGCGATCCTCTTCGCCAAGATCATCGGACTCTACGATCGCGACCATCGGGAGATCCGCCACCTCACCGTGGACGAGTCACCGAGTCTCTTGGTTTGGGCGGCTGTATCTGTGGTCGCCTTGGGCCTGCTCGGCCGATTGTTCGTTCCGCCTGGCACCAACTACGCAGAGATCTTCCAGGCCATTCTCATCACCTTCTCCCTGGCGTTCGTATTCAGGGCAACCGGCCGTGCGCTCTGGCGTTTGAGGACCCAGAGCGAGCAGGTCCTCATCGTCGGAAGAGGGGATCTCGCATCCGCATTTCGCAGGAAGATCGCACTCTTCGATGATCTGCACATGAGCGAGCACACGGAGGATTCCGACCGGATCGATTGGGTCGTGATCGCGAGCGAGAGACTCGATGCGCAGGAGATCTCCGAAGTCTCCCGACTCTGTCGAGAGCACGAGGCGAAGCTGTCGGTGGTCAGTCCGCTCCGCGGTCAGGCAACCCCCCAAGAGGTCTCGAGCCTCGCGGAGTTGTCCATATTCGGGTACGGCACTGCCGACGTCTCGCGCTCGACCCTCCTGTTGAAGAGGGCTCTGGATCTGGTCGCGGGGATTCCTCTGGCCATCGCCTCCGTCCTGCTCGCGATCCCGGTTGCCATCGCGATCCGGCTCGAGGGGTCGGGACCGATCCTCTTCCGGCAGGAGCGGGTGGGGTTGGATCGGAGGGTCTTCACCATCTGGAAGTTCAGGACCATGCGTGCGGGCGCAGCAGACGAGTTATCCGATCTGGTTGCGATCGACCAACTCGAGGATCCGATGTTCAAGCTCCGATCGGACCCGAGGGTCACCAAGGTCGGCCGCGTATTGCGCCGGTTCAGCCTCGACGAGATCCCCCAAGTCTGGAATCTGATCAAGGGTGACATGAGTCTCGTGGGCCCTCGGCCCGAAGAGCTCGCGATCGTCGAGCAGTATCGCCCTGAGCACATGTTCCGCCTCAGCGTCAAGCCCGGCCTGACCGGACCGATGCAGGTTTATGGCCGGGGGGAACTGACCTTCCCCGAGCGGTTGGCGGTGGAGCTCGATTACGTGGAGCGGCTCTCGATCGGGCGGGATCTGCGGATCATCGCGCTGACTCCGCTTGCGGTAATCCGTGGCAAGGGTGCCTTCTAGGTCATCACCCAGCGGTCTGCTCGTCTGTCCTGCCTGCGGCGGGGATCTCACCGCGTGGAGGAGGGCCACCAGGGCAGGTTCCGTGGGATCTTCAGACGAGGAGAGATTCCGACTCCTGCGCTGCGAGCGGTGCGGCTCGGCTAGGACCGTAGAGGCCTCGGGGTCCGGCATCGATCCGCCCGTAGTCAGTTCGGATCTGTACGAGGGCGGGTACTACTCCAGACCCCCCGCCTGGCTGGATCGGCTGATCGAGCCCTTTCGGAGGATTGCCGACCGTGGGAGGCTCGAGCGGATCGGGGGGACTCGGCCGGGAGAGCGCGTGCTCGAATACGGCGCTGGCGACGGCAGGTTGCTGGAACTACTCGCTGCGCGTGGAGCCGAGGTGGCGGGAGTCGAACCCTCCGCCTCAGCTCGCGAGCGGGCGGCGGAGAGAGGGGTCGCATTGACCCCGGACCTCGACGGAATGTCGACGACCACAGACCGCTTCGATCGGATCATCTGCTGGCACGTGCTCGAGCACCTCGAGGAGCCGGCTGCGCAGATGAAGCGGCTGGCGGAACTGATGGGACCAGGGGGGCGAGTGATCGTCTCGGTGCCGAATCTGAGCAGTTGGCAGGCCCGACTCGGCGGGGATTACTGGTTCGCTCAGGATGTGCCGCGTCATCTGACGCACTTCACCCCCGCCGGCATCCGGTCGCTCTCTGAGCAGGCTGGCCTCAGCGTGGAGTCGATGCACACCTGGTCGCTGGAGCAGAACCCGTTCGGCATGTGGCAGACGCTCACGAGCAGAGCGAGTGGCAGCCGCGACGTGATCTTCAGGATGATCAAGCGGCAACCTCTAGGGGACACGGCGGGGACCAGAGTCGCTTCGATCCTCGGATTGCTCTTGGCATTGCCTTTGCTCCTGTTCGCTGTTCCACTCGAGTGGCTTGCGAGCGCGGTGGGCAGGGGAGGAACGATTACCGTGATCTTGCTCCTGAAAAGTACGGGCGGTGAGCCCTCGTGAAGGCTCGAAGCGTCTCGGTGATCATCCCGACGCTCTCCGCGGAGAGATGCGGAGAGGCGATCGATTCACTCGCGCAGGAGGGCTCCGAGTTCGAGACGATCGTGGTCGACAATCGGGACCGAGCTTCGATCGGCGTCGCACCCATCCCCGAAACACCGGGAGTCAGGGTGCTCACCCCAGGCCGCAACCTCGGCTACTCGGCTGCGATCAACCTCGCTGCACGTGAGACCGATGGGGATTCACTGGTCCTGTTGAACGACGATTGCCTGGTCGAGGAGGGCTTCGTGTCAGAGATCGTGTCCGTCCTCGATCCCGCTTCGAAGATCACGATGGCGGCAGGCGTGATGCGGCAGGCCCGCAACCCCGAGCTGATCGATTCGGCCGGAATGGAGCTCGATGAGACGCTTCTCGTCTTCGACTATCTGCACGGCCAGCCGATATCCGTCCTCGGCGGAGACGTCGTCGATCCGATCGGCCCTTCGGGGGCCGCCGCCGCCTTCGATCGAGAGGCCTTCCTCGAGGTCGGTGGCTTCGACGAGAACCTCTTTGCCTACTGGGAGGATGTGGACCTCGTCCTGCGGATGCGAGAGCGTGGTGGGCGTTGTCGGCTTGCCACCCAGGCGCGCGGGACGCATCAGCACTCAGCGACCTTGGGTTCAGGGTCGGAGGAGAAGAACCGCTTGATGGGCTTCGGGCGCGGCTACGTGCTGCGGAAGTGGGGGGTGTTGACACCCAAGCGATTTGCCTCCGTCGTCGCCCGTGACCTACCGATCACGGTCGGCCAGATCCTGGTCGATCGGAATCTCGGTGGGTTGAGGGGCAGGGCGGCCGGACTGAGGACACATCCTGATCGCCATACGTATCCGCAGGACCTTCCCGGGTCGATCGGTCTCTGGACCAACTTGCGCCGCCGCCTGCGCCGCCGCAGTGAGATCAAGAGCGCCTCTCCTCGCCCTGCCGGAGGAGGTCGCGCAGCGGTTGTCTTCCACACCTCGTTGATCGGCGGGCCGGTGAGGTCACTCGTGAACGAGGTCCGTTGGCTCTCCAGCCAGAGACCGGTCGATGTGGCGGTGCCGTCTGGCGAGCCGGTGGATCCGATCTATCGGGAGCTCGGAGGAGAAGTGGTGTCCCTTCCATATTCGATCGTGTCCGCCAATCAGGGAGACCACTCTCGTCTTGGGTCTTTGCGCAGGTTGCGAGAGGAGACCCGCATGTTTCGTGCATGGCTTCGGTCCCGCGACGTGGAACTCGTCCTTGCAGTCACCACGGTCCTGCCGTCGTTGGTCTTTGCGGCACGGCTGGAGCGGATTCCGGTCTTGCTCTACGCAGCCGAGATACCGCCGCGAGAGAGGCGCCCGGGGGAGGGGAGGGTCGCCGCGCTCGTGAGGAGGCTCACGATGGAAGGGCTGATTCGCCTCGAATCGAGGCTCGCCCGGACCGTGATCGTCTGCTCTCCGGGTGTCTCGCGGCTGATGTCCGATCCGGCCCGCGCAGTCGTCCACTACCCGCCGATCGAGCAGTCCGAATGCACCGGGGATGCCTCGTCGTTCAGATCCGACAACGGCATCGAGCCGAAGGCACCGTTGCTCGTCTGCATCGGATCGATAAGCCGGGGACGTGGGCAACACGCTCTCATCTCCTCGCTCCCTCGTCTGCTCGAGGAGTTCCCGGATCTGAGAGTGCTGATCAACGGAGCGCCCTTCCCGAGAGAACAGGATCTTTCCTACTCGGCCGAACTGGACCGGCAGATCGAGGAACTGGGTCTCGGCTCAGTCGTCATCCGCAGGGAACGGACTGATCCGCTCGGCCCTCTCCTCTCTGCAGCCGACATTGCCGTGAACCCCGCGACCACTTACAACGAGGGGTTCGGTCGGGTTGCGTTCGAGGCAGGCCTTGCCGGCACTCCGATGGTCGCCACGGCGAGGGGCGTGCTTCCAGAGCTTCACGAGGACGGCGAGACGATCCTGCTCGTGCCGCCCTCGGATCCGGAAGCCCTGGGCCGAGCGATCGCTGAGTTGTTGAGAGACGAGGGGAAGCGCAAGCTGATCGCTTCGGGTGCAGCGAGGCTGGCACGTGAGTTGGCATCGCCGGAGGTATCCCTGGAGGTATTCCGTGGCGCAATCGAGTCGGTCGACTCAGGAGTCGTCACGAACCCCTGAGGCGATCTTCAGAGCCTGCAGTTCCGCACGCTCCGCATCCATGTTGCGCCTGAGGATCCGCTTCGCGACGAGCCGCAATCTCAGTCTGGTCGTGAGTGCAGCGGTGCTGAGGCGAGCGGCCCGTGCGCCAACGAGCCTGCGGATCACGCGCTCCCTGTTGACGGCAGAGAGGAGTCGACCGTCATCCTCGAATCGCCTCCCGGTCGAGGTGCCTCCGATGTGAATCAGCGTCGCGACGTCTGGCGCGAAGATGGAACTCACACCGTTCCTGCCGGCCCTGAGTCCGAGGTCGAGATCCTCGGACATCAACTCGATCCGCTCGTCGAACGGCCCGAGTCGCTCGAGGATCTCCGTTGGTCCGGCGATGACCGCACCGGTGAGCCAGGTGACCTCCGTCGTCCTGTCGATCCGCCATGGCTCGGTTTTCGCGAGCATCCATTCCGGTTGGATCGAACCCGGAGTGAGGGCGCCGACCCAGGGCCAGATGCCTGTCACGGGTCCACTCGAGGACGGCTGCGTGGTGCCGTCTGCCCACAGGAGGCGGGGACCTACCAGCGCGCTACGTTCGGCTGAGAGCTCGGCCAAGCGGAGGATCGAGTCGTCCATCAACCGGACATCCGGGTTACAGAGCACGGTCACAGGCGCTCTGGCCATCTGGACGCCTCGGTTGGAGGCGGCGCCGAAGCCGAGATTCGAGTCGAGACGTTCGATCTGGACGGGACCGCTCCACTCCTGCGCGATCTTCGTCGGATCCTCTGAAGAGGCGTTGTCGACCACGATCAGCTCGATCGAGTGGTCGGCCGGGAGGTGTTCCAACATCGATTGGATCAACCCCGAGAGGTCTTCGTCCGACTCCCAGGTCGCCACCACGAAACTGACCTCGGGCCTCATCCCTGTCTCGATCCTTCCAGTCCCGCCATCCGCCCCGCAGCGGACCGCAGCGCCGAGAAGGAGAACTTGATCAGGACCCCCAGATAGATCGCCGAGTTGTAGAGAGGATTGTGCTCAGGCGCGAGGTGGTCTCGATAGAACCGGATCATCCCTTCGTGGAATGCCCAGTTGAGCCTCAGGGGTCGGAAGCGTCCGCTGCTGGCGCCCTTCACGTGAGTGGCGCAGGTATCAGGCACGAACCAGGTGATCCAGCCGCGTTCGGCAAACCGCCAGCACAGGTCGAGATCCTCCATGTACATCCAGTAGCGCTCGTCGAATCCTCCGAGGTCCTCGAACCACTTCCGTCTGATCAGCATCAGGGCACCGTTGACCGCATCCACCCGGCCTCCATCCGCAGCGGCAGGTGCCAGGTACTCCTGCATCGCCCGGGGTGCGCTGTTGCGCCTGCTGATTCCCGCGAAGTGAGACAGCGCGCTCAGGGGCGTGGGGAAGGACCGGCGGGCCGCATGGTCCTCGGAGCCGTCGGGCAGGATCAGCCGACATCCGGAGATGCCGATCTCGGGATTGGAGCGCATCCTCGCGATCAGGGTCTGGAGCGTGTCCGGCTCGAGCACTACGTCCGGATTCAGCGCCAGCAGGAACTCGGAATCTCCCCTCGACGCTGCCAGGTTGGTCGCACTCGAGAAACCGAGGTTCGACTTCGATTCGGTCAGGTCCACCGACGGAAACCGCTCTGCCACCAATGCACAGGTCCCGTCAGAGGAGGCATTGTCTACGACCGCCACCCGTCCGATCGAAACCCCGGTCGAGCCCTCGATCGAATCCAGGCAGCGACCGATGTGCTCCGCCGACTGGTGGGTGACGATTGCGACGTCCACCGCGCCCACCTCGGTCGAGGACTCGCTCACAACTCCTCGGCGACCTTGGGCGCCTCGCGGGAGAAGGCCGCCAATCCAAGCGCACAGATTGCGACGAAGATCGAGAGCGACGCCGGGAGTATCCACCAATGCCCCGAGGTCGCCTCGACCACGCCGGGAGCGTTCGGGTCGATTATCCAGTGGTGCGCCTGTATGAAGATGAGGCTCAACGGATTCAGTTCGATCAGCGCTCGCATCCCCTCCGGTGCAACCTCGATCGGATAGAGGATCGGCGTCCCGTAGAAGAGTGCGAGCCCGATCACGGTCCAGATCAGACCGATGTCCCTGAAGCGGGGATAGAAGGCGCTCAGCAGGAAGGAGGTACCGAGGGTCAGAGCGAGCAGCCAGAGCAGGATCACCGGCAGGAAGAGCCAAGTGAGCATCGGCTCGACTCCGCTGATGATGATGAAGGCGAATACTGCGATCAGGTTGATCGTCAGGGTCATGAAGGTCGTGAGGACGGTGGAGGTGGGGATGACTATCCGCGGCAACTGGGCCCTCCTCACGAGGCCCTCGTTGTCCACCAGCGATCCGACGGCAGCGTTGGTCGCATCTCCGAACAGCGAGTAGAGCATGATGTTCAGCAGGAGCAAAGACGCGTAGTCGGGTACCTGATCACCGAACCTGAACACCTTGGTGAATACGAGCAAGAGGATCCCGAAGAGCATCAGCGGGCGGGCCAGGGACCAGATGTATCCCAGTACGGTCCCGTGGAACCCGAGCTTGAAGTCGGTGACCGAGGTGAGCCAGAGCAGCGAGAAGAATCGGCGTGCTGACCCCCCGAAGGCCGAGGGCCCCGGGATCTTCTCCAGCGGCGGATGTTCGGCGGTGCTCTCCGTTGACTTCATCGCTCGGCGTCCACTCGTCGGGCCCTCTTGCCGTACGGAATTGCAACCAGTGTCCCCGCTGCTGCGCCCTTGACTACCGAGAAGGGGAAGGCCTGGCTGGTCGGCTGGACTAGTTCTCCTTCATCTACCGAGCTCAGGTAGTACCTCAGCATGTAGTCACCAACTCCCAGAGGACACTCGAATTCGAATCTGACCTCGGCCTGCTCGCCCGGCCCGAGGTCTCGTATCTCCTCCGCGTCGGAGGCCATCGCCGCGACTCTGATCACCGAGCTGGTAGCGATCTCGACGTAGAGGAGGAGGTCTCCGACCGGCTCGTTGCCCTCTATCTCGACGACGATCTGGAGCGGTTGACCGGAGTGGACAGCGCGAACGGGATTGTCGTCGGAGTCACGGAGTTCTATCCGGCTGACTCGGGCTCTGAGACTCGATCCACCCGTCCTCTCGGGGTGGGTGTGTTCCTCGTACGAGATCTCCACATACCGGTCTGCGACCTCGGTGGGGTCTCCGATCGCGTCGACGACCCCGCCCTCGATCAACATCGCGCGGTCGCAATAGCGTTGGACCGCCGCCATGTCGTGGGTGACGAGGACGATCGTCTTTCCCTGGGACCGCAGGAAGGTGAGCGCGTCGGCGCATTTGCGCTGGAAGGCGGCATCTCCCACGGCAAGCACCTCGTCGATCAAGAGCACATCCGCACGCGCCTGGAGCATCAGCGCGAACGCGAGCCGGACTTGCATCCCGGAGGAGTAGTTCTTCAGCTTCAGGTCCGTGTAGTCCTGGAGTTCGGCGAAGTCGAGCACCTCGTCGTATCGATCGTGGGCCTCGGTGGCCGTGAGGCCCATCATCACTCCGTTGAGCGCAACGTTCTCCCGCGCTGTGAGGTCGGGGTTGAATCCGACTCCGAGCTCGATGAAGGGGGCGATCCGCCCCGCGACCTCTATCTCTCCCGAATCGAGGTGGTAGATGGACGCCATCAGTTTCAGCAGTGTGCTCTTGCCGGATCCGTTCCTGCCCACGATGCCGAAGAACTCACCCGCTTCGATCTCGAAATCGACCCCGTTCAGAGCCACCAGTCGCCTCTCGTCCCTTCCGAGCAGATGGCCCGGGTTCAGCAGGTGTTCCTTCAAGGTCTCGCTCTGATTGCTCAAGACCCTGAAGGACTTGGTCACCCCGCGGGCCCTGACGGAGAGAGGCCCGGCTGCTTCGTAGGTGGTCGTCGGATCTGCGGGTCCGGTCCTCACAGCCTTGCCGCCTCTCCAGGTAATGCCTCTTCGAGCAGGGGAATCCTTGCATCGCTCGTCATCCCGTCGGGGTCCCTCATGAATCGGGCTCGCGACTGTATGACTCTTCGCCAGAGCAGCCCCTTGATCCGAGAGCGTTCGATGTCGGTCGTCTCGTTCAGACCCAGATAGCGACGGAAACGCCGCAAGAAGAGAGCGAGGAAGGAAATCGAGCTCCGGTCTGCAGACTCGAGTCGCTTCACTGCCCGTGCCTTCGACCCGGTGAGTCGAGCCCCGCATCTGATGCGGACCGCGGAAGCGAGGACGGTCAATCGGGTGGAGCCGAAGTAGTAGTTCATGGGGAACAACCGGCGGGCTGCGATCGTGGACGAGTCCGCGGAAGAGGATGAAGAGGTGTCCCTGAGGGTGGCTAGCAGCGAGCGCAGTGGCTGGGCCCGTCTCTTGTCCAGTCCGGATGTGGCCATCTCGAAGCCGATCACGGCATCGCCATGCTGGACGTAGTCGTAGAGAGGCTCGTCCACGTAGGCGATATCTCCGGTTGCGAGGGCGATGCAGGCGATCCAGTGATCGTGGAAGCAGTTCACCGGCGTGTGCGGGAAGGGCAGGGCCAGCCTGAGGACCTCGGGTTTGAACATGGATGCGGCTCCGGTGACAGTGTTCGCGATGATCAGCGATGCGAGGTTCGTGCGGTTGTTCCTCCGCCCACGAACCCAGTAGGAAGGATGGATGACCTCGCCGCGTTCGTCCACGATCCTCGCATCGGAGTAGGCCAACGTCGTTCCAGCCGGCTCTACCGCCTCGATCAACGACTGCAGTTTGTCGGGGTGCCAGTAGTCGTCCTGGTCCGCCAGCGCGATCAGCTCGGCGGAATCGGGAACCAGTTCCAGGGCCCGCTCGAAATTCGAGTAGAAGCCCATTCGTCGCGGTGCGGGGGAGACGTGGAAGCGCGGGTCCCCACCGATCGCAGCCTCGATCAACGCACTCGAGTCGGGCGTCGGCTCGTCGTCCGAGATGAAGCAGATCCAGTTACGGTGGCTCTGCGCCTTGAGTGAGGCGACCTGTCGGCCGAACATCTCAGGGTCCGGGGAGTAGGTGGCCATACAGATCGCCACCTTCGGACCTGCCTCATCCTCGGGCCAGACCACCTCCTCACCCGCCTCGGGATTCGGCTGGAGGGACAGCCGTCCGATCTCTTGAGAGGCTTCGGCTCCGGAGTGCGAGGTCGCGACCAGTTCGACCGGCACGGTTCGTCCTGCAGCGCGTGACGGTACCTCGGCAACTGCGAGGAAACCGCTCCGGAATGCGTTACCGGCTGTTTCTCCGGTGAGCCCCTCCGCTACCGCCTCGCGATAGATGTCCTTGCGCGGCAAGCCGTAACTCATCGGCTCGGAGCGATGTCCGTCGACTGCGATTTCGACCTCCCGTATCGATGCGCTGTCCTTGGCCGGTCGGCACCACCCTCCGACCAGGAGTGGGGTTCCCTCTCCCACCGCAAGTGAAGGGGGAAAGGGGATCTCCGATCCGACGACGATTTCGAAAGTCTCCTCAGGCCGTGAGGCCCGTTCGGCTGGACTCATGCGTGGAGTATCGCAACGGGTTCGCTCCCGGATGACCGTGAACTGTCGCAACAGGGCCACCCCGCCGGTTACCTTCCTCGTCATGCCCACTGAGAGACAAGCCTCGGTCCCCCTGCCGCCGATCGACTTCATCTGGGGGGTCGGCTCCACCGGCGAGACGGCAGACGAGAGTCGTGATTCTTACGTCCAGGTGGGTCTGGCCTGTCGTCACGACACCGAAAGGGCTCTGGGAACGGACTGGGACTGGGAGGGAAAGGCGCTCCTCGACTTCGGCTGCGGGGCAGGGAGATTCCTGCGACAGATCTTCGATTGGGCGGAGGTCGCCGAGGTCCACGGTTGTGACCTCGACCAGCCGATGGTCGAGTGGGCACGGGAGAACCTCTGTCCTCCGATCGCCGGCATCGAGTTGAACGGATTCGATCCACCACTTCCCTATCCGGATGATCACTTCGACGTGGTGACGGCCTTCTCGGTATTCACCCACCTCGGCCTCAACTGGGCCGAGTGGCTGCTGGAGGTCCAACGGGTTCTCAAGCCAGGAGGCCTGCTGGTCGCGAGCATCCTCGATCAGTCGTGTGCGAAGGCACTGACCGATGTGCCCTACGAGGAAGACTCTGTCGGCATGAGCGTCTGGGCCTACGCCAACCCGACCATTCCGTATGTGAACGTGCTCCACTCTCACTGGTGGTTACGGGAGCATTGGGGGCGTGCGTTCGAGATCGTCTCGATCGAATCCGGTGCCTACGACGAGAGCTCTCTGACGCGGCTCGAGATACCGGGCCAGGGACTCGTGGTGGCGCGCGCTCGTGACGTGCAGCTGAGCCTCGATGACCTCGAGCGGGAGAAGCCCGGGGAGGAGCGCTACATCGCTGCCCGCCGACATCAGCAGGCGATGTTCAAGGCCGAGGCCGATGACTTGAAGCAGAGGTACCTCGAGACGGAGATGAGGCTCGCGTTGCTCGAGCAGGCGCATTCGGAGCTGCTGGGGCACACCGGGGAGCGTTCGGCTCGATCGAGATTGCGACGCTGGCTGAAGCGCGGCGACTGACTCTCCACTCCTCAGTGATCCAGGACCAGCCCGAGGAATTCCCGGGTCCGCTCCTCGCTCAGCGCTTGGATCCCCAATGGCTTCACTTAATGAAGTATGATGTTCACCTGATGTCCGGCGACTACCTTCTCAACCGCCCGTGCGGAGGCCGTTTCGGCAACGTGATCGAGTCGATCGGCAATACGCCCCTGGTGGAATTGCCACGTCTGTCTCCGAACCCCTCGGTTCGCATCTGGGCCAAGCTGGAGGGCAGGAATCCCACTGGTTCCGTCAAGGACAGGGTCGCCCGATCGTTGATCGAGGATGCGGAAGCCAGAGGAGCGATCGAGCCCGGCCAGACGATCCTGGAACCAACTTCTGGCAATACCGGTATCTCGCTATCGATGATCTGCCGCCGCAAGGGGTACCCGCTCAAGGTCGTGATGCCTGACAACGTGACCGAGGAACGCACCCAGTTGCTGCGTATGTACGGAGCGGAGATCGTCTACTCCGAGGGCTCGAAGGGGTCCAACGGTGCTGTGGAGCTTGCTCTGGAGATGGCCGAGGCGGACTCGAGTTATTACATGCCGTATCAGTACGGCAATCAGGCCAACCCGATGGCTCACTACAACGGCACCGCGGTGGAGATCCTCGAGGAGTTGGATGAGGTATCCGCTTTCGTGGCCGGACTCGGTACCGGAGGGACCCTGATGGGGAACGGACGGCGCCTCAAGGAGCACGACCCTGAGACGCTGCTGGTCGCCGCCGAACCCATGCAGGGAGAGCTGGTGTCCGGACTTCGGTCGCTCGACGACGGATTCATCCCCCCGATCTTCGATATCGAGCTGCTCGACCGCAAGATCATGGTCTCCAACCAAGACTCCGTCGTCTGGACCCAGAAGCTCCTCCACGAGGAGGGCGTCTTCTCTGGGGTGTCGGGGGGAGCGGTCGCATGCGTGGCGAACCGGATCGCCGGTGAGTTGGACGGGGGCAACGTCGTGTTCCTCATTCCGGACGACGGATGGAAGTACCTCTCCTCCGGGATCTACGACAAACCGATCGAGGAGTTGACGGATCTCGACTCCACGGTCTGGTGGTAGTGGAACTCCTCCCGCTCTCTGGAACTCGAGCCCGACCCTCGATTTGAAGCTGACGCCGGATATCAGAGAGGCCATGCTGGCCCACGCCCGCGACGACCTGCCGAACGAGTGCTGCGGGCTGCTCGGCGGCGGACCAGACCGGGTGGCGCGCACCCTCTACCGAGCGATCAACGCCGAGGCGAGCCCCCTCCGCTACAGCCTCGACGCGAAAGACCAGTTCCGCATCATGCAGGAGATGGATCGGGCCGGAGAGGAACTCGTTGGCATCTATCACTCGCACACCAAGAGTGCCGCCTATCCGTCGCAGACCGACATCAATCTCGCTACATACCCAGGCGTTGCCTATCTGATCGTCTCACTCGCCGAAGGGGAAGAGGAGCCGATTCGCGCCTTCGACATCGTCGAAGGCGCGGTGACCGAAATCCCGCTGGATCAGTAGTCGATCCGGTCGGAGGGTGCGGGTTCGGGCTGTCCGACCATCTCGGCGAGGTGATCGCGCCAGGCGGCTTCGATCTCCCGGAACCGCGCCTTGAAGGCGGTCTCGAGGTTGCCTTCCGGTCCGTCTTTCCGCAGTCTCGAGATCAGCACCAGACACGCTTCTCTGCCCTCGTTGCGATCCAACAGGTCGAACACCGTCCCGCCCAGCACCAAGGCATCACGGATGCTCGGAGGGAAGGAGGGTCGATCACCCTCCCGCAGCCGATTTATCACCGCCGGCCTGAACAGGCTGGATTGACCGGAAAAGTGCTGGGCGGCACCCTCGATCAGCCAGGCCCAGCGGTAGTAGGCGACGAGGTGTCTCGGCCCCCACGGCGGTGGCAGCTTGGGGTTGTTGTCGGCCACGACCAGCTGGGTATAGAGGCGCTCGGCCGTTCCCCGCAGGGCTTCCAATGAATCGGGCCCTGCCGCCCGACGCGCCATCCAGTCATCGTCGAGCAGGTGCAGCTCCCTCGCCATGGTCCAGCCGGCCACGTACCGACGGGCAGAAGGGGTCGAACTCCACCTCGCCAGCGGAATCAGCGGTTGACTCAGGGAGAGGGTTGCGGGGTTGTCGTGGATCACCACCGTGACGTCACCGGGCGCGGTTTGGAAGTCGTCTTCGAGGCGCATCCTCCGGTCCTCGAGCGCGTCGAGTATCCGCTGAGCGCAAGAGGTATCCGCCTCGTCGTGGCGGGCGATGAAGCTGAGCGATTCCGTTTCAGCCCAGGGCATCTCCTGAGCCTAGCGACGGTCTCCGGCGGCTCCCGGAAGGATCGAGATCAGGCGAGGATGGCTTCGCCCTGACAGATCTCGGCGATCGACGTGGCCGCACGGACGAACTCCGAATCGGCCATCACCGGAGTCCCCTCGAAGGGGAGATCACGATCGAACTCGATCCAGCGATCGAGACCGCGATGCTCCTCACGAACCTTGACCGTGACCGGCCGCGGGATCCGGTGAACCCGAAGGAGGAGCACGTGAAGGGGCTCAGAGCTCTGCCAGCCCAGTCGCTTCCGGGCGTAATCGCCTGTCCAGACGTGGAAGGGGGAGAGCGAGTCGAGGGCGTGTGGCGCGTCGGCCCGGATGCTCCCGGTCACTTCAGCCCAAGCGCGAACGCGGACCCGGTCGGGCTGCGGAATGCCGCCGTCCTGCAGCAGCGCCCTTGCCGGTGGCTCCTCGTCAGGCCAGACACCCTCCTCGAGCGCACGGTCGAGCTCGGAATGGTGCGATTCGCGAACGAGATCGTTCCTCTGGTGGTCGAAGGTGGGAAAGAGGAAGAAACGCTCGTGCTCGATGTCCGGTGGCGAATCAGGGTTGTCGGTATCGCCCTTCTGGACAGTCAGCAACTGCTCACCCTCGGAGAGGGCCCGGACCGTTACGGCCCATTCCTTGTATGCAATCGGCATCTGTAGTTCGCCTCGATTTCGGGTTGGTGGACTTGGGGGGCGCTCCACGGCCAGCTAAAGATGCTGCGCCATGGGGCGCGCCGATGGTAGAGAAGGTTTGGAGTTGTTGCAACTTCTACGCAATTGACACAAGGCCGGCGCGCTTCCCGAAAGACGTCTACTCCCACTCGGCCCAGCGCAGCTCACCGTCAGCGGCGTGGATCAAGTGCATGTGATCGAGATCCGGGTCGGGGGTCGTTCGGTCCGTCCTGCGGTGGCAGCCCCTCGACTCCTCCCTCGAGAGCGCAGAGCGCGCTATCTCGGCGGCGAGCGGATACGGGTCGTTCAGCAGCTCCTCGAGACCTGCCGGCTCTCGCAACGGACCAGCGAGCTTCCAGACCGCATCGCGGGTCTCCTCGCTGGGAGGCGTGAATCGCCACTCCGAGGGAGGGATCGGCTCGACAGGGTCCGGAAGTCCGTCCACTGCCGCGTCGGCGGCCCGCCCACCGAGGACTATGCACTCGGTCAGTGAGTTGGATGCCAGTCGATTGGCTCCGTGCAGGCCGGTGCTTGCGCACTCTCCGACTGCGAACAACCCTGGAAGGGTGCTTCGACCCTCCAGATCGGTCGCGACACCGCCTATCGCGTAGTGCGCAGCCGGGAGCACCGGCACCGGTCGGGACTCCGCATCTATTCCTGCCCTCGACAGACCCTCGAAGATGTTCGGGAATCGATCCCGATCCAACCCGCGCAGATCGAGGTCCACATGGGATGCACCGGTTTGATTGATCCTCTCGAGGATTGCCACGGTGACTTCGTCTCGTGGGGCCAGTTCGTCGATGAATCTCTGGCCATCGGAGTCGGTCAGAGTCGCACCCTCACCGCGAACCGCCTCGGTGACGAGCATCCCGTCGTATTCGGAACCGGGCAGTGTCAACGCAGTCGGGTGGAACTGGCAGAACTCGAGATCTGCGAGCTCGGCGCCCGCCTGAGCCGCCATCACGTGTCCTGCTCCCACGGCGCCACGGGGGTTGGTCGTCCTGCGCCATAGCGCAGCTGCCCCGCCGGTCGAGAGGATCGTCGAACCCGCCCTGAGTAGCCCATCCTCGAGGACGGCACCGTGGCAGCGGTCGCCGTCGCTCCAGAGCGCGACCGCGGAAGACGACTCGAGGAGATCGATCCGCTCCTCCGCCGCCGTGAGTTCAGCAAGCCGCTCGGTGATCCAACGCCCTGTGCCTGCGCCACCGGCATGCACGATTCGCCTGCGCGAGTGCCCGCCCTCGAGCGCAAGAGCGAGATTGCCCTCGGCGTCACGATCGAATGCGACCCCACGCCGCTCGAGCTCGGCGACGGCCTCCGGAGCATCGTTTGCGAGTAGTTCGGCGGCCGAGCGTCTGCAGGCCGAGCGCCCGGCCTGCATCGTGTCCTCGACATGGAGCGCGGGAGAGTCGTCCGCACCGACCGCCGCCGCGAGCCCACCCTGCGCCCAGTAGCTGGATGAGTCACTGAGCGTCTTTCGCGAGACCAGCGTGACTCTGGCACCCCGCTCCGCTGCTCTGAGGGCAGCGTAGAGTCCGGCCGCCCCGCCGCCGATCACTGCTACATCGCATTCTCGTTGCGCGTCGGACAGAAGGCTCAGGCTACCCGGGCAGGGAATATCTCGGGGTGCGAGATCCGACTAGCTGCGGGACTTGCGCAACTCGTCCAGCAGACTCTTGGAGATTCCCGGGACCTCCGCGAGGTCGTCGACCGAGTCGAACCTCGCTCCCCGCTCTCGGTAGGCGATGACTCTGGTCGCCTGAGTCACCGTCATGCCCATCTCCCTGAAGTCTTCGAAGGTGGCTGCGTCGAGGTCGACTTTCTTCCTGCTCTTGGAGGCGGCGCCTGCCTTTCCGCTCGAACCGCTCTTCTTCGC
>CAZQMB010000018.1:0-18171 GCA_964594365.1 uncultured Conexibacteraceae bacterium
GAGGTGCACATACCCACCAACGAGCCTTCGGCTGCCACCGCTTCACTGATCGACCACGGCTTCTCGTTTGCCGGCTTCCTGCCCGAGATGCGCGGTCACGCCGACCTGTTGCTCTTGCAGTGGATTGCTAATCCTCGAATAGAGCGCGACAAGTGGGCACTGCTCAACGACCACCTCGAGCGCCTGGCCGACGCGATCGTGGATCAGGCACACCTGGCAGCCGAGCGCCGATGAGCACCGGCTCGGTCGCGCTCGATCAGGCCCGGAGAGTCCTCACCGCGAGCTGGCGCAAAGGCGAGTGGGCTGCGCCCTACCCGGACACCCCGGGGGAAGAGGTCGAGTTCGGCTACTCCTGCCCCTCCCCCACCCACTACCCGTGGCAGTGGTACTGGGACTCGTGCTTCCACGCGATCTGTCGGCGCCGGTTCGATCCCGAGCGCTCACGCCGGGAGCTGGAGAGCCTGCTCGCCGCGATGCGCCCGGACGGGTTCATCGGCCACACGATCTTCTGGAACACACCGATCGATCGCCTGCGCCGCTTCACCTACAACATCGACTCATCTACATCGCCCACCACCTCCACCATGCAGCCTCCGCTCTTGGCCTGGGCCTGGAAGATCGCGGTTGGCGATCCTCGCGACGAGCCGCAGATAGCCCGGCACCACGATTGGCTGAAGAGCGAGCGCGACCTCGATGGAGACGGCCTGCTGTGGATCATCCAGCCCGACGAGTCGGGGCTGGACTCGTCGCCCAAGTTCGAAGAAGCCTGGGGCAGCAAGGCGCACGGGCACCTGGGCTTTCCGCTGCTTTTGCGCCAGAACCGTCACCTCGGCTGGAGCGCGCGGGCGGTGGCCGACGCCCGCCACCCGGTGATGTGCGAGGTGGTGGTGAACGTGCTGTGGGCGCTGTCGCTGCTGTCTATGGGCGAAGAGTCGATCACCCCGCGCATCGTGGAGCGGTTCTGGGATGAGGATCGCGGACTGTTCCTGGACACGTATCGAAAGGGCTCGAAGGAGCGCCAGGTAGCCACCTCCACCTGGAGCGCGCTCGCGCCGCTGGCCCTGCCCGACCTGCCCGAGGAGATCGGCCGTCGACTGGTGGAGGAGCACCTGCTGGCAGCGGGCGAGTACTGGACGCCGGTGCAGGTGCCGTCGGTGGCAGTGTCGGAGAAGGCGTTCGAGCCGCGCAGGTGGAAGACGGGCCCGATCCGCCGCTACTGGATGGGGCCGTCGTGGGGCAACTCGGCCTGGCTGGTGTGGCTGGGGCTGAAGCGGCTCGGATACGAGAAGGAATCAGCAGAGATGGAGCAGGCCTGGCTCGGCTGCTACGAGCGCGAGGGATCGTGGGAGTTCTACGAGCCGTACTCCGGCGAGGGCATGGGCGCGAGGGACTTCGGCTGGACCTCGCTGGTGGCCGAGTTCGCCGACCCGGACCCGCTCGGTCTGACTAGCTGGGTGTGAGCGCCCGCTTGGCGCGACTCGCGACCCGGCGCAACCGCCCGGGCGGAGGCGGCGGGTCGTAGACACCGCCGGGCAGCAGGGAGATCAGGAACTCGCGGTAATCCTCGGTGGGATCGAACGAGAGCAGGTGGTAGATGGCATCCGCGAACTCGGGCGACTCCTCGGGGTGCGGATCGATCTCTTCCAACTCGTACTTGGACCTGTCGAGGATCTGCACCTTCCATTCGGTACCCGCAGGAAGTAGCGCGTTGAATTCGTCCACCCTAGGCTGCGCGTTGTCGACCAACCACTGGTAGACCTCGGGCACCCAGACAGGCCTCGCCGGTCTGGGTGAGGGTCGCCTGGTCAGGGTCATGCCGCTCCATTGCGCGCGAAAGTCATCCATCTCCGAGTTGATCCTGTGCATCAGGGCAAGCTCGGGCTGGGTCAAGGTGCGATTGACCGGCCGATCCAAAGAGCTCATGGCGCTGAGATCGAGAGCCTCCAGCGGCAGCCCCCCGGCGAGGATCATCTCCTCGATCAGATTCGCGCGGATCACCTCGTATCGGAGGAAGGTCTCCGAGGTCACGCATGGCGAATCCGGCAGTTGGCGGGCGTATCTGTCGAGGATGCGTCTCTTTCCCCAGAGCGTCATGCGGGTGGCTGTCACGTAAGAGGAGAAGGAGCTGGTCTCTTTGAATCCGGCGGAGACCTGCGCGTGAGCCGACCAGAGGAAGGGATAGAGATCTCGCACGCAGTAGACGCTGCGGATGGTGCCCCCCTCGGCCTCGAGCAGGTCGATGATCGGAGCCCATTCCTCCGGCCTCACATCAGAGAAGGCCTCGCAGGAGATGATCGAACGTTCGCCAGGTGGTGCGAGACGCTCGAAGACCTCGAGCGGCTCATATTCATCCGACAAACCGAGAAGCCCGATCACCAGCGGCAATCCGTTGCCCGATCCCAGCGCGGTCGGATCACCCTCGACCGGATCGTCCAGGTAGTTCCAGCCAGCTGCCTTCAGCTGAGCCACGTTGCAGCGCAGCACCGCCTGGAGGGCGGAGGTCCCCGTCTTCGGTGAACCCGGATACAAGAGGACTTCGCGCGCCTTTGCCATCACCGACGAAGGTAACAACCTCGCAGAACGCAAGAGGCTGGCCCGATGCGTGTCCGCTCGTCCTCAGGAACTGGCTCTTGGGGCAGCTCTCGCCTTCAAGGCAGCGCCGACTGAGCGGAGCCTGCGTCCCGCTCGCTCGAGCGACGACTCAGGTGGCAGCATGGACTCGAGCAGCTGCCGCAGATCCGGAGCCGGCTCGAACGAGAGCAGGAACTCGATCGCACGGCGCGCCTCCCCGGACCCGATCGCTTCCGGGTCGTCAGCCTCGATCTCGGTCAGGTTTCGATCCAGCACCGAGAGGCGCCAATCCGCTCCGGCAGGCAGATGGGAGTTGAAATCCTCCAGAGCATCTGAGTACCGGTCGACCAGTGCGTCGTGCACCTCGGGGTAGAGCACGATCCGCGGCGGCCGCACCCCCGGGCGCAGGATCATGGTCTGACCGCACCACGCGGCCTGGAACTCATCCGCCTCGGCGTTGATCTTCAGCATCAGGGCGATCTCGGCCTGAGTCAGGCTCCGGTTCACCGGCCGCTCGAGAGAGCCACCTGCATCGAGGTCGCAGGCATCGAGCGGAATGCCTCCGGCCTCCAACAGGGTCGGAACCAGCCGGGATCGGATCGTCTCGTAGTGGAGGAAGACGAGATCCTCCGAAGCGAGCACGGATGGAAAGCGTTCGCTGAGCTCGCGAAACGCTCCGATGCTCCGCAGTGGCTCCCCGCCCCTGTCCAGGGCCTCCCACTCGGCGAACCTCCGCTTCTCGCCCCAGAGCTTCAGGTTCTGAGCCCAGCCCGCCCAACAGAGCGGGTAGAGGTCCCTGACCGCAAGGACGATCTTCACCTTGCTTCCCTCGGATTCGAGCAACTCGAATAACGGGGCCCAGTGCTCGGCTTCGAGCATCGCGAGGGCCTCGGCGGCGATGATCGACCGCTCGCCGGGCGGCGCGAGTTGGTCGAGCAGCTCGACTGGATCGGTCGCGTGGGGATTCAGGAGGACCTTGCGCTTGAAGTGCTCGCTCGGATCCTCTCCAGCGGCGCGAACCAGCTCGACCGCGAGCGTGGGGCCGTTCCCGGTCGCCGACCCCATCACATCGCCTTCTCTCAGGTCACCGAGATAGTTCCAGCCGGCCTGACGGAGCCCGGGCACGCTGCAGCGGAGCATCGTCTGCAATGCAGAGGACCCGGTCTTGGACCCTCCGGGGTAGAAGAGGACTTCGCGCGGTTTGCCCATGGGCTGAGGACGGTAACAAGGGCGTGAACGAGGAAGGCCCCGCCTCCCACCTTTCGGGAGAGAGCGGGGCCTTCTACGTGGCTGTTGCGAAGAGGTGCTCGGTGTGGAGCCCCTCGATTCGAATCCGTGTGAGAGAGATTCAGCTCTTCTCTTCGACGCCGGGTCGGCTCAGACCTGCACCGCCCGCGAGGAGAGGTGAGTTGCCACCTTGCGCTTGACCCGCTGCAGCGCGTTGTCGACCGTCTTGGCGTCGCACTCCACCTGCTCGCCGATCTCCTCGTAGGGGTGACCGTCGAGGTAGAGCGCGAGCACGCGGCTCTCGAGATCGCTCAGCACGCTGGTCAGGCAACCGACCAGGCTGTCGAGCTCCTCGCTTGCGATCACCTGGATGGACGGGTCACGGACCTCCGGTCCGGGGAGCACGTCTTCCAGGGTCATCTCGGTCTCGCCGCCGGCGGTGCTCTGGCTGAACGAGACGGAGTGATTCAGGGGCATGTGCTTGTTGCGCGTGGCCGTCTTGACCGCGGTGATGATCTGCCGGGTGATGCACAGCTCGGCAAAACCGCGGAACGACGCCTCGCGCTCGGTCTTGTAGTCACGGATCGCCTTGTAGAGACCCATCATCCCTTCGCTCATCAGGTCGTCGGCGTCACCTCCGAGCAGGAAGTAAGACGACGACTTGACGCGGATGAACCTGCGATACCTGCGGACCAACTGGTCGTAGGCATCCTGGCGACCTTCCTTCGCCATCTTGACCAGCAGCTCGTCGTCGATGCCCGGCTGGGCACGGCGTCGAGCAGCCGCCTCGAGTTTGGCGATTGCTATTTCCTGGGTATTGGGGGAAGCAGATGCTGCCACGTACAACCTCCTTGGTTGTTGTGGCCCGCCCTTACCTCCCCTAGGTGGGCTCTCTCTCACGAGGGTGCTGTCAACGAGCCAGAGCATCGACTCGGGGTTCACCCTTCTTGCTGCGCCAGTGTAGGGACGCATCTCACACTGTCAAGCACCGTTCGTGATCGAATGAATGAACCCGTGCAGAGGCCGAAAGCGCCGCTTCCGCCGCGCCCGCGCTCACCATTGCCACGATGGCGAGCAAGTCACGACCGGCCCCCAAGACCCCGTCGCGCCGAGTCTGGAAGCGCACCGACGAGTTCGGGTTCGGGCGTCTCTCGGCGCTGACCGACGGCATCTTCGCGGTGGCGATCACCCTGGTCGCGGTCCAGCTGACGATCGAGAAGCCCGCCGACGACACGGCGCGCGCGCTGTTCGACGCGATCGGGGCCGAGGAAGGCGCGTGGGTGGGATTCATCGTCTCGTTCATCGTGCTGGCGCGTTACTGGGTTGCCAACCACTCGCTCTTCTCCCGCCTGACGGCGATCGACACCACGGTGATCGTGCTGCAGATGATCTACCTCTTCCTGGTCGTGCTGCTGCCGTTCAGCGCGCGCCTGATCGGTGACTACGGCAACAACCCCGGCGCCGTGGTGGTGCTGGCGGTGATCCTCGCGCTGCTGTGCGTGATGGAGACGGTGCTGTTCGGTTACGCATCGAAGGCCGGACTGCTCGACTACTCACCCGACGCAGACGAGTTCCGCTGGGCGATGGTCGCCTCGCTGATGCCGGTGGTGACCTTCCTCGGAACGATCCCGCTGGCCTGGGTGGACACCTCACTCGCCCTGATCAGCTGGATCCCCCTCGGGCTCGCGCTCGATCGGCTGATCGCCGGGATCGCTCCGGACGGTGTGCTCGAATGGTCGAGGGACATGACCTGATGGCAACCGCGGCCAAGACGAGGCGCAGGGTCTCCAAGGGCAAGGGCTCGAGCCGGGTGATGAAGGGACTGCTGGTGGTCGCGCTCGTCACCTTCGTAGCCGGACTCTTGTTCGGCTACGACCAGGGGGTGATCGCCGGTGCTCTGGCGGGGATCGGCAAGGACTTCCGGGTAGGCGATGTCGCCAAGCAGATCATCACCTCGTGGGTCACGCTCGGGGCGCTGTTCTCGGCCCTGGTGGCGGGCACGCTCGCAGACAGGTTCGGCCGCAAGCCGATCTTGATCACCGCCGGGATCCTGTTCAGCGGCGGTGCGTTGATCCAGGGCTTCGCACCGGGCGTGCCAGTACTCACCGCGGGTCGCGTGGTGACCGGCTTCGGGATCGGCTTCGCCTCCACCATCGCCCCCCTCTACGCAGCCGAGATGGCCCCGAGCGAGATCCGCGGGAGGATCGTCTCGACCTACCAGTTGGCGATCACGGTGGGGATCTTCCTCGCCTATCTCGTCTCGGACCTGCTCGAACCCGGGCGCTGGCGGGAGATGTTCCTGATCGGCCTGGTCCCGGGGATCGTGCTGATCACCGGAGTCGTCTTCGCCCCCGAATCAGCACGCTGGCTGGCCAAGGTCGGGCGCAAACGAAAGGCCAGACAGTCGCTCGCCACGGTCACCCGACCAGCGGAGGTCAAATCGAGCCTCGACGATCTCGAACACGAACTCGCCCACGAGAGGAAGGAGGGCGAGTCGACCTGGGGCGATGTCTTCAAGCCCAGCGTGCGAAAGGCACTGATCGTCGGCCTCGGGCTCTCCTTCTTCCAGCAGGTGACCGGGATCAACGCGATCATCTACTACGCCAACACGATCTTCGAAAGCGCCGGGCTGACCAGCACCAAGGCGCAGACCACGGCGACCCTCTACTGCGTCGGGCTGACCAACGTGCTCGCCACCTTCGTCGCGGTGGCGTACGTCGACCGCTTCGGTCGCAAACCGCTGCTCTTCCTCGGGCTGGTCGGGATGTTCGTCTCGCTGTGCGCGGTCGGCCTGGGCTTCGCCATCGAGTCGACCAAGGACGTCGGCTCCGGCGCCTCGATAGTCGGCATCATCACGATGGTCGCGCTGGTGATCTTCATCGCTTCGTTCGCCTTCTCACTGGGGCCGGTGGTCTGGACGATCATCTCGGAGATCTTCCCCAACCGCATCCGTGGCAGGGCCGTATCGCTTGCGACCGCGGCCAACTGGGGAGCGGCGTTCCTGGTGACCGAGTTCTTCCTCAGCATCGTCAACGGGATCGGCGAGTCGGCGACCTTCTTCATCCTTGCTGCGATGTGCGTGCTGGCCTACATCTTCATCTGGCGATACGTACCCGAGACGAAGGGTCGCTCGCTCGAGGAGATCCAAGCGCAGTGGGCCAAGGGCGGAAGCACCAAGAGCTGGGAGGAGTAGCTCATAGAAGCGATCGGTCGTACGAGAGGCGCCCGGCAGGATGAGAGTGCGCAACAATCGTGCTTCAGGCGTGTCGGATAAGAGACAGGCCAACCAATTCGATGACTGAACGCGCCCCCACACGACTCTCCCCTCGTCTGCTGACCCTCACCGGGGTGATGCTGATCGCCCTGATCGCCTGCGCCCCGGCCAGAGCCGCAGAGACGTTCGTCGCCGGTCCGACGGTGGGCACAGCCAACCAGTTCTCCTACGCAGAGGGGCTCGCGATCCGGCCGGACGGGCAGATCCTGATCGCCGACGCGGACCCCAACGGCAACAAGGTCCTCCGCTTCGATACGGCGAACGCGCTCCAGAACACCGCCTCGATCTCTTCGACGCTGGGCGGTGCCGGCATCAACTGCGTCGCGGAGACCGGCGGCACCGACTTCATCACCACCTCGCCGTGGGACAAGCCGATCCGCAAGTACGAGGAGAACGGCACCGAGATCGGTTTCGTCAATGGCTTCGACATGTACCTCTCCAGCCAGTTCAACGGAAAGGCCGGACCGGGAAGCGTCGAATGCGTTGCGAGATCGGGGGATTATCTCTACGCGATCTCCGATCGGGGATCGAACTCGGCCATCCCCTCGCTGTCTCGCTGGAACCTGAGCGACCTCGCGCTCGGGCCCGATCGCGAGGGAACGCCGTTCGTCGGCCCGCTCTCGGGCCTGGCAACCGACTCCTCCTCCAATCTCTTCGTGGTCGATGCGGGCGCACACCAACTCCAGTCCTTCGACCGCGATCTGCAGCTCCGCTGGACCGTGGCCGGACAGGGCACCGGCGCCAACCAGTTGGACGAGCCGAGCGCCGTCGCCGTCCGATCCCCCGTCGCTCTCGCCTACGTAGTCGACAACGGCAAGCCGACACCATCCGACAACCGCCTCGTCGTCTTCAGCACAGTCGACGGATCATTCGTGAAGTCGATCAAGGTGCCTTTCGACGTCTCGGCGATCACCTTCGACCCTGCCAACGACTGGCAACCGATCCTGAGCAGCGGACCGAGCGTCTATCGCGGTCTGTTCGTGACACAGGCCGTGGTGAGGATCACCGGCAAGCCGCGCAAGACCACCAAGTCGCGCGTCGCCTCGTTCCGCTTCGCATCAGACGAGCCAGATACCTCCTTCACCTGCAAGCTCGATCGGGGCAGAGCGAAGAGCTGTCGATCCGTAGCCCGGTTCCGAGGGTTGAGCCGCGGCCGTCACACCCTCTCGGTCACCGGCAGCGTGCCGGACGGGTTGCCGAGCGCGACCGTGACCTGGCGCTGGACCGTTCGCTGAGCGCTCAGGCGCTTCGCTGACGCTGGGCCTCGAAGAGGATCACCGCGGCCGCGGTAGAGACGTTCAGCGACTCCACCTGGCCCTGCGTGGGGATCGCGACGAGCTCGTCGCAGGTGTCGGCGACGCGCTTCCTCAGGCCCTTGCCCTCCGAGCCCATCACCACGACCGCCCGACCCTTCCAGTCGACGTCGTAGATCGTGCGATCGGCATCGCCCTCGGCGCCGTAGATCCAGGCCTCCTGCTTGCGGGCCATCTCGAGCCAGTCGGCGAGGTTGCCCACGTGAGAGATCTCCAGGTGCTCGGTCGCGCCTGCGGAGGCCTTGACCACAGCGGGAGTGACCGTGGCAGCGCGGCGCTCGCAGATCACCACGCCCGATGCGCCCGCGACCTCGGCCACCCTGCAGGCGGCCCCGAGGTTGTGAGGGTCCTGGATCTCGTCGAGAGCGAGGACCAGAGCGTTCTCGTGGCGCAGTAGCTGCGAGGGGTCGGCATAACCGAAGTCGTCGACCTCGGCCACGATCCCCTGGTGCTCGGCCGATCCGCACATCCGCTCCAGTTCGGCATCGGACACGTCGTCGCTGGTGACGACGCGGTGGACTCGCCTCTTTCCACGCTCGGCCTCGGCGACCGCACGGCGCCCGTAGATGAACTCGGTCACGAGTCGTCTGTCCGCGGAACCAGACGGGCGCCGCCCGCCTCGTCGCGGACCTCCCAGCCCAGCTCGAGCAACCGGTCGCGGATCTCGTCGGCGCGATCGTAATCCCCCGCCTCGCGGGCAGCGTTCCTCTCCTCGAGGAGCGCCAGCGCCGCCGGATCAGGCTCGATCGAGTCATGCGCGAGTGACTCCAGCCCGAACAGCTCGAGCAGATCCGTCACGGCCTCACGCGCTCCGATCAGCTCGCGCTTGTTCGCTTCGGTAACCAGATCGAAGATCGCAGCGAAGGCTTTGGGCGTGTTGAAGTCATCGGCGAGGGCCTCGTAGACGGCCTCGCGGCACTCGGATACCTCGGCGGCCTCCTCGCCGGCGGCCGAGCGCTCCTCCTCGCTTGCGCTCTCTCCACGCAGGAAGTTGCGAAGCCGCTCCACCCGGGCGCGCGACTCCTCGAGCGCCTCGGCTGAGAACGCGAGGGGCTGGCGATAGTGGCCCGAGACGAGGTACGCGACCACTGCCTCGGGGCCGTAGGTGTCGAGCGCGTGGGCCAGATCGAAGATGTTCCCCTCGGATTTGGACATCTTCTGCTCGTCGGTCTGGACCATCCCGTTGTGCATCCAGATCCGCGCCAAGGGAGTGCCCTGATCCGCCGCGGCGGCCTCGGACTGGGCGATCTCGTTCTCGTGGTGGGGGAAGACGAGGTCGGATCCTCCACCGTGGATCTCGAAGTCCAGCCCCAGTTCGCCCTCGGCCATCGCAGAGCACTCGATATGCCAACCCGGGCGCCCGGGTCCCCAGGGTGAGGGCCAGGCGGTGTCCTCGCCCTTCTTCTGGGCCTTCCAGAGCGCGAAGTCGAGCGGGTCCTCCTTCAGGTCGTCTGAGCCCGCCTCCTCGCCCTGATCCATCTGGTCGGGGTCGCGGTTGGAGAGGCTCCCGTAGCGGTCGAAGGAACGGACCCTGAAGTACACGTCGCCACCCGATTCGTAGGCGTTGCCAGACTCGATCAGCCGCTCGATCAACTCGATGATCTGCGGGATCGAGTCGGTGGCTCGCGGCTCGGAGTCGGGCCTGCCGATACCGAGCCGATCGGTGACGTGGATGTAGGCCTCCGACATCTGCGATGCCCAGTCGGCTGACGGCACGCCAGCCTCGGCCGCGGCCGCGTAGATCTTGTCGTTGACGTCGGTGAGGTTGAAGACCACGCGAACCTCGTAGCCGAGTCTGCGAAGGAACCGGCCGAAGAGCATGAAGACCACGTACGGGCGGGCGTTGCCGATGTGGATCGGACCGTAGGTGGTCGGTCCGCAGGCGTAGATCCCGACCTTGCCGGGTTCGCGCGGCTCGAGCGCCTTGCGCTCGCCGCTGAGGGTGTCGGTGACGGTGACGGTGCGCACGCGCTAGTAGGTGCGAAGGCGCCGGCCGGTGGTTCCGGGTCCGTCGTCATCGTCGTCCGGGCGCCTGGCGGGCTGTTCCTCGGTGAGCGCGTCGGGTTCGTCGGCGCGGTCTCCCAGGACCTTCTTGCGGGTGCGGGCGATCTTGCTCTCCACCTCGCGCTCGGCCTTGCGCCGTGCAGCCTCTACCCGCTCGTCGGCCTCACGCTGCAGACGCATGGCCTCCTGGGCCACCTGCATGTCGGCCTCGGCGCGGGCGCGGGCCTCGGTCTCTCGCGCCAGCGACTCGCGCAGCTCGGCGATCTCCTCGATCGAGTCCTCGCGGCCCTTCTCCTCTGCCGCGCGCTCTCTGCGGATGGTCTCCTTCTCCATCCGCGCGATCTCCTCCTCGGCCTGCTTGGCGGCTCTCTCGGCCTCCTGTTCGGCCTGCGCGACCTTCTGAGTGCTCTCGTTGACGGTCAACTGCATCTCGGTCGCCGCAGCATCGGCATCGCGAAAGCGCTCCTTGGCCACCCGCAACTCCTCGGCAGCCTTGGCGCTCTCCTCAGCCGCCTTCCGCTCGGCCTCGGCGCTCTCTCTGGCCGCGTTCTCCTCGGCCTCGGCGATGGCGGCATTCACCCTTTCGCGCGCCTCGGCCTTGAGCTGTTCCAACTGAGCCTTGGCGGCCTCGCCGATCGCCTCGGCCGCCTTGTGGGCGTCGTCGAGCTGAGAGGTCAGCTCGGCCACGCGCTCCTCGAGGTCTTTGCGCGTCTGTTCGTGGTCTTTGCGTTCGAGCTCGAAGCCCGCTTTGGCCTCGTCGGCCGAACGCGATGCCTCACGCTCGAGATCGCGGACCTTCTGTGCGTTCACCTCAGCCTCGGCGCGCGCGTCGTCGAGCGCCTGCGCGACCGATCTCTCCTTCTCCTCGGCCTCGTCTGCGCGCTTCCTCGCCTCCTCGACCATGCGGGCGGACTCGTCCTGAGCCTTCTCGGCCGCCTCCCGGGCGAGCTCGGCCTGCTGCTTGGCATTCGCCTCGCTCTGCCGCAGGGCCTCGATCAGCTGAGACGACTTCTCCCTGAATCGCTCGCTCGCCTGCTTGGCGGCATCGAGCTCGGCACGGATCTTCTCCGTGGCGTCGACCGGGGGATCGTTGTCTTTGCCGAAAGCCATCAGATCTGGTTCACGCCTGTCTCTCCACTAGCGCCACCGCAGTGCAGGCTAGACCCTCTCCCCTACCGATCCACCCCATCCCCTCGTTGGTGGTCGCCTTGACGCTGACCGGGGCGCCCAGGGCCGCCGAGAGCGAGTCCTGGATCTCCTCGCGGTGCCCGCTCAGGCGTGGCTGCTCGCCTATGACGGTCGCATCCACGTTCACAGGTGTGCCCTCGAGTATTTCGAGCGTGCGCCGCAGGAGATCGAGCGAGTCCGCGTCCGCCCACTGCTCGGAATCCGGTGGGAAGTGGGTTCCGATGTCGCCTTGACCGCAGGCTCCGAGGAGGGCGTCGATCACGGCGTGGGTCAGCACGTCGGCGTCCGAGTGGCCGGCGAGGCCGCGGTCGTGGGGGATCGTCACCCCTCCGAGGATCAGCGGCCGGCCTTCCGCAGGTTCGGCAAAGCGATGGCTGTCGTAGCCGATCCCGACCCGCGCGTTCACGACTCGACCTCGGTTGCCTCGCTCGCGCCGAGTGGCTGCATGCTCACCTCGCGCTCGGAGAAGGTGCAGATCTCGTCGACGCCTATCTCACCGAGCAACTCGATCGCGTCCTGGTAGCGGAAGCCGACCTGCTCGGGGAGGTGGGCGTCGGAGGAGAGGCAGAACCTCGCGCCAGCCTCGGCGAACATCGCTGCCAGAGACGGAGCCGGGTAGATCTCCCCGACCGGCTTTCGCAGGCCCGCGGTGGAGATCTCCACGGCGATACCCGTCTCGGCGACGGCCTCGACCAGCGGCTCGTAGTAGTGGCGGAGATCGCGGTCGGGGACGGGGCGATCGGTTCCCCATACCTTGACCAGATCCGGATGGGCGAGGATGTCGAACAGACCTGAGCGCGCTGCCTCGGCGACGGACTCGAAGTAGCGGCCCCAGACGACCTCGGGGTCGCCGTGAGTTCCCCAGACGTCGTAGTCGGCATCGTCGAAGGCGTCGCTGCCGAGGAAGTGGACCGATCCGACCACGTAATCGAAGGGTCGACCCTCGAGCAGGTTCGCCATCCGGTCCTCGGTTCCGGGTACGAAATCGGCCTCTATCCCCACCCTCAGATCGTTGGCGGCCAGGAACTCGCAGTAGGCATCGAGATCGTCGTGGGCGTTCAGGCGCCAGAACGGGTGATCCCAGACGTCGAGCGCCTGGGTGAACCTGTGGACGTGCTCAGACACACCCAACTCTTCGATACCCGCTGCGGACGCGGCTTCGCGGTAGGCCGCGACGTTCTCGGGCGTGAAGTACCGCTCCCAGGTGGTTCCTGACTCATCCGGGCGCAGGTGCAGGTGGTAATCGGTGAGCACACGGGTAGGCTAGTCCCGTGGTTCATCTCAGGGTGGTATCCCCGTCGCAGAAGTCCCAGCGTGTGCTCGATCTGCTGTTGGCAGACGATGCCGTGACCAACATCGTCTATCTGGAGGGCGCCGCAAGGCAGCCAGAAGGAGATGTGATCCTCTGCGACGTCGCCCGCGAGGACGCGAGCATCGTGCTGGGCGACCTGAAGGACCTCGGGATCGACCACGACGGCTCGATCGCGATGGAGGCGGTGGACGTGGAGATCTCCGACGCGGGTGACCGTGCGGAACACGCCGCAGAGGGCATGCCCGGAGACGCCGTGATCTGGGAACAGGTCGCATCGCGCACCACCGACAACACCGAGCTCAACTGGAACTTCATAACGCTGATCGTGATGGCGGGGCTGATCGCCGCCTGCGGAATCATCCTCGACTCGACCATCCTGATCATCGGCGCGATGGTGGTTGGACCGGAGTTCGGGCCGATCGCCGGGTTCTGTGTGGCGCTGATCTCCAAACGCAAGGACGTAGCCATCCGCTCGGCCAAGGCGTTGCTCGTCGGCTTCCCGGCGGCGATCACCGCCGCATTCCTGTTCGCCCTGTTCACCAATCTGATCAACATCGGGCCCGCCGATCCGACCCACGGCAGCCACCCCTTCACGCAGTTCATCTCGCAACCGAACGAGTTCTCGCTGATCATCGCGATCTTCGCCGGTGTGGCCGGGATCCTCTCGCTCACCTCCTCCAAGTCAGGGGCGCTGGTGGGCGTGCTGATCTCGGTCACCACCATCCCCTCGGCGGCCAACATCGGGGTCGCAGCCGCCTACGCCGACTGGGGCGAGTGGCGCGGAGCGATGGCGCAGCTGGCGCTGAACCTGATCGGCATAGTCGCGGCGGGCACCGTGACGCTCCTGGTCCAGCGGGCGATCTTCCGCCGCAGACAGGCCAGGCACATGGCAGGTCCCAGCCGCTCGGCCGCTGGATTGAGCACCGAGAGACGCTCCGGTACCAGGGGCCCAAACGATCTCTGAACCCGGCGGATGAGCGACTAGGATTCAAACCGTGCTCCGCGACACAGCCATCTCGCTGGCCGTATTCGTGGCCGTCACCCTGATCGCACTGGCGGCCGGGGCAGCGAACCTCGGCACCGCCTTGGGAATCGGTCAGATCGCCTTCATAGCCGCGGTGGCGATCCTGTTGGGATACGTGCCTCGCTCGGAGCGCACGGAGCCCGGGGGTCAGAACGAGGGCTAGGGGCGGGTTGTGAGGATCGCCGCCGCCCGCTCGAGGTCGGCGGTCGTGGTGATCTTGAAGTTCTCCTTACCGGATTCGACCGTGGCCACCTTGCCACCCACTGCCTCGACCAGCATCGCTTCGTCGGTCGCCTCGCCTGCGCCCGCTGACTCGATCGCCTCGCGCAGCGCCACGACCCTGAAGACCTGAGGTGTCTCGGCTGCCCGCAACGCGGCGCGATCGATGGTGGCGGAGATCAGGCCGTCGTCTGTCATCTGCTTGACGGTGTCGTGGATCGCGGAGGCGGCGATTGCACCGGCCAGCGAGTCGTCCGAGGCCACTCGCTCGATCACCCGATCGAAGAGGTCGGGGGTGGCGAGTGGCCGTGCGGCATCGTGGATCAAGACGAGTTCGCTCTCACAGAGGGCGAGGGCGTTGAGGACCGATTCGGTCCGTGTCTCCCCTCCCTCGACCACTCGGGTCCGCTCGTCACCGGACTGGATCTGATCCGCCATCCCCGGGGGCGCAGCGACGACCACCGCGCCTATCGCCTCCGTGCCCTCGAGAGCATCCAGCGCCCACTGGTACATCGGCCTCCCGGCCAACTCGACCAAGGCCTTCGGCTCGCCAGCTCCGAGTCGCTCCCCGGAGCCGGCAGCCGCGAGGATGGCGCTCGTGTCAGGCAGCTGCTGCTTCCTGCATCGCGCCGAAGCTCTTCTCGAGCAAGCCGTCGAGGTAGGCCTCGGCACCCTCATCGTCCGTGTCGAGCGCGTACATGAACTCCGAGGCGAGTACCTGCTTGGCGCGCGTGTACATCTGCTTCTCACCGGTCGAGAGACCCTTCTCCATCTCGCGGAGCGCGAGGTTCCGGACCACTTCGGCCAGCTCGAACACGTCGCCGGTCTTGATCTTCTCCCGGTTGTGCTTGAAGCGGCGATTCCAGTTCTTCGGCATGTCCGAGACCGGGTCGGTCAGGACGGCGACCACCTTCTTCAGTTCGCTCTCGTCGCAGACGCGTCGCAACCCGGCGCGCGCGGCGTTCTCGGACGGGACCATCACGGTCATGTTGTTGTGGAGGATCATGATCGTCAGGTACTCCCGCCGCGAGCCCATCAGATTCCGGTTCTCCTTCTTGAGCACCTTGCCCGCGCCGTGATGGGGGTAGACGACCTTGTCGCCGACCTCGAACTCGATGTGCTCGTAGACGACTTCGACCTCCACCTCGCCGCCTGCGTCCTTCACCTGATCTTCTGTTAGCTCTGGAATGGTCTCCTCCTCGGGTCTCGGGGCGGGGGCCCCTGGGTTGATCCTGTCTTCTTTCAGTCCTGCAAGTACCTGTCGACCGGCTCGACCTCGCGAATCCGGCGCATTCCCTCTCTGATCTCCTTGGCGCGGGTCGCTCCCACGCCCTCCACGGCCTCGAGGTCCTCGTCGCTCGCAGCGAGTACCTCCTCGAGGCCGCCGAATTCCTGGACGATCCGCTGAACCACCAACTTGGGGAGCCTCGGGATCCTCCCGAGAACGCGGTATCCGCGCGACGAAACCGGGAACTCGAGAGTGGAGGTCTTCCGGTCGTAGCCGAGCAACTCGGCAAGACGCCCGTAGTCGAGCAGCTCCTGATGGGGGAGTTGGCTCAGCGCGCTGAGCGCGTCGGAGAGGCTCTGCTCGCTGTCGGTGGTGGCGTAGTCGCGGATAAGTGCCGACTTGTCGGCCGCGACACCGACCAGCGTCTCCTCCAGTTGCATCTCGATCAACCTGCCCTCGGCGCCGAGTTCGACGATGTAGCGCTCCACCTCTACCGCCATCCGGCTCACCAACTCCACCCGCTGCAGCACGGAGAGCACGTCGTAGAGGACGACTCGACCCTCGAACTCCAACTCGGTCAGCCGAGTGCTCATCGAATCGAGACGGGCCCGGTACTTGTCGAGGTTGCGGAGCCCCTGATTCGCCTTGGCGAGCACGGCGGGGATCTCCTGGAGGATGTACTTCATCCCGCCGAGGTAGATCGAGACGACCTCGCGACGTTCGGATATCGCCACCACCAGCGCATCGGTCTGTTTGGAGACGCGCTCGGCGGTGCGGTGACGGGTACCCGTCTCGTCGGAGAGGATCGTCGGGTCCGGCATCAGCTGGACGTTCGCGGCGACGATCTTGGTCGCCTCCTGGTCGAGGATTATCGCGCCGTCCATTTTCGCCACCTGGTACAGCAGCGCCGGCGTGTAATCGAGGTCCATCGGAATCCCTCCGGAGAAGAGGAACGAGATCTCTTCCGGGTCGCCGATCACCAAGAGGCCGCCGGTTCGGCTGTGGACGATGTTGTCGATCCCCTCCCTGAGGCCTGTACCGGGGGCGACCATGTCGAGGGCTCGAAGCAGACGGGGATCCTGACGCTCCTCCAACTCCCGGTGTATCTCATCTCCTGATTTGGAAGGCGTCATCAGGAGTTCTTTTAGCGCAAATCCGCGGCCTCCAACCTCCCGTTCGGAAAGTGCCTGCATTGTGCGGAAATCCAGATTCGGAGCGGGAAAGTGCTACCCGGTCAGGCCGCGCGGCGGGACTGGTCCTGGCCGCCCCGATCGCCGCGCCGCCGCGACACTCCGGCGGCCTTCAGGGCCTCTCCGATGGTGCCGACGACTCTCATCCCCTCCGGCTTGCCCTCCCCAGGCTCTGGTCCAATCACCGAACCGAGGCCGAACTTGCGAGCCTCGGCAACCCGCCGGTCGGCGTGGGCGACGTAGCGCAACTCGCCGGTCAGGCCGACCTCGCCGAAACACGCCAGCGGCCTGCCCTCCGATTGGAGCGCCTCGCCGGAGTTGGCAGATGCCACCGCCAGGGCCACCGCCAGATCGGCTCCGGGCTCGTCGAGCCTGACCCCGCCGACCACGTTCACGAATACATCGGCAGAGCCGAGCGGGAGCCGCCCGTGGCGGGTCAGTACCGCCAGCACCAGGGCAAGGCGATTGCGGTCGATGCCGGTCGCGGTACGCCGCGGCAGCTCGGCCTCAGACGGGGCAACGAGCGCCTGCACCTCGACCAGGATCGGCCTGGTGCCCTCCATCGAGCAGCAGATCACCGATCCGGCTGCAGGTGAGGCCTCTCCGGCGAACCTCGCCGACGGGTCGAGCACCTCCACCAGCCCGGCCGAGCGCATCTCGAACACGCCGACCTCGCTGGTCGCGCCGAAGCGGTTCTTGACCGCGCGGACCGTGCGGAAGGAGCGCTCACGCTCACCTTCGAAGTGGAGGACACAATCGACCAAGTGCTCGAGAGACCTCGGGCCGGCAAGCGATCCCTCCTTGGTCACGTGTCCGACCAGGATCATGGTGACATCGCGGGACTTGCCAGTCTCCAGCAGCGCCTGGGTAACCTCGCGCACCGCAGCGAGGCTTCCGGGGGCCGAATCCCCGACCGAGAGCGTCTGAACCGAGTCGATCACACAGACTTGAGGCCGCTCCTCGACGATCGTGGCGATCACCGATTCGAGCGAGTTCTCGGCGAGGATCGGAACGTCGAGTGCTGCATCGCCGAGGCGCTCTGCCCGGCGCCTCACCTGAGAGGCCGACTCCTCACCCGATACGTAGAGGACCCCGGCGCCACGCTCGGACAGGTTGGCCAACGCCATCGCGGCCAGGGTGGACTTGCCTATTCCCGGTGCGCCACCCAGCAGCACGAGAGAGCCGGGCACCAAGCCGCCACCCAGCACGCGGTCGAGTTCGGCTATGCCGGTCTCGGCCCGCTCGGACCGCTCGGCTTGTACCTCGCGAAGTGGCGTGGGGGTCGCGGCGACACCACCCGAAAGGCCTCCACCCACTCCAGCGGAAGGGGTCGGAGCTGGCAGGGCCTTCTCCAGCGTGTTCCAGGCGCTACATCCCGGGCACTGGCCGGACCAGGCAAGGGCACGGTGACCGCAGGCGGTGCACTCGAACCCCGGTGTCTTCTTCTTCGCCACCCGACGATCCTATGGCCGGGTGACGACGCTCTCGCCCCCTGCTACCTCTTGGGCTTCCTGCAACCGGTGGTCTTGACCTGGGACTCGAAGAGCTGATTCGCGGTCTCGGCAGACAGGTCGGCGTCGGCCACATAGGTGACGATGAAGCGACACGAGGTGCGGTCGAA
>CAZQMB010000018.1:18271-19679 GCA_964594365.1 uncultured Conexibacteraceae bacterium
GCCTTGACGAACCTCCCGGTCGGCGACCCGTCTGCCGTCGTCTCGCCCGAATTGGAGTAGTAGGACCAGGCGACCAGGAACTGCTTCTTCTTGGAATCCCAGGCTATATCGCTGCTGCCGCAGCAGTTCATGTCCGGAGAAGAGGCGAGCGTCCGCGGTAGGCCTTGAGCCGCACCGCTGGCCTTGAGCATCTGACTGACGTAGTTCTTCGCGTCGGAATCGAGCCAGGTGACGATCCATCCTCCGGTGACAGGGTTGTACGCGGCGCCGAACTGCTGATTCGAGGTAGTGCCCGTACCGTCGAGTAGGACATGCTCTCCACCGATGGGCTCCCCGGATGGCTTGTAGACGTTGGCTGCGAGATACGCACCGTCGGCATCCGAGAACCAACCGAAGGTCAACTGCCTTCCGTTCTTGGAGTTGATCGCTGTCGCATGCTTCTGTCCGGCCCAGTCCGCGGCGCGCGCAGTGAAATCGGTCAACTGGATCGGGGTGGGCGCGGCCGAGGCGGCGGCGGGCAGACAGAGTGCAACGAGAACGACTGCGAGGGAGACGAGCTTGGACTTCTTCACTGGGGCCTTTCTCTTTGTGGGAACTGATTCCTCCAACGAGCTCCCTGCGAGGAGAAAACGACTCGTTGGTTGCGATAAACGTAGCATTCTATCCGCCGGGTTACGCCGATCGACATTCGTGACCCTCCCTCAGCCGGTCGGGAAGGGCGCGCCGGCGAATCCGACGAACCAGATCAAGAGGCCGATCAACGAAACGATCGCGGTTGCGATGAAGAGTTTCTCGATCGGGTCGGTCTTGCTCTGCCCCGGCTGGAAGGGTGTGTCGCGGAGGCTGCGGTTCCAGGAAGCCCGTTTCGTTTCGCGCTCTATCTCCTCCGGGTCGACCACCCTCGCCCTGATCCACGAGGCGATCACCAGCAACAACCAGTAGGTGACGATGATCCCGGCGAAGATGAAGAGCGCGATCGAACCCGTGACCGCGCCGGGCTCTCCGTAGATCACCGAGGCGAGATAGATCCACAGCGTCGGAACTCCGAATCCGAAGATGATCGCCCCGAGGATGATGAACAGGGTCGATCCGGTCCCCAAGGCGAACCTGCCGAAACGCTCCAAAGCCTCCCTCACGGCCTTCCCCCGCCCTACTCGCCCGCTGACGCCGGTGCCGACATCACGAGGTCACGCTCGGGATCGATGCCCCAACGGGTCGCCGTCTCTGCGAGTTCCGGGCGCATCTGCCAGCCGTCGGGGCGCTCCTCGCCCTCGTGCACGGGGCTTGCGCCCTTGAGCGCCATACAACCGCGGTTGTCGCCGATCCGCCGGATCTCGGCGATCTCATCGGGGCTGAGCTCGATCTCCGTCGGCAGGGCAGCCAGTTCCTCCCGCTTCGACTCGATCGT
>CAZQMB010000018.1:19779-21254 GCA_964594365.1 uncultured Conexibacteraceae bacterium
CGCTCCACGCAGTCGATCACGTCCAGGGTGAAGCCGTTCGCGGGGCCGGGGGCGACGCCGATCGCTCCGGTCAGGCCCTCGTCGCGCAGGGCCCTCATCCCCTCCCAGACGACCTCGCTGGTGAATCCGATCCGGTCGGGGTTGTGGAGCAGGAGCGCGTCGAAGCGATCGAGGCCGGTGCGCTCGAGACTGCGCTCGGTGGCGACACGCAGGTAGTCGAGATAATCATCGGGGCCGCGCAGGGCCGGGTCGGTGAAACGCGGAAAACCCTTGGCGCCTTGCCGCTCGCCCTCGTAGAAGTCGTGGCCGATCGCGCCGACCACACAGAACTCGTCGCGGGCCAGATCCGAGCCGGCGATCGCCTGGCCGAGGAGTTCGTCTGCAGCACCCTGGCCGTAGACGTCGGCGGTGAGGACGGTGTCGATGCCGTCACCCGGGCGCACCAACGCCTCCAGGCGCTCCTCGGAGATCTCCTCCCCGAAGTGCATGAAACGTCCGCCGCTCCAGGTGCCGACGGCAGTGGTACCGGGCTTTCTCATGCCCTTGAGGTTACGGGAGGCTCAGTCCGGGGAGTCGGACTCTGCGTCTTCAGAGGCATCGGCCTTGGGCGCCGGACCAGCTTCCTTCTCGTCCTTGGCCTTGGCGCCAACCCCGACCGGCTCCTTCTGCTTCTTGGCAGCGGGCTTCTTGCGGGGCTTGACGATCTTGAGCTTGAGGGGCTTGTCATCCTCATCGCCCTTGGCATCGCGTTCGACCAGCACGGTCGAGCCCTCGGGCATCGAGCCTGCCTTGAGCACCTCGTCGGCCAGTGGGTCCTCGATGTAGCGCTGGATCGCACGACGCAACGGACGCGCACCCATCCCCGGGTCCCAACCCTTGTCGACCAGGAGGTCCTTGGCCTCGTCGGTGAGGTCGAGTTGGAGCGAGTGTTCGGCGACCTGCACGCGCACGCGGGCGATCATCAAGTCGACGATCGACTTGATCTCCTCCTTGGTCAGCTTGTGGAAGACGATCACCTCGTCGATCCGGTTGAGGAACTCGGGACGGAAGACCTTCTTGAGCTCGCCCATGATCCGGCCCTTCATGTCGTCGTACGAGGCACCGCCCTCCTCTGCATCGGAGGCGGCGAACCCGAAGGACATGTCCTTGGAGATGTCCTGCGCGCCGACGTTCGAGGTCATGATCACGATCGCGTTGCGGAAGTCGACGGTACGGCCCTGCGAGTCGGTCAGACGACCGTCCTCGAGGATCTGCAGCAGCACGTTGAAGACATCGGGGTGGGCCTTCTCGATCTCGTCGAGCAGCAGTACCGAGTAGGGCTTGCGGCGTACTGCCTCGGTGAGCTGACCGCCCTCGTCGTAGCCGACGTAGCCGGGAGGCGAGCCGACCAGACGGCTGACCGCGTGCTTTTCCATGTACTCGGACATGTCGATCCTGACCATCGCGTCCTCGTCGCCGAAGAGGAACTCGGCGAG
>CAZQMB010000019.1:0-20510 GCA_964594365.1 uncultured Conexibacteraceae bacterium
CTGGGCGGGCGGGTCGCGCGCCGGGTGGTGATGTGAAGGTCAGCGTCACCGCCAACACGAGGCTCTTCGGCACGGTGGACGGTGAGATCTCACTGCCGGTTCAGGACGGGAAAGTCGCTTGGGCGCCGCACCTGACCTTTCCCGGACTCGAGTCGGGTGAGCGAGTCGGCCGGCGACTCGTACTCGGCGAGCGCGCCGCCATCCTCGCTGCCGATGGCTCGACCCTGGCTACCGGTCAAGGTGACGCACGGTTCTCGGATGCGCTCGATGTCACGGGGGAGGTCGGCGAGCCGGCCCCGGAACTCGTCCCCGAGATACAGGAGGAGGGCTTCCCCGGCGATGAGCCGACCGGGATCAGCGGTCTCGAGCTCTCGCTGAACACCGTCCTCGGCGGCAAGCCGGGCGGCGACCTGCTCGCGGTGCCGGATGGCACGGATCTGCCGGATGTCCCCGACTCGGTGGACGGCCGCGTCCTCACGAGTTCCAAGGCCGAGCCCGGCAAGGCGGTCAACACCACGATCGACCCTGAACTCCAGGACGCCACGGTCAACGCGATGTCTGGCGTGAACGGGGGCGCCGTGGTACTGAACGCGAAAACCGGTGCGGTCAAGGCGGTGTCCGGGTTCGGTTACTCCACCCCCCAGCCCCCCGGCTCTACCTTCAAGATCGTCACCACCGCTGCGGCCCTCGAGGGCAACCAGGTACGACTCGCTGACTACTTCGCTCCGGTCGAGTCGGTCGAGATACTCGGTCACGATCTGTTCAACGCGCACGACGAGAGCTGTGGCGGGAACTTCACCGAGGCGTTCGCGAAGTCCTGCAACACCGTGTTCGCACCGCTCGGGATCGAGGTCGGTGAAGACAGCCTGGTGGACACCTCGGAGAAGTTCGGGTTCAACTCACCACCGACCCTGTTCGCCGCTCAGTATCTGGAGGACGGCGGAATCCCCTCCTCCACCATCCCGGATCCGATCGGGGATGAGCTCCAGATCGGTTCGAGTGCGATCGGCCAGGGAGAGGTACTCGCGACCCCCCTGCAGATGGCGTCGGTCGCCCAGACGGTTGCCATGGGCGGAATGCGCTCGCCGACTCCGATCGTCTCCGACAAGGAACTGCTGTCGGATGCGAAGCCGGTCAGGGTCATGCCCAAGGAGGACGCTGCCGTCCTGCGCTCGCTGATGGAGAGCGCGGTCAACTACGGCACCGGCTATCTGGGCGCGGTCACCGGTGCCCAGGTAGCGGGCAAGACCGGTACGGCCGAGCTCGGCATCGGAGAGGGTGAGAAGGCGTTGCTCGACGCGTGGTTCACGGCGTTTGCACCGTCCGAGAAGCCCAAGTACGTGGTCTGTGTCCTGGTCGCCAGTACGACCGAGGACGGCGGCGAGGTAGCCGCACCCATCGCCTCCCAGATCCTCTCCGAGGCCCTGGGCTGAAGCTAGGGAATCCCCAGTAGCGAACCGACCAGGCAGAGCGCGGCCCCGCCAGCGGTCAGCAATCCGCCCATCGGTTCCAGGAGCAGGCCTATCGGGATACCGGCGATCCAGATGACAAGGCCGCCGAGGATGAGATTCCACCATCTGAGCGGCCCGACATCGGCTCCGGTTTCCCTCGCATCCTGAGCTACCGCCAGCAACGCGACGAGGCATACGACCACGCCTGTGATCTCGGCGGCGAGACCGAGCAGCCCGGTGAGGGCGACCGCTGAAACGATCGCCGCCGCGATCAGGAAGGGGCGTCGAGAATCGGCTACCAATGCGCCCTGCTCCCGATCAACCCTCGAGCCGGGTCAACGGCGAAGCCTAGATGTCGAGCTCGATCGAGCCCTTGTTGCCGTCGGAGTCGATCTCCAGTTCGACCGGACGGTTCTCGGCGATCGAAGTATCCACCACGAACAGGAGCAGAGCCCCCTCGATCGGACCCGCACCGGCGGCGGAGTCCGGAAGCGGCAACTCACCGTCAGGCGGTATCCGGTCGCCCAGCGCCAGCGAGAAAGGTGTGTTCTGGGGTATCGGCGAGAACTCCTGCCCATCGGTATCCATCACGGTGAAATCGCCTTTCGAGGGAACCTCGTACTCGGCCGACCCTTCGTTCAGTATCCGCAGGAACACGCCGAGGTAGGCCTTGTTATCACCAGGTTCGTCAGGCAGGCCGTCGAGGTACTGAGCGTCCTCGATGTCCTGGGGGTTGAGGAACCGCGTGATCGCGACCCGGTATCCGACATCTCCCAGTTCCAGAGTCTCGGCTTCGGTCACGTGAGTGCTGTCGTGCTCTCCACAGGAGGCCAACACCAGCGCGGAAGCGCCCAGGCAGAGCGCGATGAGGATGAGTCTGATCGGGGAGGTTTGGGTCATCTTGTGATGAGGATTCTATCCGTAGGCGTGGCGGCCATGACCTCAGGCTGCGCCAGGAACGCGGTTTCCGCCGGCTACTTCGACGGGCTCGCCGCGCAACTCACCGGATTCGATCGCCGCACGCAGACCCTTGAGAGCCCTCTTCCAGCGACGCTTCCACCAGCCCGAACGCCCCATCTCGGATGCCCGCCCGAGGTGCAGGTGCTGCTCGGTCCAGAAGGTCACCCGGACCGTGGTGACGCCACTCGCCCCCGGAATCAGTTCCCAGACGGTGTTCACCGTCGCCTTGTTACGGAGACCACCCTCACCGCGCTCGACGATCTTCTCGGGGAAGTCCGTCTCGACGATCGTGGTGTCCATGTACTCGACACCCGGACCGTCGGGCTTGAAGCGGGCTCCTGCGCCGATACCGCGCGGGTCTATGCGCTCGAGTCGATAGTCACCCGCGAGCTTGCCCATCCAACCAGGGCGAAGGCTGAGGTCGCAGAGGAAATCGAAGATCTGCTCGCGCGAGGCGTCGATGTCTATCTCTTGCGAAATGGGTCCCATGGCTGGACCGTATCTACTCGGTGGAGATGGAGGGGTCCGCCTGGACCTTCTCGGGCACGATCATCAGGAAGTTCTCGCCTGCGTTACCTGCGAGTCCGAGAACCCGATCCGCCTCCTCGGTCTGTCCGGTCTCTCGGAGTTGCTCCGCGTAACCGCCGAGCAATTCGGAGATGTCGCCCGCGCCGGTCTCGTCGAGCTGTTCGACGTTGACCATCGCCCCCTTACCGAGGCGGCGTTCGATCGCATCGCGATCCATCCCCATCTCGCTGCTGACCCTCACGTAGACGCGTCCTCCAGTCATGCCGGCGCATGCCCACGGGCCGAGGTCTCCGAGCACCACCGCACGGCCTCCGGTCATGTATTCGAACGCGAAGCCCTTGGCGTTGGCGCGGTCGACCAGACACCCGCGCTCGTCATCGATGGGCTCCTCGGGCTCTCCGCCCAGCACTACGTCTGCCCCCGATAGACGGATACAGAATCTCGAATCCGCGGAGCCCTGGACGAACAGCTGACCGCGCTGGGCGCCGTAGGCGAAAGACTTGCCTACCGAGCCGTTCAGCCGGGTTCCTTGCTCGCTGCGGCCCTTGAGGATCGCGATTGTGCCGCCGAGCATCGTCTTGGCGGCACCATCCTGGGCGCCACCCTCGATCCGGCAGACGACTCCGTAGGAGTTGAAGGCACCAAAGCCCTGACCCGCGACCGAGCCCCCGTTGAAGGTGAGTTCCGCAAGCACCGGCTCGACGCCTTCATCGGAACCGAGGGGTATCTCACCCGCCACACGGGCACGGGCGAGCGCGCCGGACAGCTCCGTGCCGAGCACCCGGTCGTCGGCGTCGGTGGCGCGCGGGAACTCGTTGCTGACCGTGCCTCCCGAGCAGACCTCGCGCGCCAGCGGTGCGAACTGCTCAGACGATGCCTTCGGCTCCATCCTGATCGGCCGCGCCATCACGAGCCCCGCCTCGGCTCTGTCCTCCTCTATCTCGTCCACGGCGGGCATGTCGATCGGCTCGAGATCCAGATACGTCTCCAGCGGTGTGATCAGCGGAGCGAGATCGAGGCGGTCATGGTGTGAGATCTGCTCCAGCAGGTCGTAGCGGCCGACCAGATCCTGGGCGCGCCTGTGACCGAGAGATCCGACCACCTCCTTAACCTGCTCACCCATCTGGCCGAAGAACCGTGCGCAGTTGGCTGCGGCCACACTGACCTCCTGCGGTGTGAACTTCTTCAAGCCGTGCTCAGATGCCTCTTCCTCTGTCTCTATCTGGGTTGCGATGCCGACGTGACAGGTATCGAGCTGGCAGCCGCGGCAGATGGTGCAGCCGAGCGACACCATGGCGAGAGTCCCGAAGCCGACCCGGTTGGCGCCGAGACAGAGCAACTTGACCACATCGTGCGCGTGGCGATAGCCACCGTCGGCCCAGATCTCCACCCGGTTGCGGATGCCCGCCTCCATCAACGCCTGATGGACCGCTCGGGTGCCGATGTCCGAGGGCAGACCGACGTGGCGGAGTGCGTGCTGGCGCGCAGCTCCTGTCCCGCCCTCGAAGCCGGAGAGGGTGATGATGTCCGCTCCGGCCTTGGCGATGCCGAGACCGATCGTTCCGATGTTGGGTACCACCGGCACCTTCACCGAGACCCGGAGGTCCGGGTTGACCGTCTTCAGCTCATCGATCAGCTCGGCCAGATCCTCGATCGAGTAGAGGTCGTGGTTGTTGGAGGGCGAGATCAGGTCCGTCCCGGGCGCCGCGTTACGCGCGGCTGCGACCTTGGCCGAGACCTTCTTGCCGGGGAGGTGACCTCCCTCACCGGGCTTGGCTCCCTGTCCGATCTTGATCTCGGCCACGTAGGAGGCATTCAGCATCTCTGCGGAGACGCCGAACCGGCCCGAGGCGACCTGCTGGCCGCGCCACTTGCGGTACTCGCCGTACATGTCGCGGATCTCCCCACCCTCGCCGTTCATGCAGAGGATGTTCACCTCACGCGCCGCGTCGGCGTACGAACGGAAGGCGGGCTCGGACTGGGATCCGAAACTCATCGAGCTGATCACCAACGGATAGTCGTGGTGTCCGATCGACGCATCGACCTCTGAGGCCGGTACCGGATCGCCATCGCTCTTCAGACCCATCACGTGCCGCATCGAGATCGGGGTCTGGGCCTCCAGGTCGCGGACCTTCTTGGCGTAGTCGTCGAAGGACTCGGCTCCGTTGGCAGCCGCGATCGCGGCCTTGTAGACCTTGGGATAGAAGCGGACCGTCTTGGCGGGCTTCGCTTCGTCGTCTCCGCGCAGGATCCTCACCCGCTCGTCGGCCGAGGTGTCGAGTTCGGCAAATCCCGTGCCACCCTTCTCGGTCGCGGCGAAGGCGTCGGTCTGGAAGATCT
This sequence comes from uncultured Conexibacteraceae bacterium, assembly GCA_964594365.1. Taxonomy (GTDB): domain Bacteria; phylum Actinomycetota; class Thermoleophilia; order Solirubrobacterales; family 70-9; genus CAIUSP01. The sequence continues at coordinate 5,280 of CAZQMB010000019.1, forward strand.
CCGCCAGCTCTGGCTTCAGTCCGATCGAGGAGAACTGGCGGGCGTAACCGCGGATCTCGTGGATCCCGATGGTCGAGATCACCTTCTCCATGCCCTTGCGCAGCGCATCGCAGAGATTGGAGACATCGCTCTGGTACTCGTCCACGCAGACCACCTCGACCATCGTGTAGGGGCAGACCGCGTCCGAGCCCAGACCGAGAGCGAGCATGCAGTCGTGGACGTTCCTCAGTGCGGATGAGCGCAGCACGATCGAACACCGTCGGCGCAGATTCTCCTCGCCGCGCTCGACCCTGAACAACTTCAGGGCCTGATCGATCGCCGATACGAGCAGGTGCGGGTCACAGAACCGCCGGTCCCCTTCATAGACGGTGCGATCGGTGAGGACCAGCAACTCCGCTCCTTCGGTGACGGCCTTCACGGCCTCCTGCTTGATCCGCTCCACCGCCCCCTTGGTGGTCTCCGACTCGAGGAGCGAGGTATCGAGCGCTTTCGCACGCTCTCCGAAGTGCTCCCAGAGGTCTTCCAGCAACCAGGTTCCGTGCTCGTGGGCGATCTTGCGGTAATCCGAATCCGAGAGCGGAGCGAGATCATGGTGCCCACCGAGGACCACCGGGAAGTCGAGCTCGACCGTACCGACATCCTCTGAAGGGTCGTCGAGGCCGGGGCGACGCCCGATCACGGTCCTCGCCGAGAAGTGCTCGATCTCCCGCTCGCGGTCGATCGCGGGGTTGGTGACCACGGCGACGGTCTCCTTGAAGAAGTCGGGGAGGTTGTGGCGCTCCGGAGAGAGCGCGGCCAGCGGACCGTCGTATCCGAGAGAGCCCACCGGCTCGGCGCCGCTCGCGGCCATCTGCTGGACCAGCTTCATGTCGTCTCGTTGCCAACCGAATCCTGCGAGCACCGACTCGGAGACCTTGACCGGCTCCGACGGCCCTGCCTCGCTGTATCCCGGGATCTCGGAACCTTCGAGCGGGCCTCCGGTGTCGAGCGCGCGATCGTAGGGCGCGACCGCATCGACCCCGGTGCGCTCGAGCCACCTGCGACGGACGATCTCGAGCATCTCGTCGTGCGGGTGCACGGTGGAGCGGCGCTTGCCCCGATCGATCGACACGAGGACCTTCTCGCCCGGGGCGAGCGGCTTCGGCTCGGCAGTCATCTGCTTGACCGAGACGACTCCGGGCTCGGAGCTGAAGATGTAGTCGGCTGCGGTCTCGACCTGCCAGAGAGGGCGAAGGCCCAGCGCGTCGGTGGAGAAGACGCACTCATCCCCACTACGGGCGATCAGGGCCACGGGACCCTGCGAGAACGGACCCATCGCCTCACGCAGGTACATGTAGAAACTGCGCAACTCGGGGCCGAAGTGGTCGATCTCGTGGACGATCGGCGGCAATACCGATTCGAGCGCCTCTGCGAGGCTCAGGCCCTCACGGTGGATCAGCGTCTCGATCGTGCGATTGAGATCCTGGGAGTCGGAGTTGCCCGGGCGAATCGGCGCGCCGAGCATCCGGGCCTCCTGACGCAGCTGTTCGATCGTGTTGATCTCGCCGTTGTGACCAAGCACACCGAAGGGCTGCACCCGCTTGAACGAAGGCCAGGTGTTGGTCGAGTATCGGTTGTGGCCGAAGCAGCCGATCGTCTCGAAGCGTTCGTCGACCAGATCCGGGTAATAGAGACCGAGGATCCTCGGTGCGCCCATCACCTTGTAGACGCAGGTGGTGGAGGAGAAACTCGGCACGTGCAGATCGAGTCGCTCCTCGAGTTCGATCATCAGATCGAACAGGACCCGGTCGCGGTCTGCGGCATCTGCCACCAAACCGGCTATCTGCCAGAAATGGGGCTCCTCCTCTCGCGCGGTCGGTCCGAGCGCGGACGAGTCCACCGCGCCCACCCGCTCGGCGAGGATCCTGAAACCTCCCTCACCGAGGATCTCTCGGGCCTTCGCACGGATCACCTCGAGGTCTTCGGATCGGTCCACGAACACGTGGGCGACGGCGAAAGCCTCGTCGAGGGTCAGCGAAGGATCGTGTCCGCCTGACCTGACCTCCTCGGCCCAGATCTTGGTCGGAATGTCGAGCAGCAGGCCGCAACCATCGCCCTCACCGTCGACGTTGCCGGCCCGGTGGAGCATCTTCTGGAGCGCTTCGAGTGCGAGTGGTATCGGCTCGTGACTGGGGGTGCCATCCCGACGCACGGACGCGTAGATGGCGCAAGCGTCCTTGTCCTCGACGCTCTGGGGCGAGACCAACGGTCGATAGGCGCGCTCCGGTGAGTAGCGCTCACGCTGCGTTCGCTCACCGCGCTCTCCGCGCGGGCTTGGATTGTCCTCTCGCAAAACCTGCCTCCTGGTTCCACGCCTTCTTCGAGCGGGCGCGCGACGGGATTGGCTGAAAGGGCAGTATAGGTTCCCCGTCCACGGAACCTTCGGATGCGAACGGACCCGGAATTACCCAATTTGCGTGATTCTGGTAGCGCTACGAGGCAGAAACCCCGGCTCCGTCAGCCGAGAAGTCGATCCGCCGTGCCTCACCCCAACCAGCGATCAGGGGGACGAGTGCGGTGAGTACCGAATCGCCCTCCTCGGCGCGCGTCCAGACCAGCACCGACGGTCCGGCTCCCGAGATGGTGGCGCCGAGAGCACCGCAAGACGCGGCCTCGCTGACCAGTTGCATCGAACGCGGGAAGAGATGCTCCCGCCGGGGTTGATGGAGACGATCGGCCAAGCCACTCGAGATCAGCTCCGCGTCAGACCTCTCGATGCCCAGGATCAGCCTCGCGGCAGCCGCGATGTTCTCGCTCGCCTCGTGTAGCGGCACCTCCTCCGGCAAGGCAGCCCGTGCCTCGACGGTCGGCACCCGATCGGTCGATGGGATCACCAGCACTCCGTCGATACCCGCGGGAACCTCGAGGCTCGTGACCCCGGTCGACCCTCCGCTGCCCGGATCGCAGACGACGAACCCCCCGTAGAGAGCGGCGGCGGCGTTGTCTGCGTGGCCCTCGATCTCCGCGGCCTTCGAGAGGATCTCCTGCCGGTCGAGCGAGAGATCGAGCAGGTGGTCGGCGGCGAGCAGGCCGGCGACCGTCGCCGCGGCACTCGATCCGAGACCGCCTGCCATCGGGATCTCGCTGCGGATGACGAAGGAGAACTCCTCCGCCGAGCCGAGAGCCTCGAAGGAGCGAACGCAGAGGTTGTCACGGTTCTCGGGGACATCGAGGCCCTCGGCCTCGATCGAGAAGGCACCTGCCTCGACGACGTCCAGCTCGAGGGTCAGATCCACCGCAGCGGCGAAGGAGTCGAATCCTGGTCCGAGATTGGCGCTCGAGGCGGGCACCCGCACCCGACACCCTCGGGCGCTCACGAGCCGGCCCCGAATACTGCGTCAGCCACCACCTCGCTGTCGGCCTCGCAGGTGACGACCTCCGGACCTTCCGAGATGGCGGTATCGGGGTCCTTCAGTCCGTGTCCGGTGAGTACGCACACGACGGTCTCGGGGGTCTTGCCGTCCTCGGCCACCGGCAGTCCGTACTCGATCAGGCCCGCGAGGCTTGCCGCGCACGATGGTTCACAGAACACGCCGTCCTCCGAGGCGACGAAGCGATAGGCATCAAGGATCTGACGGTCGGTGACCATCTCGATCGCCCCGCCGGACTCGGATATCGCCGACTCGGCCTCCTTCCAGCGGGCCGGGTTCCCGATCCTGATCGCCGAGGCGACGGTCTCGGGCTTCTCCACCCTCTCACCACGAACGATCGGGGCGGCACCTTCTGCCTGGAAGCCGTAGAGGACCGGCGAGGTGTCGTACTCCCGGAAGCCCTTCCAGTACGCGGTCACGTTGCCGCCGTTCCCGACCGGGATGGCGAGCGCGTCGGGTGGTCCGTCGAGCTCGTCGCAGATTTCGAATGCGGCTGTCTTCTGGCCCTCGAGGCGATGCGGGTTGATCGAATTCACCAGCGCGATCGGGTGCTTCTCGGTCAGGTCCCTGACTATCTCCAGCGCCTGGTCGAAGTTCCCTTTCAGCGAGATCACCTTGGCACCGTGCATCAGCGACTGGGCGAGCTTCCCGGCGGCGATCTTCCCCTCCGGGACGATCACAACTCCGTGCAGGCCGGCGCGCGCGGCGTAGGCACTGGCGCTGGCGGCGGTGTTGCCGGTCGAGGCGCAGATCACTGCCTCGGCACCCTCGGCCTTGGCCATCGTCACGGCCATGGTCATGCCACGGTCCTTGAAGGATCCCGTGGGGTTCAGACCCTCGAACTTGAGCAGGATCCGGGCCCCGATCTTCTCGGACAGTCTCGGTGCCTCGATCAGCGGCGTCGATCCTTCGTAGAGGGTCACTATCTCCGCCTCAGCGGGTACCTGGAGGTGGTCTCGGTAGCGCTCGATCAACGGGACGGTCATGGCCGAGCCTCCTCCTCGATCACGCGGATCGAACGGGGCGCCGAGCGCATGAAGTCGAGCTTCCCGAGCTCGTCGACCGCAGCGGCGAAATCCTTCTCGGGAACCTCGTGCATGACCATCACCAGCCGTGCATCCTCCCCGAGTCCGCGCTGGACCACGCTCCTGACCGAGATACCGTGACGGCCGAGCACCTCGGCGACGCTTGCGAGTACTCCGGGCTGGTCAGCCACCTCGAGGTGCAGGTAGAAGGCCGACGAGCGGTCGGTGGCCATCTTCGCCGGCGAAGCCTCTGGCGGCAACGGTGATCCGCCGGAGAGGACCGACACCAGATCTCCCAGAACCGCCGATGCGGTCTCCGGGCCACCGGCGCCCGGTCCGGAGAGGGTGATCTCGTTGATCTGCGGCGCAAAGAGAGTCACTGCGTTGAACGCGCCCTCGACCGGCGCCAGAGGATGGCCCGGGTAGAGGAAACAGGGGAACACGCTCACGGACACGCCGTCACCGGAGCGCTCGGCGATCCCGAGGAGCTTCAAGGAGAGCCCGAGCTCCTTGGCGTAGGCGAGGTCGTCGGGGCGGATCTCCTCGATCCCCTCGCAAGCGACATCGGCGAGATCCACCGAAACGCCAAAGGCCAGCCGGGCGAGGATCGCCATCTTCGCGGCCGCGTCGGCTCCCGTGACGTCGTCGGTGGGATCTGACTCCGCGTAGCCGAGTTCTTTGGCGTCGGCCAGTGCGTCCTCGTAGCTCGCACCGGTCCGGGCCATCTCGGTCAGGATGAAGTTGGTGGTGCCGTTGACGATTCCGTAGACGCGATCGATCTCTATCTCCCCCACGCTCTCGGATATCACGCGCACGATCGGGATCGCTCCGGCGACCGCTGCCTCGAACCGCAGCTGCGCTCCGTGCTCGCGAGCCGCCGCGAACAACTCCTCGCCGTGCTGTGCCACGAGTTGCTTATTGGCGGTGATCACCGCCTTGCCCTGCGAAAGCGCCGCGAGTACGTACTCACGTGCGGGCTCGATCCCGCCGATCAACTCGACGATCACATCGCTGTCGGCGAGGATCTGGTCGAAGTCACCGCTGCTGGTGTTCAAGACCCCCGAGATCTCCGGGTTCTTGCCGGTCGAAGCCGCAATGGCATCCGCCCGCTCGCCGAGCAGTTCCTCGAATGCCGAGCCCACGGTGCCGCGTCCGAGCAGACCGATCTTCACCTTCTCACCCATGATCAGACGTCTCTTCCACTCAGGTCCTGCCAGGTCTCTCGGCGGACCACGACCCGCGCCTCACCCCCGGAGCAGAAGACCACCGGTGGACGGGGGACGCCGTTGTAGTTGTTGGCCATCGCGTGACCGTAGGCACCGGTTGCGGCGACCACCAGCAGGTCGCCCGGTGCCACCTCCGGCAGCGGTGCCGCCTCGATCAGGACATCCCCGGATTCGCAGTGCTTGCCGACCACGGTCACCTCTTCGCTGGCCCCTGCGTCCGGACGATCGGCCAGAACGGCCTGATAGCGGGCGTCGTAGAGCATCGGTCGCAGGTTGTCGGACATGCCGCCATCGACCGCGACGATGCGCCGGTCGCCGGCTTGTTTGGTGGTGCCGACGCGGTAGATGGTCACACCGGCGGAGCCGACCAGGGACCTTCCCGGCTCGACCGCGATCCGCGGTGCGTCTCCGAAGGCCTTCCTCACGGCGGCGCACTTGAGCGCGGCGTACTCGTCGACCGAGGGCGGAGTCTGCTCGTCGAGATAGGCGATCGCCAGACCGCCACCGACATTGACTATCTCCGGCTGGAGGGAGTGCTCGCGGCTGAACTCACCGAGCGCAGCGATTGCGCTCTCGTAGGAATCGAGGTCGAACAACTGCGAGCCGATGTGCGCGTGGAGTCCGACCAGATTCAGATTCGCGCAGTCGCCGAGCAACTCGAGTGCCCTTGCGGCCTCTCCTGTTGCGAGGTCGAATCCGAACTTCGAACCCGAGCCCCCGGTGGAGATGTACTGGTGGGTGTCGGGATCGATCCCCGGCGTGACCCTGATCAGTACGTCCTGCGGACGCTCCGCAAGACCGTCGATCAGGCGGAGCTCGTCGGCGGAGTCACAGACGATGTAGCCGACTCCGGACTCGAGCGCGAGGCGTACCTCGTCGGCCGACTTGTTGTTGCCGTGCATGTGGATCCGCGTTGGATCGAATCCCGCCTCGAGTGCCATCGTGAGTTCACCTCCGGAGGCAACGTCCACCGAAAGCCCCTCCTCGCGGAAGAGCCGGTACGAAGCCAGACAGGGAAAGGACTTGCTGGCGAACAGGATCTCGGTCTCTCCACCGTGCCGCTGGAAGGCCTCCAGGTATTCGCGCGCGCGGTCGCGCATGTCCTGCTCTGCGTAGACATAGGCGGGGGTACCCAGCTCCGAAGCGAGCTCGACCAGATCGCAGCCGCCGATCTCGAGTCGTCCCTTTTCGTTGATCCGGGAATCAGCGGGCCAGGCAGGCGATGTCGCCACCGGATCCACCGGTGTCTGGGGACTCTTCGCCTTTTCCGCTCTTGCAGGCATGAAGCGCATTGTGACGGCATCAGGCGTGGCGGGTGACACGAACCCCTGCGTTTTCGGCAACACTTTCGCCATGCTTGGAACGCTGTCGCCGGCCGAAACTGGTGAGACGGGGGGAATCGCCTGGCACCTCTGGACTCCGGATCCGGAGGTGCACACGGGCACGCGTCCCGCAGTCTTGATTTGTCACGGGGGTGCAGCTCGAAAGGAAGACCACAAGAGTTTCGGAGCCCTCGCTGCCTCGAAGGGTTGGTTCGCGCTGGCCTACGATTCCCGCGGACACGGTGAGAGCAGGGAGTTGGCCGCCAACTGCGCAGACCTGATCACAGATGTGGAAGAGATGACGGGCTACCTCGCCTCCCGCCATCGCGTCGACCCCACCAAGGTCGTGGTTCGTGGATGGTGCCTGGGAGCGAAGATGGCCCTCCACGCGGCCTGCAGAGAGCGCGGACGAATTGCGGGAGTAATCGCAATATCGCCGATGCACGAAGACGGTCTGAAGATCGCAGTCACCTCCAAGAAGCTCGATGTCAACATCCCCGACCACGATTCGGTCCTCTCCTGGATCGACGAAAATCAGCTGGTCGACGACATTCCATCGCTAGCGGATGTCCCGCTGCTGATCCAGCATGCTCAGGGCGATAAGTTGGTGCCGATCTCCTACAGCCGGACCATCTTCGAGGCCGCAGGGGACCCCAAGCGGTTCATCGAAATACCTGAGGGCGACCACCGCTCCGGTGAGCACCTGCCCGAACTGCAGGCTGAAAGCCTCGACTGGATGACAGCATTGCTGGAAGAGCGATGACCCAACCTAGGAATCCGGACGAGATCGGAGTCGCCTCGGGTCTGGCCTTCGCGCTCAGACTTCCCGACCCGACCGAACATTCTGGCCCGCACCCCGGTGTGGTGATCTGCCACGGCGCGGGATCCTGCAAGGAGAACCACGCCGACTTCGCCGTGATGGCGGCCTCGAAGGGCTGGGTCGCGCTCGCCTTCGACGCCCGAGGTCACGGTGAGACCGGTCCCGGGCTGGACGACCAGGCCGTTCCAGATGTGCTCAGGATGGTCGAACTCCTGCGCGCGCGGCCAGACGTAGACCCCGCCCGCGTGATCGTGCGTGGCTCGAGCATGGGGGGCGCACTCGCGCTCTACGGCGCCTGCTCCTCCATGGAGGTGGCCGGAGCGATAGCGGTTTGTCCGGCACCGGAGCAGGGTCTGCTGATGGGCCTGAAGGCCGGCGCCTTCGAGATCAGGGTGGCGGATCTACCTGCGATCGAGAGATGGATCGCCCGACACAGGCTGATCGACGAGATAGCCCAGATGAGCGGCCGACCGTTATTGCTGATCCACGCCGAGGGCGACGAGCAGGTCCCGATCTCGCACAGCCGACACCTCTACGCCGCTGCCGGCGAGCCGAAGCGTCTGATCGAGGTCCCCGGCGGGGACCATCGCTCCACCCAGCACGATCCTGCTCTGCAGGCCGAAAGCCTCGACTGGGTGGAGGAGAGACTCTGAGGTTTACCGACTACAGGTAGGCCATTGGATCGGTGGCCTGGCCGCCGATCCTGACCTCGAAGTGCAGGTGGTCGCCGTAGCAGTGACCGGTACAGCCGACGTAGCCGATCACCTCACCCTGGGACACCCGGCCGCTGGTGCGAGCGAAGCGGGACTGATGGGCGTAGCAACTGGAGAGACCGCCCCCGTGGTCGATGCAGGTGTACTGGCCGTATCCGCCGTACCAACTCGCCAGCACGATGTTGCCCGACTTGACGGCCCGGATCGCCGTTCCGGATGGTGCGGCGATATCGACGCCCTCGTGCATCCTGCCCCAACGCGGCCCGAAGCCGGACACGATCGAGCCGCTGACCGGCCAGATGAATCCGGCCGCACCAGGCTGGATCGGACCGACGTAACCGCCGAGCTGCTCGGCGATCTGTGCAGACATGTCGGAGAGGTCACCCTCCAGCTTCTCGCGATGCTCAGAGACGCTGGCGAGCGTCGCCTGGTGAGCGGCGCGGGCGGCGGCGAGTGCCTGCTGCTTCTGCTCCAGAGACTCGCGGGCCTCCTTCAGCTCGAGGCGGTTCTCCTTGATCGCATCGCGAGCCTTGCGGATCTTCTGCACGACCTTGGCGATCTCGTTGCGCATCTGGGTCACGCTGACGACGATCCGGTCGTCCTGGCTCTTGATCTCCTGCAGGTAGTCGGCGCGGGCCACGAGGTCGTCGAAGCCGTTCGAGTTCAGCACCACCGTCACGAGATCGGGCTCGCCGCTCTTGTACATGTCCACCAGTCGCATCTCGAGGATCGCGATCGATCGCTCGAGTCGGGTCTTGGTGCGATTCAGCTTCTGCTGCTCGGCCCTGAGCTCCTTCTGCTTGGCCTCGAGCTTCGCGACGACTCGTGCTTCCACGGACTTCAGTGCGTTGACCTCCGAGGTGAGGGTGGCGAGCTGCCTCGACTCGGTGGAGATCTGCGAAGTCAGTACGCCTTCCTTCTGCTGGGCCTGCTCGACCTTGGCCTGGGTATCGTCGTATCGCTCCTGCAGAGACTTGGCGCCGAAGGCGGCCGTCGGCAGCGTCACCGCAGCGAATACGGCAACGACGAACAGGAGCACTCGAGTGCTCAGCTGGGATCGCCTGTGGTCTGTCTGCATCTGGTTCATCTCTGTTCGCTGCCTGACGCTCGTGCCTGCGGAGTTAGCTGTCGGGCTCGCGTCACCTACTCTGAACGACGCTCGGCTCACATGTGGGAGAAGCCTTTCGCCCCTGATACTTGGGTCCCCCGCTCTCCGACCGACTGGCGGTTGGAGATTCGGCAATAGGAGAATATTAGCAAACCCTCACAGATCTATCCAGCGCTGCCCTGTCCGGCACCCGGAGATGCGAAAGTGCTGTCGATGAGCGAACGCGAGCGCGCAGACAGACTCACCGGCGAGAGGCCGATCACGGTCGAGGACATCCGTGCGCTCGCCGGCCCCTCCACCCCACACTTCTCGCTCCAGGTCCGGAACCGGATCGCCCAGATCATCGCGGACCTCCCCGAGGGAGATCCAGTCCGGGTCGAGGGTGAGAAGCAGATCGAGCGCCTGACCCAGCTGGCCGAGTTCACCGGCGATCCGCGAAGCGGCACCGGCGCAGGTCACTGACGACCTAGCGTCGCTCGATCAGGTGTCTCGCGCGGGTGGCGGCGAGGATCGCTGCGCGCGCGATAAGCGGGTGCAGCGATCCGGAGCCGTCAGGACCCGCGCGCCGAAACCTGAACCTAGACCCGCTCGATCAGCGTCCCGGTACCGAGACCGCCACCGCAACACATGGTCACGAGACCGGTCTCCTTGTCGGAGCGCTCCATCTCGTGCAGCAGGGTGGTGATCAGACGCGCACCGGTCGATCCGAGCGGATGACCGAGAGCGATCGCTCCGCCGTTCACGTTGACCGTATCCATGTCGGGCTCGAGCTCACGGCGCCACGCCGCGAGAACGGACGCGAAGGCCTCGTTGACCTCGACCAGATCGATGTCGGACATCTTCATTCCGTTGCGGTCGAGGATCTTCTGGGTGGCGGGGATCGGGCCGGTCAGCATCATCACCGGGTCGACTCCCACCGTCGTCTGATCCTTGATCCGCGCACGGGGCTTGAGGCCCAACTCGTCGGCCTTCTCGCGGGTCATCAGCAGCACCGCGGCAGCGCCGTCGGATACCTGCGATGAGTTGCCGGCAGTGATCTTGCCGTCTTCCTTGAAGGCCGGCTTGAGGTTGGAGAGCGTCTCGAGATCGGTATCGGGTCGAATGCCCTGATCGGTCTCGTAGGTATCGCCGTTCACCTGCACCGGGAGGATCTCCCGCTCGAAGCGGCCTTCCTCGGTCGCTTGGTGGGCGAGTTGGTGGGAGCGCACTCCCAGCTCGTCGAGCTCGGAGCGGGGGATCTCCCACTTGTCCGCGATCATCTCCGCCGAGATCCCTTGCGGTACGAGGTTGTACTTCTCCATCAGCTCGGGCGAGAAGGCCATGCCGTGCTCCTCCATCACCGAGAAGGTGTCTGCGAAGGAGATGTGTCCCATGTGCTCGACACCGCCACCGATCGCGACGTCGTGCACGCCGGAGGCGATCATCGCCGCCGCGTAGTTGACGGCCTGCTGGGCGGAGCCGCACTGACGGTCCACCGTGGCAGCGGGGGTCTCGATCGGAAGCCCTGCTTCGAGCCAAGCGTTACGGGCGATGTTCAGGCCCTGCTCACCGAACTGCCCCACGCAACCGGCGGAGACGTCCTCGACCTCGGCCGGATCGATCCCGGCGCGCTCGATCACTCCGGTGTAGGTCTTCGCGAGAAGGTTCGAGGGATGGAGGTCCTTGTAATAGCCCTTCTCCGGATGCCCACGTCCGATCGGGGTGCGCGCTGCCTCGACGATGACGACCTCACGGCCCTGGAACTTTCCTTCAGCCACTTGAACTCCTCCGTTTTCTTGAGTGAGTGCCCGTCCCCAAAGCGGGAGTCGGGCGATTGCGTGAATTCCTCTGGGTGAAACCTACCCGAAACGTTGACTGACGAGTCAACCGACCTCGGAACTCGCCGGGCTCAGCGCTTCTTCTTGGGCTTCGCCTTGGACTTGGCCTTGGTCTTGACCGTTGCCTTGGCCGCGGTCTTCCGGGACCTCGCCGCCTTGCGCGGCTTCGGCCGCGGTTTACGCACGATGCTGCTCGGCCACCAGTTCTTCTCGTCCAACTGGAAGGCGATCGAGGGCACGAGGAGCGTCCGGACGATGAAGGTATCCACCAGCAGACCGAAGGCGACCACGAAACCGATCTGGAACAGCGCCTCGAGCGGCAGTGCCATCAGCGATGCGAAGGTCCCGGCGAGGATCAACCCTGCGCTCGAGATGACGCCTCCGGTCTTCTCGAGGCCCTCGATAACCGCCTCCTTGGTCTCCTCGTGCTCGGCCTCCTCGCGGATGCGCGACATCAGGAAGATGTTGTAGTCCACGCCCAGCGCGACCAGGAAGATGAAGGCGAAGGTCGGTAACCCGGCGTCGGAGGAGTCCTGACCGAGGAACCAGTCGAAGATCAGATAGCTCGCGCCCAGAGCGAAGGCGAACGAGAGGATCACGGTCAGCACCAGATAGGCCGGGGCGACCACCGCCCTCAGCAGGAAGCAGAGGATCAGGAAGATCACCAGCAGGATCAGCGGGACGATCACCTTGGCGTCTGCTCTCAGGGTGTTCGAGGTGTCGTAGTTCTCAGCCGTAGAACCGCCGACCAGCGCCAGTCGGCCTCCCGCTGCCTGTTGGGCGGCGTCTCGGAGTTTCGGGATGGTGTCGGCCGCGTCGTCGGAGAAGGGGTTCGCGGTCAGCGTGACCGAGAGCTGATCGAACCGTCCGTCCTTCGAGGTCTCCGTCGGGACCACCTGCGAGACACCATCGACCTGCTTCAGGGCGTCCGCCACCTTGGTGGCCGCTGCCGACGCGACCACCGCTTCGGTCGGCGCAGTCTCGCCGCCCGACAGCTTCTTCTTGATCAGATCCTGACCCACGACCGACTCGGGGGGATCGCGGAAGCCCTCACCGAAATCGAGGGTGCCACGGGGCTTGAAGTTCCCCAGTGAGCCGGCGACCAGCACGATGATCACCGCGATCATCACGAAGACACTGCGGTCGTGGACGAAGTGTCCGATCCGCTGCCAGTAGCGGACTCTGCCGTGTGGCTGGCTTCCCTCGCGCGGGATCGCCGGCCAGAAAGCCTTCCGGCCGAGGATCGAGAGCAGCGCAGGCAGCAGCGTCAAACCGGCGAGGACCATGATCGCGATGCCGATCGCCAGGGTCGGGCCGAGCGAGGCGGTGCCCTTGTAGTTGGCGAGCAGCAGAACCCACATCGCGAGGAAGACCGTCCCGCCGGCCGAGAGGATCGCCGGCGCCGTGCGCTCCGTCGCCCGCGCCATCGCCTCGTGTTTGTCCGAGGTCCTTCGCAACTCCTCCTTGAACCTCGCCACGATCAGCAGGCAGTAGTCGGTGCCTGCGCCGAACATCAAGACGATCAAGAGGCTCGTCGTCTGCCCGTTCACCTTGAACGCTCCCGCCTTGATCAGGCCCAGCACCACCGCCGCAGCGATCACGTAGGCCAGACCGACCACGAAGAGCGGCACCAAGGCGATCACCGGAGAGCGGTAGATCAGCAGCAGCAGGATCAGGACCAGCGAGACGGTCACCAGCAGGAGGGTGGCGTCGAGGCCCTCGAAGACCTCGATCGAGTCCGCAACGACCCCGCCTATTCCGGTCACGTATGACTCCAGCGGCTTGGCGTCGGGTCCCGGAGTGTTCTCCCGAAGGACCTTGACCGTCTTCATGATCCCGGTGCTCGATTCGGCATTGGTCCGCACCAGGACGAGCGCGGTACTCCCGTCCTTCGAGATCAGCTGGGCCTGCGCCTCGGCGATCTCGCTGGAAGAGGCCTGCTTGGCCTGCTCGGGAGAGCCGCGCTCTGCTTCCTTCGAGACGCACTGCGGACCGGAGAACGGCGAGATGATGCTGATCAGCTTCGGGATCTCCTTCTTCTCGTCTCCCTTCAGCGCGCAGACAGCATCGATGTCCTTCTGGATCCTGGTCTTGTCGGAGGCGGTGAGCGGATCGCCCGAGGCGGTGGTGTAGGCGATCAACGAGTCGACCTCGCGGCCGTTCGGGAACTGTCGCTGCAGCAGGTCGTTGACCTTGGTCGACTCCGAGGCCTTCGGCAGGAAGTCCGAGTTCTCGTTGGTCGTGTTCTTCTGGAGCTCGGGCTGCAACGGGCCGAGCAGGAAGGCTGCGATCACCCAGACGGCGAGGACTACCCACTTGGTGCGCCGGCCGGCGGCGAACTTGGAGATCGAGCGGAGCAAGGTCCGGCAAGGCTACTCAGAGGTGCGGACCGGCGCGGCATGACTTCGCCGCAGGTGATACACACTCCAGACGCAATGGCCAACGGATACGGAAAAGTTGCGATCGCAGGTACCGGCACCATCGCATGCGGACTGGCTGCGGTCGCCTCCACGACCGGAGACGACGTGGTCGTGCTCGCCCGCTCCGACGAGTCAGCCGAGCGCGCCAAGGCCTCGATCGAGAAGTTCGCCGGCAAGCTGGAGGGCGCCGACGCAGCGAAGGTAACGGTCACCACGGACCGCGCGGATCTCGACGGCTGCGACCTTGTGGTCGAGGCGATAGTCGAAGAGGTCTCGGCCAAAGGTGAGTTGCTGGCAGCACTCGGCGAGGCCCTTCCCGAGGCCGATCTCGCCACCACCACTTCCTCACTCGGCGTCGCCGCTATCGGCGAGGCCTCGGGCCACGGTGATCGGGTATTCGGACTCCATCCCTTCAACCCCGTCCCCCGGATGGACCTGGTAGAGCTCTGCGTGCTCGACGGCTCGAAGGACGGAATCTCCGATCGCGCCACCGCTTGGTGCGAGGCGATAGGCAAGACGGTCGTGCCGGTGCCGGACACCGCGGGTTTCGTGGTCAACCGCCTGCTCTTCCCTTACCTGTTCGATGCGGTGCGCTTCCAGACCGCATCTGGCATGCCACCGGAAGATGTGGACCGCTGCATGAATCTCGGTGCCGCGCATCCGCTCGGCCCACTGGCCCTGCTGGATCTGGTCGGGTTGGACGTGTCCCAGGCCATCGGAGAGGCTCTCTACGCCGAGAGCGGCGACGAGGCGCACAAGCCCCCGGAGCGGCTCGCCGAACTGATCGGAGAGGGCAAACTCGGACGCAAGTCCGGCGCAGGGTTCTTCGACTACTCGAGCTGAGCTTCAGCTCGGGCGGCCAGGTCAGCCGGGCGACTCAGGCAGCCCAGCGCTCGTCGGCTTCGAACTCTCCGTCGTCGTCGTAGTCGTCGTCGAGGACTTCATGGAGTTTGGCCGAGAGATCTATCGGCTCACAGGCCTTCTCGGGCAGACGGCCCGACATGTCCCAGATCACATCGGCCTCGGAGACGCCCTGTCGCTGCGCTTCCTGGCTGACCTCGATCCAGGGGAGCTGCGCCTCGGGAAGATCGTCATAGCGGGCGAGGTCCAGCGCCTCGAGTGCTCCCTCCAGCGCGGGACCGCGATGCCTCTCCGAACGGATCACCGCCCGAAGGACCTCGAGTTGCTTCTCGCTGAGTCGAACGACCCACACGGGAGTAGAACCTAAGCCCGCCGCCGGACCTACTTTTCCGCATTCCAATGCGGAAAATTCGGTTCCGAACCTTAGGGTGTAACGCTCAGCCGGTGACCGGATCAGGCAGGGTGACCCGCACCAGGGTGCTGGCAGAGCCGCCGCCGATCTCCTTGGC
>CAZQMB010000020.1:0-10093 GCA_964594365.1 uncultured Conexibacteraceae bacterium
TTCGCGGCCAAGGTCAAGAAGCAGACCGACGCTGTTACCGGCTGAGCCTCACGCCTGAATGGCTTCGGGAAAACGCCCCTCTCGATGAGGGGCGTTTTTCGTTCGTGGGACCGGTCGATGTGTTATTACTGCCCGTAAGTTTGTGTCAAAAAGCCCTCCTTGTTAATGGAACACATCGATAGCGAAAGGAACGAAACTCAAATGAACCACTCCCCCATCATCCACCGCGGCCGCCTCTTCGCCCTTGGACTCTTTGCGGGCGCCGGTGCGCTTGCCACATCACTGGTCCTCGCCTCCTCCTCGGGAGCAGCCGCGACAGAGACCGTCACCAACCTGAACGACTCCGGCGCCGGATCTCTCCGCCAGGCAGTCACCGATGTGGATGACGGTGGGACGATCAAGTTCGCCGCCAGCCTCAAAGGCACCATCGCGCTGGAGAGCGAAATAGCCATCGACAAGAGCGTCCTCATCGACGGCAATGATCAGGTCGCGGTCAGCGGCCGTGCCCAGAATCAGGTCTTCGTGCTTGGCGAAACGACTCCGGCCATCGATGTGGAGATGAACGACCTCGAGATAACCCGCGGGTACGAATCCACTGACGACGGCTGCGCCATCCACTCCGAGATCACTGGTTCGCTCACCTTTGAGCGCATGTACTTCTTCCGAAACCTGGGGAGTTGTGATGGAGCGGGGATCAGGCAGGAAGGCTCAGGTCCGGTCACGGTCGACGAATCGGCCTTCGTGCGTAATTCGACCGAGGATGGCGGTGGCGGAATCATGATCGCCGGCGATGCCAACCTGACCGTCACCGACTCGGAGTTCGTCCTGAACGCCGGCGACGACGAAGGCGGCGCCATCTTCACCGACGGAACTGCCGGTGCCGGCGCGGTGACCATCACCGATTCGCTCTTCGACCGCAACACGGGAGGCGCGGATGGCGACGGAGGGCACATCTTCCACCGCGATGGTGCCGGTGATCTCACCATCCAGCGGTCGCTCTTCCTCTTGGGCGCAGCGATCGATGACGATGGAGGCGCCATTGCTGTTGATAATTCGTCGGACGGCAGTTCCGTCCTGTTCGAGGATGTAGAGGTCTTCGGTTCAGGGGCCGACGAATCAGGGGGCCTCGATTTCAATAGTCTGGCCGGTGATGTTACGCTGAGGCGCGTCACCGTCGACTCGACTTTCGCCGGTGAAAACGCAGCTGGCATTTCGGTCACCGGGGGTGGGGAGCAGACCGACTTCCTGATGGAGGACTCAGCCATCGTCAACAACATGTCCGGCGACTCGGATGCACCAGTCGAGTTCGAGGCGGGTACCTCCAACTACGTGATCAGGAACAGCACGGTCGCCGGAAACGTCGGTGACGCCGACGAAGGGGGGGTTAACATGGCCAGCTTCAACGGAACACTGCTGGTGGACGGCTCCTCAATCGTGGGCAACCAGGTTTCCTCGAACTCGAGCGGGGCTGGTGGACTCACCATCAGACAGGGCGCCACCACAGTTCGGAACAGCATCATCGCCGACAACCTCAACGGCGGCTATCCGAACCAGTCTGATTGCCACATTACAGGTGGAACGATCACGCTCGAGGGTGCGAACATCATCGAGAACCCCGGTGGCTGCACCTTCGAGGCCGGCAGCCCCCCGCCGATCACGGGTGATGCTGGAGTAGCCGCCGAACCGATCGAGGTGGCGACCCGATCAGGCGGCTTCACCTGGGTGACTCGACTCAAGCCCAACAGTCCGGCGATCGACGCCGCAGTCGACAGCACCTTGACGCGCGACCAGCGTGGCGTGCCAAGGCCTCAGCTGTCGGCGAAGGATCTCGGCGCCTACGAGTGGGCACCGACGCCGACCGTCAAGATCGTCAGCTCCACCGGCGAGTCGATGAAAGTCAAGGTTGGGTGCGGAACGAGCATCAGAGGCTGTTCTCTCAAGGTGACCGGATCTCGAAACCTCAAGGGTCGAGTTAGTCCCGCTGAAGCGAGCAGCACCAAGGTCACCCTCAGTGCCGGTCAGAAGAAGACGGTGACTATCTCCTACTCGCCGAAGATGATCAAGTTCGTGAGGCGCGGTGTGAGGAAGAACGGGCAGGCCAAGATCGCGGCCAATGCCGTCAACACCGCCACAGGCTACAAGGGCAAGACCACAGCCAAGACCTCAGGCTGACGCCCTCAAGACAGGCAGTTTGGAAAACGCCCCTCTCCGGAGGGGCGTTTTTCGTTCTCGTGCGGAGTCGTGGCACTCGCGCGCTCAATAGGATGAACCCGTGAGCGCTCGACTGAAGGATCTCTGGCGTCGCGGACAGCGGGGCTGGCCAGCAGACAATCCGGTGGCGCAGTTCCCCAACGCTCCGCTGCTGGTTGCGATCGCCGCCTGGATCGTGAGGCAGTTCACGGACGGCACCGCATACGACTGGGCCAGCGCGGTCTTCTACGTTGCGCTCGCCTGCTTCGCCTTCTGGGAGCTGGTCGACGGGGTGAACAGGTTCCGCCGCATCGTTGGCGCGGTGATCCTCGTCCTCACCGTCTATCTGGTGGCTCAGGCTCTCGGAGCCTGAGCAGCGGGTACCCTCGTTCGATGGGCAAGTGGAAGGCGATAGTCGCGATCTCGCTGGCGCAGTTCGTGATGGTGCTCGACACCACCGTGATGAACGTCTCGCTGGAGCAGGTGGTGAACGATCTCGACACCACAGTCGCCGACATCCAGCTCGCGATCACCTTCTACACGCTCACGATGGCGGCACTGATGCTCACCGGCGGCCGACTCGGTGGCATGTGGGGACGCCTGCGCACCTACAAGATCGGCGCGGTCGTGTACGGAGCCGGCTCGTTGCTGACCGCACTGGCACCCAACCTCACCGCTCTGCTGATCGGCTGGTCCTTCGTCGAGGCCATAGGCGCGGCGCTGATCATCCCCGCGACCATGGCGCTGACCGCCAGCAACTATCAGGGGCGCGATCGCGCGATCGCCTACGGGATCCTCGGCGGGATCAGCGCCGCCGGCGCGGCGGCCGGGCCGTTGATCGGCGGGTTCGTGACCGAATACGCATCCTGGCGTTACGTCTTCGCGGCAGAAACCGTGATCATGCTCGGCCTGGTCGTCACCGCTGGCGCGATCAAGGACGCGAAGGTCACCGGAAAGGAGAGCCTCGATGTACCGAGCGTCGTGCTGTCTGCATCGGGGCTCGGCATCTTCGTCTTCGCGATCCTCCGCTCGAGCGTGTGGGGGTGGATCACCCCGACCGGGAACGGACCCACTCTATTCGGGCTTTCGCTCGTCCCCTACCTCGCAGCGCTCGGTCTGCTGATCCTCGCCTTCTTCCTGAGACGCCAGGAGAAGCTCGAACGGGACAAGAGCCAGCCTCTTCTGCCGAGCAAGTTGCTGAAGATCGCGCAGCTCAGAGGGGGCCTGGTGATGCTCTCGGTCCAACAGCTGGTGTTGGCGGGGACCTTCTTCGTAATACCCGTCTACCTGCAGATCGTGCTCGGCAAGGGTGCTCTGGAGACCGGCGTGAACATCCTCCCTCTGGCCATCGGCGTGATCATCTTCTCTCTGCTCGGCGCAAGGGCATCGGGCCTCTACTCGCCCAGAGCGATCGTGAGGGTCGGGTTGGCGGTCCTATTCGTCGGCATCCTCACGATCCTCGGATCGGTCGGCTCCAACCCCGACTCGCTCTGGTTCCTGGTCGGAATGGGCCTGTTCGGCGCCGGCATAGGGCTGGGCATCTCGCAACTCGGCAACACGATCATGTCGGCTGCGCCGCAGAAGAACTCAAGCGAGGCCGGAGGTTTGCAGGGGACCGCGAACAACCTCGGGATGGCAGTCGGCACCGCTCTGATCGGTGCGGTCCTGCTGACGGGTCTGAACCACTCACTCGAGAACACGATCCAAAGCGACCAGAGGATCTCCGCCGCAGTGAGGCAGGAGGTCGCGAAGTCGACCCAGCAGGTCCCGGTGATCACTGCCGAGGATGCGAAAGCGGAGCTGAAGAACACCAGCCTCACCTCGGCAGAGCAGAAAGCCGTACTCGACGACTACGAGCAGTCGATGATCAAGGCGCTCAAGCGGGCCTTCACCGTCGCCGCCCTGATCGCCCTGATCGCCCTCTGGTTCGTGCGTTTCCTGCCCGACAAGCCGCTGGTTGCGAGCAAGCAGTCCAAACGCGCTCCGCCCAAGCGCAAGCCACGCGCGGCGCGCGCGTGAACTCGCAACCTCTGCACGCATGAGGTGTTCATTCGAGAGATGAGCAAACTCCACTCCCCCACCTCCATCCGTCGCCTCGCCCTCGCAGGCTTCGGATTCCTCGCAATCGTTTCCTGCTGGTCGCTCCTGCCGGGCGATGGAGTCATCTCTGGCACCCGAGCCGAGGCCGCCTCGTGCAGGCTGAAGCCAGCCGCCACCGACTGCGCGCTCAAGTGGGCAGGCAGGCGATCGGGTATCGCCATCGGTGCATCGATCTCGGAAGGCGTTCCCGAGCGAGAGCAAGCCGACATCCTCGCCCACTTCAACGCGGTCAGTGACGAGAACGCCTTCAAGTGGTCCTCGATGGAGTCGAGCGAGGGGAACATCGACTTCTCCGACACCGATGCGCTGGTGGACTGGGCCAACGCAAACGGCCTGAGGCTGAGGGCCCACACGCTGTTCTGGCACCGGTACCAGACCCCCTCTTGGGTGATCAACCAGATCGACGCTGCCGACGATCCCGCTGCGACCTTGCGCGAGTTGATGGATCGAAGGATCGAACAGGTGGTCGGCCGGTATCGAGGCCGGGTGAAGATCTACGACGTGGTCAACGAACCGCTGCAGACCTTCGGTCCGGGCTGGGACACCACCGACTCGTTCGTATCGAGGTCGAACTTCTTCTACCTGGCGCTCGGCGAGCGATACATCGATCACGCCTTCCGGGCGACACGGGCTGCTGACCCCAAGGCGAAGCTGTTCCTCAACGAGACCGTCTGGAACCCGACCATCGGCGATCCGAAAGCAGACGCGTTCCTCGCTCTGGTCAAGCGTCTGAAGCGGCGCGGCGTGCCTGTAGACGGGGTCGGCCTGCAGACGCACGGGATGTTCGGCTTGGCTCCACCGAACTTCCCCGAATCGACTCGCAGTTTCCGCAGGTACCTCGATGCGCTCGGCAACCTCGGGGTGAAGGTCGAGATAACCGAACTCGACGTGGCGCTTCCGCTGATCGGTGACGTCCCAGACCCGCTCGCCGAGCAGGCAAAGGTCTACCGGCGGGTAGTGGATGCCTGCGCATTCGCACGGCAGTGCGTCGGGGTGACCACCTGGAACATCCGGGATACGGACACCTGGCTCGACACCTTCCCCTTCACCTCCGGCAACGCGCCCAACCTGCCGCTGCTGCTCGACGGCGAGGGCAACCCCAAGCCCGCATACCAGGCGGTGAAGCAGTCCTTGCTGCGTCGCTGCAACCAGCGGTGGGCCGTCAACCGCAAACGCCCTGCGAGGTCCTGCTCGGTCCCCTGGCCTCGCTAGTCTCTGCTCTCGATGGCCGCAACCAAGAAGAAGGCTCCCACCAAGGCCCAGAAGTTCCGGCGTCTCCATCGCCTCAACCTGATCGCGACGGTCTTCTTCGCGGTGCAGGTGGTTGTGATCCTCGCGCTGGCGCAGCCCGCCAAGCTCCCGGTCCTCGGCTCGTTCCTCCTCGACGCTCCGGGAAGCGGCAAGTACGGCTCCACCGACCTCTTCGATCTGCGGATCGACTGGATGGTCGGCCTGTTCCTGCTCCTCGCTGCGGTCGATCACTTCGCGGTGGGCACCTTCGGTCGCAAGTGGTACGAGAAGAACGTCGCCAAAGGCGTCAACCCGGCCCGCTGGTGGGAGTACTCGATCAGCGCTTCGATAATGGTGGTCCTGATCGCCATGCTGGCTGGCGCGAGCGACATCGTGGCGTTGCTGATGATGTTCGGCGCCAACGCGGCGATGATCCTCTTCGGACTGGTGATGGAACGGTCGAACTTCGGCAAGCGCAAGGTCGACTGGTCACCGTTCGTCTGGGGCTGCGTGATCGGAGCCGTTCCGTGGATCGGTATCGCGGTCCAGCTCGCCCTCTCGCAGGACAACGGTGATGGAGTCCCGGGGTTCGTATTCGGGATCTTCGTCTCGCTGTTCATCCTCTTCAACACCTTCGCGGTGAACATGTGGCTCGGTTATCGCGGCAAGGGTCGCTGGAAGGACCCGCTCTTCGTCGAACTCGCCTACGTGATCCTCAGCTTCACCGCCAAGACCGTGCTCGCCTGGCAGGTCTACGCCGGCTCCCTCGCCGGCACCCCGGCCTGAGTCAGTTGACCGAAGGGTCCTCGGGCAACCTGGCGAGGACCTCGTACTCGCCCCCGAGCCTCTTCAAGACCTCGGACCAGAGATCGCCGTCGCTGAACGCATCGTCGGCAACCGGCTCCGCGAGAATCCACCCCTCCTGCTCCATCTCGGCGTCCAACTGCCCGGCCGACCAACCCGCGTAACCGGCGAAGACCTGGAACCTCTCCAACTCCGCGGGGCGCTCGAGATCGACCATGCCCACCGCTCCGACGAGCAGCCTCTCCGATTCGCTCGGATCCTCGAACTCGCCGATGCAGGTCAGGGCGTTCGGGGCCACCGGCCCACCGAGACGGATCAGCTGATCGGACCCGAGTCGGTCCGCCAACTCGGGGATCGTCTCGCCGAGCCGAGTGCTCGATGGATGATTCAGGGTCAGCCCGAAGGCTCCATCGTCGTTGTGTTCGACCACCAGGACTACCGACCGGTGGAAGAAGTCGCCGATCTCCGGCGAAGCGACCAGGAGTTTTCCGGCAACCGATTCGGCCATCGCCGCTAAGGCTCGCACAGGTAGTCTGAACGGGTGGCGAAAGTCTCCTCCACACCGCGCGTGAAGCTGTACGGCTTCGTCCTCTCCCACCCGGTAACCACGGTCCGGTTGGCGCTGGCCCGAAAGGGCATCGCCTACGAGCAGGTGAATCTGAGGGTGGGTCTGCACGCCACTCAGTTGCGAGCACTCGGCTTCGCGACCGGCACGGTTCCGGCGATGAAGATCGATGGTCAGAAGATCCAGGGTTCACGCCAGATCATCAGGGCACTGGAGGAACTCCAGCCCGAGCCGCGTCTCTTCCCGTCCGACCCCTCTCTGCGCATCGCGGTGGAGGATGCCGAGCGCTGGGGAGAGGAGACCCTCCAGCCGATTCCCCGGAGGCTGTTCAGATACGTCGCGAGCACCGACGCCTCGGTGCGCGAGGCGGTGGCCGAGCGTGAGGGGCTCCCTGCACCGAAACTGGCGGCGCGGGCAACCGCACCGCTGACCAAGCGGATGGCTGCGAAGGTCGGCGCCGACGCCGAGCAGGTTCGGGCCGACATGAACGCCCTCCCCGGTCTGATCCGCCGGGTAGAGCAGATGCTGAAGGACGGAACGATCGGCGGCGAAGAGCCCAACGCGGCCGACTTCCAGATCGCTCCGACCATCAGGGTGCTGATGAATCTCGAGGACACCGCGCCGATCGTCCTGGGCAGCCCCGCCGAGGAGTGGGCACGGCGTCTGGTTCCAGACTATCCGGCAGATCTTCCGGCCAGGCTCCCCGCGGATTGGACGGCGCCCCTCCGCGACGCCGCCGCCCAGCGCGCCTGAGCACGGCGATGTCGGGCCGCACTGCCTGGGTTCTGGCCGACCAGCTTTCAGCCGATAACCCTGCTCTCGAGGGAGCCGACCGGCTGCTGATGGTCGAGGCCCGCCTGCGACCCGGCAAGGTGCGATTCCACCGGCAGAAACTCCACCTGGTCTGGTCGGCGATGCGTCACTTCGCCGAAGATCAGAGGAAGCGAGGCCTGGAAGTCGACTACCGATCCGCCGCGACCCTCACAGAGGGCGTCCAGCAGCACATCGAGGAGTTCGATCCCGAGGCGGTTGCGCTGCTCGAGCCGAACACCGTGGGAGCCGGTGAGAGGCTCGCCTCCCTCGACTCCCGGGTCGAGATCGTGCAGGGATCCCTCTTCCTCACGGACCCGGAGGACTTCACCAACTGGGCCGAGGGCAGGAAGCAGTTGAGGATGGAGAACTTCTACCGGGAGCAGCGCCGCCGATACGGACTGCTGATGGACGGTGAGGAGCCGGCCGGGGGTGAGTGGAACTTCGACGCCGAGAACCGACAACCACCGCCGGCAGACCAGAGTCCGCCCAAGCCCTACAGGCCGCGAGAGGACGAGGTCGACACCGCCGTTCGGGAGGATCTGGACCGGCTCTCGGCGGAGATCGAGATGGTCGGGTCTGACGGCAAGCGCATCTTCCCCGCCACCCGCGCCGAGGCCAAGCGGGCGCTCGCCTCGTTCTGTTCCAAGCGGCTGCCACATTTCGGGCCGTATCAGGACGCGATGGTCGAAGGGGAGCGATTCATGTGGCACGCGCTGATCTCGAGCTCGCTCAACCTGGGACTGCTCGACCCGCTCGAGTGCGCCGAGGCCGCCGAGCGCGAGTACCGGGAGGGCAACGCTCCGATCTCCTCGGTCGAGGGCTTCATCCGCCAGATCATCGGCTGGCGGGAATACGTCTGGGGCGTCTACCGGTGGCGTGGCCGGGAGATGCGCAAGGCAAACGCCCTCGATGCCCACTCCGAACTCCCTGAAGCGATCGCGGACCTGGATCCGGACGCAACCGAGATGGCCTGCCTTTCGGATGTGCTCGCGGGAGTTCGCGACACCGCCTACGCACACCACATCGAGCGTCTGATGCTGCTCGGCAACCTGATGCTTACCGCGGGAGTGGACCCCGGCCGGGCCACGGACTGGTTCCATGGCTCGTTCATCGACGGCTACGAGTGGGTGATGGGGCCGAACGTGATCGGGATGGCCCTCTGGGCCGATGGCGGGCTGATGATGTCCAAGCCGTACGCGGCCACCGGCGCCTACGTGAACCGTATGTCGACCTACTGCTCCTCCTGTCGATACGACCCGAAGAAGCGAAGCGGCGATGAGGCGTGTCCGTTCACCACCCTCTACTGGGACTTCCTCGAACGCAACCGGGAGACCCTCGCCGCCAACCCGAGGATGACGCTCCAGGTGAGGAATCTCGATCGCATCGACGCAGCCGAGATGGCCGCGATCCGCGAGCGGGCCGGTGAGTTGCGCCGGACCTTCAGCGCCTAATATCCGCCGATGGCCATCGACCGGACCAAGCCAGTACTGATCACGGGTTGTTCGACCGGGATCGGCAGAGCTACAGCGCTGCGTCTCGCAGGCTCCGGCTGGAAGGTCGTCGCCACGGCCCGCAGGCCCGAGTCGATCGCGGATCTCACCTCGGCTGGCTGTCAAACCCTCGCCCTCGATGTGACCGACGAGGCCTCGATGAAGGCAGCGGTCGACCAGGTCGAAAGCGAGCATGGATCCGTCGGCGCGCTGATCAACAACGCCGGCTACAGCCAGAGCGGCGCGGTCGAGAGCGTCCCGCTAGACGAGGCGCGGGCGCAGTTCGAGACCAACGTCTTCGGCCTCTCACGCCTGAGCCAGTTGGTGCTCCCCGGGATGCGCAATGCCGGATCGGGCCGGATCCTGAACATCAGCTCGATGGGCGGGAAGCTCGTGATCCCCGGAGGGGGCTGGTACCACGCCACCAAATACGCGGTCGAGGCGCTGTCGGACGCAATGCGGTTCGAGGTCGCGCCGTTCGGAGTGGATGTGGTGATCATCGAGCCGGGAGCGATCAAGACCGAGTTCGGCGAGACGGCCGTGAAGGCGATGGACGCAAACGACGACAGCGGCCCATACGCCTCGTTCAACAACGGGATGGCACAGGCCACCCTCGATGCCTACGAGAAGGGGCCCCTGAAACTGCTCGGCGGCGAACCTGACGATGTCGCGAAGGTGATCGAGAAGGCGCTGAAGGCCCGCAAGCCGAAGCCTCGATACAAAGTGACCGCTTCGGCCCACATGTTCGTCGGCACGCGCCGCCTGTTGAGCGACCGGATGTGGGACCGCTTCATCGGGGCCCAGATCCCGAAGCCCGGCAGGGGCTCTTGAGCGAGGCCCCACCGCCGATCCATCCCGAGGCGCGGATCGGCCACGTCCACCTCAAGGTCGCGGATCTGGA
>CAZQMB010000020.1:10193-19695 GCA_964594365.1 uncultured Conexibacteraceae bacterium
CGATCCATCCCGAGGCGCGGATCGGCCACGTCCACCTCAAGGTCGCGGATCTGGACCGAGCGATCGACTTCTACTCGCAGGCCCTCGGCTTCGAACTCCAGCAGAAGGCGAACGGTGCCGCCTTCCTCTCGGCAGGCGGGTATCACCACCACATCGGTCTGAACACCTGGGAGTCCGCCGGTGGTCCTCCGGCGCCACCCGGCAGCACAGGCCTGTTCCACCTGGCCATCCTCTATCCCGACCGAGCGGCTCTTGGTCGAGCGGTCCAGAGGGCGCTCGAGGCGGGTGCAGACCTGGAGGGTGCAGCCGATCACGGTGTCAGCGAGGCCGTCTACCTCAGCGACCCAGACGGCAACGGCATCGAGCTCTACCGGGACAGGCCGCGGGAGGAGTGGCCTCGACCGAGCTCGGGTGAGGGCGTGGAGATGTACACGCGACCACTCGACCTCGGAGGACTGATCGAGGCCGGACGCGGCTAAACTCGCTGCCAATGCGGTCCCCAACGGACCGAACGTGAGGGAGAGGAGAGATTCAGATGGCGAAGAAGGGCGACCCCAAACAGACCAAGTACCTGCTGCAGGAGTCGGAGATCCCGACCAAGTGGGTCAACATCGCCGCAGATCTGCCCGGCGAGCCCCTCCCCCCTCTGAGCCCCCAGACGGGCGAGCCGCTCGGGCCCGAGGATCTCGCGCCGCTCTTTGCGATGGCGCTGATCGAGCAGGAGGTATCGGCCGAGCCGGAGATAGAGATCCCCGAAGAGGTCCGCGATGCCTATCGGCTCTGGAGGCCCACCCCGCTGATCCGTGCAAGGCGGCTCGAGCAGGCACTCGATACGCCGGCCCACATCTACTTCAAGTACGAGGGAGTCTCCCCCGCCGGATCGCACAAGCCCAACACCGCTGTGCCACAGGCCTTCTACAACGCCCAGCAGGGCATCAAGAAACTGGCCACCGAGACCGGCGCAGGGCAGTGGGGTTCGTCGCTGTCATTCGCCTGTCAGATGTTCGGCCTCGAGTGCGAGGTCTTCATGGTCGGCGTCAGCTACGACCAGAAGCCGTATCGCCGGGCGATGATGGAGACCTGGGGTGCAACCGTGCACCGCAGCCCGTCCGACCTCACCGAAGCAGGCCGCTCACAGGCCGAGCACAGCACCGGCAGCCTCGGCATCGCTATCTCCGAGGCGGTCGAGGTCGCAGCCCAGAGCGAAGACACCAACTACGCCCTCGGCTCGGTGCTCAGCCACGTGTGTCTCCATCAGACCGTGATCGGCGAGGAAGCGATCGCGCAGCTGGAGATGGCGGGTGAGTATCCGGATGTGGTGATCGGCTGCGTCGGCGGTGGTTCGAACTTCGCCGGCATCGCCTTCCCTCTCCTTCGCAAGAAGTTGAAGGAGGGCCTCGACACGCGGTTCGTCGCGGTCGAGCCAGCGGCCTGCCCGACTCTCACCCAGGGTACGTACGCCTACGACTTCGGCGACACCGTGGGGATGACCCCGATGATGCCGATGTACACGCTGGGTCACGATTTCGTGCCGCCCCCGGTCCATGCTGGAGGCCTGCGGTACCACGGCGACGCGCCGATCCTCTGCGCGCTGGTCAAGGAGGGTCTGATCGACGCGAAGGCGATCCGCCAGACCGAAGCCTTCGAGTCGGCGGTCCAGTTCGCCAAGGCCGAGGGGATCATTCCCGCGCCGGAGCCGACCCACGCGATCCGTGCCGTGATCGAAGAGGCGGAGGCAGCCAAGGCGGAGGGGGATGAGAGAGTGATCCTGTTCAACCTCTGCGGCCACGGGCACCTCGACCTCGCGGCGTATCAGGCGTTCCTCTCGGGAGAGCTCGAAGATCTCGAGTTCTCCGAGGAGGACATGAAGAAGGCTCTCGAGAGCCTGCCTGACGCTCCCGCGGTCGCCTGAGCATCCGGACGGAGAGCCTGCCGGTGGCACTGGTCGAGTCAGAAATGATCCCGCTGGGAACACCAGCGCCGGACTTCTCGCTGCCGGATCCTTCGGGCGAGGTCCACTCACTCCAGGATGCCGCTGAAGCGAAGGCGGTGGTAGTCGCCTTCATCTGCAACCACTGCCCGTACGTGATCCACATCGCCGACGCGTTCGCCGAAGTCACCGGCGAGCTGATCGATCAGGGGGTGGCGGTGTTCGCGATCAACTCGAACGACTGGACCACCCACCCCGACGACTCGCCGGAACGGATGGCCGAGGAATCGAAGCAACGCGGCTATCGGTTTCCCTACCTCATCGACGAGGATCAGTCGGTCGCTCGCGCCTACTCGGCGGCATGCACCCCCGACCTCTACGTGTTCGACGGAAGCAGGAGGCTGGTCTACCGGGGTCAGTTCGACGCGACGCGACCGAGCGGCGACGAACCCGCCAACGGCGGCGACTTGAAGGCAGCGGTCGAGGCGGTGATGCTGGGCGAGGCGGTTCCAGAGCCCCAGCAACCAAGCGCAGGGTGCTCGATCAAGTGGCGCCGCGGTAACGAACCGGGCTGAGCGACTGCAGTGTTCGGGCGGATCAGGGACGAGATCGGGTCCTCCGCCGGCGCGCTGACGGAGGTGTTCTCGAACCCTGGTCTACGGAACCTCGAGCTCTCGTGGGGAGCCCTCTCGGTTGCCACCTGGTCCTACACGATCGCCCTGAGCGTCTACGCGTTCGACTACGGCGGAGCCGCGGCGGTCGGAGTGGTCGCCTTGATCCGGCTGCTGCCCGGTGCGATCACCTCCCCTCTGG
Source organism: uncultured Conexibacteraceae bacterium (assembly GCA_964594365.1). GTDB lineage: Bacteria > Actinomycetota > Thermoleophilia > Solirubrobacterales > 70-9 > CAIUSP01. The sequence goes on from CAZQMB010000020.1 coordinate 12,937, forward strand.
CCGGACTGGTTTCCGACAAGCACTCCAGGAGGTCGGTGCTGATAGCGAGCACCTCTCTCGTCTCGTTGACCCTCGCCATCTCTGCCGTGGTGGGCTCGAGTGATGGAGCGGCAGCGGTCGTATTCGCGCTGGCGGGGCTGTTCACGGTGGCGTCTACCCCTTTTCTGCCCGCAGAGGGCGCGTTGATGCCGCAGCTCTCCAGGTCACCACGCGAACTCGCTGCCGCCAATCTGACCAGGAACCTGATGGACAACGGCGGGTTCCTCGTCGGCTCGATCGGAGTGGGTGTCGCTCTCGCTTTCGGGTCACCGGGCACCGGATTCGCGCTCGCGGGTGTCGCGGCGCTCGGCAGCCTGACCGCTGCCATCCGGGTCCCAGGCGACGAGCGCCCTGACTATGCCAAGGGGATCGTGGCCCGACGGGTGATCTCGGAGACGCTTGCGGGCTTCCGATTGGTGAGCAGGGACCCGTCTCTTCGGCTACCCGGAGTGATGATCTCGCTGCTAGCCGTGGTGGAGGGAGCGGTCGACGTCTTGATCGTGATCACCGCTCTCGACTTGTTGGGCCTGTCTGAGGGCAGTGTCGGCTACCTGAACGCCGCCTGGGGCGTAGGCGGTGTGCTCGGAGGGGCGATGCTGGCGCTCGTGCTCAACCGCGGACACTTGATCAGATCCGCTCTGGTCGGCTCGATCCTCATCGGCATCGCGCTGGGGCTGCCCGCGGCGAGCGTGGCCGCCGTAGGTGCCTACGCCGGCTTCGCTCTTTTCGGAGCGGGGCACAGTTTCGTCGACGTGGTGGGCAACACGCTCCTGCAGCGGGTGGGGGACGACGAGTCACTCGGCCGGATCCGTGGAGCCCTCGAATCACTCAGGCTCGGCGCGATGGCTCTGGGCTCGATCCTGGTACCGGTCTCGGTGGGACTGGTCGGGATCCGCTGGACGCTCGCCATCGCCGGGCTCCTGCTGCCCCTATACCTGTCGATCCGGAGCGGTCGGCTGCGGTCACTCGAATTGGGAGCACCCCTCGACTCCGCGCACTACGAACTGCTGCGAGGGTCTCCGATCTTCGCTCCGCTGCCCGTGGCGACCCTGGAGCGCCTCTGCCACGAGGTCCGGGAAAGGGAGATGGAACCACCCGAGGCAGTGATCACCGAGGGAGAGACAGGTGACCGCTTCTATCTCATCTCGAGCGGCGAGGTCGAGGTATTCGAGGGTGAGCAGTTCAAGCGCATCCAGGGTCCCGGCGAGGGTTTCGGTGAGATCGCGCTGCTCCACGACGTCGAGCGCACTGCGACCGTGCGCGCAAAGACGAAGGGCACTCTCCTTTCCCTCGACCGCGAGCACTTCCTCGAAGCGGTGACGGGCCACTCCCGCTCCCATGAAACGGCGGCCGAGGTCGCCCGGACGCGACTCTCCTCAGGAAGCTGATACCGATAGTAGAGTTCCACAACCCACGCGACGCACGCGTGTTACGGAGAGAAGATGAACCCAAACGAAGCCGTACCAAGGCGTTCAACCCCCGCGAGATTCCTGGTCCTAGGACTGGTGGTCGCTCTGTGGTCACTCCTGCAGGTCGGTTCGGCCTCGGCCGTGACGACCAAGTTCAGCGCAGGCGTGGGCGGTGTGGATCTCTATGTCAACGAGTACGGAGCGTTCAATCTCGGCGTCCCCGGTGAAGCCGACGGCCTCTTCTACGACGGCGGTGGCTCCCCGATCAGCGCGGGCAACGCCGGTCTCGCTCTTTATCTGTACGGAATGGGTACCTCGGGTATAGGGCAAGGTGTCCCTTTCATCCCCGTCAGCGGACCGACGATCGAGGCCGAGAACGCGACCTCGAGGATCGTGGTCACCAACTTCAAACTTCAAAACGGTGGGAGCGATGTCCTGGACATCGAGCAGACGATCCTCCAGTCCAGGAACATGCCCACGGTCGCCGTCTTCTACACCCTCACGAACACCTACGGCGACGACCTGCAGTTGCGGCCCTTCCTGGTGGGCGACCTGACGCTCGACTCGACCAACAACGCGGTGGCCAGCCTGCAACCGGAGCTACTCCCCACGACGGTCATGACAGTCGCCAGCACCAGCTCTCCCAGAGCGATTCGGTTGATACCGGACCCTGATCCGAACTCGATCCAGGTCGGCGACTGGGAGAGCATCGCCCAGAGCAACCCCGGCGCGAACCTCCCCTACGACGCCCTAGACACCTCTCCTGTGACCAACCCGGCCTTCGGGATCGAGTGGTCGGACTGGTGGACCGGATCGACCCTGCCGGGTGGCGATCTCGCGGAGTTCTCGACCACCTTCACGGTCGCGGGGAGTCCGGTCCAGGGTCAGACCGCGGTGGTACAGCCGGTCTCGGGCACGGTCTTGATCAAGACCCCGGGTGGGTCCTTCCAGGAACTCGAAAGCGGACAGGACATCCCCATCGGCTCGACGATCGATACTCGCCAAGGGACCGTGCGATTGACCGCGGCTCGAGGCCAGGCAGACCAGACAGCCGAGTTCAAGTACGGGATATTCCGCATCCAGCAGAAACGGGCCTCACCGCTGACCACGCTGCGACTGACAGGGGCGCTCGAAGGATGTGGCCAGCAGAGATCTCCAAGATCCACCACCTCGACTGCGGCGGCCGTGCGCAGAGGGAAGGGGCGGACTCTCTGGGGCAGCGGCAAGGGGAAGTTCCGGACTCAGGGAAAGCGGGGCTCCGGATCGGTCAGGGGCACCACCTGGCAGGTGACCGACCGCTGCGACGGCTCGACCAGGATCTCATCCCTGAAGGGCAGGAGCCAGGGCCGCGTGGACGCGAGGGACTTCGGCAAACCGCGCAAGAGGATCGTGCTGGAGCCTGGTCAGTCCTACGTCGCCAGACCGGGCAAGTAGCGGCGGTAGGCTGGGCGCCAGGTCTCGGATGGGCTCAGCCGCAAACGACAAGAGACGCCGCATCGGACTTTGGGCGACGGCGGTCGGCGCCGCGGCTGTCGGGCTGATCCTCTTCGCTTCCGGCGGTGTGGAACGGCTCGAGAACGACTCGATCGACGCCAGGTTCGAGCTCCGCGGCGAGAAACCACCCCCTCCCGACCTCGCAGTGGTGGGGATAGACGCGAAGACCTTCCAGGCGGTGGACGAACGCTGGCCCTTCCCCCGCTCCCTCCACGGACGCCTGCTGGACCGACTGGAGGCGGACGGAGTGGACGCCGTGGTGTACGACATCCAGTTCACGGAACCGACCACACCCCGCGAAGACAACGCTCTGGTCTCTGCGGTGGCCCGTACCACCCGGGCAGGTATCCCGGTCATCCTCGCAACCGAGGAGACCGATCGCCAGGGGAACACCAACGTCTTCGGCGGAGACGAAGTGCTGCTCTCGATCGGGGCCCGGGCGGCGAACAGTGCATTCCAGCCCGACTCCGATGGAGTTTGGCGGCGGGTAGAGCCCGAACTGAACCGGCTCGAGACGATCCCGCTGGCTGCAGTGGAGGAGGCGACTGACAGGAAGCTGGAGTCATCTGACTTCCCCTCCGACGGAGTGCTGATCGATTTCGCTGGACCACCCGGGACCATCCCGACCTATTCCTTCTCGGACGTGCTCTCCGGCAAGGTCGGACCTGGCGAGTTGTCCGGTAAGACCGTGGTGGTCGGCGCGATCTCTCCAACGCTGCAGGACGTGCATGCCGTCTCCACCGGCGGAGGTGAACTGATGCCCGGGGCCGAGGTGATGGCGAACGCAATTGCCACGGTCGAAGCAGGCTTTCCGCTGTCAGAGGTTCCGTGGGCAGTGGGAGCGTTGATCGTAATCCTGCTCGCGATCTGGGTTCCGCTCGCCGCTTCCAGGGCTCCTGACCGGACCGGGATCCTGATCGCCGCAGGGGTGGCGAGCGGACTCGTCTACCTGATCCTCAGCCAGTTCCTCTTTGCGGCCGGAATAGTGCTGCCGGTGGTCGCTTCGATGCTGGCACTCGCGGTAGCGCTGGTCGGAACCGTTGCTGTGCAGTACACGGTGGAGGCGTTCGAACGCCAGCGGGTGCGAGACACCTTTGCCCGCTTCGTACCGGCCGGCGTGGTGGATCAGGTGATGGAGGCGACCGGAGGCGATCTCAGAGCAGGCGCAGTCAGGAGAGAGTGCACGGTGCTGTTCAGCGACCTGAGGGGCTTCACCAGCTTCGCCGAGACTCGCCCTCCCGATGAGGTCGTCGAGATCCTCAACCGATATCTGGGTGCCATGACCGACGCGATCATGGACCACGGCGGAGCGATCGTCTCCTACATGGGCGACGGGATCATGGCCGTGTTCGGCGCTCCGATCGAGCAAACCGACCATGCAGATCGTGCCTTGGCCGCCTCACGCGAGATGCTCGGGCCACGGATGGAGGAGTTCAACCAATGGGCGGCGGAGAAGGGCTCGGTGGAGCCATTCCGTATGGGAGTGGGGATCAACACCGGTCCGGTGATGGCCGGTCAGGTCGGCTCAGAGCAGCGAGTCGAGTTCGCCGCGATCGGCGACACCACCAACACCGCAGCCAGGTTGGAGGCGATGACGAAGGAGAGCGATCACGACCTCTTCGTCTCGGACTCGACGAGGGAGGCGCTGCTGGACGGCGACGGCAATCTCGTCTCAGTCGGTGAAGTGGAGATTCGAGGGCGCTCGGACACCGTGGATGTCTGGACCGTGCAGGACTACTGAGCCAGCAGGTCGCTGCGGCCCGCCAAGTCGCGCGCGTTAGGCACACCCAGCAAGGCGAGGGAGCGATCGAACTCGTCCTTGAGTATCTCGAGCACCGCGGTGACGCCGTCCGCGCCGTGGCTCGCCAGACCCCAAAGCACCGGCCTTCCCACCAGCACTGCGCTCGCACCCAAGATCAGAGCCTTCGCCACGTCGGTGCCGCGACGGATGCCTCCGTCGACCAACACCTCGCCGTCTCCCGAGACTGCCTCCACTACCTCCGCCAGCACCTCGGCCGTAGCCGGAACGGTGTCGAGCTGACGACCTCCGTGGTTGGAGACCACCACCCCGGCCGCACCAGCCTCGATCGCGAGCGCAGCGTCGTCACCTCTCAGGACACCCTTGACGAGCACAGGGAGATCCGAGGCCTCAGCGAACTCGGCGACATCGTCCCAGGTGAGGGATGGATCGATCAGATCGGCCGTGTCCTGCATCGAGATCAGGCCCTCTCCTCCGGCGGCATTCACTCCCGGCACGGACTCTGCATCGCCGATCACGAATCCGCTGGATATCTCCCGGTCGCGTCGGCCGAGCACCGGCAGGTCCACGGTCAGCAGGAGAGCCTCGAAACCTCCCTCGACAGCCTCGGCGATCAGCTCGCGGGTGACCGCGCGATCACGGAATACGTAGACCTGGAACCAACGCGGTCCGCGTGCACCCGATGCAGCGACGCTCGAAGGTCTCGAGGTGGCGAGGCTCGAAAGCGTGTACACGCACCCGGCGGCCTCGGCACCGCGTGCCGTCTCCTCCTCTCCTCCAGGGTGAGCGAGTCGGTGGTACGCGGTGGGTGCAACCGCGATCGGACAGGTCCTCGTCTCTCCGAGCACCGTGACCGACGGGTCGCGCTCTGAGACATCCACCATCACCCGTGGCCGGAAGGTGATCTCCTCCCATGCCCTCGCGTTGCGGCGAAGGGTCAGTTCGTCTGCGGCAGCGCCCGAGTAGTAGGCGACCGTCCCCTCGGGGAGAGCCTCCAGATACTGGTTTTCGAAATCGGTGAGTGTCTTTGGGAGATCGACTGGCATACCTGCATCCTCAGGCGCCAACCCTAGAGGACCTGAGCCGACTCCTTGACGCGGGTCTCAGCCGGTCGGATTCTCGGCCGAGAGGAACTCGAGACGGTCGATACCAACGTTGAGGAAACCGGAGTTGTCACCCTCGACAAGTCGGAACTTGATTTTCTCGCCTCGATAACGAGAGACATCGACGGTCTCGGAGACCCAACCTCCGCTCCGCGCGGGCGTCGACCCGATCTTGGGCTTGAAGATGGTTGCGAGGATATCTGACTTCTTGGTGGTGAACCCAGCCGCAGAAGACTTCAGGAGATCGAGCTGGAAGAACTGGATCCTCGAACCCGAAGAGCTCCAATCGCCCGGGAAGCGCCAGTAACCGGCAGAGGCGCGTAGGGGCGCACGACCCGGAGGAGGGCTGGGAGGAGAACCACGGTTGACCCAGAACAACTTCACGCTGAGTCGGGTCGCATCGCTCGGAACGGAGAGCGAATGGATCAGGTAGTTGGTGCTGGGGGCATCCTGCTCCAGCACTACCGCGTACTTTCCGAATGGCTTCGGCGCGTTCGGCTGTGAACCGGGCGGACCGGGGAGCTTGCGGTTCTTGGCGTCATAGATCACCCAGTCACCGCCACCTTCGTTCTTCTTCTTCCAGCCGCTGAGGTTTCCCTTCTCGAAATCGCCGTTCGGGATCGAGGCGGCAAAGGCAGCGCTGACGCCGACGACGAGTGTGGCGGACAGGGCGATCAGGACTCTTCTACTTCTCTTCATTCTCATTCGGATTGGCCTCTCTGGCTGGGTGGTGACAGTGCTCGGCAATCTAGACGAAATCACGATACGGAGGGGGTGGGATTCGAACCCACGAGCGACCGAAGGCCGCCAACGGTTTTCGAGACCGCCCCGTTCAACCACTCCGGCACCCCTCCAGGGCGACCTTGAGGGTAACGGGAGACGGGCTGCGGCCGCAGACGGACCGGCTGACTATCCTCAGACGCACACGGAGAGGTGTCCGAGTGGTTTAAGGAGC
>CAZQMB010000021.1:0-19212 GCA_964594365.1 uncultured Conexibacteraceae bacterium
GTAACCGAGTCGGGCACCCGGACCGTGATGGTCGAGCTCTTGCCCCCCACCTGCTTGGCAGTGACCCGGATCTTCGACCCACTGCGTCCCGATAGCTCGGAGATCAGCGCGCTGGTGTAGGCGAGGGTGACCGTCTTCTTCTTGCCGGCCTTGACCTTGACGGTCTTGCCTTCCAGCTTGCCCGAGCCGCCCTTGAGCTTGCCCGAGAGCTTGACCCGACAGGCCGAGGCACCTCCGCAGCCGACCTTGATCCGGAGCGAGGTTGCTCCGGCGGTGCCGGCCTTCTTAAGACTCGGCTTCTTCTTGCCGGAGGGAGGGGTCGAGCAGTCTTCCGGCCCGCTGGTGCCGATCTCGGTCGAGTAGATGTCCCAGTAGGTCTGGGTGGCCGCATCCTCCCCGACAGCTGTGACCCGGAAGCACCCCGAATGACGATCGAAGGCGACCTGTGGGCGCTGAGCGTTGGAGACATCACCCGAGACCCAGCCCGGAGTGCCTACCGGCTGGGCAGAGCTGTCGAGCCAGAGTGCGTAGATCTCGGCATACGACGAACTGTTGTTGTAGACGTACGAGACGATCGCGTAGCCGCTGCCGTACTCGTCGGCTGCGATCTGGATCCGATAACGGTTGTCGTCCGCTGACGCAGGCAGAGGCTGGACGACGGGGGAGCCGACCGCACTGCCGGTGGCGGCGTTGAACAGCTGTACCAGGACGGGTTCGCCGGTCTCGTCGTAGTCGGCCCAAGCAACCGCGTAGCGGTTGGAGGACTTGCTGTAGGCGATCGAGCCGTTACTTACCTCCTGATCGGATCCGCTCGGAATCATCTGGGGGGTGCCGATCGGCTCACCGTTGGCGTTCAGACGGAGGAAGTAGGGACGCCAATCGCCCCCGGACTGGAGAAGACCCCTGAACATCACTCCGAAGCCGTCCTGCTTGGACGAGTAGGCGACCTGCATCGAGTGGTAGTCGGTCCAAATGAAGTCGGAGGCGTTGGTCACCAGCTCTATCGGAGCGGCACCCAGCGGCGCTCCGGTGGAGGGATTGACGAAGCGCCCCTGAGGCGCGTCGTCGTCGGTGTTTCCGTAATCGCCCCAGGCCACGAAGAACTGCTGCTTGGCCGAGTCCCAGGCGATGTCGGGGTTGGAGCAGCAGCTGACGCCGGGCGCAGCGGAGATCACCTGAGCTGAGCCCGAAAGAGCACCGTTGGCACTGAGCAGCTGGGCCTTGTACTCGGCGATGTCGTAGTCGTAATAGACGACCATCCAGCCGCCGGTCTTCGGGTTGTAGGCACCTACGGGAGTCGAGTAGGTGGTGGTGGCATCGGAGCCTGTCGCCAGGTCGACGAGGGAACCTACCGTGGCGCCGCTGGGTGTCCATACGCCAGCGCTGTAGCGCCGAGTCCCGTCATCCTGGAAAAACGCGACCAGCTGATTTCCGTTGGTTGGGTTGACCGCGACCGATTGCCACTTCCCCGCGTCGCCATTACTCGTCCGCCCCGGAGACCAGTTGGTCAGGTTTACCGGAGCGGCTAGGGCCGCCGCGGGAACAGCGAAGAAGGCGGCGATAACGGTAGAGGCGAGAATCAGCTTGATGCGGTTCAAGGAGTTCCTTTCAGTGGGGGGAGGAGCGCGACAAAAGATAGAGGTTGGGCCAGACCTCCGCAGCAGCGCTTCAGGCCGCAGCCTGATTGAGGTACTCGCGGATGAAGCCGTCGAGGTCGCCGTCGAGCACCCGCTCGGCGTCGCCCATCTCGAAACCGGTGCGGTGGTCTTTCACCCGCTGGTCGGGATGGAGGAAGTAGGAGCGGATCTGCGAGCCCCACTCGGCCGACTTGACCTCTCCCCTCTCCTTGGCCAACTCCTCGGCCCGCTCCATCTCCGATCGCTCGAGCAGGCGCGCGGCGAGCAACTGCATCGCGACCGCCTTGTTCTGGGTCTGGGAGCGCTCGTTCTGGCACTGCACGACGATTCCCGTAGGTTCGTGGGTGATCCGCACGGCCGAGTCGGTCTTGTTGACGTGCTGGCCACCGGCACCGGAGGCGCGGTAGGTATCGATACGCAACTCGGACTCGTCGATCTCGACCTCCACCTCCCCCTCGACCAGCGGTGCCACGTCGACCTGCGCGAACGAGGTGTGGCGGCGACCGGAGGAGTCGAAGGGCGAGATACGCACCAGGCGGTGCACACCGCGCTCGGCGGCGAAGAGGCCGTAGGCGTTCTCGCCGCGAACGATGAAGGTGGCGGACTTGAGTCCCGCCTCCTCGCCGGGGGAGGCCTCCTTCATCTCGACCTTGAAGCCGCGACGCTCGGCCCAGCGCAGGTACATCCGGAGCAGGATCTCGTTCCAGTCTTGGGAATCAGTGCCGCCGGCGCCGGCGTTGACGGTCACCACCGCGTCGCCGGAGTCGTAGGTGCCGCTGAACAGGCGCTCCTCCTCGAGAGCCTCCAATCGCGATTCGATCGAGGCGACCTGCTCTGTCAGCTCCGCTGCCATGCCCTCGTCTTCTGCGGCCATCTCGGCCAGGTCCGCGAGGTCTGCCACATCGGATTCGAGCGAGCGGAAGGCGTCGAGGCGACGCTTGACCCGTGAGTGCTCCTCGGATACCGAGGCGGCGTGGGCCTGGTCGTCCCAGAAGCCGGGCTTGCCCATCTCGGATTCGAGCTCGTCTGCGGTGGCGCTCAGTGAATCCGGGTCAAAGGTAGTCCGAGAGCAGGGACATCTGCTCGCGGATTTCGGCGAGGCGGGTGGCGCTTACGGCCTGTTCTGGTCCCGGCTGTGCCATGAGACGAGGATAGGTGAGGGTGCGGTCTCGAGGTCGGTGGCTCAGGCGCCGTGGCACTTCTTGAACTTCTTGCCCGAACCGCACCAGCAGGGATCGTTGCGGCCGATGTCTCCGTGCTCTCCCTTGACCACGGTCCCCTGCGTGCCCGGTCCGACACCGGCCATCGCGGGCTCTTCCGCAGCGACCGCTGCCAGATCCGCTTCGGCGGCGCTGCCCAGTTGAGTGGCGGCTGCCGCGTCGGCCAGGGCGGAGGGCTGATCGATCGTGCCGCCGGAGTACTGGACTGCCGCCGGAGCGGCTGGCCTCAACTCGGCCGTGGCCTGCGGGGCGACCTCGACCTCGACGTGGAAGATCGTGCGGGCGAACTCCTCCCAGATACCCGCCATCAGTTCCTCGAACATCGTGAAGCCTTCGTTCTTGTAGGCGACCAGCGGATCCATCTGAGCGAAACCGCGGAGGTGGATCCCCTCGCGCAGGTAGTCCATCTCGTAGAGGTGCTCACGCCAACGGTTGTCGATCACCTGCAGGAGCACGGCGCGCTCCAGCTCGCGCATCAGCTCACCGCCGAGTTCCTGCTCCCGGCGGTCGTAGGCCGCGAGGGCGTCGGCGGCGAGACGATCCCTCATCCCCTCGCGGTCGGTCGACTCCGGCGAGTTGCCGGCGATCTCAACTTCATTGGGCCAGAGCAAACGGGTCTGGGTCTGGAGCTCGGCCAGATCCCACTCGGCGAGGTCGTCACCCGGTGTGTAGGTCTCGACCATCCTGCCTACCGTCTCCACGAGTTCCTCACGAGACGCACCCGACATGTCCTTGCCCTCGAGGATCTCCCGGCGGTAGCGGTAGACGACGCGCCGCTGCTCGTTCATCACGTCGTCGTACTCGAGCACGCGCTTTCGGATCAGGAAGTTCTGCTGCTCGACCTTCTTCTGAGCGCCCTCGATCGTCTTGGTGAGCATCTTCGCCTCGAGCGCCTCCTCTCTACCGGACTCGTCGACCGGTCCGAGCCGATCGAGGATCTTGTAGATGCGCTCGCCAGCGAACAGGCGGATCAGATCGTCCTCGGCAGAGAGGAAGAAACGCGTCTCCCCGGGATCCCCCTGACGGCCGGCGCGGCCGCGGAGCTGGTTGTCGATCCGCCTCGACTCGTGTCGCTCCGTTCCGCAGATGAAGAGCCCGCCGATCTCGCGGACCTTCTCGGCCTCGACCTTGCACTCGGTCTCGAGCTTTTCGACCTCGGCGGCGAAGGCGTCTTCGTAGCCATCGCTGTCGGGGGTCATCCCGCCGTTGCGGAGCACTCGGCTGGCCATGCCCTCGGGGCTTCCGCCGAGCTTGATGTCGACGCCTCGTCCGGCCATGTTGGTGGCGATCGTGACCGCTCCGATCCGGCCGGCCTGGGCGATCGTCTCACCCTCGCGCTGGGCGTTCTCGGGCTTGGCGTTCAAGACGACGTGTTCTATGCCGCGCTTCTTCAATTCATCGGAGAGCATCTCCGAGACCTCGACCGAAATCGTTCCCACCAGGACTGGTTGTCCGGCCTCGTGACGACGGGATACCTCGTCCGCCACCGCGGTCCACTTGCCGTTGCGCGTCTTGAAGATCGCATCGTTTTCGTCCCGACGGATCATCTCTGCGTTGGTCGGTACCTCGACCGTGGGCATCTCGTAGATCTTCATGAACTCGGTCGCCTCGGTCATCGCGGTACCGGTCATGCCCGAGAGCTTGTCGTAGAGGCGGAAGTAGTTCTGCAGGGTGATCGTGGCGAGGGTCTGGTTCTCCTCGCGGATCTGGAGACCCTCCTTGGCCTCGACCGCCTGATGCAGGCCCTCGGACCAACGACGGCCTTCGAGGATCCGGCCGGTGAACTCGTCGATGATCATCACCTGGCCGTCGACCACGGCGTAATCGCGGTCGAGGCGGTAGAGCGACTCGGCCTTCAGCGCCTGAACGAGATGGTTGACCAGGGTGCCGTGCTCACCGAGGTAGAGGTTGTCCACCCCGAGGAACTGCTCGGCCTTCTTGACCCCGGCCTCGGTGGGCGCGACGGTCTTGTGCTTCTCGTCGTACTCGTAGTCGTGCTCGGCCTCGGAGGTGTCCTTCGACTCCCCCAATGACTTGAGTTTGGTCTTGGACTCGTCGCCGACCATCTGCTTGGCGAGGCGGGCGAAGGTGTAATAGAGATCGGCAGCCTGCTCCGGCCGGCCGGAGATGATCAAGGGCGTTCGGGCCTCGTCGATCAGGATGTTGTCGACCTCGTCGACGATCGAGAAGGCGTGCCCTCGCTGGACGCACTCCTCCAGCGAGCCGGCCATGTTGTCGCGCAGGTAATCGAATCCGAACTCGGAGTTGGTGCCGTAGGTGATGTCCTTGGCGTACTTCTCGCGGCGGGTGTAGGGATCGTCGCCTTCCTGGAGCGCGTCGACGGTGACGCCGAGCGCTTCGTACACCGGACGCATCCACTCGCAGTCGCGACGCGCTAGGTAATCGTTGACGGTGACCACATGGACGCCTTCGCCGGCGAGGGTGTTCAGGAAGACTGCGGTGGTGGCGGTGAGGGTCTTTCCCTCACCGGTCTTCATCTCGGCGATCGCGCCTGAGTGGAGCACCTGACCACCGATCAGCTGGACGTCGTAGTGACGCTGCCCCAGCTTGCGGCGGGCTGCCTCGCGGGTGAGTGCGAAGGCCTCGGGGAGTAGGTCATCGAGTGACTCCGGCTCGTCGGCCCGGGCGCGCTTCCTCAACTCGTCGGCCTTGGCCACCAGGCCGGCGTCGTCCAGTCCCTGGAGGCCCGACTCGAGATCGTTGATCTCGGAGACCCTCTGCTGGAACTCCTTGAACTGCCTACCTTCTCCGAGGCGCAGCGCCTTGTCTATCAGCCCTCTTGCCACGGTTCGAGGCTAGCGACCGCGCTGCTTTTCGTAGTGGCGCTTGACCTGACGGCGGACATCCTCGGCCGCATGGTGGATTGCGTGGACCATCTCGGGATGGGCTTCCTTGGCGCGGATCGTCTCGCCCTTGAGTACCAGGGTCGCAGCGCAGATCATCTTGTCGGTGATCCGGGGGTTCTGCTCTTCCCAGAGCTCCACATCGAGGGAGGCTTCAGGTCCAGCCTGCTCGCCGATCCTCTCGAAGCGCTCGGCGACGGACTGCTTGTCCTCCTCGGTGATCTCGTAATGGTGGATTCCCCTGATCTCAGTTTGCATCGTGCCTCCTGGGCCTGTGTGCGGTCTTGGTAGTTCGAATGGAGATGGTAGGAGTGTAAGGCGGGTCGGGGCCTCAGCCGTGATTACCGGCCCGCGCGAGACAGGCGGCGTGGACCCCCGAAGCTCCACCTCCCAGCAGCGGCGCGGCGCAGGCGGACAGGGTCGCACCGGTGGTGAGGACGTCATCCACCAGCAAGAACCGGTTGGGGTGGGCGGCGTCGGGCTCCGCCAGAGTCACAGCAGGAGGCAGTGCCAGCCTCTCGGCCCTTCCGCGGCCGGTCTGTCTGGGCCCCTTCTTTCGCACCAGCAAGCGGGCATAAGGCAGCGACAGGCGTTCGGCCAGGGCGATTGCGATCTCCTCGGCAGGGTCGAATCCGCGGATGAACCAGCGCAGAGGGTCGGGAGGCACCGGAACCACGGTCGGGCGCTCACGGAGGAGCCGCGAGCTGGCGAGGGTGATCGCTCGCTCGAGCAGTGAGGCCGCCACCCCAGCAGCGCCGAGATGGCGCCGGAACTTGAGGGCCTTCACGATCTCGCCGGCGATGCCGTCGTAAGGACCGGCGACGAGGACCTCGGAGACGCCACCTGGCCCTGCCTCGATCACCGGCTCGAGTGTCCTGGTGCGAACGAGGCAGCGACTACACAGGTCTCGGTGATCCCGCGAGGAGGAGCAGCCGCAGAGCAGGCAGCCTGGTGGAACCGCGAGCGAGAGGAGCGCGCCTAGACCCCGAGCGCTGGCATCGGTGAGCATTGCGCGATCAAAGTCGAGGAGAGCGAACGGCTGACCTGGATGCGTAACGAAAGTGTGGTTTTTGCTGCTACCGAGCCAGACCGAAGATCTCGCCGGAGATGCTGGCACCCGGTTCGACAGACGATCCGGGCAGCAGTACCGACTCGCGGATCGTCGCCCCCTCGCCGATCGAGACTCCGTCCCCGATCGCGGTGGGTCCGTGAACCTCGCAGCTGCTGCCGAAGTGGACGCCTTCGCCGATCAGGATCGGGGGGTCCAGCTTCGCCTCGGTGAGATCAGGCTCGCCGACGATGCGGATCCCCTCCGAGGCCTGCTCGCCGGGGAGATCCACCCGCACCAGACCGCGCAGAGCGTCGTGGTTGCTGGCCAGGAGTTCGTCGAGCGATCCGATGTCGTTCCAGTAGTCGGTGATCTCGTGGGCGCGCATCTCGGCATCGCCTGCGAGCAGCGCGGGGAAGACATCCATCGCCCAGTCCACGAACCCATCCGGCTGATCGTCGGGGCCGGCAGGGCTCTCGTGGTCGGCAGGCGGGAAGTGATCGAAGATCGAGTTGTCGAATACGTAGATCCCGCAGTTGGCGAGGTTCGAGAGCTCGTCGCCAGGAGAAGGCTTCTCCTGGAAACCCTCGATCAGCCCGTCGCCCTCACCGCCGCCATCGGTGACGATCACCCCGAATTCAGATGGGTCGTCTACCTGCTTGCAGGCGAGCGTGGCAACGGCACCCGACTTCCTGTGCGCCTCGACCAGAGCGGACAGATCCACATCGGTCAGCGCGTCACCGGAGATGACGCAAAAACAGTCGTCTCCGCCCGAGGTGAGGAAGTCGGCCGCCTTGGCGACCCCGCCGGCAGTTCCGAGCGGTGCCGGCTCCTCGCTCCATTCCAGGCTTACGCCGTACTCCGAGCCGTCGCCGAACGCGTCACGCATCGCTTCTGGCAGGTACGAGATGTTGGCGATCACCTCGCCCACGCCGTGACGTTCGAGCAGGTTGAGTATGTGACCCATCACCGGCCGATTCGCCACCGGCGCGAGCGGCTTGGGGATCAGGTCGGTCAGCGGGCGGAGGCGGGTGCCGAATCCGGCAGCCAGGATCATCCCCCGCATCGGCTCAGGTGCCCTGATCCCAGGAGGCCAGGTACTTGGCCTGGACCTCGGTCAACTCATCGATGTGGACGCCGAGCGCTGCGAGCTTGTGGCGGGCGATCATCGCATCGACATCCTCCGGCACCGGATAGACCTTCTTCTCGAGGTCGGCGGCGTTCTGCACCATCCACTCCGACGCGAGCGCCTGATTGGCGAAGCTCATGTCCATCACCGCAGCCGGGTGACCCTCGGCCGCCGCCAGGTTGACCAGGCGCCCGTCGGCGAGCATGAAGATCTCGCGTCCATCCTCGAGCTTGTGTCCGGTCACGTGGGGCCGCGCCTCGAAGGTCTCGGCGGTCATCGCATCGAGTTCGCCCTTGTTGATCTCGACATCGAAGTGTCCGGCGTTGCAGACGATCGCACCGGACTTCATCTCGGCGAACATCTCGCCTGCGATGGCGTCGCGATTCCCGGTGACCGAGATGAACACATCGCCGCGCTTGGCGGCATCGAGACCGGTGGTGACCTCGAAGCCGTCCATCACCGCTTCGAGCGCCCGCACCGGATCCACCTCGCAGACGATCACGTGGGATCCGTGACCCTTGGCGCGCATCGCCACGCCCTTGCCGCACCATCCGTAACCGATTACGACCACGGTCATGCCGGCGAGCAGGACGTTGGTCGCGCGGAGGATCCCGTCGAGCGTCGACTGACCGGTTCCGTACCGGTTGTCGAAGAAGTGCTTGGTGTCGGCGTCGTTCACCGCGACGATCGGGTAGCCGAGCTTGCCCTCCTCCTCCAGAGCCCGAAGGCGGATCACGCCGGTGGTGGTCTCCTCGGTTCCACCGATCACGTGCTCGAGCAGATCGGTGCGGTCGCTGTGCAGGACCGAGACGACATCGGCTCCGTCGTCCATCGTGATCTGAGGCTTGCGCTCGACGGCTTGCGTGATGTGGCGGTAGTAGGTGTCGTTGTCCTCACCGTGGATCGCGTAGACCTCGGCGCCGTAGCGATCGACCAGGGCAGCCGCGACATCATCTTGGGTGGAGAGAGGGTTGGAGGCGCAGACGGCGACGTCGGCGCCGCCGGCGATCAGGGTGCGGACGAGGTTCGCGGTCTCGGTGGTGACGTGAAGGCAGCAGACCATGGTCACCCCGTCGAACGGCTTGGACTCGGAGAACTCCTCCTTGATCCTGCGCAGCACCGGCATGTGGCGCTCCGCCCACTCGATCCGCTTCTGACCGTCGTCGGCGAGGCCGATATCGGCGATGTCGTGATTCTTGGCGCTTGCTTCCAAGGGATTTCTCCTGTTCGACGGGCGCGAGTGAACCGCACGCGGTGGACTGACGATTGCTCTGGGCAAGAATAGGCGCCCGCCCTGCGTCGCGGCTGCTCCTGCTGAGCGGATGACCTGATTGACACCCACGATGGCGGATAACTTCCATGCATGGAGGACCGCCTGCGAGTGAAGAAGGGGCTTTCGATCCCGATGTCGGAGATAGAGATCCGTGCCTCCCGCAGCTCCGGGCCCGGCGGCCAGCACGCGAACGTCACCGCGTCGAGGATCGAGGCGACTTTCTCCATCGGCGAGTCGGATTCGCTGACCGTTGCCCAGCGAAAGCGGCTGGAGGAGAAGTTCGGAACCCGGGTCACCGCCGTCTCCCAGGAAGCTCGCAGTCAAGCTCGCAACCGTGAGGTCGCTCTGCAGCGCCTGGCCGAGAGGATCGCCGAGGCGATCACCCCTCCCAAACCGCGGCGGAAGACCCGCCCCACTCGAGCGTCGAAGGAGAGGCGGTTGGAGGGAAAGAGGAAGCGTTCGGAGGTCAAGCGGGCCCGCCGGAGACCGGGAGGCGACAGCGGGGAGTGAGAAGGTCACGGGGCCGTAGAGTGGTCCGTCAGATGAACGTGCGTTCCGGCAAGCGGATCTTTTCTGTCGTGGCGATACTCGCCGCCGCCTTCGTCGCGATCGGATGCGGAGCAGGCGACGATCAGGAAGCTGCTTCGTGCGGGAACGAGGAGATAGCCGGTCTCTCGCCGTCGGGTGAAGGGTTCAACACCTTCACCATGATCTTGAGACTCAACCAGACGGTCGATCTGGAAGAGTTCGCACGACCGGGTCTCAGATCCATGATCCGCGACAGGGACGTCTTCGTGATCAACACGACGTACTCGGAAATGGACTCCTCGGAGGCGAGGTCGCTGCTTTCACAAGTGACACGTGAGTTCCCGTGTAACCGCGTCGTCTCGCTGAACTCACTAGGTCAGGATTCCGACAAGCCCGGGTACGAGTACGCGCTGGTCGGAGAGCCTGGACTCGATGCCGTAATGGTCGACTGGGAGCCAGATACGGTTGCCCTCCTGGGGAAGAACGCCTGGCACGAGTCCGTCTCGGCCAATGTCGCCGAGGCACGAGGTCAGCTCGAATCCATCGCGAGTCGCCTGCCTGACGATTCGACGACTCGTGTGGGACTGGTGACCCAATACGAACAGGGATGGGACTACTCGACACTTGCGAGCGAACTGGAGCGGGTCAATCGGACGATCAGCAGGGATTTCCTCGGCTATCAAGTCGTGCAGACCCAGTACTCGTGCGGAGCGGGCAACAGCAAGGAGATGGCGGACGTGGTCGCGGACCTGAGAGAGAGCTACCGAAATGCACTCTCTGCCGAGAAGGCGTCCAGTCGAGAGGATTTCTTGGACCGCCTCGGCTTCGAGGTCTCATTCAGTACCACCCCCGAGGCCGGCGCAAGCGAGGTAGTCGAGGAGGACTCCCCGACCGACGCCGCTCAGTGCACGCAGGACATCCTCACTGCCGGTGGATCGGCAGTTCTCTACTGGGCAACGCCCTCGGCGATCAAGGCGATGTTGGATACGCCGATCGGCAAGTCGCTTAGGAACGCGGCTTCCTGAGTCAGCCGGGCTGGAAGCTACGGCAGATGAGCCCTCTCCACCTCACTCGTAGCTGAGGGCGTCGACCACGTCGAGCTTCGCTGCGCGACGGGCAGGAACGATCGCCGCGAGGAGTCCGAGCAGAACCGCAGCCACCGCGACCGCCAGCATCGTCCCGATCGGCGGGCTGTAGACGACACCGGGAACACCTGCCGCCAATCCCTGGAGCAGGGCCCAGCCCAACCCGACGCCGATCGAGATCCCGAGCACCGCTCCGATCAGGCTGATGATCAGGCTCTCGTTGGCGACCGTGCGCCGGATCTGCCAGCGGGTGGCCCCCAGGGCACGCAGCACCCCGATCTCTCGGGTGCGCTCGAGGACCGACATCGAGAGCGTGTTCACGATCCCGAACAGGCTCGCGAGGATCGCGACCGCGACCAGTGCGTTGAAGAACCCGAACTGCTGCGAGATCTGGGACTCGACCTCTGACTTGATCTCGTCGTTGGAGAGCACGGTCAGGTTCGGGTAGTCGGCTTCGAGCAACCGCTCTATCTCACGCTTGACCTCCGCCCGCGCGTCGACCGAGTCGGCCTTGACCGCGATCTGGGTGTCCGAGGTGATGCCGTAGACACGGGCCATCTTCTCCAGAGACATCGAGACGGTCTGCCCTCCGGCGAGGATCGTGTCGACGACCGCCACCACCGGAGCCCGCTCGACTCCGGACGCTCCCTCCAGGAGCATCTCGTCCCCGATCTCTATCCCCGCCTCCTCGGCGTACCCCTTGCCGACGGTGAGGGCGCCCTCCCCCACCCGCGCATACGCCTCGGCGCGGGTCAGGTCGCCGGTATCGATCTGGGAGCTGTCCACCTTGTCGTAGACGCTGGGGTCGAAGCCGAACAGCAGCCCCTGGGGTCCGTTCCCCTTCCGGCCCGCTACCTGTGGCAGTTGCGCCGTGGCGACCAAACGCTCGGGGGTGGCGACCGCCACTCCGGGGAGGTCCGAGATCTTGCCGAGCACCGAGGGCGCGAGCGATTGCTGCGGGCCGGCGCCGGGGTTGAGGCCGCGCGGCTGCACCGTCAGATCGCGGGCGAAAGCACGGTCGAACTCCCGCTCGATCGAGTTGAGGAAGCTGGAGCCGAGGCTGTTGATGCCCACCACCAGCGCCAGTCCGATCAGGAGGGCGGTGGCGGTCGCGGCGGTGCGGGTGGGGTTGGCGCGAGCCGAATCGGAAGCGAGGCGGCCCTCGATCGGCGCGAGCTTCCGGACCGGCCAGGAGAGCAGCCGGGAGAGAGGCGAGACCACGAACGGAGCGAGCAGGGCGATCCCGAAGAAGATCGCGATGATCCCCCCGATCCCCGCGGCCACCACCGCCGTGGTGGTCTGATCGGCCGCCCCGAGGGTGAAGGCGCCGTAGAGCCCGGGCGCGACCAGACAGATGCCGATCGCCGCCCGGATCGGCTTGGGTCGGGACCGCAGTCCCTCGGAGCCGAGCACGGCCCGGATCGGAGCGATCCTGCCGGCACGCAGAGCCGGGATGAGCGAGCCGGCGGTGGCGGTGATCAGGCCCATCAGGATGCCGGCAACCGGAGCGGCAGCGGTCCACTGGAGGGCACCGACCGGAAGGCCGATCGAGCGGAGCAGGGCGATCAGCGCCAACGCGATACCGATTCCTCCGAGGATCCCGAGGAGTGAACCGGCGATCCCGAGCGTGGACGACTCGGTCAGCACGGAGCGCACCACCATCCCGCGGCTCGCGCCGAGAGTCCGCTGCATGCCGATCTCACGCATCCGCTGGAGCACGGTCATGTTGAAACTGTTGAAGATCAGGAATCCCCCGACGAAGAGCGCCATGCCGGCGAAGAAGTAGAGGATCACGTTGAGAGCCTGGAGCTGGCTCTGGATCTGGTCGCTCTTGCCCTGAGGTGTGATCACCTCGACCCCGGGTCCGAACTCCGCGTCGAGCCTGCGCTTCACCTGATCCACCGCGCCGGTGCCCTCCTCGCTGACCACCGCCTGGATCTCGCTCCAGCCCGCCGGCTGGCCGAACGCACGCCGGGCCTCGCCGAGAGGCAGGAACCCGAAGCCCTCGCCGCCAAAGTCGACACCGGTGGAGAACTTGAACAGCCCCGCCACCCGGTAATCCCTGATGCCGGTCGGCGTCGCGAGCGAAGCGGTGTCGCCCACCTGGAGGCCGTTGGCCTCGGCCCAACTGGCCTCGAGCTCGGTCTCGCGTCCACCTCGGACCTTGCGGCCGGAGACGATCTCGAGGTCCGAGTAGCTCTGGCCCTCGACGGTGGTACCGGCTGCGTTCAGCTCCGCTCCGGGTCCATCCGCGCCGACCAGCGAGAGCACGGCGGTGACCTGTCCGACCGCCGAGTCCACGCCCTGCGTGGTGCGCACCCGCGACAGCGCGTCCTCGGGGAGCGCCCCTGCATCGGAGGTGGCTGCGAGCACCAGATCCGCCTTGCCGTAGATCGAGTCGTATAGATCGGTGAAGGTGCGCTGGATGGTGGTCGTGAGCAGCAGCACCCCGACGATCATCCCCGTTCCGAGCACGATCCCCGAGATCGTCAGCAACAGCCTCCCGCGCCGCGACGAGAGCTGGCGCAGGGTTACCGCCGTGTAGGACCTCATCGCTTCCCGCGGGGTGACTTTGCAGACGAGCGGCGCTTCTTGGTCTTGCTGGCAGGGGACTCGAGCTTCGCGAACGCCCGGATCACCTTCGCGCTGTCTCCACCTGCCACTTCGCCGGCCGACTTGCCGTCTCGGAGGAAGGAGACCCTCCCGGCAACCGCTGCGGCGGTGGTGTCGTGGGTGACCAGCACGATCGTGTGACCCTCGTCGGAGTTCAACTCGGAGAGCAGGTCGAGCACTGTCGCCTCGGAGCGAGAGTCGAGGTTCCCGGTCGGCTCGTCTGCCAGAACCAGCTCCGGCTCCAGCAGGAGCGCCCGCGCGATCGACACCCGTTGCTGCTCGCCGCCGGACAGCTCCGAGGGCAGGTGACGCTCGCGGCGACCCAGACCGACCCGCTTGAGCAGGCTGCGCGCTCGCTTCTCGACCTTGGGATCCCTCCGGCCGGCGATCAGCGCGGGCAGCATCACGTTCTCGAGCGCGTTCAGCGAGGGCAGCAGGTTGAAGAACTGGAAGACGAAACCGATCTTCTCCCGCCGCAGGAGGGTGAGGCCGCGGTCATCGAGGCCCTCGAAGTTCTCGCCAGCGAGCGCGATCGTGCCGGAGGTCGGAGTCTCCAGTGCCCCGAGCAGGTGCAGGAGGGTGCTCTTGCCGGATCCAGACGGCCCCATGATCGCGACCATCTCGCCTTTCTCGACCCGGAAGTCGAGGCGATCCAGCGCCTTGACCAGGCTCGTCCCCGAGCCGTAGCGCTTGGTCAGCTTCCGGGCATCGATCGCCGGCACGGGGTCAGCGTCGCCTGATCGCTTGCCCGATCTCTTCGAACTTGGGCTCATTGGCGACCCAGCCTCGCCTTCAACTCATCGATTGCCTCTACGGGTGTGGGGTCGATGCCGGCCATGGCGGCCAACTGAAGCGACACCAGATCACCCAGCATCACGGCCTCGAACATCCGGGCGGTGCGCGTCTCGCCCTCGGATTCGGAGGTGATCACGGCCGGCGAGCCCTCTGTGGCCGAGATGATCTCGCCGGTCAACTCGAATCGCTCCCGCTCACGCGGGTGCTGATCGGAGTCGAGCAGCATCACCGCCGCGAATCCACCGCCTCCACCCCAGCCGGCGATCTCGTTGTGATCGGCCTCCGGCAGGCTGGACTTGAAGCACTGCCGGAGCGCGTTCTCGTTCACCTGACACTTCCAGCGATAGGCGATCGGGTCGGTCAGGTCGCTGCCGTAGACGATCGGAGTCGCCTCACCTATCCGTTCGGCGATCTCGAGTGATCGTTCCGAGATGACCTCTCTGCGCTCGTCGAGATGCGCGGCGGCCGAGTCGATCTCGGCGTGCAGTCCCGGCCCGCAGCCTGCCAGGCGCGCCGCCTCGGCGGCGACGGCGAACATGTAGGCGACCGCAGCACGCGGCTGGAGGATCCCCGGCAGGCCGATCACGGGTACATCGTCGGCCCGGGCGGCCTCGGCGAGAGCGCCTCCGGTGGTGGCGGCGATCCTCGGTGCTCCGAGGGCTTCGGCGGCGGCGTAACAGGCGAGGGTCTCCTCGGTCTCGCCGGAGTAGCTCGAACAGCAGATCAGCGAATCGGTCGGCGCCCAACTCGGGATCTCGTATCCCCGTACGGGGATCAAGGGCTTGGTCAGGCGGTCACCGTAGGCGGCCGCCGCGAGGTCCCCACCCACGCCGGAGCCTCCGACTCCGCAGACCAGGGCCATCGGCGCTTCCCTCTCCTCGAGGCTCGCGGAGGAGATCCGCCAGAGGGCATCGCGGAGGTGATCGCCCATCGCGAGTACGTCGTCGAGCAGGCCGCTCGGATCGTTCTCGCGAATTCGTGCCAGTGGTTCGTCGGTCATCTCAACCAGAGAGCCTTTCACCTTCGGCGGCCACGGTGCCATCCGGCACCTCCGCGCGGGGATCGACTCGGGCTCCCGCGGAGAGGATCGAGCCGGTGACGGTTGCCCCCTCGCCGACCGAGCAGTCCGGGAAGAGCGCAGAGCCGGAGACGCTGGCCCCTTCGCCGATGCGACAACCCGACTCGAGCACCGTGCCCGGACCGACCGTCGCGCCGGATTCGATCACGACTCCGGGCCCGATCAACGACGGGCCGAGGAGCGTGGCGGACTCCGACACCTCTGCCTGGTCGGAGAGATGGATGCCATCGGCGGCGGCATCCTGGGAGAGGACGGTCTGGACACGACCGGCGAGGATGTCCTCGGTCGCCTGGAGGAACCGGTCTGGAGTACCGATGTCGAGCCAGTAACCCTCGAGCCGGACTCCGGTCAGCGAACCTTCTGCCGCGAGGAGCGGGAAGACCTCACGCTCGATCGAGACCGGCTTGCCAGGCTCGATCAGATCGAAGACGGAGGCGTCGAGGAGGTAGATACCGGCGTTTATCTCGTCGGTTCCGGGATCACTACCCGGTTCGGGCTTCTCGCGGAACTCCGAGACCTTGCCGTCGGCATCGCGGAAGACGAGACCGTAGGAGGTCGGATCGTCGACCGGATATAGGCCGATGGTCGCCCTCGCTCCGCTCGACTCATGCGCCTCGACGAGTCTCGTGAGGTCGAGGTCCGAGAGGACGTCGCCGTTCATCGCGAAGAAGGTGTCGCCGACCAGATCGCGGCAGTGTCCGATCGCACCCGCAGTTCCGAGCGGCTCCGGCTCGACCTCGAAGACCAGACGAGGACCGCTCGCCCCTTCGAGCGCGGACTTCATTCCATCGGCCAGATAGCCGCAGGAGAGCACCACCTCATCCACCCCGTGTCGCTCCAGCCAGTCGATCGTGTACGCGGTGAATGGCCTTCCACAGAGTGGCAAGACGGTCTTCGGGATCGTCTCGGTCAGTGGTCGAAGGCGAGTTCCCTCGCCTCCGGCGAGCACCACGGCCTGCATCAGGTGTCGCCTTCGCGGCGGGAGCGACCGATCGACTCGACGGCCAATCCGACGCCCACCAGATCGTCCACCGGCAGGCAGTTGCGGCCATCCACCACGAGGTTCCCGGACATCGCCTCCGCCGCCTTCGACCAATCGAGAGCGATCAGCTCAGGCCACTCGGTGACCAGCACCGCAGCGTCGGCCTCCGAGAGAGCCGCCAGCGGAGTCTCTGCCAGGGAGACCTCGGGCAGCACTGCCTGTGCGATCTCCCTCGCAACCGGGTCGTACCCGACCACCTCGGCACCTGCCTCCGCGAGACGGTGCGCGAGGAAGATGCTCGAGGCCTCCCGCATATCGTCGGTGCCAGGCTTGAAGGAGAGACCGAGCAGGGCCACCCGCTTGCCCTCTAGGGACCCCAGATTCGCAGCGAGCTTCTCCATCACCCGCTGCTTCTGCCGATCATTCACCTCGATCACCGCGCTGAGTAACTGGAAGGAATATCCGGAGCTGCCCGCAAGGGCCTGCAGAGCCCGCACGTCCTTGGGGAAACAGGAACCTCCGTAGCCGAGTCCTGGGTTGAGGAACCCAGCCCCGATCCGCGGATCGAGCCCCATCCCCTTCGCCACCTCGGTGACATCCGCTCCCACTTGCTCCGAGACGTTGGCGATCTCGTTGACGAAACTGATCTTGGTGGCGAGGAACGCGTTGGAAGCGAGCTTGATCATCTCGGCGCTGGCGAGGCCGGTTCGCTGGATCGGGGCGCCCAGAGGTCGATAGAGATCCTCCACGAGGTCTGCCGCTCGGTCGGAACCCTCGTCTGCACCGATCACCACCCGGGCCGGGGAGCGAAAGTCCTCGAGAGCCGAGCCTTCCCGGAGGAACTCGGGACAGGAGACGTAGGGAGCGCCGGAATTCGCCTCACGGACTCGGGCGCCTGTGCCGGCAGGAACGGTGCTCTTCATCACGATCGCAGGACCGTCGAGCGCCGCAATCGCACCGGTGGAAGCGTCGACGGCGGAGAGATCAGCCTCGCCCGTCTCCGAGGAGGGAGTGCCCACGCAGACGAAGGCCACCTCGCAGTCGGCGAGATCCTGCATCCGGTCGGTGAACTCGATCCTCTCCGAGCAGGCTTCGAGGACCTCGGCGAGCTCGGGTTCGTGGAACGGGACCGCGCCGGAGCGGAGTGAGGCGAGCCGCTCAGGATCGGACTCGACTCCGATCACCTGTTGCCCCATCTCGGCGAAACCGGCTGCAGTGACCAGGCCCACCCAACCACAGCCGACCACGCCGATCGGTGCTGCACTGCCCTTCGCGCTCATCGATCGAGTTCCCCGCGGCTACTTGCCGACGGTTCCGGGCCTCTTGTACTCACGCATCCCCCGAGCAATCTCGATCAGCGTTCGGGACGAGAGCGCCTCGGTCAAGGTGTTCGAAACCCAGAAGGATCCCTCGTCGTTCTTCCAGGCGATCAGCCGCAGGCGACCGCCGTCGTAGAAGAGCATGTAATCCTCGCCGCCGAAGGTCCGCTCCTCGGACGGGGACTGGAGGATGGGCGGATTCTTCCAGGCAGTGCCCTGGAAGCCGTAGTACTCGTTCATCCCCGGGTAGGAGAAGACCCACTTGTAGGACGCCCGTTGACCGCGCGGCGGGGCATCGGGGCCGACGTGGTTCATCTCGTAACCACGTGGCTTCTGGGCGAAGTCGCTACCCGATGCGAGGACGGTCGGGTAGTAGAGCGGCAGGGACGCACTCGGGACGTAGTTGAACAGACCTCTCACCAGCACCTTGCCGTAGCTGGTCGGCTGGAGTGAGACATTCGAGAGCGGCTCGATCTTCCGCGGCTTGGACTTCTTCGGCTTCGCCGGCGCGGGTTTGGACTTCTTCTCGGCCTTGGGGGGCTCGGCAGGAAGCGGCTTGCCCTTGAGACCGAGTAGCTGGTCCACGGCAGCCTGCACCGACGCATCGGAGGCGTAGACGAAGCTCGGTCCGATATCCACCGGCAGCTCGACCTGACGCAGCTCCGAGCTGCGCGCCTCCACCACGAGCTTCAGCAACTGGATCATCTCCTGGACGCTGTCCACGTCGGAGCTCGTGTGCTCGGTGAAGATCGAGACCAACTCCTTGCGATCCGAGAAGAGGGTCTCCGGAGGAACCCGGTTCCGCGCCTCGCGAAGGAACTCCTGCTGTCGGGCGGCACGCACGAGGTCGTTGTCGGTGTGGCGATACCGCGCGAAGTCGAGGGCGTTGAATCCGCAGAGCGGTTGGTAGCCAGGCTGTAGATCGATCTCCTCGTAGTCCTCGGTGGTGTTGTCGTTCGAGTGGTAGTAGCGATGATCGACATCGATGAACACGCAACCGATCGAGTTGACGGCCCGGGCGAACCCCTCGAAGTCGACGTTCACCACATGGTTGATCGGCACCCCACTGGGCAACTGAGGCGATCGGGTCAACTCCCTGAGAGTCCTGAGCGTGAGCTTGGTTCCGCCGTACGCGTAGGCCTCGTTGATCTTCCCGGTGCCGTATCCGGGTACAGACACCTGTAGATCGCGCGGGAAGGAGAGCAGCGCCATGCGTTGCTTGTCGGGGTCGATCCGCAGCAACATCATCGTGTCGGAGAGACCGCGGAACTCGGACTTCTTGTACTGGGGCCGCAGATCCGAGCCGATCAGCAGGATCGTCTGGGGCGCGCCCCCATCGACATTCGCAAGCTGGTTGTCGAGACCGCTCAAGCCCCCACCCTGCCCGAGGGCACTGGCGATGTCGGAGAAGTAGCGGAGGACTGTGACCGAGGTCGCCGCTGCGACCGAAACGACGATCAGGAAGGCGGCAGCCGTGAAGCGGAGCCAGAGTGAGAGTTTGCTCGGACCGCCGCTGCCGGGCAGCGCATCCCCGGCTGCGCCTGCAGCTCCAGAGCCGCCGCCGGCTGCGACGATCTGGGTCACCTGCTCCGAGGTCTCGCTGTCGGGCACCTGGTACTCGCGGGTCTCGGCCGAGACGAC
>CAZQMB010000022.1:0-17836 GCA_964594365.1 uncultured Conexibacteraceae bacterium
AGACCGCGAACTTGTAGCCGAGACGGCGAACCGTCAGGACCAGTTCCGGCTTCTGCGGGTCGACCTCGACCTTCTGGCGGAGGTTCGAGATGTGGACGTCGCAGGCGCGAACGTCACCTTTGAATTCGGTCTGCCAGAGCTCCTCCATGATCTGTCGGCGGGAGTAGACCTCACCGGGATTCTCGACCAGCAATCGAAGCACCTGGAATTCTGAGCGGGTGAGCTTGACCGGCTCACCCCTGACGCTGACCGAGTGGCGAGCGAGATCGATCTCCACCGGGCCGGTACTCAACTTGGCCGGCGCTCCCGGGGCGCTGGACGAGCGATCGAGTTCCCGTCGTCGCAACTGGGCCCTGATGCGACCGGTCAACTCCCGCAGGGAGAAGGGCTTGGTCACATAGTCATCGGCCCCCGATTCGAGGCCCTCGACCTTGTCTGCCTCTGAGTCCTTCGCGGTCAGCAGGATGATCGGGACCGCGCTGGTCTGGCGGACTTCTCGGCAGACCTCGAGTCCGCTCTTGCCGGGCATCATGATGTCGAGCACCAGCAGGTCGAACTCCCCCTCACCGAGGCGCTCCTCTGCTTCCTCACCGCTTCCGGCCAGCACGACGTCGAAACCTTCCTGCTCGAGGGTGTAGCCGGCGGATTCGCGAACGGACTCTTCGTCGTCGACGACCAGGATGCGGGGGCGGTCAGGGCTCAAGCGACCGGTGTGCTCGCTCTCTCACTGGCCCGGAGGCGAACCCAGAACATCGTTCCCTTGCCGGGTTCGGAACGCAGTCCGATCTCGCCGCCCATCAGATCGACCATGCGCTTTGCGATCGCGAGGCCGAGACCGAATCCCTCGACTCCTCGCGCGGACTCACTTCGATAGAAGCGCTCGAATACGCGTGGCTGGTCCTCGGCAGGGATTCCCTTGCCGGTGTCCTCGACCTCCAGCCTGACCTCTTCTCCGATTACGCGCAACGCGCGGATCGTAACGACACCGGGAGGGTCGGTGTTCTTGACCGCATTCGAGAGCAGGCCGATCAGTACCTGTCGCAGCAATACGGGGTCGCCTCGGGCCACCAGATTGGGCTCGATCTCCTCACGCAACTCGAGACCCTCTGGAGCATTGACCGCTGCCAGCGACTCGCGAGCAGCGAGCGAGACGTCCACGACCTCGCTGGTGTCACGCTCACGTCCCGCCTCGACGCTGGCCAGTGCCAACAACGACTGGGTCAGTCTGGTCATCCGCTCGACATCGGAGTCGAGCCGCTCGAGGAACCGATCGCGGGCCTCCGGGTCGTCCTTCGCTCCACCGCGCAGGACCTCGATCGTGCCAGAGATCCCGGCCAGCGGATTACGGAGTTCGTGCGCTGCGTTCGAGACGAAGTCGCGCTCGGCGCGCTCCCGCTCGAACTCCTCGGTTCGGTCGCGGGCCACCACCAGCACTGCATGCTCGGCTCCCACCTTGCGGGCCTGGACGGCGAAGACACTCTCGTCGATATGGAGCGCCGGGTCCTCTGCCGAGTCGTACTCGGAGGCTTCCCTGAGCAGCGGAATCAGGGAGGCGGCCGGCTGACCCTCGCGCGAGAGCTGGTGCGCCGCGGGGTTGGAGAACCTCACCACTCCATCCTCACCCACCACCACGACCGCGTCGCTCAAGCCCTCGAGGATCGCCGAGAGTCGGTCGCGCTCGGTCGCGAGGGCGGTGAAGCTTCCGCTCAGCGCCTGGCGCATCGCATCGAGCGAACGGGAGAGGTCGCCGATCTCGTCGCTCCCGCCGGGCGGCAGCGGCGTTCCGAACCGACCGCCCGCCATCCTCTCAGCCGCGCGTGCAAGTCGCTGGACCCTCACTGCGATCAGGGAGGAGACCAGCAGGCCCACCAGGATCCCGATCCCGACCGAGGCACCCAGAGCCTTGAGTCTGTCCGAGCGGAGATCATCGAAGGCCCGGCTCAGGACCGCGGGTGGCTCGGATCGAGTGACCACTACGCCGCTTACGGTGGTGGCCGTGTAGATCGGTATACCCACGACCGTCTCGTCACCCCTGGTCCGCCGGTAGCCGGCACCACCTTCGGCCGTAGCGATCGCGTCCCGGTAGCCGGGAACGCTCTCGATCAAAGCCGACGCGCTCGGCGGGGCGATCGTCTCTCCGTTGCTGTCGACCACATAGACATCAAAAGCCTCACCGGCGTAGTCGGAGACCACCTCGTCTGCCTGGGCCTGATCGAGCCCGGAGAGTTCCTCTGCGAGCTTGGAGGTGCGACCAAAAGCAAGGTCCGACGCCTGATCGGAGAGAGTGGTGCCAGCAGAGTTGTTGGCGAACAGATAGACAGCGGCGGCCGTGATCAGCGAGACCGCCACGAAGGCGGCGGCGAGCCACACCCTGATCCCGATCCTGCGCCCTCGTGGCCGACCGGGCTCCATGTCCACGTTGATTGCCATCCGCTGTGAGCAGTTGTACAGGCACGCCAGCGCTCGGGAGGGAGCCTCCGTGCGAGGTCGCGACGGCCGAGGATCCTGATTCAGGCGT
Organism: uncultured Conexibacteraceae bacterium; assembly: GCA_964594365.1. GTDB lineage: Bacteria > Actinomycetota > Thermoleophilia > Solirubrobacterales > 70-9 > CAIUSP01. The sequence continues at coordinate 2,519 of CAZQMB010000022.1, forward strand.
CGTTCAGCGAGTGAGCAGCGAGCCGAGTCTCAACCAGAGGGCATCCAGCGCGAGATCCTCGGAGACGTTGAGCCCCAGCCGACGGCGGGTGTCGTTGACCAGCGCCACCGCCTCGGCAGCGCGGCCGGCACTCAACCCCTCAGCGTCGGCGGCCAACTCAGACGGCCGGTCGCGATTGAAGACGAGGTCCGCACCGCCACCTGCGACCGCCGCGAGATCCCTGAACCAGGCGGCACAGAGGCCGAGTCCGAGATCGAGCGAGTGCGTTCTGACCCGCCGTGCCGTGCGCTTGACCTGATCAGCGGCGTCGGCGCGGAGTTTGCCCTTCTGGCCACCCCGGCCGGTGCCCTCTCCCAGTTCGAGCAGCCTCTCCTCCTCCACCGCAGCCGCCTGCTCGCCCGCCTCGGTCGCGTAGTCGAGCAGGCCCCGCCATGGCGCGGTTGGCTGCGGATCGGTCAAGGCCGCCCGCGCCGCGCGCTCGGAGACCTGCCGCAGGGAGGACTCTCCGCTGTCGAGGAGCAGCCGCGCGAGTTCGAGGTCGCCGCCGGACAAGCGTGCCGCGGTGATGGTGGCGGCGTCATCAGGGTCGGCGCCGAGCCGCTGCGCGACCACCTCGGCCGGGAGCGGCGAGAACTCGATCACGCTGCAGCGCGATCCGATGGTCGGAAGGATCTGATCCTGAGAGGTGGCGAGCAGCAGGAAGTGCGCGAAGTCCCCCGGCTCCTCGAGTGTCTTCAGCAAAGCGTTCTGACTCTCCTCTCGCATCGCCTCGGCCTCACAGATCACGAACACCCTCCGTGCACCCTCGGCCGGTCGCAGCGCCGCACCCCGGATCACGTCCTCCCGGATGCCCTCGACCAGATGCGTCGCTCCCGCGGGCACGACCCAGACGAGATCGGGATGAGGCGAGGGGTGTCGCATCACCCTGCGCCGGACGCCCTCGGGATCCTCAGCGCCCTCTGCAAGCAACTCGGCGGCGAAGGTCCTGGCCGCGTCGCGTTTACCCGAGCCGTTCGGACCGACGAAGAGGTAGGCGTGTGCGGGGCCCGAGCCGAGAGCCGCAACGAGAGAGGCGTTTGCCCGAGGCTGACCAGGGGCGATAGCGGCTGGAGACTCGGCGTTCATCGCTCGACGACCTGCCTGCGGATCTCCTCCACCTCGGCGAGGACATCCGCCGCGACCTCGTCCTGCGGGCGGCCCCCGTCCACGACGTGGATCCGATCGGGTTCGGACTCTGCGAGGAGTCGGTAACCGTCGGCGACCGCACGCTGGAATTCCAGCCCCTCGCCCTCGAATCGGTCGCCGCCGTCGGTGCGGGTGCCAGCGATCTCGGGATCGATCTCGAGGTAGATGGTCAGATCGGGCCAGAGGCCTCCGGTTGCGATCTCACACGCTTGTCGGGTCTGGTCCACTCCGAGTCCACGGGCGATCCCCTGGTAGGCCACCGTCGAGTCCGAGAACCGATCGCAGACCACGACTTTGCCATCGTCGAGAGCCGGGCGGATCACCTCGGCCACTACCTGAGCGCGAGCCGAGCAGAAGAGCATCAGCTCGGCGAGGGGATCCAGCGGCAGATCGGGGTCGATCAGGATCTCGCGCATCCGCTCGGCCGCTGCGGCCCCACCCGGCTCGCGCACCCGGAACGCAACATCGCCGAGTGCCTCGGCCAGGAGTCCGGCCTGGGTGGTCTTGCCGCAACCGTCTATTCCCTCCAGAGAAACGAACACGTCAGAGGCAGGCTATCCGCGCGGGCCGTCGACGGGATGAAGCCGTTACTTCTTGCTCGATCTGGTCGCCCGCTTCTTGCCCTTACGAGTCTTCGCGGTCGAGCTGGCCTTGGCCTTGGTCGTCTTTCCCTTGCCGGCGGTGCCCTTGCGGGTGCCGGCCTTGCGCACGGTGGTCGCAGCGGCCTGGGCTGCGATCTTCTCGGCCTCGGCCGCTGCCACTCCCTCGAGCTTCTCCTCGCCGGCCTTCTCGGCGGCCTTCTTTGCTGCCCTCGCGGCCTCCCGCTCGGCTCGACGACGCTTCATCTCGGCCATCGACGGACACTCGTCGTTCAGACACAGCTTCCAAGGACGGCCGCGGAAAGGGACCACCTGCAGCCGCGGGGTGCGCTCGCAGATCGAGCAGGTCTCCTCTATCCGATACAGACCGCGAACCTTCTGGGGCAGCGGGAAGGTCTGGTCGCAACTGTCGGGCGAGTCGGGGTCGTCGCCATCCCAGCCGTTACACCCGACGAATCGCTTGCCCGACTTCTTGGAGCGGATGATCCGCAACATGTTCGGCTTGCCGTTCTCGTCCGTACGGCCAGCCTCCCGGCAGACGATGCAGGGGCCGAGCACACGGTCCTCGTCCATGCCCTTCCATACGAGCTTCGCGAACTCGCCCCACTTCGAACCTTCCTCCTCGCCCATCAGGTCGCCACCCATCTCGTCGTACGACGAGCGGAGCATGTTGCGGGAGACCTCCACCACCTCGTCCTTGGTCGTCGCCCCGGCGGCGATCTGATCCATCTCGGCCTCCATCTCGGCGGTCATCTCGGGGGTCGCCATCCGGGGAACGAAACTCTTGAACGCCTCGTACATCGCGATGCCGGTCTCGGAGGGCTTCGGCGGGTTGTCGTAGACGTATCCGCGGTCGTAGAGCTTCTGGATGATGTCGGCTCGGGTTGCCTTGGTACCGAGACCGCGCTCTTCCATCATCTCGATCAACTTGCCCTGGCTCACCCGCCCCGGTGGGGGAGTCTCCTTGCCGGCGAGCATCGGTTCGCCTTCGAGTTCGAGCGTCTGGCCCTCCTCGAGCCTCGGAATCTCCTCGTCGGCCTTCCGGGCATATGTGTAGATGGCGGCGAATCCGGGATCGACCACAACTGAGCCTCGAACGAAGTAGACCTCCGGATCGCGGCCCGCAACCTCGGAAGCGGTGCCAGGGGCAGCCTGGATGTTCGCTCTGGTTCCCTCGCTGATCATCGGAGGACAGAAGGTCGCCAGGAACCTCCTGGCGATCAACTCGTAGACCTTCCGGTGCTGATCGCTCCGAGCCTCGAGACGCGAAGGGTTGACCGCCTGGGTCGGATGGATCGGAGGGTGGTCGGTGGTCTCCTTCTTGCCCCGGGTGGAGGTGAGTGAGCCGGACAGCAGATCCCTCGCCGCCGAGAAGTCCTGAATCGCGACCAATTCGTCGACCAGTTGCCGCACATCGAGCGAGGGCGGGTAGACCGTGTTGTCGGTGCGGGGGTAGGAGACGTATCCGTCCATGTAGAGGTCCTCGGCTATCCGCATCGCACGCGAGGGCGTGATGCCCAGTCGGTTGGAGGCATCGGTGGTGAACGCAGTGGTGTTCAGCGGGGTGGGTGGCTTGCGGGTCTGGCGTCGCGACTTCAACTCGACGACCGTCCCGGGGCTGGCGGTGTTGGCGACCGCGGCCTTCGCCTCGGCCTCGTCCCAGAAGCGATCGGTCGAGTGCGCGGCGACGAAGCTGCCATCGGGGTGAGCGAAACGCGCGCTCACCTCCCAGTAGGGCTCGGGGACGTGAGCACGCCGCTCCATCTCGCGTTCCACGATCAATCCGAGGGTCGGACTCTGGACGCGGCCGACCGAGAGGAAGTTCGAGCCGAATCGTCTGGTCGCCATCGAGACGGCACGGGTCAGCGTGGCGCCCCAGATCAGGTCGATGTCCTGCCTCGCCTCGCCTGCCTTCGCGAGCGGCATCGAGAGCTCGTCCAGCTCGTTGAAGGCGCGCTCGACCTCGTCTCTGGTCAGAGCGGAGTAACGGGCGCGGGTTACCTTGTCCTCCACTTCCGGGCGGACCTCGAGGACGAGGTTGAGAGCTTCGAGACCGATCAGCTCACCCTCGCGGTCGTAGTCGGTCGCGATCACGACGCTGCTGGCATCCGCTGCGACCTTCTTCAACGCTCGCACCACGTTCTTGTCGCGTGGCTCGACGATCAGCTCCGCATCGATCAGCTCACGGGGATCCGTCTTCTGCCAGTTCGAGTAACTCTCGGGAAAGGCGGGTGAGACCACATGACCCTTGAGTCCGATCGCGAGTTGCTCCTCCCCGCCCTGACTCCAGGTATAGAACGGTGTCTTGAAGGAGGCCGACTCCTTGGCCTCTCCGTCGCTCAAGATGGCGGAGATCTTCTTGGCGGAGTTGTTCTTCTCGGTGATGATCAGTCGCATGGCTGCCCTTGCTCGATCCCGGTCTGGTCTCTCAATACGGTCGACGGGGGAGTTCTCCCCTGACGGGGCGAGACCGTAGCAGGCAGGGAGAGTCGCGCCGCAGAGCCGCCGTTGGAATCCCGGCGTGCTCCGAATCAGAGATCGAGCGCATCCCTCAGCGAATCGACCGCCCGATCGGTCCGATCTCCGCGGTGGAGCCACTCGATGCAGCCCTCTCGATCCGCGACGACCACCGCGATCCGATCAGTGTCCTCGAGGCCGAGTGCGCTGGTGACCCGGCCCACGTCGGTGTAGGAGGTGAGGGTGTGAGCCCTGGTCTTCGGGTCCGGGATGGCAGCCGTCATGCCGCCGTCTATCAAGGGCCGCAGCGGACCCCAGCGGCGGGAGATCACCGGTATCTCATAGGAGACGAGACTCGGATCGGCCTGTTCGAGACGCGCGAACTCCGGTGTCCAGGTGTCGACGGAGGACTGCTGGGTGCGGTGGAAGGCGATCGCGAGCAGATTCCTTCCGCCTTCCAGATCGCGCGGGATGACGAGGCGCGCTCCGTCCAGTGAGCGAACCTCGATCTCCGGCAGGTGTGGTGTCGCCTTCACCACTCGAAGGGTAGGAGGTCCGGTCAGCGGGTCGAATCGGATGACTGGCGCACGGAGCGAGTCTCTAAACTCGTCGTCAATGCCCGCTCAAGCGTATGCCGGAAAAGAGTGCGTCTGCCAGTTCCGCAAAGGGATCTGCGATCAGACCTGCGTCAAGGACATGCAGGAGACCCCTGTCTACATCGCCTGTCTCAGGCTCAAGGGACGCAGGTGTCTGGTGGTAGGTGGAGGCGATGTCGGTCTCGAGAAGATCGAAGGTCTGCTCGCGTGCGGAGGAGACGTACATCTGATCGCACCAGAAGCCTGCAAGGCAGTCGAGGAACTCGCCGAAGAGGGCTCGATCACCTGGGATCGCAAGGTCTACGAACCCGGCGACCTGGAGGGTGCCTTCATGGTGATCGCGGCCACCAACGACAGCGAGGTCAACATCGGGATCTACGACGACGCCGAGAAGAAGGCGATGCTCGCCAACGTGGTCGACGTGCCACCGCTGTGCAACTTCATCCTGCCCGCGATCGTACGGACCGGCTCGCTCGCCATCGCCATCTCCACCCAGGGTGCTTCGCCGGCACTCGCAAAGAGGATGAAGCGAGAGATCGCCGAGACCTTCGGTGAGCCCTACGCGGAGTTGGCGATCGTGCTCAACGAGGCTCGTGGTTGGGCCAAGTCCACACTTCCGACCTATCAGGACCGGAAGGCATTCTTCGAGGAGATCGTCAACGGCGATCCCGATCCGATCGAGCTGATGCGGGCCGGTAACCGCAGCGAGATCGACTCGATCATCGAGGCAGCGAAGGAGAAACACGCCGCTGCCGTAGCCAGCGCCTGAGCTCCTAGGCGCTCGACTCCCTCTCTTTTGCGGCGCGGTAGCGCTCCAACGCCTCCTCGCGCGCCTGCTTGTGGTCGACCATCGGCTCGGGGTAATCACGACCGATCACGCAACCGCAGGCCTCCTGCTCCTCGACCGACATCCGTGAGGGCTCGGCCAGGAACTTGTCGGGGACACCGGCCAACTCGGGTACGAAACGCCGGACGTAGGTGCCTTCAGGGTCGTAGCGCTCCTGATGCAGCGCCGGATTGAAGATGCGCTTGAAGGCCGGTTGAGGATCGGTTCCCACCGACGCGATCCACTGCCAGTTGCCGTTGTTGTTGGCCTCGTCGCCATCGACCAGGTAGCGCATGAAGTGCTCCTCACCCATCCGCCAATCGATGCCGAGATCCTTGGTCAGGAAGGATCCGACCACCAGCCGGGCTCGGTTGTGCATCCAGCCCTCCTCGAGCAGTTGGCGCATCCCGGCGTCGACCAAGGGAAAGCCGGTACGCCCCTCGGCCCAGGCAGCGAACGCCTTCGCATCCCGTGACCAACCGAAGCCCTTCCGGTAGCGCTGCTGGAACTCGGTCGTTCGGTTGTCGGGGAAGTGGTAGAGGACGTGGGAGTAGAAATCGCGCCAGCAGAGTTGCCTGCGGAACCCCTCCGGACCCTCTCCCTGAGGAAGGGCTTCTTCTATCTGACGCGGCGAGATCGTCCCGAAATGCAGATGGGGCGAGAGCCTGGAGGTCAGGTCCTGTCCAAGGGCATCGTGGATCTCGGTATATCGGTCGACTCCGTCGGAGAGGAATCTCTCGAACAGCCGGTGCGCCTCCTTCTCGCCACCGACCGGGGGATTGCCCAGAGTCTGCTCCAGCTTCAAGTCGGCAAGCGTCGGGATGGGAGAGGGTTTGGGAGCGGCCGCGGGCTGGGCTGCCTTCTTCGGAACGGGCAGGACCTCGCGGCGCGGCACCTTGTCCCAGTTGCGGAAGAACGGTGTGAACACCGTGTACGGCTTGCCCTTCTGGGTTGCGATCGGACGGACATCGACCGTGTCCGTTCCGTCGTGGGCAAACAGCTCGACGCCGGTTCCCTCCAGCGCGTCGCGGACCTGTTCACCCCGCTTCCTCGCAAACGGGGTCAGGTCACGCGAGAAGTGCAACTCGGTTGCGCCGATCGTCTCGACGAACTCGGGGATCTGCTGGTCGGGGCGACCTTCGAGAACGTGCAGGGTGGTTCCGATCTCCTCCAGCGATGCGCGCAACTCGCCGAGGCACTCCAGCAAGAACTGGGTGCGCGGACCCGACGCGAATCGGCCATGGATCAGTCGGTCGTCGAGGCAGAAGACCGCAGCGACCTCCCCGCGCTCGACGGCTGTCGTCAGGGCAGGGTGGTCGGCGACTCTGAGATCACGCCTGAACCAGACGACGGAAACGGTCACATGGATGAGCCTATAAGGCGCCCTATATGTAGGGAGCCCTGGTGGGCATCAAACTCAGGCGCTGGGGACGACGAATCCGGCGATCGCGGCGAACTGGAGGATCGCCGCAGCGATCACGAGCAGATGGAAGACCTCGTGGTAGCCGAACACCCCCGGTCGCGGGTTGGGCCGCTTGGCGGCGTAGATGATCGCGCCGATCAGGTAGAGCACGCCGCCGGCGAGCAGCAACGTGGTGCCACCGACCCCAAGAGAGGAAGCCATCTCCGGAAAGGGAATCGCGGCCGCGACCCCGACGCTGACGTAGATCACGACCCTCAAGACCTTCGGTGCGTTGATCCAAACGAGGTTGAACAGGACTCCGGCAAGCGCGATCGCCCAGAGGACGATCAACACCACCATCGCCGAGCGACCCTCGAGGACCAGAAGAGCAAACGGCGTGTAGGTGGCGGCGATGAATACGAGGATCATCGTGTGGTCGAGTCGACGCATCCACTGGCGCGCGGACGGCCGCTTCCAGTCCACCCGGTGATAGACGGTGCTGACACCGAACAGACCCAGGAGACCGAGGACGTAGATCCCGATCGCGAGCCTCGGCTCACCGGGGGCCGCAAACGCGAGCAGCGTCACGCCAGCGATCAGGAAGGCGAAGAAGGCCCAGGTATGGGAGACACCTCGAAGGCTCGGCTTGGCGGCGGCGATCGCATCGGCGATCTTCTCACCGGCCTCGCTGGCGGCCTCTCGAGCGGCTTCGGTTGCTTCGGAGAACTTCTCTCCCGCGACGCCGGCTGCATCCGAGATCCTCTCACTGGCTTCGCCGGCCGCCTCGGCGATCCGGTCTCCAGCCGACTCGGCGACGTCGGCGATCTTTCCGCCAGCTGCCTCGGCTGCCTCCCGCGCTGCTCTCACCGGACCGGTGACCGGATCGGGGATTTGCTCGGGAGAATCTCCAAATTGCGTCAAGGTTCTCCGAAAGATAGTCGGCCGACGCCCCGGGGTCGCTAGATTCGGAAACCGAGGGCGAGGGACCGGGCCGAGGGCCTGCAATCCCCCTCCCTTTAGAGACCTTTTACGTCCGGCCCAGGCGGGATATTGATCGGCCCACCCAGGCATCTATCGAGAGGAGAAATCAAATGGCCAGGGCAGCTTCGAAGTCCCATAACGCAGCAACCAACGAGGGCCTGGCCATCGAACGCCGGTTCTCCACCGACGGAGTCCACCCCTTCGACGAGATCGAGTGGGAGATGCGCGACGCGATCATCGGCGATCCCGCCGACCCCGCCTTCGAGCAGCGTCAGGTCGAGTTCCCGAAGACCTGGACCCAGAACGCCACCAACATCGTCGCCCAGAAGTACTTCCGGGGACAACTCGGCTCCGACGACCGCGAGAGCTCGGTCAAGCAGATGGTCGGTCGCGTCGCCGGCACGATCGCCCAGTGGGGACGCGACGGCGGCTACTTCGCAACCGACGAGGATGCCGACGCCTTCGAGGCCGAACTGACATCGATCCTGGTCAATCAGCGTGCCGCGTTCAACTCTCCCGTCTGGTTCAACGTCGGGTTCGAGGAGAACCCGCAGTGCTCGGCCTGCTTCATCCTCTCGGTGGAGGACACCATGGAGTCGATCCTCGGCTGGAACACCAAGGAGGGCACGATCTTCCGCGGCGGCTCCGGTTCGGGCATCAACCTCTCCAACATCCGCGGTTCGGTCGAGCCACTCTCCAAGGGCGGACTCGCCTCCGGTCCGGTCAGCTTCATGCGCGGCGCCGATTCCTGGGCCGGCACGATCAAGTCGGGCGGCAAGACCCGGCGTGCCGCCAAGATGGTCGTGCTCGACATCGATCATCCGGATATCGAGGACTTCGTCTGGTGCAAGGCCCGCGAGGAGGACAAGGCCCAGGCACTGGCCGACGCTGGCTTCGACATGTCGATCGACGGTGAGGGGTTCACCTCGATCCAGTACCAGAACGCAAACAACTCGGTTCGGGTCACCGATGACTTCATGGAGGCCGCCGAGAAGAAGGCCGACTGGAATCTGGTTGCCCGCGACGGAGGAGCGGTCACCAAGACGCTCCCGGCAGAGGAGTTGATGACCCAGGTCGCCGAGGCCGCATGGCGCTGTGCGGACCCGGGCATCCAGTACGACACGACCATCAACCGTTGGCACACCTGCCCCGAGTCAGGGCGGATCAATGCATCGAATCCGTGCTCGGAGTACATGCACGTGGACGACTCGGCCTGCAACCTGGCCTCGATCAACCTGATGAAGTTCCGCAACGAGGACGGAACCTTCATGGTGGACGACTTCCGTCACACCGTGGACATCCTCTTCCTGGCACAGGAGATCGTGGTGGGTCCGTCCAGCTACCCGACCGAGGACATCGGCAAGAACGCCCGTGCCTTCCGTCAGCTGGGACTCGGATACGCCAACCTCGGCGCGTTGCTGATGTCGAACGGCCTTCCGTACGACTCGGAGGAAGGTCGCGCGATGGCCGGAGCGATCACCGCTCTGATGACCGGACGCGGCTACCGTCGCTCGGCCGAGATAGCCGATGCGATCGGCCCGTACGAGGCATACGAGAAGAACCGCGATGCCCACAACAGCGTGATGCGGATGCACCGCGACGCCTCTTACGAGCTGAGCGAGGATCTGGTCGAGGAGAAGCTCCTCGCCGCCGCCCGCGAGAGCTGGGACGAGGCGGTCGAACTCGGTGAGGAGCACGGCTACCGTAACGCCCAGGCGACGGTACTCGCTCCCACCGGGACGATCAGCTTCCTGATGGACTGCGACACGACCGGCATCGAGCCCGACTTCTCGCTGGTCAAGTTCAAGGAACTGGTCGGTGGCGGGCAGATGAAGATCGTCAACGGCTCGGTGCCTCTGGCGCTCGAGACCCTCGGCTACACCCAGGCCGAGATCGAGCAGATCGAAGCGCACATCAACGAGCACAACACGATCGTCGGTGCCCCGGGTCTCAAGCCCGAACACCTCGAGGTGTTCGACGTGGCGGTCGGGGAGCGCTCCATCTCCCACACCGGACACATCGACATGATGGCCGCGACGCAGCCGTTCATCTCGGGCGCCATCTCCAAGACGGTCAACCTGCCGGAGTCGGCCACGGTGGAAGACATCGCCGAGGCCTACACATACGGCTGGAAGCAGGGTCTGAAGGCGCTCGCGATCTACCGCGACGGCTCGAAGACCGCTCAGGCGCTTCGCACCTCCGACAAGGAGGATGCCGACGCCGGTGCGGACGCATCGGCTGAGCCGGTCCGGACCCGGATGCCGAACGAGCGCCAGTCGATCACCCACAAGTTCAACATCGGCCAGCAGGAGGGCTACATCACCGCTGGCATGTACGAGGACGGCTCGCTGGGCGAGATCTTCCTCACCGATGTCGGCAAGGAGGGCTCGACGATCAAGGGCATGATGAACGCGTTCGCCACGGCGATCTCGATCGGACTGCAGTACGGAGTGCCGCTCGAGGTGTTCGTCAACAAGTTCAGCTACGTGCGCTTCGAGCCGGAAGGGATCACCCGCAACCCGGAGATCCCGTTCGCCAAGTCGCTGCCCGACTACATCATGCGCTGGCTGGCGAGCCGCTTCGTCACCGACTACGACTACCTGGAGGGTCTGGGCATCCTCACCGAGGAGGTCAGGCGTCGCCGCGAGGCCCAGCAGGCTCTGCCGATCGGCGACACAGCCGGCCCGGCCAACGGAGACAGCGGCGGTTCGAGCAACGGCGGTAACGGAAGTCCCGAGGCGTCGGTCGACACGCCCGAGGCGGCTCCTGCCACTGCAGCTCTCACAGATACGCCGCCCGTGGTCCCGGCCAAGATGGAGGGTCTGGAGCTCGGCCCCGCCTGTGATCAGTGCGGAGGCATGATGCAGCGCACAGGCTCCTGCTACACCTGCCCCAGCTGCGGCAACAACACCGGTTGCGGCTGAGGCCGAGCGGGTTCACCTCCCGCACCAGTTGACTGTAAAAAGGCGAGCCTCTGGCTCGCCTTTTCAGTGGCCCATGTGCTCCATTCCGGCCCCACCCGAGCCGTGACCCATGTGTATGCCGGACCCGCCACCAGCAGGAGATCGGGCCCCGTACCACTCGAGGCGCCAAGCGTTCATCCGAGCGATCTCCGCGGTCTGAGCCTCGATGATCGAGCGAGCGAGCGCCTCTACCTCTGGATCGGAGCCTCGGGCGAGTTCGGCACGAGCCATCCTGATCGCTCCCTGGTGGTGGGGGATCATCGCATCGATGAAGGCCCTGTCGAAGGGAACTTCCCCGTCGATGGATTCGGCCATCATCCCCATGCCCATACCCATCTCCTCGGCGGAGAGCCCCATACCTCCGTCATCTCCATGCATCTCGGCGTCGTCTCCGCTCACACCGAGCCGCTGACGGATCTCCAGCATCTGATCGATCTCTCTGCTCTGGGACTTCACGATTTCGTTGGCGAGCCCCCGGATCTCCTTGTGCTCTGCCTGGTCCTGGGCCAACTCGGCCATTGCGATGGCCGACTCGTGGTGGGGAACCATCCAGGTGACGAATGCTTCGTCTGTCGATGCGGAATCGCTGCCTCCGCCGCAAGCGGCGAGGACAACCCCTCCGGTCAGCACCGCTGCAATCAACCGGGCCACCGAGAATCTGCCTCTCACCTCGACCTCCGAACTGGTCTCCGTTTCGTTTATCACGCACCCAACTCTAGAGGTGGGGCCAGTTCGTCCCGCTTCTCTCGAATCGGTTTCTGGTACTTTCCGTTTCCTCTTGAACTCACGGCCTTCCAAGATCAGGTTCGTCTCGGTGCTCAGCGGCATCGCAGTCGCCGCGATGTTGATCTCCGCATGCGGCTCCCAGCCCGCCGTCTGCCAGAAGGAGGACAACCTGAGCGGTGCAGTGAGCAAGCTCGGAAGTGCCATCACCTCTGTCAACCCCTCGCAGATCCAGTCGGCCGGCCAAGAGGTGCAGGCCGATGCGAATGCTCTGGTGACCTCTGCCCAGAACACGTATCCGGGACAGACCGCCGAGGTCAAGTCGTCGGTACAGAACCTCACGCGGGACATAAACAACTTCGCCAACAGCTCTGACAAGACCACCGCCGCCCTCGCGCTGGTCGGCTCACTCAGTCAGGTCAAGAACGCATTCGAGGGGTTGAAGCAGAAGTACCAGGGGACCTGCGGCTAGGACGAGGCTAGTCTGGCGGGCTCGGAGCGACGCGAGCACTCGAAGGCCCGGAAGACCGGGCCTTTTTCATGCCCTCAGCGGGGACCCCAGACGAGCTTGTTCCCCAGCAGCTGACTGACGGTGACCAGCTTGTAGCCGCGGGACTTGAGTGAAGAGATGATCGAGGGAAGCGCCGCCACCGTCTGGGTTCGGGTGCCGCCTCCGTCGTGCATCAACACGATCGATCCGGAGCCAGCCGAAGCGCCGACCGAGGCGATCGACCCTGAGCCCGGAGTGGTCCAGTCCATCGTGTCTCGGTCCCAGTTGACGGTGGTCATCCCGTTCGACCGTGCCGCAGAGATCACCCCGCTGTTGACGGCACCGTAGGGAGGTCGGAAGCTGCAGGGCTTGAATCCCGTGGCCCTCTGGATCGCACGGCTGGTCGCCTTGAGGCTCGAATAGCCCGGGTAGATCTCGTGGCGGAGCGAATGGTTTGCGATCTCGTGGCCTTGACGGCTCATCTTCTTGAGCAACTTGGCGCCACTGCCACCGACCTGCTCGCCGATCACGAAGAAGGTCCCTTTCGCGTTCCGACTGTTGAGGATCTTCACGATCGAAGAGGTGGCCGTGGCGGGACCGTCGTCGAAGGTCAGGGCGACCCTCTTCCGTTTGCGCGGCCCGTTGAGAACTAAACCCTTGTTCCGGGGCTTGCAGGCCTGCACGTAGGGCTCGACGAACTCGCGCTTCAGCCAGCGGTCGTCCGGCGCGAGGTCGGTGCAGGCGGCTGGATCACAGTCGGGGAGGCCCAGGTAGGAGGTGGCGGCGCGCCAGTTGTACTTGCCAGAGGTGAAGTCGAAGGTCCCGAGCGGCGCCTTCGCGATGAAACTGCGGGTATTGGGCCGCGTCAGCTTGGATTCCACCTTGCGTTTGCTGACCACCAGGCCCGCGTCGTTCAGCTTCGAGACGACCATCTCGTTGCCTTCCGCGCCGTCGAGCTTGTGGCGGATGCAGATCCTGCTGGTGTCCCCACCCTGTTTGACCTCGACACATACATACGAGGTGCCCACATCGAGGGTGTCGGGAGAGCCGTCCAGCTCAGCGGTGCCCCACTCTCCGGAGGTACGAACCTCGATGATCGCGTCCTTGCCCGACTGGGTTATCTCAGCCCGGGTGATGTCGAGCGGTCCCGAGACGTCCTTCGCGTCGGTGATCGGCTTGGCCGGTGCGCTGTGTGCCACGGCAAGACCGAGCCCCACGGCGAGGGTGAGGGTCACGATCGCCACCAGGTACCTCACGCCCGCCTTGCTGTCTGTGCGCTGATCGATCGGCATCTGCATCACTCACCGTATAACCCAGGAGGGCGTCGTTCGGAGCGGCTGGCATGATGGCTGGATGAACGACATCGCAGACAAGCTGCTGGAGGGTCTCAGCAACGCCGCCATGATGGCCTGGGAGGTGTGGTGGGCACTGGTGCTCGGCTTTGCGATCTCGGCGGTGGTGCAGGCGTGGATCCCGCGTGAGCGAGTAGAGCGCGCCCTTGCGGGCGGTGGAGCGGGCGCGGTGAGCAAGGCGACCGCGCTCGGTGCGGCCTCGTCATCGTGCTCATACGCCGCGATCGCGATCGCGCGGTCACTGTTCGCCAAGGGGGCATCGGCGGTAACCGCGCTCGCCTTCCAGTTCGCCTCGACCAACCTGGTCTGGGAGATCGGTCTGGTGCTGTGGGTGCTGCTGGGCTGGCAGTTCACCCTCGCCGAGTATCTCGGGGGAATCCTGATGATCATCCTGATGGCGGCGATGCTGCGTCTCTTCGTCTCGCCGAAACTCGAGGAGATCGCGCGTCGCAACGCCGAGAACGCCGCTCCCGGTCACCAGCACCATATGGCCGGCTCCGAGATGCCGTTCCGCGAGCGCCTCCGCTCCGCGGACGCGTGGTCCGACGTGGCCCACAACTTCCGCGGCGACTGGCAGATGCTCTGGAAGGAGATCGTGATCGGCTTCCTGCTGGCCGGCTACATCGCCTTGCTCGGTCAGGACTTCTTCAACGGTCTCTTCCTGGTGGGTGAGACGGGCTTCTGGCCGACGCTCTGGAACGTGATCGTCGGTCCGTTGATCGCGGTCGCGAGCTTCGTCTGCTCGATCGGCAACATCCCTCTGGCGGCCGTGCTCTGGTCGGGCGGGATCTCCTTCGCCGGGGTGCTCGCCTTCATCTTCGCCGACCTGATCGTCTTCCCGATCATCGTCGCCTACCGCAAGTACTACGGCTGGAAGTTCGCGCTGCGCATCACTGCACTGATGTTCGTGACCATGGTGCTGGCGGCGCTGGCGATCGATGGTCTGTTCAGCGTCGCCGGGATCATCCCGACCGACCGACCCTCCACCGAGGAGGTATTCGGCCACGTGGAGGCCGATTACCGGATGTGGCTCAACCTGATCGCCCTGATCGTCTTCGCCATCCTGATCGCGATGACCGTCCGCCGCGGTGCCACCGATCCGGTATGTGGCATGAAGGTCGACAAGGCCAAGGGCATCAAGCTCCAGACCGACTCAGGCAACGTCTACCTCTGCTCCGAGCACTGCCGCCATCAGTTCGAGGCAGATCCGCGTAAGTACTCCTCAGGCTGAAGGGAGCCTCAGAGCGGAGCGCGCATCAGGAACGGCACCTTCGGAAGCTCGACGCGGTTGGCCAACCCGCTGTGTTCGATCACCCAAGCACCGGGACCCACCTGCCGTTCCCAGAAGAAAGGGGAGTCCTTTCCTATCAAGCGCACATCCCAATGGAACTCCGCTGCGCCGGTGACGAAGTGGTTGAACTCGTCCTTGAAGTTGATGCCATCCACCCCGAACAATGGCTCCTCGAACCAAGGGCAGGTGTCGTAGCCGGGTAAGAACCCGTTGGAGCAGCCTTCGCTCCAACCTGGCCGTGAATCGACTGGGCGCACTCCGATCCGCCTCTCCATTCCTGTTGCGCTGCGCTTCAACTGGGTTACGAAATATGGCGTTCGGTGGGCGTTCCTTTCATACCAACAAAAGGTTGTCTCGCGAGGACAGACCTCAGGACGCGCAACATTCTCCAGCACCGAGTACCAACCCGGAGTGGGTGACGGCCCGGGGTTGGTGGCTTGCGAGGGGAACGAA
>CAZQMB010000023.1:0-16506 GCA_964594365.1 uncultured Conexibacteraceae bacterium
TACGGCCACTACGGCCCCCTCTTCATCCGCATGGCCTGGCACAGCGCGGGCACCTACCGGATCGGTGACGGGCGCGGCGGCGCCGGCGCCGGCACCTTGAGGTTCGCGCCGCTCAACAGCTGGCCCGACAACGCCAACCTCGACAAGGCCCGTCGCTTGCTCTGGCCGATCAAGCAGAAGTACGGCGCGAGCCTGTCGTGGGCCGACCTGATGGTCCTCACCGGTAACTGCGCCCTCGAGTCGATGGGATTCGAGACCTTCGGTTTCGCTGGCGGACGTGAGGACGTCTGGGAGCCCGAGGAGGACATCTATTGGGGACAGGAGAAGGAGTGGCTCGGCGACGAGCGCTACAGCGGGGATCGTGATCTCGAGCAGCCGCTCGGTGCCGTGCAGATGGGCCTGATCTACGTCAACCCCGAGGGTCCCAACGGCGTGCCGGACCCGCTCGCCGCCGCGAGGGATATCCGCGAGACCTTCGCCCGTATGGCGATGAACGATGAAGAGACGGTCGCCCTGGTCGCAGGCGGTCACACCTTCGGCAAGTCACACGGTGCCGCCGACGACGTCGAGTACGTCGGCCCCGCACCGGAGGCCGCTCCGATCGAGGAGCAGGGTCTCGGTTGGAAGAACAGTTTCGGCACCGGAGCCGGTGACGACACCATCACCAGCGGCATCGAGGGTGCCTGGACCGCGACGCCAGTGAAGTGGGACATGACCTACCTCGAAACGCTCTTCGGAAACGAGTGGGAGCAGACCAAGAGTCCGGCCGGAGCCACCCAGTGGACGCCGAAGGGCGATGCCGCGGCAGGCACCGTCCCCGACGCCCAGGATCCCTCGGTCACTCACGCGCCCATGATGCATACGACCGATCTCTCCCTGAGAGAGGATCCGATCTACGAGCCGATCGCGAGGCGCTACCTCGAGAATCCCGAGGAGTTCGCCGACGCCTTCGCCCGCGCCTGGTTCAAGCTGACCCATCGCGACATGGGTCCGACCACCCGCTATCTCGGCCCGCTGGTTCCAGCCGAGCCACAGATCTGGCAGGACCCGGTACCCGCGGTCGACCACCAGCTGATCGACGATGCAGACGCCGCAGCGCTGAAGGAGAAGATCCTCGCCACCGGCATCCCCGTGGGCCAGCTCGTAGCGACCGCCTGGGCTTCTGCTTCGACCTTCCGCGGCACCGACAAGCGCGGTGGTGCCAACGGAGCGCGGATCAGGCTCGCCCCTCAAAAAGGTTGGGCCGCGAACGACCCGGAGAATCTCGCCAAGGTGATCGCCGCCCTCGAGGGGGTACAGAGCGAGTTCAACGAAGCCCAGTCGGGTGACAAGCAGGTCTCGCTCGCCGACCTGATCGTGTTGGCTGGCTCGGCGGCGATCGAGCAGGCGGCTCGCGATGCCGGCCACGAGGTGGAGGTTCCGTTCACCCCTGGTCGTACCGACGCGTCGCAGGAGGAGACGGATGTCGACTCGTTCGCGGTGCTGGAGCCGACCGCCGACGGTTTCCGCAACTACCTCTCCGACGACGCCCATCGTCCGGCCGAGCACATGCTGGTCGACAAGGCGCATCTGCTCACCCTCACCGCACCGGAGATGACCGTTCTGGTGGGTGGCATGAGGGCACTCGACGCCAACACCGGCCAGTCGCAGGTCGGTGTGCTCACCGAGCGGCCGGGGCAGTTGACCAACGACTTCTTCGTCAATCTGCTCGCGATGGACGCCGAGTGGTCGCCGGCCAACGGGGATGGCAAGGAGTTCGAGGGAACGGCAGGCGGCGGCAAGTGGAAGGCGAGCCGCGCGGATCTGGCCTTCGGTTCCAACTCGCAGCTTCGAGCGATCGCCGAGGTCTACGCCTTCGATGGTGCCGAGCACAAGTTCGTCGAGGACTTCGTCTCAGCCTGGGTGAAGGTGATGGAGTTGGACCGCTTCGATCTCGGCTGAGTCCGGCAGGGACCCTTTCGGGAAAGCGTTTTTCCATCCAGTCAGATTGCCCGTAAGCGGTCACCCCGCTTGACCGGGCCGTCCTACCTGCCACCATCGGTGTCGAGGTGGCGAGAGAGATCAGCGACATAGGGGAGTTGGCCGAGTCGTTCTTCAAGACGACGCTCCAGATGGCATGCATCGCCGACGAAGAGAGGTTTCGCCAGGTCAACGACCAGTGGATAGAGACTCTGGGGTGGTCTCGGGAGGAGTTGCTGTCGAGGCCCTTCATCTCCTTCGTCCACCCCGATGACCTCGGAGCTACCGCCGATGCGGTCGGCCTCCTGCAACAAGGTGAGGACATAGTCGAGTTCGAGAATCGGTACACGACATCCGACGGCGGCTGGCGGAATCTGGTCTGGAATGCCCGCATCGACCCTGACACCGGCCTGATCATGGCGACCGCCCGCGATGTGACCAAGGCGAGGGAACACGAGGTCGAGCGGCTCCGGCTCCACAGAGTGCTCGAATCCCTTGCGGAGCTGCAGTCCTCCTATATCGGTCACGGCTTGAGCCGTGCGTGGTGGGAGACCGCCATCAGCAGGTTGATCGAGGTGACCGGCAGCACCTTCGGCTTCGTCGGACGGGTGCTGGAAGACGAACAGAGCGCACCGTATCTGCATACGCTCGCCATCACCAACATCGCTTGGAATGCATGGTCTCAGCAGATGTTCGACGAGTACGCCGACACGGGTCTCGAATTCAGGAACCTCGACACCCTCTTCGGCTACACCCTGCGCACCGGGGAGAGACTGATCTCCGACGATCCCGCATCCGATCCTCGTGCAGGCGGCTTGCCGGACGGTCATCCGCCGCTCGAGACCTACGCCGGTATCCCGCTGCTCTCGGAGAGTGGGATGGTCGGGATGGTCGGCCTCGCCAATCGCGAAGGTGGCTTCGATCAGGCGATCTTGGAGGAGATCGAGCCCATCCTCGTGCTGCTCTCCCAGACGGTGGCACAGTCTCTCGCAAGTGAGGAAGCGCAAGCCGCCGAGGCCGAGGCCTCTCGCCTCGAGAAGCGGCTGCAGGAAGTGGAGAGGAGCGGCGACGGAGAGCGTCTGCTGGTCAAGACGACTCAGGAGGTGTTGGATCAGAAGAGCCTCTCAGGGTCCTTCGGAGTCGTCGACTCCGCAATCCGGGAGGTCCTGCCGCCCGCAAAGGTCACCCTGTACCTCTCGGACTTCGACCAGTCGGATCGAATGCAGTTGGAGTTCACCGGTGGACGGGCTACCGACGTGATCAGCAGGGAGACGGAGTCGTTCGATCCCGCCTGCTGCAGGGGTCTGGTGGAGGGGCGAGTCCACGTGAGTCGTCCCGGGCTCGAGCTCGGCTCTTGTTCGCACGTGGTCGCCAGTAACTACGCCACCGTCTGCGCCCCACTGGTGGCAGGCGATGAGGAGTTCGGTGTGCTGACCGTGAGCGTGGCCTCCCAGATGGATCTCGATGGCCTGGATCCGTCGATGCAGTTGGACGAGGTCACCAAGAGGCTCGGCGCACTCTCGACCGCTCTCGCCCAGGTTGCGTCGAGGGAGCGCCTTGTCGCCCGCTCCCTCGTGGATCATCTCACCAGACTCCCCAACCGGGCCGCTTTCGAGCAGTTCGGTGAGCGGTTGATCTCGGCGCGGGGACCTGATTCCCGCCCCTTCGGTCTGATGCTCTTCGATCTGGACAAGTTCAAGCCGATCAACGACAACTTCGGGCACCAGGCCGGTGACGAGATCCTGACCGCGACCGCTGCGGGCGTCAAGGCTGCCCTTCGACCGGAGGACATGGTCGCGCGGGTGGGAGGCGATGAGTTCGGTGTCCTGATCCCCCACTGCCAGAATCCACAGTTGGAGCATGCGGCGGAGCGGATCAGGGAGGCCGTCGCCAGCCTGCAGACAGGCGTCGATGCCGAGACTCGTGCCTCGGTCGGCGCTCTCTTGATCGGTGAATCCGCGGTCACCTGGGACCAGGTCTTCGAGGCGGCAGATCGCGCGATGTACGCGGCAAAGGCCGAAGGTGGCGACCGCGTGGTCGTCGGCTGACTTCTGATCCGTTTCTCACGACGCTCCGGGTAGCCTGAGCGGCGTGGGTGACCGGCTTTCCTCCAAGGGTGTCTCGCCGCGTGGTGCACACGAGATCGATCCGGATCGCGAGCTGGAACACCCCGATGGGCTACTGAGGTTCCTCGATGATCCCGTAACCGCCCTGGTGCCGTGGTTCGCTTTCTCGTTCCTGCTTACGACGCTCGGGTTCATGGCAACCGCCTGGCTCGCCTTCGGTTTGAGTCTCGCGTTGGTCGCTGCCTCTTGGCTGCGCGGAGAGGACCCGAAGGTCTTCGAGGTTTCGGATGCGATCCTCTTCGGTGGGATCGTGCTGGTGGCGTTTTTCGGAGATCGGCTGGTGGAGGGTTGGTTTTCCAATCACGCCGACGCCGTTTCCAACATCACGCTGACGGTCGTGGCGTTCGTCTCCCTCGCGATCGGCAGACCGTTCACCTCCGAGTACACGGCGGCGAGATTCCAGGGCGCACCGCCGGACCTCCTGGTGCGGCTGGACCGTCTTGCCACCCCGATCTGGGGCTTCGCTCTGCTCTTCGCGAGCATCGTGACCGTGTTCGGAGAGTGGGTGCTGCGAGACCCGACCAACCTCTGGACCGGCTGGATACTCCAGACGCTGCCGTTGATCGTCGCGCTGGATCTGACCCTCTGGATCGACCGACGTGCAGTTGCCCGTGCCCGCGACCGCCCGGACCTGATCCCGCCACCGGTGATGCTCGCCCGCGATCTCCTGATCTGGCTGGTCCCGGCGGGTATGTGCTCCCTCGTATTCGACGGAGGGCCCCAGTGGTTGGGGTGGACGCTGATCCTGGTCGGACTCGTCGGCTGCGTTTGGGCCTGGATCAGGCTGCGCCGCGAAGCGCCAGCCATTGCCTAGCGCGGATCAGTCGACTGGAACGTTGAAGTTCGCCTGCGAGGTCATCTGCCAGCGCTCGTCCTGGAAGATGAAGGTCCCCAGGTAGGGAGCGGGCGTGCCCTTGTACTTCTTGCCGTCGAGCGTGTAGTCGGCAGTGGTGATGTAGCGCACCACGATGGACGACTCCGAGCGGGTGGCGGAGATCTCGTCGAACCTGAAGTTGACGATGTCGATCTCGCCCTTGCCGACTTCGTCGATGTACTCGGACCTGCTCAAGTGGGTTCCGTCGGCCCGCGCCAACTGCCAACTCGGATCGAGGGTGGTCTCCAGACCGGAGGTGTCGGCCTCCTTGACCTGGGTCCAGAAGTTGGTCAGGAGCTCTCTGGCCTGCTGGTCGGGGGTCTGGTCGGCCGAGGCGGTTTCACCGTCCGACGACCCGCAGCCGGCAATCAGCGCTGGCAAGGCTGCGACGCAGACGATGAGTGCGAGGATTCGCTTCACGGCGCGGGAATATATCGGAAGCGTGGAGCCAACCGCTCGCTGGCAGCCTCCACTACCCTCGATTTCCTTGGCGGATTCACTCCCGAAGCTGGAAAGAGAGGTCACCCGCTGCCGGCGCTGCCCGCGGCTGGTCGAGTGGCGAGAGCAGGTGGCGGCCGATCCGCCCAAGCGCTATCGGGGCGAGACCTACTGGGCGCGACCTGTGCCCGGGTTTGGTGATGTGTCCGCTCGGATCGTCGTCCTCGGACTGGCCCCCGGTGCAAACGGTTCTAATCGAACCGGCCGGATGTTCACCGGTGACCGCTCGGGTGACTGGCTGTATGCCGCGCTCCACCGGGCGGGCCTCGCCAGTCAGCCGGAGTCCGTGGATGCTGCCGATGGCCTGAGACTCCACGACTGTTGGATCACCGCGGTGGTTCGCTGCGCGCCGCCCGCAAACAAGCCGACTCCGTCGGAGCGCGACGAGTGTCTGCCGTGGCTAGAGCGTGAACTCGGTCTCCTCGGCCACGCGAGAGTCATAGTCTGCCTCGGCTCGTTCGCATGGGACGGCGCACTGCGCGCCCTGCGCGGGATGGGAGAGGAGATACCGAGACCCAAGCCGAAGTTCGGTCACGCAGCACGGGCAACGGTCGGTGACTACGAACTGCTCGGTTGCTTCCACCCGAGCCAGCAGAACACCTTCACGGGCAAGTTGACGGAACCGATGCTGGATGCGGTGTTCGCCGAGGCCGCAGCGATCGCACATCCCTGATCGATCGTCTGCGGTCCGACGTCGTCCCCGGCATACTTGCTCTCCAACGTGTTCCCGCTCACGCTGCCAAATGCCCTGACCATGCTGCGGATCCTCTTGGTGCCGGTGGTCGTGGTCGCGCTCCTGATCGAGACTCCACATGGCGACACGATCGCCGCAGTGGTGTTCGCCCTCGCGGCTCTGACCGACGGACTCGACGGCTACCTCGCCCGCTCCCGCGACAGCATCTCGGATTTCGGCAAGTTGATGGACCCGATCGCGGACAAGCTGCTGATCGTCGCGGCATTGGTCGCCTTGGTTGCGCTCGATCGGTTGGCAGCCTGGATCGCAGTCGTGATCATCGCCCGCGAGTTCGCCGTCACCGTCCTCAGAGGCGTAGCGGCCGAGCGGGGGATCGTGATGCAGGCCAATCTGCTCGGGAAGATCAAGACGGTCTTCCAGATCGTGGCGGTGATCGCCCTCATCGCCACCGACCCTGCGCCCATCTGGGCGGACATCCTGGTCTACCTGGCGCTCGCCTTCACGGTGATCAGCGGACTCGAGTACTTCTTCGGGATACAGCGCAAACTCGCCGAGCGGGACGAACCCGAGGCGAACACCGACCGGAAAGCCTGAGGGGCTCCTAGAGCTGGCCGGCTTCGCCGGCGAGCCACTCGGTCATCGAGCGGTGATGTGCAGTCTGCTCGCCGCCAGCGATCTCGGCGCGAATCTCGCCGATGGTCCCGAACCGTTCGGCCACCACGTTGTGGCGGTGGATCGTCTCGAAATTCTCCTGGCGGGTCATCAGGAAGGCGTCATCCGGCAGCTCGGGGTGGGCCTCGAGCAGCGCACGAACCATCTCCCTCACGCAGTCCTCCACGAAGCGCGGGTTGCGGTGCGCCTTCTCGACCACGGTCACCTCGTCAGAGCGCTTCATCAACTCGTAGATCTCGCTCGACATCGAACTCTCGACGATCCTCAGCAGCTCACGTGCGTCGAGTTCCATCTCGCTCCCCTCGGGGAGGCCGATGTGGAGTTGACCCACGCCGCGCTGATTGTGAGTCGCCATCGGGACGTCCTCGACGATCTTGTCGATCTGTCCAGCATCGAAGCCGCTCTCGGCGAGCCGCTCACGCGCGCGCTCCTCGACCATCCCTTGTGCGCAGGGACACGCGGTCATTCCCTGGGCCTCGACGCCGGTGATCGTCCTCGTTCCGGCGGCAGAGGCAACAGCGGTTCCGAAGAGTGTGTAGATCTCCTGGGTGTCGATTCCAGAGGCAGGGGCAGGCACAGTCTCGGGGTACCGCGCCGTCACCTTGACCTCCGCGCGGAGTCCATCCTGACGCTCCCGCACCTGTTCGGCGACCTTGGCCGCCAGTTCCTCGGCCCGAAGTGCGTTGTTGAGGACGACGTCGTCGATGGCCTCGTTGACGACCTCCTCGAATCGGGACATGTGAACGCCCTTCTGCTGCGGATTCAGGTCGACGACGCACTCGAAATCGGCGTGGTAGGTCGACTCGGCGCCGTTGAGGGAGACGCGGATCACCTTCTCCACACCGCAGACCCCAACCCGGGAAAGACTCACGGCCGTGGTCGGTGCAGTGGACTGGGTGTCCGATTTTGGAGCGCCGGGCGCCTGTACTGGTTCCATGTCGAATTGTCGGTGGTCACCTGCCCGAGGAGGCTGGTTGCTCTTTCCGACTCTGCGTAAGTCTAGGGGACTCCGTGGATTCGGCCGAACTCGCGGTGATACTTATCAAGATGCGGATCTACCCGGAGGTGACGAGTAGAAGGTTTCCAGCCGTGCTCCTCGATGTGTTGGCGATATTCCTGATCTTCTGCTTCGCCAAGTTGGGGCTCGCGGTCAACGATGCAGTGGACGAGGTGGCCGGACTCGGGCGCGGCGTGCAGGCCGCCGGCGGATCGGTCCAGACCGGATTCGAGCAGGCAGGTGAGGCGGTCTCGGGCGTGCCTCTGGTCGGTGGCGGAATCTCCGATGCCTTCAGTGGGGTCGGCGATGCGACAGGGGGCAATGCCGTGGACCTAGGAAGGGAGGGTGAGCAGGCGGTCGAGCATCTCGCGAGTCTGCTCGGCTGGACGACCTTCCTCGTGCCGACTCTCCTGTTGCTGATAGCGGTCGTACCTCGTCGTGCCCGTCAGATCAGACGGCTCAATGCTGCCGGTCGGATCCTGCACGCCGATACCGAGGAACAGCGGCGCCTGCTGGCGATGCGCGCCGCCTTCTCGTTGCCTTACGGAACCTTGGTCGCCCACACCCGTGACCCGATCGGTGATCTGGCGAGAGGTGAATACGATGGCCTCCTCGCCGCGCTGTATGAGGACTCGGGCCTGAAACCGGATCGAAGAGCGCAACGACCGGTTCCCTGACGGGTTAGTAGTCTCTGAGATGGAGATGCCGGGGACTGGAGAGACTCGTCATACGCGCTTTGCCGTGGGTTCACGCCGAGTGATCGCTGCAGTGGCGGTCCTGCTCGCTGGCTGCGCCTTGGCGCTGGCGCTGGCCCCTGACTCCTCGCCAGCCGTGTCGAAGAGGCCCAACGTGGTCTTGATCATGACCGACGACCAGCGCTTCGATGATCTCGCCGCGATGCCGAATACGAGGCGGTTGCTGAAGGCGCAGGGCACGACCTTCTCGAATTCGTTCGTGACCTTTCCGCTCTGCTGTCCATCGAGGACCAGCTTCATGAGCGGGCAGATGGCGCACAATCACGGCATCGGAGGCAACTTCACCCCGACCGGGTTCCATGGTCTGACCACCGAGCAGCAGCGCAACCTGCTGCCGGCGTGGCTCCAGAAGGCCGGCTACCGGACCAGCCACGTCGGCAAGTACCTGAACGGTTACGGGGACGACGGAGTCTTGACCAAGCCGCCGGGGTGGAGTGACTGGCACGGGACCGTCGATCAGACCTCCTACGACTTCCTCAACACCAGGATCCGCGACAACAACAAGACCAACCAGATCGGCTCCAAGGACTGGATCGGCGAGGTGATGCGGCTCTCGGGTGTGGTGACGAGACAGGAATTGACCCGGTTCGCCAACCTCGACAACCTCAGCGACCCGACCACCCTGGTCGGGCAGATACTCGCGATGCGGGCGTTCAACGATGCGCATGGAGGAACCTACGGAACCACCTCCCGGAAGAAGTATCTGGTCGACGAGCTGTCGAATCGGGCGGTCAACTTCGTCCGCTCCACCAGGGGATCATCCAAACCCTTCTACATGCAGTACGCGCCGCCCGCTCCGCACCGCGAGGATGTGACCGAGCAGGTCGGATACCGCGGCATCAACCCCAGAGTGCCGCCCCGCTACGACAGCCTCGTGGCTGGCAAGTCCGCGCCGCGCACCTCGCCGAGCTTCGACGAAGCCGACATCTCCGACAAGCCCGCTTTCTTCCAGAGCAAGTTCACTTCGCGCCTCGGTGACATTCCTGCGAACGGAACCTTCGGCCACCCCAGCCTCACCATGCTCGACAACTACTACCGGGGTCGTTACGGATCCCTCAGGGCGGTGGACGACGGCGTCAAGCGGATCGTCGATGCGCTGAGGAATGCCGGCAAGCTCGCGAACACGATGATCATCTTCACCTCTGACAACGGCTGGATGATGGGCGAGCACAGGATCGTCGGCGATAAGTTCGTTCCTTACGAGGAATCCATCAGGGTTCCGTTGATCATCCGGGGGCCAGGTATCCCGAAGAACAAGACGGTGGACGCGCTGGTCGCGAACACCGATCTGACCTCGACCGTTCTGCAGGCGACCAAGGTCAACCCTTCGCCCGGTCGTGTCCAGGACGGCACTTCACTGATCCCGGTTGCGAAGACCGGTGAGTCGGTTCGCGAATACGTGCCGATCGAGGCCACCAGAGACCTCTTCGTCCTGCCGGGCTTCCCCTACGAATGGGATACCCCTTACTACGGGGTGCGCACCGAGCGCTACAAGTACGTCAAGTGGGTCGCCAACGCGACCAAGGGCCGCTCCGAAGAGGAAGAGTTCTACGACCTGTTGAACGATCCGTACGAGCTGGAGAACCTGATCGGATCGAGCGATCCCGCGATCCAGCAGGTCATCGATGAACTCCGCGCCAAGGCTGAGGAGCTGAAGGAGTGCGCCGGCACCTCCTGCTTCCGCTCGCCCGGTTAGCCTCTCTGCGTGAGTAAGCCCGGTGCCTACTGGCCCCAGCCTTGGACCTGCGAGGATGGCGGGCCGCGTCGTTGGTGCGTCGCCGAGGGAATCAGCGGTCTCGATCTCGGGTCGGGTGAGAAACTGGAGACGGTCGCGGTCAAGGATGCGTTCGCGACCGATTCGCTGGTGCGACGGGATCCAGGTGAATTGTTCGCTCTGCGTCGCGAGATGCCCTGGGGTGGGCCACAGCAGGGGCCAGCCAAAGGCTGGGTCGAAAGACTCGATCCCGAGACGCTCGAGGTAACGGCTACCACCGGTGATCTCGAGTGTGGTCGCTACTGGCCGGGCGGGGTGGCTGCCCACGTCAACGGTGATCTGTACGCGGTACTCGGTCGATGGGCCTATCGCCTGGATCCGGGGCTGACCGTGAAGGCCCGCCGGGAGCTTCCGGTGGACCGCCCCTACAACTCCTTCGTCCTGCTCGACTCCGGCGAATTGATCACCAAGGACTGCGACGCACCTGCGGGACTCGCCCCATCGACCGTCGAAGTGCTCGATCCCGAGACGCTCGAGTCGCTCGCGCCATCGCTGCCGCTGCCCGAGCCGTCGATTGCGCGGCTCGCGGGTGATGGCGAGACGGTGATAGCGATCGGCACCACCAAGGTCTTCCGGATCCTCTTCGATCGAGATGCGGGAACCCTGACTCTCGACGACGAATGGCGGCCCTCCTACGGACCGGAACCCGAGCGTTCCTTCGGCTGGGATCCGGTGATCACCCCTGAGCACGTCTTCTGGATGGATCAGGGCCAGAACCACGTCGACCGTTCGATGCTCGGATCGGGAGATCGCGCAGACCCGGTCAGGCTGTGGTGGTCGCGGCTCGACGACGGCACGACCAGATCGCTCGCGATCAGCGGTCTGCCCTACGGAACCGAGTCGAATCCCCCGGCTTACGATCCCGTCGAGGAGCTAGTCATCGCCTACGACGCCGGTAACGCCGTCGTCGGCGGCTGGAAGTTGGCAGGAGACGAACTGCTTCCGCAGTGGCGACGCGACGGTCTGGCGCATGCGGGACACCTGATCCTCTTCCCCGACACGCGCGAGTTGGTGGTGCAGGACTTCCGTGATCTGTCCTTCCTGCGCCGCAGACCAGTTCGCCGTGCCCTCAGACCTTCGATCGATCTCCTGGGAAAGTCCTCGTTCGTCCGCCGTAACTCCGGCTTCCTCGGATCCGATCAGGTGGTGGTGCTGGATCTGGATACTGGCGAGGAGAAGGCGCGCGCATCCGTTCCGTCTCCCTCGCAGGCGTTCCTCTTTCCCGCGCCCGGGTTCGAACGCGATCTCTACTACCAGTCGATCAGCACGATCGCCCGGGTGGCAGTGACCTGAGTCTCTTTGCGCCGAACCGCAGACCTACCTAGAATCGACGCACCCTCTGGGGGAGTGCCCGAGTGGTTAAAGGGGACGGGCTGTAAACCCGTTGGCTCTGCCTACGAAGGTTCGAATCCTTCCTCCCCCATGCAGTCCCGTTTCAGAAGACGATGGTCCTGCCGCCGATCGTGAACACGCGGTCGTCGAGATGGGCTCCGACGGCCCGTGCCAGCACCACCCGCTCGAGGTCCCTTCCGATCGCAACCAAATCCTCGACCGTGTCTCTGTGTGTAACCGACGCGGTCCCCTGATCGATGATCGGTCCTGCGTCGAGTTCCTCTGTCACGTAGTGGGCGGTCGCGCCGATCATCTTCACACCGCGCTCGTATGCGCGTTGATAGGGGTTGCCCCCAGCGAAGGCGGGGAGGAAGCTGTGGTGGATGTTGATCACCGCGGCCCCGATACCCGCGATCGCCTCGAGCAACTCGGGCGAGAGGATCTGCATGTATCGGGCGAGGATCACCAGTTCGGGTGGATCCGAGCGGATGACCTCCAGCGCGGATGATTCTGCGGCCTGCTTGCTCTCGGCCGTTACGGGGATGTGATGGAACGGGACCCGATGGCTTTCGGCAAGTGGCTCGGCGTCGGGATGGTTGGAGATGACCGCTGTCACCTCAGCGAGGATCTCCTCGCGTGAAGCCCGGGAGAGGATGTCGTGAAGACAGTGGTCCTCGCGGGATGCCATCAGCACGACCTTCCGCAACCTGTCCGCGTGCTCGATGCGCCAACTGGCTTCGAGCGGTCCCCCGACCTCCCTCGCGAACTCCTCCTCGATGTCTTCATGGGAGCCTTCGTGGTCGAAGGCAACCCGCATCACCAACTCTCCTGACTCGGAGAACTGATCGAGCTCGATGATGTTGAAGTCGCGAGCAGCGAGGAATCCGGTGACCGCAGCAACGATGCCGGGTCGGTCGGGGCAGCTGAGCAGCAGGTGATCGCTCATGGCGCCTATCTTTCCAGCAATGGGAGAGCACTCGCTCGATGGAAGGGTCTTTGCCGTCGCCGGAGCGGCGGGTGGTCTCGGACCGGTGGTCTGTCAGCGCCTTGCCTCGGCTGGCGCATCGCTCTCGCTCGCCGACAGGAGTCTGGAGAGCGCGCAGGGTGTGGTGGACTCACTCGAACTCGGCGAAGATCGCCTGCAGCCTTTCGAGGTAGATCTGCTCGATCCGACCGCGGCCTCTGGCTGGGCGCAGGCCGTCGGCGATCGGTTCGGGCACTGCGATGGATTGATCCATCTGGTCGGCGGCTGGCGAGGAGGCGAGTCGATCGAGAGTTTCGACCTGGCTGACTACGAATTCCTCCACGATCTTCTCGTCAGGACCGTCCAGAACACATCCAGGGCATTCCACCCTGCCCTCGTCGCCTCGGAGAACGGGAGATTCGTCTTGGTGTCCTCATCGGTTGCCCGCAAGCCCAATGCGACCAGCGCCGCATACGCCTCGGCAAAGGCAGCGGCAGAGGCTTGGACGCTGTCGCTTGCTGATTCGTTCACCGAGACCAGAGCAACATCGAACATCCTCGTGGTCAACGCGATAGTCACCGCTCAGATGCGAGCCGACGAGCCCGACAAAGACTTCTCCACCTTCACCTCTACCGAAGGGATCGCGGATTCGATCGTCTATCTCTGCTCTGAAGCGGCCTCCTCGATGAACGGGCAGCGGCTGGATCTCTTCCCGGCGGGGTCTTGAGCAGTGAAGGTAGTCGTGACCGGCGCGGCCGGCTTCATCGGCTCCCACCTGGCCGATGCGCTTCTCGAACGCGGCGACACGGTAGTCGGTGTCGATTCGTTCGCGCCCAATTACCCCCGCTCGATCAAGGAACACAACCTCGCTTCGGCTATCGACACCGACGGGTTCGAGCTGATCGAAGCCGACCTCACCGAGCTCGATCTGGTCGATCTGCTCGAGGGCGCCGACGCTCTGGTCCACTTGGCAGCCTTCACCGATGCCCGAGGGGGCGAGTCCGACCTGCCGGAGTACGAGCGGCTGAACGTCGACCTTCCGCGACGGCTGCTCGTCGCCGCCCACGGCGCTGGAGTCGGGTCGATCCTCCTCGCATCGAGTTCCGCCGTCTACGGCGGTGCTCGTGAGGATGGCTCTCCCTCGACCGAGCTCGATCCGCGTGAGCCGATAGCGCCTTACGGGCAGAGCAAGGCCGAGATGGAGCAGGTCGCAGACGACGCAGCTGCAGGGAGAGTTCCTGTCGCCTGCCTGCGATTCTTCACCGTCTACGGATCTCGGCAGAGGCCGGACATGCTCTGCGCGCGGGCTATCGCAGCGGCGACCGGCGGTCCTCCGCTGCCGCTGCTCGGCGACGGCACCCAGCGTCGCGCCTGGGTGCATGTGAGCGATGCGGTCGCCTCGATCCTTGCTGCGCTCGACACCGATCTCGCTCCGGGAACGGTGCTGAACATCGGCTCGCCTGATTCACATGCGGTGAGCGACTTGATCGATCTGATCGCGGAGTTGACGGATCATGAGGTGAGGATCGAATCCCTCGCTGCCCACCCGGCCGATCCCGCTGCGACCATCGCCGACATCTCTCGAGCCGCGGAGGTCCTCGGGTGGAAACCGAGGGTCGGGCTGCGGGAGGGTCTCGAGGAGCAGGTCGCTTGGGCGAGGGGCCTCTAGTCGCTACGCTCCACTCTGCGCCCGGGTAGCTCAGTTGGTAGAGCACTTCCATGGTAAGGAAGGGGTCACCGGTTCAAATCCGGTCCCGGGCTCTGGTCTCACGCCCGCAGCCTCTCTCGCGGTAGCCAATCCGGCTCGGGTCCGCTATAACCCCTAATCCAGATCGACTAAAGGAGATTCAGATGACCTTGCAGCTCGGCGAGACCGCCCCCGATTTCGAGGCGGAGACGACAGAAGGAAAGATCAACTTCCACGACTGGATCGGAGACTCGTGGGCTGTGCTCTTCTCCCACCCGAAGGACTTCACCCCCATCTGCACCACCGAACTCGGCTACATGGCCAGCGCCAAGCCCCAGTTCGATCAGCGCAACGTCAAGATCATCGGCCTCTCGGTCGATCCACTCGACAAGCACGCGGAATGGTCCAAGGACATCGAGGAAACCCAGGGCACGGCCCCCAACTACCCGCTGATATCCGATGCCGACTTCGCGATCTCCAAGGCGTACGGAATGCTTCCGGCCGAGGTGGAAGGCGATCCGGCTGATCGGACCCCGGCCGACAACCAGACGGTGCGGAACGTGTTCGTGATCGGTCCGGACAAGAAGATCAAGCTGATCCTCGTCTACCCGATGACCACCGGCAGGAACTTCGACGAGGTCCTGAGGGTGATCGATTCACTTCAGCTCACCGCCGACCACAAGGTCGCCACACCCGCCAACTGGAAGAAGGGCGAGGACGTGGTCATCGCCGGTTCGGTCGACAACGACCAGGCCAAGGAGATCTTCGGCGAGTGGGAGGAACCCAAGCCGTACATCCGGATCGTTCCGGACCCCAGCAAGTAGTTGTCTGAAGGTTCCGGGGCAGACTTCGGTCGGCGAAGTGATGCCGGCTGGTGTCTCGCCCTTTGGAGCGGCTTTCACGCCGCAGCGCCGCGGCTCTTCCCGCGCGATCACTGATCGCTTAGCCAGCACACCAAGGTTGTGCGTGAAACCGGGTTACCCTGACACCCCGGTGACGACTACGACTGAGAAACCCCTACTGATCCTGCTCGCACAGGTTCTGCCCAATCGGGTTGCGGCGATCGAGCGATTGGCTGCGGAGATCTCGATCGAGGTGGTGGACCTCGCAAACGACGTCCCTCACGGAGGGGGTCTCGCCCGACTTCCCGATTCAGTTCCCCAGGTCGATGCCACGACTTGGGAGATACCGAAGCTGATTCGCTCGGGCCGTTACGGCGCGGTGATGATCGAGACGCAGGGACCCACATCGTTTTCCCTTGCGGCGTTCTCCACTCACAGGGCGGGTTTGCCGCTGATCGTCTGGGTGGGTCTTCAGGAGGTTCCCGGAACTCTGCGCTGGCGGGTGGGCAGGCGGATTCTCCGCCGGGTGTTCAGATGGTCGAGCGCGGTGCTCTCTTACGGGGAGCCGCAGTCGAGGCTCGCCGCCTCGCTGGGAGCTGAGACCGTGGTGACCTCGATGGACCCGGTGGATCTCGATTTCTGGACGACGCCGGTGTCGATGAGCCGAGGTGACGGTCTGAAATTCCTCTTCGCCGGCAGGCAAGAGATCGAAAAGGGTCCGCACATCTTGCTGGATGCTTGGAGTCGCAGCGGGCTCGCCGACCAAGGGGCGACCCTTCGGATGATCGGCGATGGCACCTGGAGTCCTGATGGTGGGTATCCGGCGGGTATCAGTGTTCAACATTCGGTCGCGCGTGAGCAGATGCGCGAGGTCTATGCGGCCAGCGATGTGCTGGTGGTCCCCTCCATCACTACACGCACATTCAAGGAGCCGTGGGGGATCGTGGTCGCCGAGGCGATGTGTCAAGGGGTGGCGGTGGTCTCGAGCGACTCTGTTGGCGCCGCCCTTGGCGGACTCGCGACCGACGGAGAAACCGCATTGGTTGTGCCAGAGGGGGATGCGGCTGCTCTCGCGCAGGCGATGGAGAGGTTGGCCGGAGACGAGGCTCTCCGCTTGCGTCTGGCAGCTGCAGGCAGGGAACGCGTGGAGGACTTCAAGCCCGATATCTGGGTAGACGATTTGAAGAAGGCCGTGGAGATTGCGGTCGCCTGAGGCATGCGAGATCCCTTCATCCCATTAGAACGGCAGATCGGAAAGCGACTCCCTGACAGGCTTGTCTGGCAGCTTCGCTACCTGCTCCATCATCGCCGCTGGCCCAACCTCGATCAACC
>CAZQMB010000024.1:0-15996 GCA_964594365.1 uncultured Conexibacteraceae bacterium
ATACGGTGTCGGGCAACACAAATGAGAGGCGGGGTATAGGGATGAGACTCACAGGGAAGATCGGCAGGTTGGCAGCAGGGGTTCTGGCGCTTTCGATGGCCACGGCCGGAGCTGCGCTCGCTGCGCAGACGCAGTCGGTGGACATCTACGTAAAGGCGAAGACGCTGTCCAAGGTCGAGATGGAGCCGGTAGCGCTGAAGATCCACACGGCAACCGCCGACCCGACTTCGCCCAACGGGATACCCAGCCACGCCGTGCGGGCGCTGATCAATTTCGACGACGACATCGACGTCGACTTCCGGTTGAAGGGGCTCGGAAAGTGTGCCCCCACCGCGATCGCGACTCTGCCGACAGCTCAGGCGAAAGCCACTTGCCCCAGGGCGATCGTCGGAGGAGGTTCGGCCAAGGTGAGGATCGAGTCAAGAGATGGCTTCGCCGAGTTGCGAGCAACGGTGACGGCCTTCAACGCCACCAGAGAGCCGGGTACCGGCCGCCCGCGGATCATCATCCACGGCTGGCAGGCGACCACGGCACGGGTAACCCAGAGCGTCGCTGTGTTCAAGAAGTCGGGAGCCGGTGCCGACTACGGCATGCTGCTGGATATGGACATCCCGCTGCTGCTGGAAGGCGAAGGTCTCGAGGCGGCGATGACCGATTTCCGGTTGACGATCGGCAACGGGTTCAAGAGGGGATTCGTCAGCGCAAGATGCCACGACAGCAACCGTCGGATCAACATGAAGACGCGCTACTACTTCGCCAACGACACCAGCCTGCCTGCATCCGACTACGCGCTCTGTCTGCGGAAGTAGCGCCCACAGGCTGGATCGACACCGGGCGGCGGTAGCCCCTTCCCTTCTGCCGCTCGGTCCGCTCGGCTGCCTGCGGCGCATCAAGCCGGAGAGGGGATTCGAACCCCTGACCCGGCCCCGTCGAGGAGAGGTGAACCTGAGTCTGGTCCGTCTGAGCCGATTAGAATCCGGCCGGTCAGGACAGCTACCAAGGGAAGGAAAGAGAGATGAAGCGAATCAGGGAGAAGTTCAGTTTCAGCAACGTGATCGCGCTGATCGCGCTGTTCGTGGCGATGGGCGGTTCGGCTTATGCCGGAGCGAAGATCGGAACCAGTCAGATACAGAACGGTGCGGTGACGGGATCCAAGTTGAATCCCAAACTGATCCAGTGGGCACGGATAAGCAGCGAAGGAGGCGAGCTCAACGGCCGTGGGTTGGTGCGATCACAGAAGACCGATACCGGTCGCTACGTCGTTACCTTCCGCAAGAGCGTCGACTCTTGTGGGATCAGTGCCATTCCTGACAGGACCGTTCCGAACAACATGGTCGTGGCCGCCACCAAGAACAGTGGCGCTACCGGCGATGTCGTGAACGGCCGTCAGGTAGAGGTGACGATCGGCGACGATCAGGGATTCGAGGTGGACCAAGATTTCCGTCTGATCGTGGTCTGCTGAGAGATCACGAATTCGATCATTCGGCAAACCGGCCCCGCAACCGCGGGGCCGGTTTCGTTTGGGGCAGGCAGACAAGCCGGAGAGGGGATTCGAACCCCTGACCCCCTGATTACAAATCAGGTGCTCTGGCCATCTGAGCTACTCCGGCGCGCTCGCCAAGTGTATGCCTGCAGGTGCCTGCTGCGATCCGGGCGACTAGAGTTTCGGCATTGCGCCGCGCTCTCCGCTAGATTCCCGCAGGTGAGGAAGGGAGTCCTTGTCAGCGCATTGGCCGCGACGGCGATGTTCTCGGCCGTCTCGACGGCATCGGCTCTGCCCAACGGCGGATTCGAGCAGGGCAGCCTCAGCGGGTGGGGCTATCGCACCCTCGAGTGCCAGCTCGTCGTGTCGGGTTCGGCGAACGCATCGGGTCTTGCGCAGCCAGCGGCATGGTGGGTATACGGCTCAGGGGCATCGCTCGCTCCGGAGTATGGAGGTGCACCACTGCCCGATCCCAAGGGAGCCTACGCTGCCGCCTTCATCCAGAACTCCGCCTCCTGGGGGATCCTGCACCGGAGCTTCAGGGTTCCTCGCAAGGCGCGATCGCTCAGGTTGAAGCTCTTCTGGGTCAACCAATCCGGCGGGCCGATGAGCAGCTCGACCAGAGGGGCGGCGCCTCCGGAAATGTGGAAAGCGCACGGCAGTTCGCGGGTGGGTTGCCCATCGCAGCCCAGCACCCAGTACGCCCGGGTCGACCTGCTGAGGCGAGGTGCGGCACCACGCAGCCTGAAGAAGAAGGACATCCGCGCCACGATCTGGCGCTCGGTGCCCGGTAGGACCCAGCCGAACAGCGGCGGATGGGTCACGTTGAGCTCGAGCCTGAAGAAGTTCCGCGGCGATCGGGTCAGGCTGAGGATCGCCGTGATCGACACCCTCGCATACCTCAACATCGGTGTCGACGGGGTCGAGATCCGCGAGTGAGCGTCGCCGCAGGTTCGACTATCGTCTCCGCCATGAGGCGGGGGCTTCTGATCAGCGCATTGGCCGCGACGGCTGTGTTCTCGGCCGTCTCGACGGCATCGGCTCTGCCCAACGGCGGATTCGATCAGGGGAACCTCAGCAACTGGGAATACCAGGCGATCAAGTGCGATTACGCCTCTGCCGGCTCGGTCAACACGTCGGGGGCGGTGATCCCGGCCGAGTGGTGGGTCTACGGACCAGGCTCTTCGACCGGCGAGCAATTCGGCAATCAAGCCTTCCCCGATCCCCACGGACCGTACGGGGCCGTCTTCATCCAGAACACCGCCTCGTGGGGGATCCTGCACAGGGCCTTCAGGGTGCCGCGCGATGCGCGATCCCTGAGCCTGAAGCTCTTCTGGATCAATCAGGGCGAGGCGCTTCTGCCCACCAGCTCCCCTGATCCACGAAAGCTCGCAGGGGTCTGGCGTCGGCCCGGCGGACTCATCGGCTGCCCTGCCTCGCCCAGCCACCAGTGGGCGCAGGTCGACCTGTTGCGTCCGGGAGCCGACCCGCGCAGTCTGAGGAAGGCCGACATCCTGAAGCGAATCTGGCGCCCGCGCACCGGAGTGACCTGGTTCCACAGCGGTGGCTGGAAACGGCCGACCCTCGACCTCAAGTCGCTTCGCGGCAAGAAGGTGAGGCTGCGGATAGCGGTGGTGGACACCCGCGGCTACCTCAACGTCGGTATCGATCGTTTCGCCGTCTGCTGCTGAAGCACCTCCCCGCAGCCTAGGATCAGGTCGATGGGGCTGCCCGACGACTCCGATTCGATCCTCGAGAGCCTGCGTGAGCAGCGCGGGCTCGTGTTCGCGGCTGGCGAGATCGATCGAGCCGCCTCGGTGTTGGGCGAGGAAGGCTGGGAGGGGTACACGTTGCTCGGCACCGGCCGGTCGCTCGATCAGGCCGATCCGGCGTTGGGCAGCGAGGCGGCGACAACGCTGATCGTGCCTCCCGGACCGGTGCCCAGCGCTGCCGCGGCGATCCTCGCCGAGGCCTCCTCATCGCGACTGGTGGCGGTGGGAGGAGGCAGAGTGGTCGATGTCGCAAAGGCGATTGCCTCGCTGAGCGCCGAGTGCGAGGTGGCGGCGGTGCCCACGACCCTCGCCGGCTCGACCATGACCCACTTCCATCGCTTCCCGGATGGCCACACACCGCTCCGCTCGGTCAGGCCGACCCTGGTGATCGCCGACCCGTTGGCGATGTGCTCGGCGCCACCCGACCTCCTGCGCGCCACCGCTGCCAACGCGCTCGCGCACGCGACCGATTGCCTCTTCGGCGCGCAGGCCGACGCCGCCACCCGCGCCGACGCCCTGCGGGCGATCGAGTTGATCGTGGAGGGACTGGAGGGCGGTGATCACGAGCGGCTGGCGCTCGGCGCGCTGGCTGCCGGCGATGCGATCGACCGCGCCGGCTTCGGCCTGCAGCACGCGCTCGCCCAATCGACGGTCGCGGCATCGGGCAGTGCCGATCACGCTCGCATCCACGCCTCGATCCTGCCCCACTCGATCGCTGCCCAGCTCGAACGGCGCCCACAGGCAGCCGGGGGCCTCGCCGAGGCGCTTGGAGGAGTAGGAGGAGGAGGGGGAGATCTCGAGGGGCGACTGAGGCAGATCGCGGGCTCGGAGCCGCTGGAGTCGCTGGGGGTGGACCGGGAGTCGGCGGCCTTGGCAGCCGAGATGGCGGCCGCGCGCCCGGAAGCCTCGGCCCCGCCCGATGGCGAGGCCTGGGGAGTGGAGGACCTGCTGCAGGTCCTCTCCCGCTCAGGCGCGCCTCTGTAACCCGAATCCGGGCATAGTGTTCGTCTAGAGGGCAATGGCGGAGAGCGGCGGCGACAACACTGGTGCAGGGGCGGGCGGCTCGCACGCAGAGAGCGAGAGCCAGGAGCGCTCGCGAAAGACCGAGTTCGACGAGGAACGCCTTCGCAAGTTCCACGAGTTCACCCGCGTACACGGGGTCAACCGCGGCTTCTACTTCGTCGCCCGCTGCCTGCTGGTCCCGTTCTTCCTGATCTACTTCCGGCTCTCCCGACAGGGCCGCGAGAACGGCAAGGTCAAAGGGCCACTGGTGGTCGCATCGAACCACCGCTCCTTCCTCGACCCGTTCGTGATCGGCGCCACCCTTCCGTTCAACCGCCCACTCCACTACGTGGCCAAGGCCGAACTCTTCACCCCGGGCTGGCAGGGTTGGATCCTCAACCGCCTCGGCGCCTACCCGGTGCGGCGCGGTCAGGCCGATCAGGACACCCTGATCACCTCACGCGCGATCCTCGATCGCGGCGGCGCGGTCTGCATCTTCCCCGAGGGCACGCGTCACCGCACCGGCTCGCTGGCGCGCCCGCGGCGCGGGTTCGGCAGGCTGGCGATCGAGGCCGGAGCGGCGGTGCTCCCCACCGCGGTGGTCGGCAGCGATCAGGTCCGCCGCGGTTGGAGGATCCGCCCGAAGAAGGTCAAGGTGAGGATCGGTCGGCCGCAGACCTTCCCCAAGGCCGACAACCCATCGCCCGAGATGGCCGAGAAGGTCGGCGATCGCGTCTGGCCGAGCGTGGTCTTGCAGTGGGAGTACCTCGGCGGCCTGCCTCCGATGCGCACCGCCGCCGTGATCGGGGCGGGCGCATGGGGCACCGCGGTGGCCGTGCTGCTGGCGCGCGGCGGGCTGGAGGTCGAACTCGGCTGCCACACCGAGCAGCAGGCGGAGAGGCTCGCCAAGAAGCGGGTCAACGAGGAGTACCTGCCTGACGTGCCCTTCCCCGGCAACCTCACCCCCAAGCGAGCGACAGAGATCGAACTCGCAGGCGCCGACCTGGTGGTGCTGGCCGTTCCATCCAAGTCGCTGCCGGCGGCGGTGGGTGCGATCGGCACCCGGGTCGCCTCGCGCTCGGCGGTGCTGGTGTTGAGCAAGGGGCTGGTGTCCCCGATGGGAGCCTTCCCGAGCGAGTACGTGCGCAACCGGCTCCCGGCCCGAGCCTATGCCTGCCTCGGCGGTCCGGCCCACTCGAAGGAGGCGGTCTCGGGCACCGCCGCGCTGGTGCTCGGCACCTCCGACCCCGATCTGAAAGCCCAACTGGGTGAGGTATTCGACGACGCCGGGCTGTTCTGCGAACGCACCGACGACATCGTGGGAGTGGAGATGGCCGGTGCCGCCAAGAACGCGGCCGCTCTGGCCGCTGCGGCCGGGGAGCCCCACGGGATGAACGCAGCCGGGATCGCCGCCGCCGAGGTATGGCAGGAGTGCGTGGACTACGCCACCGCGAGCGGCGCGCGGATCGAGACCTTCAACGGGTTGGCGGGCGTGGGGGATCTGACCGCCACCATGCTCGCCCCCAAGGGCCGCAACCGTCGCGCCGGGGAACTGCTCGGTCGCGGAGAGGCGACCACCGAGCAGATCCCCGGGATCATCGGGCAGACCTCGGAAGGGCTCGATTCGGTTCCGCTGATCGCAGACACCCTGCGGGCCAAGGGATACGACGCCAAGGCACTCGAGAGCCTCGCCGCGCTGATTCGCGGTGAGATCACCAACTCGACCTGGATCCAGACCGTGCGGCGAGCCGGGAGGGAGCGCAGCGCGGCATGACCGCCACTCTGCACGCCGAGCGGCAGGAGCGTTCTACCGTGCCCTCCGTGGCCGATCCAGCAAATCGTCCGGCAGGCAGCGAGCCGGCCGACCTCTCGCCCGAGCGCAAGGCTGCGCTCGATCGCGACTTCGACCGCCTCTACCGCGACCACCTGCGCGACGTCTACTCCTTCGCCTACTACCGGGTGGGTAATCACCACGACGCCGAGGACCTGACCGAGCAGGCCTTCCTGCAGGCCTACCGCCACTTCGACCGCGCCCAGCGCGAGTCCGACGGCCGCTCCTTGCGCCCCTGGCTGATCCGGATCGTCCAGAACCTCGCCTACAACCACTACCGCGACCGTGCCCGCAAGCCACAGGCCTCGATCGATCTGGTCGAGCCGATCGCCGCGCCGGTCGGGACCGAGCGGATCGCCGAGGACCGCGAGGAGCTCGGGCAGATCATGCGTCTGATCCGCGAGCTCCCCGACGAGCGCCGGGAGGCGTTGATCATGCGCTTCGCCCTGGGTATGGACAACTCCGAGATCGCCCGCGCGATGGGTCGCAGCAACGGCGCGACCAAGGTCCTGCTTCACCGGGCGGTAAAGCAGCTCGAGGAGATGGTCGCCTCCGAGGCCGGTCAGGAGGCAGCGCGATGACTCCGGAGATGCCGCGCCCGGACGAGATCCGCGGGGGGATCTCCGACATCGAGGCGATGTTGAGGAACGCCCTGCAACCGGTCGAGCCTCCTGAGCAGATGGTCGAGAAGCTCGAGCAGCGACTCTCGGTGGTGGCCGACCAGGCCAATCGGGATCTCGCAAGCTGGCGCGAAGAGCTGACCGAGTCGGAGCTCCGCTCGCTTCGCGATCCACGTAACTGGGTCCGCCCAGCGGCCGCGGGCGCGGCGAGCGTTGCCGCGGGCGCGGCACTGGTGGTGCTCGGCCTGCGGCGCAGGACTCCGGATACCAAGGCGGTCGAGTCGAGCCTCAGGCAGCTGGCAGAAGATGCCCAGCGGCTGGCCGACGAGGCGCGTCGGCGCCTGCCGTAGTCAGCAGCCTCGGCTAGAGATTCAGCGGCGGGAGTTCTTCTGCTTCGACTTCTTGCCGCGGGACTTCTTCTTGGCCTTCTTGCCCTTCGCGCCCTTCTGGGCTCGCGAGCCGCTCAGGATGGCGGGCGAGTCGAACCGTTCGCTCGGGGTGTCTTCGATGACTTCTCCGGGCATCGGGGGGATGCAGAGCTCGGCACCGTCGGGGCAGAGGTTCGGCATCGGAGGTACACAGAGCTCGGCACCGTCGGGGCAGGAGTTCGGGGGCAGCGGCCTCTCGGATCCGTCGCCCTCGATCTGACCGGGGTCACAGGCTCCGATCACGAAGTCGACGTTGCCCGTTGCGATCGCGTCCCTGAACTCGGCACCGTTGCGGATCAGGGCGGCATCGACTTCCTCGTCCGCGCCCCAGGGCCAATCGATCACGTAGAACTGACCCTCTCGTCCGATCCAGACCGTCGCCGAGGTGCCGCGCTCGATCACACACCTGTCGGCCTCAGGGTCGAAGACGATCTCGCACTCGCCCGCGGCATAGTTGCAACCCGGCACCGGGACTATCTCGGGCGGATCGACGCAGATCTCCGAGCCGTCGGCGAGGCTCCAGCAGCCGAAAGCGGGCTGGACATCGACCTGGTCGCCGTAGTCGTAGGTGCACTCGATCGCGGTGCGGTCGGCGGTCGGTTGGCACTCGGGCGGCAGCGGCGCGTAGACGGTCTCTACCGGAGTCTGCTCCCCACCATCGGGGGATTGACTCTCGTCGGCCAGAGCGGATGGGGCCGCGATCAGCATCAGGGCGGAGGCGGCTGCGATTGCGAATCTGGACTTCATGGACGGAAAATCCTACCCGGCCTGTCGGCTTTGGTGGTTAACGAACCGTTCAGATGCTGGTGGCGTTCGACACTTTCCACGCCCAGAATCCGAGCGCGGCCAGCACCGCATAGAGACAGACGTCGAAGGTACTGACAGGGAGCAGGTCTACCAGCCGGTCGTTTTCGGCCACGAACGGGATGCCGCTCTCGCCTAGCGCGGCGATGCCGAGCAGGGTGATCAGCAGCAAGACGATCGAACCCGCCAGCGCTCCCAGCGCGGCGTGGTCGCGCGCGACGAACAGCAGGGGCGTGCCGAGAGCGATGAACGCTAGGTTGTCCCAACCGTTGCTGGCGAGGACTCCGTATATGTAGGTCGAGCTGACGGCGCTCCCGGTGTTGAAGTCGGCCGTGTAGAAGAAGCCGACCACGCCGGTCAGCAACAGGAACGCCCCGACCACCAGACACCACAGCCGGGCTGGTGACGACCCTGGCGAGGGCGCGGTGGAGAGATGTGGCCGGCTCGGACTCACTTCCTGCGAAAAGGTAAGGCAATCGGCCCAACTCCGGAGCAGGCCGGAGGGGGCACCCGGCTAGGCTTTGGTTCAAGTGACCCCCGTCCAAGAGTGCTACCGACATCCCGGCCGCGAGACCGGCGTGAGCTGCTCGGCCTGCGGCAAGCCGATCTGCCCGTCGTGCATGACCTCGACCTCTGTCGGTATGCGCTGTCCCGACTGCGCCGGAGAGCGGACCAAGGTCCACACCGCCCAGTCGATCGCGACCGGCGCCGAGCCGCGGGCGACCTACGCGCTGATCGCGATCAACGTGGTCGCGTTCATGATCGAGGCCGCGTCGGGTGCGGGCTCGGTGGCCTTCGGCGGCACGGGAGGGTTGGTGGCGAACCTCGCGGTCTACGGGCCCGGCATCGCGGTGGGGGAGTGGTGGCGGATCGTCACCGGCGGCTTCCTCCACGCCGGGATCCTGCACCTCGGTCTGAACATGCTGGTGCTGTGGATCCTCGGCCGGCTGCTCGAGCCGGCGATCGGTACTCCGAAGTTCCTCGGTGTCTACTTCGCGGCTCTGCTCGCCGGATCGTTCGGCGCGTTGCTGCTCACACCAGACTCTCCCACCGTCGGCGCCTCCGGTGCGATCTACGGATTGATGGGTGCGACGATCGTGGTCGCCCGCGAGCGCGGGGTCCAGCGGATCGCCCAGGAGATCGGGATCTGGCTGGTCCTGAACATCGTCATCACCTTCTCGGTCAGCGGGATCTCGATCGGCGGGCACCTCGGTGGTTTGGCGGCCGGTGTGATCTGCGGGTTCGCGGTGTCGCGACTCCCCGAACAGGGCCAGTGGCTGGCGCTCTCCGGGGTGGCGGTCGCCTCGGTGGTCGGCTCGCTGCTGAGCGCCGGCGCTCTCTGACCCCGAGTCCCGTCTCCCCTCCAGATAGATCTCGCAAGTTCCGTAACAGGCACTTGACTGCTCTGTTCGCCAATGCGAACATATGTTCGATTGCTGATGGATTACCCAGAACTAACCGCATGCGTCCGGATCCCGTGTTTTTCGCTCAGTTGTGCGCTGGGAGAGGACGCCAACAGGCCTGACACACCACCCCTGGCGCTGGCGCCTGAACCCGGCGCCGCTCAGTTGATCGGCGAGTGCTCGCCGGCCGCGACCGCCATGGGACTGAGGCCGGGCATGCGCCTCGCCGAGGCGTTGGCCCACGACCACCGACTCGGCCTGGTCCAGCCGGACGAGGCAACCGCGCACCGCATGTGGGAGGAGTGCGTCCAGCGACTCGAAGGGATCGGCCTGGAGGTCGAGACGCCCATGCCCGGCGAGGCTTACTTCGAGACCGCGCCACTGAGAGGACTGCTCGGCGGGCCGCGGGAGGTCCTGCACTCGGTCGCCAGGCTGTTGCCCGGATCGGTCCGGCTGTCGGCGGCGCCGGGGAGGTTCTGCGCCTGGGCTGCGGCGTCGCTCTCGGGGAGGCCCGGCAGGGAGCCGGCCGGAGAGGTCCTGATCCCGAAGTCGGGCGGAAGGAGTTTCCTCGAGCCTCTGCCGATCTCGACCCTGTCGGGCCGGATCCGCTCGGTGACCGATGGCTCCATCGCTCCACCCGAGATCCAGGATCTGCCCAACGAACTGGAACGCCTCGGGCTGGCGACGCTCGGAGAGTGGGCCGCCCTGCCGGCTCGTTCGGTCTCGGAGCGGTTCGGCCACTGGGGTATGCAGGCCCGCCAACTCGCCAGAGGCCTCTCGTCGCGGCTGACCCCACGCAAGCCGCCTTCGCCGATAGTCGCCGAGATGGATCTGCCGGAGGCGGCGGCATCCGGAGAGCAGATGGCGGCGGCACTCGACCGGCTGATCGCGGCGCTGATCTCCCACCCGCTCCGCAAAGGTCGCCGGTTGCGCTCGGTGGTGCTCTCCGCCAACTACTTCTCGGGGGCGGGGTCGAGGAAGCGAATCGCGTTGCGCTCTCCCACCGCGGACCCCGAGCGGCTCGGACTCGTCTTGAGGCCACACCTCGACCTGCTCACGCAACCGACCAGGCGCCTGACCCTGGAGGTGGGTGAGATGGCCAGCGAACACGTAGGCCAGGAGGGCCAACTCTCCTTTGCGAGCCCCGACGAAGAG
Organism: uncultured Conexibacteraceae bacterium; assembly: GCA_964594365.1. Classification (GTDB taxonomy): domain Bacteria; phylum Actinomycetota; class Thermoleophilia; order Solirubrobacterales; family 70-9; genus CAIUSP01. The sequence goes on from CAZQMB010000024.1 coordinate 10,499, forward strand.
CGCGCCCGGAAGCTCGCCGAGGCGGTCCGTCAGACCCGCGCGGCGGCGGGGGAGGAGTCGGTCCTGCGGGTGCTGGAGGTGGACCCCGAATCGAGGATCCCCGAGCGACGCGCGGTGCTGGTGCCGTATCAGCCGAATACCGCCGCTTCGGAGACGGCCTGATGCGACCGATCCCGCTCAACATCCCCAAGGCCGTGAACGTGGTGGTCGGCCGCACCGGTGCTCCTTCGAGGGTCGAGGGCGTGACCGTCGACCAGGTCAGGGAGGAGTGGCTGGTCGAGGATGGCTGGTGGTGCGGAGCGCCTACGGCCCGCAGGTACTTCGAACTGCTGCTGACGGACGGCCGGATAGAGGTCGTCTTCTGCGACACCGATTCGAACCGCTGGTTCAGCCAGAGGGCCTGAGCGGTGCCGGGAGTCGAAGTTCCCGCTACCGGCGAACTGCACTGCCACTCGGCCTACTCGTTCGGCGACGGTGCGTCCGCGCCGGACGAGTTGGCGCTTGCCGCCGCGAAACTGGGCTACCGCTTCCTCGCGCTGACCGATCACGACAACCTCTGCGGGGCGATGGAGTTCGCCCACGCCTGCAAGGGGGTGGGGGTGAAGCCGATCTCGGGGTGCGAGCTGACGGTGGCCTTTGCCGACGGCGCAATCGGTCACCTGACCCTTCTGGTCGAGAGCGCGGAGGGGTGGTCGAATCTCTGCCGGGTGGTGACCGAGGCCCACGACCGCGCGGACCCCGACGCCGGACCGGTGATCGAGCTCGATCGCCTCGGGGATCTGGCCGAGGGGTTGATCTGCCTTTCCGGATGTGCGCGAAACGGCTTGCTCTGCGAGAGCTGGCATGCGGACGGCGGCAGCGCAGGTCTGATGCGAGCCCGGCAGTTGTCTGAAGTCTTCGGCCGCGACGGCCTTTGGGTGGAGATCCAGCGACCCTTCCACCGCGACGACCGCGCCCGCAACCGCTGGCTCGCCGGAATCGCATCGCAGATCGGTTCGAGGTGTGTCGCGACCGGCAACGCCCATGCTCACGACGCCTCGCGCTGGCAGCTGCAGGAGGTGCTGGTGGCCGCCCACGCCGGCAGGACGCTCGCCGGCAGCGAGGCCCTACGCCGCGGCAACTCGATGATCGGCCTGTCGACCCGGGAGGAGATGCGCTCGCGGTTCGTCGGGTACGAGGAGGCCGTGGACGAGATGGCGGCGGTCGCGGAGCGGATCGAGTTCGATCTCACCTCGGATCTCGGTTACCGATATCCCGGGGCTGGAGATCCCGAGGCCGACCGCCGGTTGGCCGATCTCTGCCGCGACCGGCTCGACGAGCGTTATCCGTCTGCCGACCGGAATCGCGACCAGGCCGTGAGCCGTCTGGAGACGGAGCTGGATCTGATCTCGTCGTTGGGGCTGTCGGGATTCTTCTGCCTCCACCGCGAGATCCTCGAGCTGGCACGCGAGGTCGCGGTGGAGGTGCGCGGGCCCTCGGCAGCCCGGTCGCTGCTGCCTCCCGGCAGGGGCAGGGGCTCCAGCGTGAGCTCGATCGTCTGCTACCTGACCGGCCTCTCGCACGTGGATCCGATCTCCAACGACCTCACGCTGGGACGGTTCCTGAACGAGGACCTGAGCGCCGTACCCGACATCGACCTCGACTTCCCCCGCGACATCCGCCACCGACTGATCCCGAGGGTCCAAGAGCACTACGGCACCGAGCGCTCGGCGCTGGTCAGCACCTTCGCCACCTACCGCTCGCGCAGCGCCACCCGCGACCTGGCCCGGGCGCTGAGCCTGCCGCCCGCCGAGGTGGAGCTGGTCTGCAAGAGCGTCGGCTCCTACGCCGACCCCGAGCGTTCGGCGGCGAGGATGCGCGAGGCGCTCGGCCGCGAGAGGTTCGACTCACCCGGCTGGGCGACGGTTCGCCGACTCGCCCCCGAGATGCTGGGGCTGCCGCGCCACATCTCGCAGCACCCGGGCGGGATGGTCGTCTCCACCGAGCCGCTGATCGGTATGTGCCCGTCACAGCCGGCGGCGATGGAGGGCAGGCGGATCCTGCAGTGGGACAAGGACTCGTGCTCGGACGCGGGCTTCCTCAAGATCGATCTGCTGGGCCTGGGGATGCTCTCGGCGGTGGAGAGATGTGTGGACGAGATCGAGCGCACCCGCCGCGAGCGGGTGGACCTGAGCCGGATCCCGCACGACGACCGCTCCACCTGGGAGTCGATCCGCCGCGCCGACACGCTCGGCGTATTCCAGATCGAGAGCCGCGCCCAGATCCAGATGCTCCGGCGAACCCAGCCGCAGGATCTGGAGGAGCTCGCGATCCAGGTGGCGCTGGTCAGACCGGGGCCGATCAAGGGCGGCGCGGTGCACCCTTATGTAGAGCGGCGGGCCAAGCAGCGGATCGATCCGTCCTATCGACCTCCGTACGACCATCCGCTGCTCGAATCGGTCCTCGCCGAGACGCTCGGGGTGATCGTCTTCCAGGATCAGGTGCTCGGGGTGGCGCAGGCTCTCGCGGGGTTCAGCGTCGAGGAGGCGGAGGGTCTGAGGCGGGCGATGAGCCGCAAGCGCTCGCACCGTGCGCTCGTCGGCTACCGAGAGCGTTTCCTCTCCGGCGCCGCCTCCAGAGGTGTCTCCGCCGAGACGGCCGAGCGGGTATTCGCCCAGATCGAGGGGTTCTCGGGGTTCGGCTTTCCGAAGTCGCACTCGGTGGCGTTCGGGCTGTTGGCCTACCAGTCGACCTGGCTTCGCACCCATTACGGATCCGAGTTCTTGTGCGCGCTGTTGAACGAACAGCCGATGGGCTTCTATCCGCCCGACGCACTGGTCCACGAGGCGCAACACCGGGGGGTGGACGTCTTGCCGGTCGACGTCAACGCCAGCGCGGTCGAGTGCCGGGTCGAGACCTCAGGGGCGGTCGCCGGTCCCGAAGGAGCCCCTCCGGTGAGGTTGGGGCTCGCCTGCGTGAATGGACTCTCGGGAGAGGACGCATCGGCTGCGATGTCGGGGAGGGAGAGCGGAGGCGTCTATCGCGACGTGGCGGATCTGGCCGCCCGATCGGGCGTCTCCCCGGCCGGCCTGCGGAGACTCGCCTGGGCTGGCGCCTGCGACTCACTGCTCGTCTCGGACCATTCGCTCTCGAGCGGCAGACGACCGGCTCTCTGGCAGGCAGGCGCGGTGCCGGTGGCGACGAGATCCGGCGGTTCCACCCAACTCGCGATCGGATCAGGAGGCGCCGGCGAGACACCCGCGCTCCCGGCCCAGAGTCGCTGGGAGGAGGTGCAGTCCGCCTACGAGACGACCGGGATATCCCTTGGCGACCATCCGATCGGTGTCCTGCGCGAACGCCTCCCCGCCGATTGGGGCGACAGCAGGCGGATCACCAGGATGAAGCAGGGCAGGCAGGTCACCTGCGCCGGGCTGGTGGTGGCCAGGCAACGGCCCGCGACCGCGAACGGGATGGTCTTCGTGCTGCTCGAAGACGAGCACGATCTCTTCAACGTCGTGCTCACGCCACCGGTGGCCGAAGAGCACTCGCTGACGCTCAGGTTGTCGCGCCTGCTCGAGGTGACCGGCAGGGTGGAGAGGCGTGGAGGTACCACCAGCATCCTCGCCGGCAGCATCTCACCGCTGCGGGTGGAACGGCCCGAGGCGGGGAAGAATCCTCCTCATCCGGTCGGCGGTGTGACTAGCATTGCCTTCGACCGAATCAAATCGTTGCGATCGAGAAAGGCGAGGACTTGACCCTTCTGGGAGATGACGACATCAAGAAGAAGCTGAAAGAGCACGAAGGCTGGCGCCATCGAGAGGACTGCCTGGTCAAGTCGTACGACCGGGGTGACTTCAAGGGCGCGGTCGAGTTCGTCTCGAAGATCGTCGCCCCGGCCGACGAGATGAACCACCACCCCGACGTGGCTATCGCCTGGTCGCAGGTGGAGGTCTCGGTCACGAGCCATGACGAAGGCGGCATCACCGAGTCCGACTTCGAGTTGATCGGCAAGATCGACGAGTTGGCCTAGAGCCGTCGGTACTGCTGATAGGCTCGCCAGAGTTGTCGATGGAAGACGAGGACCCCGGAGGTAAGGCGCCCCTGAGCGGGCGCGAGATGCAGGTCGTGCAGGCGATGCCGGGAGTACTCCTGCCATGACCGCCGTGCTGTTGGTCCTCGTGCTGCTCCTGATCGTGGCGAACGGCTTCTTCGTCGCGGCCGAATTCGCGCTGGTGCGCTCGCGCCACTCGCGGATGGACGAGTACGTCCAGCAGGGCAGCCGCAGTGCGAAGCTCGCCTTGAAGCAGATGGATCAGGTCGACGAGTACGTCGCCACCTGCCAGGTGGGGATCACGCTCGCTTCGATCGGAATCGGTTTCATCGGTGAACCGTTGTTCGCGGGGTGGCTGGAGCCACTGTTCGGTGACTTCATGGGGAAGGGACTCTCGATCGTCATCTCGATCGCGATCGCCTACCTGCTGATCACTCTGGCCCACGTGATCGTGGGAGAGCAGGCGCCGAAGATGTACGCGATCTCCGCCGCCGAGCCGACGATGCGAAGGATCGCCCGCCCGCTGGAGTTCTTCCGCCTGGCCTTCCACCCGCTGATCGTGATCACCAACCGCCCGGCCAACTTCATCGTCGAGAAGATCTTCCGTCAGCCGATCGTCTCGGAGGGCGAGGCAGCGAGCTCAAAGGAGCTCCAGGTGCTGATCGCCCGCAGCGTGGTGGGCGGTGATCTCGATCCCGGCGAGGCGGTGATGCTGCGCGGAGTCTTCCACCTGCACGAGCAGGAGGCGCGCGAGGTGATGACCCCCATCCCCGCGGTGATCTCGATCGACGATTCGGCCACGGTGCGCGAGGCGCTGGAGAAGTGCACCGACTCCGGCCACAACCGATTGCTGGTGATCGAAGACGGAAACCCCGACAAGGTCAAGGGGATCGCCCACGCGCTCAAACTCGCCCGCCTCTACATGGAGCAGGGTCCCGACATCTCGATCGAGCAGGCGATCCGCCCGGCGTTGATCGTGCCCGAGACCAAGCCGCTCGACGACTTGCTCACCGAACTGCAGCACCAGCGCTCATCGATCGGTGTGGTGGCCGATGAGTACGGGCGTACCATCGGCATCACCACGGTCGAGGACATCCTCGAAGAGGTTGTGGGCGAGATCGAGGACGAGACCGACCCTCTCGCAGGCTCGCTGCGGCGCCTGGCCAACGGCGACTGGTACGTGCGCGGACATGTGTCGCTCGGTGACCTGGAGGAGGCAGAGATCAACCTGCCGGTCGACACCGACGCCTTCAACTCGATCGGCGGTTACGTGTTCGACGAGCTCGGTCGCCTGCCCAAGCGCGGAGACGTGATCCAGACCGACGGGTGGGAGATACGCGTGGAACAGGTGCGCGAGAACCGGGTCGAGGCGGTGCGGATCATCGCGGTTCCAGACAGCGGCTCCGAGGGCGAGGAGACCGGGGAGGACAAGTAGTCCCGTCGGCGAACACCCCTATAGTGGCCTTCT
>CAZQMB010000025.1:0-15449 GCA_964594365.1 uncultured Conexibacteraceae bacterium
CCCTCGCTCCACTCCTGCTCGAGATCCTTCTTCTTGTTGGTCAGGCGGCGCTCCTGATCGCGCAGGTTCGCGGCCTTCTCGAACTCCTGAGCCTCGATCGCGGCCTCCTTGTCGCGGCGAGTGGTCTCGATCTCACCCTCGAGATCGCGATAGACCGGCGGCTGACTCATCGACTTGATCCGCATCCGCGATGCGGCCTCGTCGATCAGATCGATCGCCTTGTCGGGCAGGAAGCGCTCGGAGATGTAGCGGTCGGCCAACTCGGCAGCAGCCTCGAGGGCCTCGTCGAGGATCTTGACGTGGTGGTGAGCCTCGTAGCGCTCGCGCAGGCCTTCGAGGATCTGCACGGTCTGCTCGGTAGAGGGCTGCTCGACCTTGATCTGGGCGAAGCGCCGCTCCAGCGCGGCATCGCGCTCGAGGTACTTGCGGTACTCATCGAGTGTGGTCGCGCCGATCGTCTGCATCTCGCCTCTGGCTAGCGCTGGCTTGAGGATCGAGGCTGCGTCGATTGCGCCTTCTGCAGCGCCTGCGCCGACCAGGTTGTGCAACTCGTCGATGAAGAGGATGATGTCTCCGCGCTGGGTGATCTCCTTCATCACCTTCTTCAGACGCTCCTCGAACTCACCGCGGTACTTGGATCCGGCGACCAGCGCCGCCAGGTCCAGTGTGTAGATCTGCTTGTTCCTCAGAAGCTCGGGGACCTCGCCGCTGTTGATCCTCGCGGCCAGTCCTTCGACCACGGCAGTCTTGCCCACTCCAGGCTCACCGAGGAGGACCGGGTTGTTCTTGGTGCGGCGCGAGAGCACCTGCATGATCCGTTCGATCTCGGTCTCGCGACCGATCACCGGATCGAGCTTGCCGTCTGCGGCCAGCTTGGTCAGGTTGCGACCGAACTGATCGAGCAACTTCGAGGACTTCTTGCCCTCGCTGCTCGGGGCGCCAGAGCTGGACTCGCTGCCGCGCTTGGACCCGCCGGGACCGGAGAGCATGCGGATGACCTCGTTGCGGATCTTCTCCGAGTCGGCGTCGAAGTCGAGCAGGATTCGGGCGGCAACGCCCTCGTTCTCACGCACCAGGCCGAGCAGGATGTGCTCGGTGCCGATGTAGTTGTGGCCGAGTGAGAGAGCCTCGCGAAGGGCGAGTTCCAGAACCTTCTTTGCGCGCGGGGTGAAGGGGATCTGCCCGGCGGTGACCTCTTCGCCCGATCCGACGATCCGGACGACCTGCGAGCGGACGCGCTCGACCGTGATGTCGAGTGACTCGAGGACGCGCGCGGCGAGACCCTCTTCCTCGCGGAGAAGGCCGAGCAGGATGTGCTCGGTGCCGATGTAGTTGTGCTTCAGGGTGCGGGCCTCTTCCTGGGCCAGCACTACGACCTGACGCGCTCTCTCTGTAAATCGTTCGAACATCGGTCTCTGCTCGCCTGTGGCCTTTCCGGTCTGGGTTATCGGTTCTTCGGTTTCGGGTGGTCTATCAACCCACCCGGCGGGTCGGGGTTTCGGAGTTTCGGTGTGCCGTGGGTTTCGGTCTCGAGCCAGACGATGAATCTGACTTTCTCCGCGCCGCCCCCGGTCCACACCCGGACTGAGGGCATTATAGGGAGACGGTGTTTCCGGCCCTGCGGCCCGTTGCAGTTCGGCCGCGGTGGAGTCTGCAGTTACCGACGTTTGCGGGGGTTTTCCCGCTGCGAGGGGACATAAGTACGCACTCGCGTTGCAGGATCAGTCACGCATCGCCGGGAACAGGAGTACCTCCCGGAGACTCGCGGCGCCGCTGAGGATCATCACCAGACGGTCTATTCCGAGCCCTACTCCTCCGGTCGGCGGCATCCCCGCCTCGAGAGCCTCGAGGAATGCCTCGTCGTAGGGTTGGGTTTCGTCGTCACCGCGCTCGAGTTCCTCCGCCTGTTGCTCGAACCGGCGGCGCTGCTCATCCGGGTCGTTCAACTCACTGAAAGCGTTGGCTATCTCCATGCCTCCGATGAACGCCTCCCAGCGCTCGACCAACCCTTCCTCGCTCCGGTGATTCTTGGCGAACGGAGAGAGCTCTACGGGATAGTCGGTGATGAAGGTGGGCTCGATCAGTTTCGGCTCGACCTGCTTCGAGAGCAACTCGTCGACCAGCTTGCCCCAGCCGGCCGTCGGATCGACCTCACCGCCCATCGCCGCAGCCAACTCGTCCCGGCTGGGGTGCTCCATCACATCGATTCCGGACTCCTCGCGGATCGCATCGCGCAGGGTGACCCGGCGCCAAGGTGGGGCGAGATCGATCTTCTTGCCGTCGCGCTCCACCTCGGTGGTGCCGAGCACCTCGCGGGCGACACCCGAGACGAGCTCCTCCAGGCGACGGGCCTGATCGTCGTAGTCGGAGTAGGCCTCGTACCACTCGACCATCGTGAACTCGGGGTTGTGCTTCATCGAGATGCCCTCGTTGCGGAAGTCCCGACCGAGCTCGTAGACGCGGTCTATGCCCCCTACCACCAGGCGCTTGAGATAGAGCTCGGTTGCGATGCGCAGATAGAGGTCGCGGTCGAGCGAGTTGTGATGGGTGGTGAACGGACGCGCCAACGCGCCCCCGTAGAGCGGCTGGAGGATCGGGGTCTCGACTTCCACGAAGCCCGCCTGATCGAGATATGCGCGCACGCCGGTGACGGTCTTCGCGCGGAGCCGGAAGAGGTCACGCGATTCCTCGTTGGCTATCAAGTCGAGTTCGCGGCGGCGATAGCGGGTCTCGGTATCCGTGAGGCCGTGATGCTTCTCGGGTGGCGGCCGAAGGCTCTTGGCCAGCAGGGTCCAGGAGGTGACCCTGACGCTCAACTCACCCCGCTTGGAGACGAAGATCGTCCCTTCTACGCCGAGGATGTCGCCGAGGTCGAGCGAGACGATCGAGTCGAACCCGTCCTGTCCCAACTCATCCACCCGAGCCTGCGCCTGGATCTTGCCGGTGCCGTCGCGCAGATCGAGGAACGCCTGCTTGCCCATCTCGCGTCGAGCGGTCAGGCGCCCCGCGATCCGGCAGGTGTCGCTGGTCTCGGCTCCGGCCTCGAGCGACTCGTGCTGGGCGCGAACGGCCGAGATCTCGGTGCGGTCAGGGAAATCGTGGGGGTAAGGGTCTACTCCGCTCGCCCGAAACCCATCTAGCTTCAGGCGACGATCGTCGCCGGTCTCCACCCTCAGGCCCGCTCGATCTTGGTGATCTTGAACTTCTTCTTCGGGCCCTTCGGGGCCTCGACGGTGACGATCTCGTTTCGCTTGTGGCCGAGCAGCGCCTTGCCCATCGGCGACTCGTTGGAGAGCTTCTGCTGCGCGGGGTCTGCCTCGGCCACGCCCACGATGTGGAACTTCTGGGACTTGCCCGACTTCTGATCCTTAACGTGCACCAGCACTCCCACCTCGACCTGATCGGTGTGGACCTTGCGCTTGTCGATCACGGTGGCGCGACGCAGACGCTCCTGGAGGTGCGAGATCCGCTGTTCGAGCATCGCCTGCTCGTTCTTGGCGTCCTCGTACTCGGCGTTCTCGGCGACATCGCCGAACTCGCGGGCCTCCTTGATCCGCTCCGCCACCTCGGCACGCTTGACGGTGACGAGGTGATCCAACTCCTCTTCGAGCTTGGCGAGGCCTTCTCTGGTTATCGGTGTCTCTCGTGCCATTTCCTGATCCTTTGTCGGAAGGGCGCGGGATTATAACGAGGAGTCGACTGCCTCCACCAGTACCTCGCAGAAGCGCTCAGGGTCTTCGATCTGCGGGTAGTGACCGAGGCCCGGCAGGCGCGTGACAGGCGTATCAGGGCGCAACGAGAGGACCGCGTCGAGCACATTGGTGGTAGCGACGGGGTCGTCGAGGCCCCAGGCGAGGCGCAGATCTCCCTTCCAGTCCCGAATCGCCCCGTGCCACCGCTCGGCACGGCGCTCACGCTCATCCATGTAGGAGATCAGCAGGTGGCCCATCCGCCCCCCGCCGTCGTAGTTCAGCAACTGCCACTGGTCGGTCGCCTCGTCATCGGTGAGCGGGTGATCGGTCGAGAAGACCGAGCCGAACTGGTTGCGGAAGAAACGTTCGTTCTGCAAGCGAGAGAAGACCGGACCGAAGCGGCCCCGCAGCAGCCGCTGCCCCAAGACGGGACTGGCCGCCGACTGCACCATCGAGCCGTTGAAGAGCAGCACCCCTGCCACCTGAAACCCGAGGAGCCCCTCGATGTCCCGGGCCAGCAACTCCAGCCCGACCGAGGTCCCCATGTCGTGACCGACCAGATAGACCGGTCTGCCCTCCGTCCCGTGGCGCGCCACCAGGGCCTCGACTACATCAGCCTGGACCAGCAGCGAGTTCTCCTGCCGAGGCTTGCCGGAGAGCCCGAAACCGATGAAGTCCATCGCTAGCACCGAGGCCTCGAGCCTGCCCGGGAGGCGGTCGAAGGTGGGGCGCCAGTCGAAGCTGCTCGACGGAAAGCCGTGGAGGAAGCAGATCAACGGACCGGCATCGCGATCGGCCGTGAAGACGTGGATCGGGTACCCGCCGACCTCCTCGGTTCGGCCGCTCTCGGCCCAGTCGCGCACCCGGGCGCTCATCCCGTCGAGGGAAGGGCGGGCTCGTGGGTAGAGGTTCACTTGGCCGAGCCCGCGGGCGCGGCAAGGCCGGAACCGGTCGTGGCCTCGATCTCGACGCCGGTGGCCTCGATCACCATCTCACGGGCCGACTCGAGGCTGTCCGACTGCTGGAGGGCCTGATCGAGAGCCTTGCGATCTTCCAAGTCGAGCCGCTCCACGTACCAGGGGTAGAACTTGCGCAGGTAGCGAGCGGCACGCTCCGGCCCGAGGTGATCGGCCGCTGAGTCCATCACCCAGAAGAGTTCGGCAACCACTTCCTGGTTGCCCTGCGGCGCCTCGCCGCTGCCGGTCAGCTCGCCGAAGATCCAGGGGTAGCCGAGCGCGCCGCGGGCGATCATCACGGCATCCGCGCCGGAGGCCTCGTAGGCGTGGAGGGCGGCGTCGGCGTCGCTCAGGCCGCCCGAGATGATCATCGGCACCTCGATCGCCTCGGAGAGGCGGCGGGCCAGAGCGTAGTCGGGCTCGCCCTTGTGATGGACCTGAGCGGAGCGAGGGTGGAAGCCGATCGCGGCGGCACCGCCGTCCTCGACCAGGCGCACCGCGAGGTCGAGGCCACGGGTGTCACCGGTCTTGGTTCCCGAGCGGACCTTGCAGGTGACCGGCAGCCCGGATCCCTCGCGAGCCGCTACGCAGAGTGCAACTGCGCGGTCGGGATCGTCGATCAACGCGGCGCCGGAGCCGGTCTTCAGCACCTTGCGCACCGGGCAACCCATGTTGATGTCGATGATGTCGGCACCCGCCTCGGCGGCGGTACGAGCAGCCGAGGCCATCACCTCGGGCTCTTGGCCGAAGAGCTGCAGGGCGACCGGGTGCTCGTCGGGGTGCAGGCGGAGGAACTCGCGGTGGGTGCGCTCGTCTCCGTAGTGCAGCCCGAAGCTCGAGATCATCTCCGAGACCGCGAGCCCTGCCCCGAAGCGGCGGGCCTGGAGCCGGACGAACCAGTTGCCGATGCCGGCCAGCGGAGCCAGCAGGACTCGGTTCTCGATCTCGACCCCACCGATAGGGAAAGGCTCTGTGAGCGGTGGCTGTGGGTTGGCGATCGTCATTCGGAAACCTCTCTAGGTGTTGCGCTCGTAGATCAGTCGCAGGCCGGTCAGGGTGAGCAGCGGATCGACCTCGTCGATCGTCTCACAGTGGGGAGCGATCGTCTCCGCGATGCCGCCTGTGGCGATGCAGCGGGAAGGGGTGACGAGCTCCTCTGCCATCCGACGGACGATTCCGTCGACCAGCCCCGCGAAGCCGTAGGCGAAGCCCGCCTGCACCGCTGCCACCGTGTGCTTGCCGATGGCGTCACCTGGCTTGGATACATCCACCGAGGAGAGCCGCGCGGCTCGCGAGGCGAGCGCCTCGAGTGAGACCTCGACGCCGGGCCCGATGGCTCCGCCGAGGTACTCGCCGTCGGCCGAGACGGCGTCGAAGTTGGTCGAGGTGCCGAAGTCCACCGTGATTGCTGCCCCTCCGACCTTGTCGAAGGCCGAGACCGCGTTGACCAGGCGATCGGAGCCGAGTTCGCGGGGGTTGTCGAGCAGGATGGGCATACCGGTCTTCAGATCCGGACCCACCACCAGCGCGCGCTGGCCCAGGTAACGCTCGGAGAGGTCCTCGTAGACCGGCCCGAGCCGAGGTACCACGGTGGAGACGATCCCGCCCTCGAGGCCCTGCGGCGAGACGCCGGTCATGGTGAACAGCCCCGCCACCTGGGAGGCGATCTGGTCGGGCGTGGCGGCAGGGTCGGTGGGCAGACGCCACTGATGGCGCACCTGATCAGCCTCGAACACCCCCAGATGGGTCTGGGTGTTGCCTACGTCTACGGCAAGGATCATCTCGGCATAGAATGCCTGAACTCCGATGGGCACGACGCTATTTGGCATTCCCGGTTCCAACCCTGCAATGAGCGCGCAGTTGATGCTCGACTACAAGGGGGTTCCCTTCAAGCGGACCGAGTTGCTGCCGGTGATCTCGAAGGGCGTCCTGCGCGCGATGGGCTTTCCCGGCGTGACCGTGCCGGCGATGAAGCTCGACGACGGCCGGAAGGTCCAGGGGTCGCTCGAGATCTCACGCGAGCTCGAGCGGATCCGACCGGAGCCACCTCTCTTCCCGACCGATCCCGCCGAGCGCGAGAAGGTCGAGGAGGCCGAACGCTGGGCCGAGCAGGTTCCGCAGGCGCGAGCGCGCCAGCTCGTGTGGTGGGCGATGAAGCGCGATCGCGCCCCGCTCGTGAGCTTCGCCGAGGGCGCCAAGCTGCCGGTACCGATCGGTATCGCGATCAAGACGGCCGCGCCCATCGTGGAGATCTCCGGTCGCGTCAACGGCGCCGACGACGCGAACGTACGGATGGCGCTGGCGGCGATGCCGGAGATGCTCGGACACGCGGACAGGCTGATCGCCGACGGAGTGATGGGAGGAGATCAGCCGAACGCCGCCGACTTCCAGCTGGCGCCAAGCCTGCGGTTGATGATGACCTTCGAGGATCTGCTGCCGATCATCGGCGGCCGTCCATGCGGAGAGTTGGCCATCAGGCTGGTGCCGCACTTTCCCGGACACATCCCGTCGGTCTTCCCCGCCGCGTGGATCCGCCAGGCCGCGGGCGAAGCCACCGTCTGAGGCGTAGGGTCGCCTGAGGGCACCAAAAAACCCCTGCTCTCACAGGGGTTCTTCGGTGTAACTCGAGACTGTCGCGAACGCTCAGCCGGTGACCGGCGCGGGCACGGTGACGGTGATCGTCCTCGATCCTCCGCCGACCTCCTTGGCCTTGACCTTGATCTTGCCGCCGCCGTTCCGCCTGAGCTCACTGATCAGGGCGTCGGAGTAGGCGAGGGTGACGCTGCTCTTGCCCTTCACCTTGACCTTCTTGCCCTTCAGCTTGCCCTTGCCACCCACCAGCTTGCCGGAGAGCGCGATCCGGCAGGAGCCACCTCCAGCGCAGCCGACTCGCACCTTGAGCGAGGTGGCACCGGCGGTGCCCTTCTTCTTCAGGCTGGGCTTGCCCTTCCCCTGGGGACAGTTGGGTGAAGGCCCTGAGCCGTTGGCGTAGATGTTGTAGTCATCAACACCGGGCACGCTTGCGACGAAGGTGGTGACGAACTCACAGGTCTTCGGGTTGTAGAGGTTCTGGGGCCGCGAGGATGACTCGGTGCCGTTGGTCACGTCCTCGAGTGAATCCGCGACCGTCGCACCCGCGCTCGTGACCTGGAAGGAGTACTTGCCAGCCAGAAGGGAGGAGGTACCCACCTCGAAGTATCCACTCAGGTAGTAGTTGCCTGTGATCGGTGAGGTGGAGACCCGGACCCGATACGCATCGGTGCGGAGTCCTTCAGGCGGGGTGATCTCGATCGGGGAGCCGACCTCCGCTCCGGTGGCCGCATCGATCAGCTGCAGGTAGAGCCTCACCGGTCCGGTGTCGGGCTCGTAGTTCCAGAACACTCCGAACTGGTTGGTCTTGGCGTTGTAGGCGACCCCGCCCGCGTAGTTGTCGGAATTGGCCTCGAGCGGACCGAGGAGGTTCACGCTGCCGATGGGCGCGGCGGTGGCACCGGAGACCAACTGGGTCACATTCGGCTCCGTGGGATCGAAGAAGTCCGCGCAACTTCCGCCCTGGAGTTGGAGGAAGGTATTGGACTTGGTCGAGTAAGCGGAGTCCATCGGGCAGTAGTCGTCCGGATCGTCGAAGGTCATCAGGGTCAACTCCGAGCCTTGGGGCGTTCCATTGCCCGAGACGAACCTTCCCTCCATGTTGGGCTCGTAGTAGGAAGACCAAGAGAAGAGGAATTTCTGCTGCTTGGAGTTCCAGACGATCTTCATGCCGGCGTACTCCACGTCACCGGTGCCGACCACGAACGGTGCACCCGAAACCGAACCGTCGGCATTGAGGTTCTGGCCGAGAACCTCCTCGTTGTTGCGGTTCGAGAACCCCGTCATCCACCCGCCGGTCACCGGGTTGTAGGCGACGGAATAGGAGAAGTAACTATCCGGTCCGGTGGTTGCCACAACCTGTTCCGATCCAACCGGTCCCTGATCATCGAATACCTGTGCACCGAGATACGAACTGCCGTCGCTCGCGTAGTAGACAACGATCTGATCACCGGTCTTGGGGTTGACCGCCGTCGCGTGGAACCTGCCCCCGTTGGTCGAGGAGTCTCGAGCAGGGGAGAAGTTGGTGATCTTGAACGGCGTTCCCACCGTGGCGGCCGGGGCTGCGGGAGCAGCGAGCGCGGCCAGCGCGAGGGCGGATACGAGTGCCAGGGAGATGCGGCGTGCGACTTTCACAGTTACTGGTCCTTTCGTGGGAGAGACAGGGGTGATTAATCGTTGCGGAGAGTAGCAATCCCCCCCCCACTGAATGGGGCTAACCGAGACTGTCCAGAGAGCCGGCCCCCTCCACCCGCTGCTCGTCGGCGGGCATCGCGGCGAGGCTGTCGGCCAGGCGCGTGCCGTCGGTGAGGGTCAGGGCGGGATCGAGTTCCAGCAGCGGTGCCAGAACGAATCGCCTGGTCGTGACCTCGCGGTGAGGCAGGGAGAGGCGGTCGGTCTCCAGCACCAGATCCCCCAGCAGCAGCAGATCCAGATCCACCGGCCTCGGCGAGTGGCGCGGGGCGTCTGGGTCGCGACCCATCTCGAGCTCGATCCGTTTGCAGACGTCCAGCAAACCCTCGGGCTCGAAATCGGTGCTGATCCGCGCGGCGGCATTGAGGAAGTCCGGCTGGTCGAGGATCTCACCCACCGGTTCGGTCACGTAGAGAGACGAGACCGCCTGCACCTCCACCCCGGCCTCCTCCAACAGATCCAGCGCCCGGCGCAGGTTGGCGCGGGGGTCGCCCACGTTGGAACCCAAGCCGATGTAGCCGATGCGCTCCTCAGGCATGATGCTTCAGGTAATCCATCAGGCGGTGAGGGTGATCTCGACCGCGACCTCGCCGAGGGTCATCGGCAGGGGCGGCTCTGGCTTGGCGGCGCGGATGGTCACCTCCGTGGCTTCGAACGCGGCGATCAGCGCCTCGCCGACGAGCTGGCAGACCCGCTCGAGGGTGCGGTGGCTGGTGGCTGTCGCAACCCGCTCGACCTCTTGGCAGACCAAGCCGTAATCGACCGTCTGGGCGACATCATCGCTAATCCGGGCACCGCACTCGGGCAGATCGAGCACGATGTCGAAGAGGATCGTCTGGCCGACCTCCTGCTCGGCATCGGTCACGCCGTGATGGCACCAGAGCGCGAGGCCGACTACCTCCACGGTCGCGCCCTCGGAGGGCGAGTCAGGCTTGCTCGACGGAGAGTCGCTCATCGTCTGGGCAAGGTAGCCGAGGTGGCCGTGAAGTTGCGGGCCTACTCGCCCGCCTCGATCGCTCCGGCCACCGCCAGCGCCTGTCGCACCGGCGCCACGTCGTGGACACGCAGGATCGCTGCGCCGCGTCGGGCCGAGGCGATGCAGGCCGCGATGGTCCCGGGCAGGCGATCGTCTGCCTCGGCGCCTGCCCCAGACAGTTCACCGATGAAGCGCTTGCGCGACGGGCCCACCAGCAGCGGTCGACCGAGCTCGGCCAACTGGGGCAGGCCACGCAAGAGCGCGAGGTTGTGTTCGAGCGTCTTGCCGAAGCCGATCCCGGGATCGAGCACGATGCGGTCCTCGGCCACACCCGCAGCGACTGCCTCCTGCATCCGCTCGGCGAGGAAGTCCCTCACATCTGCGACCACATCGTCGTAGCGCGGATCCTCCTGCATGGTCCGCGGCTCGCCGAGCATGTGCATCAGGCACACCTCCGCCCCGGACTCGGCGCATACGGCTGGCATCTCGGGGTCGCCGCGAAGCGCCGTGACGTCGTTGATCATCCCTGCCCCGGCTGCGACAGCCCGGCGGGCGACCTCGGCTTTGGAGGTGTCGATGGAGACCGGAACGCCCGGCCCCTCGGGGCCGGCGAGCGCCTCGACCACCGGCATCACGCGCTCGAGTTCTTCATCGAGACTCACGCCCTCAGATCCAGGGCGAGTGCTCTCGCCGCCCACATCGAGCCAGTCGGCGCCAGCCGCTGCCAACTCGCGGCCGTGCAGGGTCGCCTTCGCAGGATCCAGGTAGAGCCCTCCGTCGGAGAACGAGTCGGGGGTGACGTTGACGATGCCCATCAAGGCGACGGACATTTGAGGACCTTCCGGTTACTCGTCGTCTTTGGCGCGCATCTCGGCAGCGAGGCCGGGGCGCGGCGGGGTGATCGGGCGGGGGCCCTCCTGCGCGGTTCCGCGCTGGACCTTCTCGCCCTCGTCGGGCTTCTCGGCCGGAGGCTCAGGCTCCTCGTCGGTGAAGACATCTTCCTCGGCAGCGCCGTCGAGGAGCTTGACGAACTGGTCGGCATCGATCGTCTCGCGCTCGAGCAGGATCTTCGAGACCCGGTCCAGCTCGTCGCGGTAGTCCGAGAGGATTCCGCGAGCGGTCTGGTGAGCGTCCTCGACGATGCGACGGATCTCGTCGTCGATCTCACGGGCGATCTCCTCCGAGTAGTCGGACTCGGCCGAGAACTCGCGACCGAGGAACGGCTGGCCGCGATCGTGACCGAATACGCGCGGGCCGAGGCGCTCGGACATTCCGAAGCGCATCACCATCTGCTTGGCGGTCTCGGTCACCTTCTCGAGATCGTTCGATGCACCGGTGGTGATCTCGCCGAAGATGATCTCCTCGGCGGCGCGACCCCCGAGGGTCATCGCCATCGTGTCGGTCAACTCGGCGCGGGTGGTGAGGAACTTGTCCTCGGAAGGCAGCGAGATCGTGTAGCCGAGGGCCTGACCGCGGCTGATGATCGAGACCTTGTGGACAGGGTCACAGTTGTCGAGCTTGTGGCCGACGATCGCGTGGCCCATCTCGTGGTAGGCGGTGACCAGGCGCTCCTTCTCGGACATGATCCGAGTCTTCTTCTCCGGGCCCGCGATCACTCGCATGATCCCCTCCTCCAACTCGAGCATGGTGATCTCGCGTTTGCCCGAGCGGGCGGTGAGGAGGGCCGACTCGTTGATCAGGTTGGCCAGATCGGCACCGGTGAAGCCCGGGGTCTGGCCGGCGAGCACATCGAGGTTTATCTCCTTGCTGATCGGCTTGCCACGGGTGTGCACCTCGAGGATCTTCTTCCGCCCCTGGCGATCGGGACGGTCCACCGCGACCTGCCGGTCGAAGCGTCCGGGCCTGAGCAGGGCCGGGTCGAGGATGTCGGGTCGGTTGGTGGCTGCGACGAGGATCACGTTGTCGTTCATCTCGAAGCCGTCCATCTCGACCAACAGCTGGTTGAGGGTCTGCTCGCGCTCGTCGTGTCCGCCACCCATCCCGGCACCGCGATGACGACCGACAGCGTCGATCTCGTCCATGAAGATGATGCACGGGGAGTTCTGCTTGGCCTGCTCGAAGAGATCGCGGACGCGGCTCGCGCCGACGCCGACGAACATCTCGACGAAGTCCGAGCCGGAGATCGAGAAGAAGGGAACGCCCGCCTCGCCGGCCACGGCGCGTGCGAGCAGCGTCTTACCGGTGCCGGGAGGTCCGTAGAGCAGCACACCCTTGGGGATGCGGGCTCCGAGCGACTGGAACTTGCGGGGGTTCTCGAGGAACTCCTTGATCTCGTGCAGTTCCTGAACGGCCTCGTCGACTCCGGCGACGTCGCGGAAGGTGATCTTGGGAGCGTCCACGGCCATGCGCTTGGCCTTCGACTTGCCGAACGACATCACCCGCGAGCCGCCGCCTTGCATCTGGTTCATCAGGAAGATCCAGAAGCCGAAGAAGAGGAGGAACGGAAGCACGTAGGTGAGCAGCGAAAGCAGGCTCGACCCGCCGGTCCCCTTGACCTCGATCGCGACATCGTTCGCCTCGAGCTGGTTGAGCAACGACTGCTCGATGTTGTTCGGGTAACCGGTCGAGTACTCCTCGCCCTTCCTCGGCGTGACGTCGATCGTGTTGTCCTTGGTGTTGATCACCACGGACTTGAGTTCGCCCGAGTCGGTCTGGGCGAGGAACTCGTTGTAGGTGGGCTGTTTGGTCGGCTCCCCAGGGTTGATCAGGCGCTGCGCGAAGAATGCGAGCACCACGACTACGAGGATTGGAAAGGCCGCACTGCGGAAGAACCGTTTCACTGTCAAGCGAGGGTAACAGTCAGGAGGCGCCGGCCGGGTGCAAATGACCCAATGGCCTCAGGCGTGGAGAGGCGGGGTCAGGAATCGTCGTTGAGGGCGACCACGTGGTCGAGGTTCCGGTGCTTCTCGTCGATGTCCAGCCCGTAGCCGACCGCGAACTCGTTGGGGATCTCGAAGCCGACGTAGCGAACCGGCAGCTCGACCCGCCGCCGTTCGGGTTTGGTGAGAAGCGAGCAGACCTCGAGCGAGGTCGGTTGGCGAGAGCGCAGACTCTTCAGCAGGTAGTGGAGGGTCAGACCCGAGTCGATGATGTCCTCGACGATCAGCACGTCGCGACCCTCGATCGGTGAGTCGAGATCCTTGAGGATCCTCACCACCCCGGAGGAATCGGTGGCTGATCCGTAACTCGAGACCGCCATGAAGTCGATCTCGCAGGGCACGGTGATCTGTCGCATCAGATCGGCCACGAACGGGACCGCGCCCTTGAGGATGGCGACGAGCAGGACACCTTGCGGGTAGTCGGTGCTGATCTCGGCGGCGAGCTCGGACACCCTGCGTTCGAGGTCGGCGGCCGGTACGAGCACCTCGCCGAGTTCGGGATGTGTGGTCGAGGCCGCGTCCATCAGGTCGACTCTGAGTCTATGCGCCGGACCCGGCGCCGGGGCCGGCGACCGACGCGGTGATCAGTGCCGGTGCGGGATCGGCCGGATCGGCGGCGAACTCTCGGGAGACCGCCACCCCTGCGACCCAGACGACTCTCCCCTCGGAGTCGGAGACGACGGGCAGCTTGTGCCGGAGGGATCTCGGCACCCGACGGTCGAGGAAGAGATCAGCGAGCGACTTGCTGCCGTCCAGCCCCAACGGGGCGATCCGGTCGCCGTCGTTCCAGGTCCTCACGATGAGCCCGTCCTCGCCGAGCCGATCCAATGAACAGACGGCGACCTCGGGACCTTCGGGTTGGAGATTGCGCTCCGACACCTCGGCTCGGACCTCCCACTCGCCGAACCTGCAACGGCCGGGAACGGAGAGGGTGGTCGGTTCCGGCAGCCGCTCCTCGCGGCCTGACCGGCCGAGGACGAAGATGATCTGTCCGAACTCCAGCCGCGCCTCGAGTCCCGAGCCGAGCTCGACCGTGCCGCCCTCCGGCCGCTGGCTGAGTCGCCAGATCTCCTCGGCGCGGTCGCGACCCATCGCTACCGGCCGACCTGAATTGGCTCGCTCGGCAGCGAGCCTCAGCGCGACTCGGCGCACAGCCGGATGGAGCGAGGCCAGGGAATCAGCGGGCACCGCGACGCCGAGCGGTTCGCCGATCGGAGCGGCGGCGAGGTGCGGTGCCAACGCCTCGAGCGCGATTGCCTCGAGCGCTTCAGCCTGCTCTTGGAGTTCGGCGCGTGTCTCGACGATCGACTGCTCGGCGCTTCCGTGACCGATCTCGTCCAACACCGGCAGGACCTCGTTGCGGACCCGATTCCTCGCGTACACGGGCTCGGCGTTGGTCGGATCGTCGTGGAAAGGCAGACCGGTGGCCTCGACCATCTCCCTGACCTCCGCCCTCGAAAGCGACAACAGTGGGCGCACGACCCTCCCCCGGGTGTCGGAGAGTCCCAACAGGGCACGGGAACCCGGCGAGGTGGCAAGCCGGTAGATGAGTGTCTCGGCCAGGTCGGTCCTGGTGTGGCCGCTGGCGATCAGATCGAAGCCGAGATCGGCCCTCAGGCGCTCGGCTTCCAGGTAGCGCGCCTCACGCGCCAACGCCTGCGTGTTTCCGCCTGCGGGATCGATCTCGGGCTCGAACACGGTCGCAGTGACGCCGAGCGCGTCGCAGGCCCCGGTGGCGGCGGAGCGGTCCTCGGCCGAATCGGGTCGAAGGCGGTAGTCGAGATGGAGTGCGTGGACGTGTGTCGGACCGAGGAGTGTCGCGAGGCCGGCGAGCAGCGCGAGCGAATCGGGGCCACCCGAGACCAGAGCGACTACGTGAGCCGCAGGAGGAACGAGTCCGCTGCCTTCGATGACGCCCGCGAGGGCGCCGAGAGTTGTCCGGTCTGCACTTTCCACCGCCCGAGCGATTCTAGGTAGAGAAGGTCAGCGGATGGTGAAGTCGACCACTCCGGGGCGCGACTCGTTGTTCCAGTCGTCGAGCGCGTAGATGAAAGCTCGATACCTGCCCGGTCGCGACTTGAACTTGCGGGTCGGGTTGCCGAACTCGAGCCAGTTGAAACCGATGAAGGCGGGCCATTCCTGCCAGCCCGCGAACCGGCCGAGGCGACCCTTCCGGACCCGCCAGATCTCGGCAGTCACGGTTGCGCGCTCGTCGAGTGCGAAGGACAGCTCGGTGCCCCGCCTGCCGAAGCTCCGGGACGCAAGGCGGAGCCCGCCGAGCCTCGGGGCAACCGCGTCGACGTTGTTGGGCGGCACAGGATCGACCTCGGTGTCGGGATCGCCCGGGGTCCCGCTGACCGTGACGGTCCCGCCGGGCAGAGAACCGTGGAACTTGCAGATGAACTGGTACACGCCGGGGCTCGTGAAGGTGTGGGAGAAGGCGTCGCCGACGTCGTGGAGCGGAGACGAACTGCCGAGATCCGAATCGATCCCGGACGCGTTGGTTCCGGTACCGGTGACCGAGTGGAGGAGGTCCGGGCCCGTCCAGTACCAGGTGACCCTCTCGCCCAGATCGACCGTCGGCTCGGGATCCGACCAGGCGAACTGGGAGATGGCGACCCGGCGGTTGGCCGCGTCGGCGGAG
>CAZQMB010000026.1:0-12844 GCA_964594365.1 uncultured Conexibacteraceae bacterium
ACAGCAGTGGAGCGCCCACGACCCACCAGGAGGAGGATCGCGTTGCCGACCAGCAGGGAGGCCGCGACTGTCACCGCTCCCGAGAGAATGGCTCCGAGCATCAAACGGGAAGGCTAGTCGTCACGACCGTCGGCAGGAACTACCTGACGCGCCAGGAATACTTGCTCGCCTTGCCGGGCGAGAGGTTCTTGACCGCCCGGACGGCGACCGTGTGTCTACCCCGAGAGAGCTTCTTGAAGATCGTGGTCGCACCGCAAACCGCGAATGCCTTGCTGTCGATCCTGCACTCGAAGGTGGAGCCAGGGAGAGACGACGAGAACTTGAAGACGGCCTCGCGGCTCGAAGTGGTGGCACGGGGAACCTGGCGGAAACCGGCCCGCGGCCCGACCGGAGAACGATCGAAGATCGCTGCTGCCGAATCTGTGAAACTCGCTGCGTAGAGGCTGGTCCCATCAGGACTCGACGACAGCCCCGCGGTGGTGTCGATCGCCCTCGCGACGCCGCAATCGCCGGAGCCGTCCGCGCTCACGCAGCCCTCCTCGTCCGCCGACTGGCTCAGCAGACCGGTGTCGACCGAACGCGAGAGGATCGCTACCGAGCCTTCGGCCGAAGCCGTGCGGCTGGCCGCGTAGAGACTCCTGCCATCCGCGGTCAGCTCGAGATCGAAGGTCAGTCCGATCGCCCGGCCGATGGCGCATTCGCCGCCGACGCCATCCGCGCTGATGCAGCCGGCGGTCCCGGATTTCTGTGTCAGAGCGCCGTCGCCCTGATCGCGGTCGAAGACCGAGATCGCATCGCTGATCAGAGCGCTTACATAGAGATTTTCGCCGTCGGGCGAGACCGCCAGACGCAACGCACCGTCCAACGCTCTGGCATCGGTGCAGTTGCTGGATGCTCCGTCATCCATCACGCAGCCCTCGGTTCCTGCCTGCTGGGTGATCTTGCCACTGGTCGCCCGATCGAGGACCGCCACCGCATCGCCCTCTGGCGCCGCGACATAGACGTTGTCCGAGCCCGGGCTGACGCTCACATCCGAAGCGCCCGAGAGCGCTCGACCGTCGGTGCACGCCCCCCCGCTCCCGTCCTCGCTGACACATGCCAGCGCCCCGCCCTTGGCGACCAGTGAGCCGTTTGCGAGGCGATCGAAGTTGAGTACCCCGTTCAGGATCGAGTCGGTCACGTAGACGCTCCTGCCGTCGGGGGAGACCGCGACCCCTGTCGGCTCGGCGATGCCGGCGCTGATCGTGCAACCCGCCGTCGCTGCCGCGATGCAACCTGCAGTGCCGACTTTCTGGACGAGGGAGCCACCCTCGAGCACATCGAAGATCGCGATCGTGGCCTCGGTCTCGGAGATCACATAGAGGCTCTCGCCATCGGGACTCACCGCGAGGCGTGTCGGCGCGGTGAGCGCTCGTCCGACCACGCACTCTCCGTCGGTGCCGTCCTCGCTGACACACCCGGCAGTACCAGCTTTCTGCTTCAGTTCCCCGCTCTTCAGGGTGCGGTCGAAGACGACCACGGAGCCAGCGGTCTCACCGAGTCCCCATGCTGACCTTCCATCCGGGGAGACGAGGATCTCACTCGACCCCACCATGCCGCGAGCCTCGCGACAGCCCGGGGTGGTCGAGGTGTCGGCGATGCATCCTGCCGTGCCCGATGGCTGGAAGAGCTCTCCTACCGAGGCGTGAGCGGCCGTCGACATACCCGCTGTCAGCACGAGTGTCAGGCACACTGCAAGCCCTGCCTTGCGGTGGAAATCCATCGTCCGGAGGCTACAGAGTCGTGCCGGTGGCTTAGGCGATCAGGCGTGTAGTCAGTCTTCGAGCAGGCGCTTCTGCGACAGCACGTAGAGGAGAGCAAGCGACGGGAGGACGAGGACCGCGGCGACCAGGAAGACGATGATCACCACGAGCAGACTGGCGTAGGCACCCGCGGCCTGATCGATGGTCAGTGAAGTGGGCAGCAGATACGGGTGCTGTGCGACATACCAGCCCCAGACCACCGCGACGAGCGCACCGACCGCAAGCGGTCTGACCAGGATCTCGTAGCGCTTCAGGGCCAACAGAGCGAAGGCAGCTCCTCCGGCCAGCACCGAGAGGATCACCAACGGCAGCCCGGGGCCCACCAGACCGTCGAACACGTATCGCGCCTCTTCCCGCAGGGCGAAGATCCCGCCGAGGGCGAGCAGGCCGGCGACCACGGCCGAGACCAGGGCCCGTCGGTCGAAGTAGGCGGCGACCTTCTTCTCACCCGCTGCCTTGGCGTCGTGGGTGAGGAAGACCGCTGCCAGATACGCGCCGCCCGTGACGAAGAGCACACCGATGACGAAGGGCAGAACGCCGATCCAGGAGCCGGTCGGATCGCCGTAACCCTCCCTCGGCACCTCGCCGGAAGCGATTGCTCCGACCACGCATCCCATGAAGAAGGGTGTGATCAGCGAGGCCGCGGCAAACACGCGACTGGCCGTCTCGGTCCATGGACCTTCGATCGCGTGACGGAAGGCGAAGCCGGCGCCGCGCAGGACGATGCCCAGCGCGGCGAGCGCGATCGGGATGTAGAGAGTGGTCATGATCGCGTAGAAGGCCTCGGGGAAAGCCGTCCAGAGGACGACCAGGATGAAGATCAGCCAGACGTGGTTGGCCTCCCAGACGGGCGCGAGAGAGTGGTCGATCCGCTGCCGGACGGCCTTCGCAGCGTTTGCCTTCGCCTTGCCCCTGCCGAGCAGCAGGTCCCAGATGCCGGCACCGAAGTCGGCGCCACCGAACACCGCGTAGAGGGTCGCGCCGAGCCAGAGGATCAGCGCGCAGATCTCGGCCCGACTCACCGACTCATCCCGCCGCTGGCTTCGCCGCCGGCTTGGTCGGCACCGGTCCGTAGGGGACGCGGTCGTCGTCCGATGCGGGGATCTTCCCTTCGTCTTGAGCCCGCCAACGGCGCGACATCGCGCGGAGCACGGTGATCAGACCGATCGCGAGGATCAGATAGATGGCCATGGTGATGCCGAACACCACCCAGATGCCGTCGGCCCGGGTTACGGCGTCGGCCGTGCGCTGGAAGCCGTAGACGATCCACGGCTGTCGACCGACCTCGGTCACGATCCAGCCCATCTCCATCGCGGCGATCGCGAGGACGCCCGAGACGGAAACGGCCCGGAGGAACCACGGGGTCTGCGGGATGTCGCGCTTCCGCCACCAGAAGAGCGCGAACCAGGCTGCGAGGGTCGCGAGGGCGAATCCGATCCCGACCATTCCGTCGAACGAGTAGTGGAGGAGGTTCAAGGCCTTGGGCTCGTCCTGCCGCGGTGAGCTGTCGAGTCCCTGCACGACGGTGGAGGTGCTGAAGCCGACGAGCAGGGAGTTGAGGCCGGGTATCGAGATCGCTCCCTTGGCGCCCTCCTCGCGATCGCAGACCCCGCCGATCGTCTCGGGCTGATTCGGGCCGGTCTTGGCTATGCACTCGATCGCTGCGAACTTGACCGGCTGTTTGTCTGCGACCTCCCGCGCCACCATGTCCCCGACCACGATCTGGATCGGAGCGGCGATCGCGGCCACGGTGAGCGGAATCAGCAGCCCCAACCGGTGATACCGGTCGCGACGCCCCTTGAGCATCCCGACCGCGTAGATGGATGCGACGAGGAAACCGGTGACCATGAAGGCCGCCAGATACATGTGGAGGAAGCTGTGCCACGCGTAGGGGTTGAAGATCACCTCGAGCGGCTGGACGGTCTCGACGAAGCCCTTCGCGTCGAGCGTGAACCCCTGAGGAGTCTGCATCCAGCCGTTGACCGCGAGCACCGAGTAAGCGCCGCCGATGCCTGCGAGGACGATCGGGACGCCGGTCCACCAGTGGGTCCAGCCGGAGAGCCGCTTCCAGCCGTAGATGTAGATGGCGATGAAGATCGCCTCGAGGAAGAAGAAGATTCCCTCCATCGCGAACAGGACACCGAACGCATCGCCGAAACGATCCATCATGCCCGGCCAGAGCAGGCCGAACTCGAACGAGAGCACGGTGCCGGTGACCGCACCCACCGCGAACAGCACCGCCGTCGCTTTCGACCAGCGCTTGGCAAGCAGCAGAGCGGTCTTGTCCTCCTTCTTGATCCCGATGTATTCGGCGATCAGCATCACCAGCGGGAAGGCCACGCCGAGGCAGGAGAGGATGATGTGGAACCCGAGGGTGAAAGCCATCTGATTCCGCGCTGCCAACAGGTTGGAGGCGGCGTCGGCCAGAGGCAGTGTGTGGAGGAGATCCGTGCCCACTGCCGATGACCCTAACAAACGGGGCTGCCGACCTGCCCTTGCGGTGTCAGCTGCTCAGCGGCACTTCGCCTGGAGTGCGGCGAAGGTCTCAGGATCATTGAGCTTGCGAGGAAGGATGACCTTGATCCGGTGTGGCGGAGGACCGTGCTCGCAGGAGTGGCCGAAGTACTGGCCGTAGGGAAGCGAGGTGCACATGACGTAGGCCGCCAACTGCCGGCCGGCGAACCTGGTGCCCCTGCCCCCCGAAAACGACGCGTAGTGGTAGCCGGTCAACTCGGAGGCCGGCACCTCGACGGTGGCGTCCACCGTGTCACGGGCGATGGTCACTAGCGGGTCCTGATCCATGCCGGGAAGGCTAGAAGAGCGGGGCAACGGCAGCATGGTCTATCGTCACGCTCGATGTCCAAGGTCGTCCTCCACACCAACACCGGCGACGTGTCGATCGAACTGTTCGATGCCGACGCGCCGAAGACGGTCGAGAACTTCCTCAAGCTCGCCGGGGACGGGTTCTACGACGGGCTGATCTTCCACCGCGTCATCCCGGACTTCATGATCCAGGGTGGCTGCCCCGACGGCACCGGCACCGGCGGCCCCGGCTACACCTTCGAAGACGAGTTCAACGATCACAAAGTGGTCAAGGGCGCACTGGCGATGGCGAATGCCGGACCCGACACCAACGGCTCGCAGTTCTTCATAGTCACCACCGACGCGGCTCCGTGGCTCGACGGCAAACACACCGTGTTCGGTGAGGTCACCGACGGGATGGACACCGTCTTCGCGATCGAGAAGACCGAGACCGGACCCGGAGACAAGCCGGTCGTCGATCAGGTGATCGAGAGCGTCGAACTAGTAGGGGAGTAGTCGGCAGTGGGTCTGGGAGACAGGATCCACAAGGCGAAGGAGGAGTTCGTCGAGCCCCACGCCGACGGGATCTCCGAGGTTAAGGTAGGCGACCCGGCTTACGACGACTGGTCGGTGCTGCGTGACTTCTCCGATCTCGAGACCGCCAGGGCATTCCGCCAACAGTTGGAGGAAGCAGGCCTGAAAGCGGTACTCACCGCTGACGCCGAGCCTGACGGCTTCGGCCACGGGGACATTGCGCTGCGCGTGCCTCAGGGCGACTACGCCGAGGCGTCGAACTTCCTCGAGCCCGAAGTCTGAAGCAGCATCGGGTCAGCGCTTCGCGCCGACGCGGATCTCGTAGACAGCGAGCCTCGTCGAGACTACGCCGCTCGTCCTGAGATCGCCGACGATGCGCGATCCAGCCGGGAGGCCAGCGAGGAATTCGCGGAGCAGATACGCGTCGGGGGTGCCCGGCTTGCCCAGTCGATCAGGAGCCACCCCCTGGCGCACGACCAGGAACAGCCTTCCTGATCCGCTTCGGGCAGATGCCCGGGCGGCGACCCGCTCCGGATCGGGCACCGGCATGGGTCGGACCACGCCCGGAACCTGTCCGTCCTTCGTCAGCTCACGGATCGTCGGCATTCCGATCCGATAGACGGGGAAATCATTCGAAGAGCGCTCGCCGCGTGAGGCCCTGAATTCGACCTCGAGTCCCTGAAGCGCGCCGCTCGTGATGTATGGCAGGTCCACAACCGGATCACCCGCGGTGCCGCGGGTCTCGATGAAGGAGATGATCCGGGAGTAGTCGGGGCGACGCTGATCGGCGGTGACGGACCTGACTCCTCCCATCGCCATCGCACCGATGACGACGATCACGAGGATCACCCTCAGTCTGGGACGTGCGGCGCACACGACCATCCCGGAGAAGAGGGCGAGCCCTGGCCATGAGGAGATCAGGTTCCGAGGGAGGAAGACCGAGGGCGCGAGCAGGCTGTAGATAGCGGCACCCAAAGGTGCCGCTATCGCCAGGATCAGGATCAGTGTCTGATAGCGGTTCGGGCGCACCTTGCCTCTCGAGAGGCGGTCGCCCGCGGCGATCACGAGGGCGAGGCAGAACGCGACAGCGGCGGGGATACCGTTGACCAGTTCGAACTCGGCTGTCACCCCGTTGCCGAAGATCCAGTTGCTGGTGAAGATCGCGAAAGTCTCTGCGTCGAAGGGGAATCGGTACTCGATCAGCAGGCTCCCCGCCGAAGAACTCTCGGCCAGGAAACCCGGAAACCATGGGAGGAAGAGCAGGAACGCACCGATGACCGCGAGCGCGAGTCGACCTCGAAGGTCCTTCAGCACCACGAAAGCCCAGAGCGTTTGTGCGGCCAGGACGAATACCGCCGTGTAGTGGGAATACATCGCCAGTGCGATGAGGACCGCGTACAGGGCCCAGCGCGGGATGGATGGCTTCCTCGACAGCGAGACGAGCACGAGAGTCGAACACAGTGCGAAGAAAGCCGCCGCCGCGTAGGCGCGGGCTTCGGTGGAGTAGAAGACCATCAAAGGGCTCGAGGCGACGAGAGCCGCCGCGACCAGACCAGGGCCTCGGCCGACCGTGCGTACACCGAGCAGCCAAGTAAGAGGAATCAGCGACACTCCCGCCAGGAATGAGGGGATCCTCAGCAGGTACGGCGAATCCCCGATCTGCGAAAAAATCCAGGCGACCGCGAAATACAGAGGCGGAGTCGCTTCTTGCGGGCCCTTTACGATCGCGAGGGCTTCGCGCAGGCTGTGTCCCTCGACGATGAAGTAGGTGGAGAGCTCGTCACCGAACAGCGGATCACCGAGCGAGGGCACCCTGAGGAGGATCCCCGCCACGGTGATGATCGCCAACGAGAAGAGCGAGAGGCGTCTCGAAACCTCGTCGCGGAAGGGAAGCAACATCCAGAAGGCATGGCGACAATGCTGGATGAATCCGATCTTGGGTCTTCCCTCGTAGCGTGCTCCCTTGGGGCAAGGAACATAGGTGCGGGACAGAGCACCGGAGGAGATCAGCCCTGCAGACCAGACCTGATCGAAGACAGGCAGCTCGATCATCGCCTTCGCTGTCGAGCCGGAAAAGGCCGCGAAGTTCCCGGTCGCGGGCTTGAATCCGGTCAGGAGCCTGAACAGGACGCGATACCCCGGATAGAAGAGCTGCATCGACAGAGCCCCGCGGCGACGGCCCGTCCTCTTTGCGAGCACCACGCGCATCGGCTCCGAAGCAGGGCGATCGAGCTCGGACAGCAGCTTCGAGACGTCCTCGGGCGCATCTTCGCCGTCGGCGTCCATAGTCACGATCAGATCGTGATCATGGACCTCGGCAACCACCTCACGGACCGCGGCGACGATCGCCCGCTGGTTGCCGAGATTCCGTGGCGGGGTCACGACCATCACCTCTGGTGAAGGAGAGATCCGCTCGATCTCGGGGTCGGAGCCCGCCGAGTCGTCGAACACGACGAATCTCCTCTCCAATCCGCGAAAAGAAGGATCGGCGTCGAGCAATTCGCCGAGACGCTGACGCAGAACCGTCCACGAGGGTACGTCGTGGAACACCGGACAGACGATCCAGAGTTTCCGAGCGGGAGAAGATCCGGCGTCGGCCATCAATTCGATACCTCAGCCCGGGAGAGCAACCGCTGTCAATGTCTCGATCCGGTGCGCGACGACGAGTCCGGCGATCGCGTACGGGTCGGTGCGGGCGTAATCCTCGACCTCCTCGGGCGGGCAGTCGAAGACGAGGACGGCACCTGTGGGAGGGTCACCCGTGGCCCCTGCCATGAGGAGCCTTCCGTCCGCCTCCCACTCGGCCACCCGGGCGAGATGCGCCTCCCGGTGAGGGCCACGGCGCTCGAGCATGTCCGCTGGGTACTCGTAGGTGAGCAGTTGCAGTTGGCGTGGCTCGGGAAGCACGGGTTCGGTTACTAGCTCTCGAGGGCCTCGGGGATGAACAGGGCGAGATGCTGATCGATCGTCTGCCTCACCCACTCCTGCTCTGCGGGCGAGGCCATACGGAACCGTCCCAGCAGCATGGCCTGATCTTCCAACGGCAGGCCGGCGATCACCCAGTCGACCACGAGATGTTCGAAGAGCATCTCGTAGCGTCGTCGCCAGACGTCGTCTGCAGTGTCGGCGGCGTGTGCAGGCCCGGAGGAGATCTTCGAGATCGTCCGCCGAGACAGGGTCCGCCGCAGCACGAGCTGGTTACCCTCGGCGTCGCTGTAGACCTCGGTGGGTGACTTCTCACGTTTGCGCTTCGGCATTGCTGGGTAGGAAAGCACCTCTGAAGTGGTTGTTGGCCTTCGCCTGACGCAGGTGAGTGGCAGAATCAGCCATCCATGAGTAACCCACCGACGAAGACCAACTTCTGGCACCCGTTCGCGCCGATGGGTGCGGTCGACGGACACGAATTCGTGATCGAGCGAGCAGACGACGTCTGGGTCTGGGACACCGACGGCAACCGCTATCTCGATGGCACCGCGAGCCTGTGGTACTCGAACATCGGCCACGGTCGATCCGAGATGGCCGACGCCATCCACGACCAGATGGAGAAGATGGAGGCGTACTCCGCCTTCGGTGATCTGGCGAACCCGACCGTCCTTCAGCTCTGCGACAGGTTGGTCGACCTCTCCGAGGGTCGGATGGGGGAAGCGAAGGTCTTCCTCGGCGCCGGCGGAGGCGACGCGATCGACACTGCCGCCAAGCTCGCCAGGCGCTACTGGCAACTCTCTGGAGAGCCAGAGCGGATCCACCTGCTCAGCCGGACCCAGGGCTACCACGGTACTCACGGATTCGGGACCGCCATCGCCGGGATCGAGCCGAACCGCGAGGGCCTCGGGCCGCTGATGGAAGAGACCGCTCGCGCCGCGCACCACGACATCCAGGCCCTCGAGGCAGAGATCGAACGGCTTGGACCCGAGACGGTCGCTGCCTTCTTCTGCGAGCCCGTGATCGGAGCGGGAGGAGTCCATCCGCCGAGCGAGGGCTACATCGAGGCGATCGGAGAGATCTGCAAGCGCCACGGCATCCTGCTGGTGATCGACTCGGTGATCTGTGGCTTCGGCCGGATCGGGACCTGGTTCGGTTTCGAGCGCTGGGACATCGAACCGGACATGGTCACCTTCGCCAAGGGCGTGACCAGCGGATACCTCCCGCTCGGCGGGGTCCTGATCAACGAGAGCCTGACCGGACCGTTCTGGGACGACCCGTCGGATCCGCCCTTCCGTCACGGTCAGACCTACGCTGGTCACTCCACCTGCTGCGCCGCCGCACTGAAGAACATCGAGATCATGGAGCGCGAAGGCCTGCTCGAGAAGGTGCTGGCGAACGAGAAGATCTTCTTCGATGCCTTCAGCGCATTGGACGGCCACGACGCGGTCGGCGAGGTGCGAGGCGGCGTCGGCCTGCTGGCGGCGGTGGGTCTCCATCCGGATCTGCTCGCGGATCGTCCCTCCGCTCCGGTCGAGTTGGGCAAGTTGGTCCGCGACCACGGTGTACTCGTGCGGCCGCTCGGGGACGGTGTCGCTACCTCTCCTCCTCTGACTGCGGAGCTCGAGCACTTCGGTGAGATCTCGTCTGCGATCGCGGCGGGTCTGGAACGGCTCTGATCGCGAGACCTTCGCGCACGCTGTGTGTTCCAGTGGTCAGATGACCACCGCCAAGGACAAACTGATCGCTGCTTCGGTGTTCGCCGCGGCGCTTGCGGCCATGTCGCTGACTCTCACCCTCTCCGAGGCGAAGGCCGCCGGTCAGCCGTGGACCGCTTCGAGAGACCACGCCAAGCTGACCAAGGTCTGGGCCGTCGGCGACGTGGGCGAGGGTGCGCTCGGCCAGTCCAACGCCGATCTGGTCGCCTCGAGGGCGATGGAGTACCTGCTCTATCTCGGGGATGTCTACCCCTCGGGCACCGCGGCTGACTTCGCCGACAACTACGACCCGACCTTCGGCCAGTTCAGCGAGAAGACCGTGCCGGTCATCGGCAACCACGAGCACCCGACTCGCTCACTCGGCTTCGATCCGTACTGGACGGCCGAACGCGGATCGCCTCCTCCCCCCTATTTCGCCTTCGCTGCATCGGGTTGGCAGTTCATCGTGCTCAACTCTGAGATCCCGACCGGAGTCGGTTCAGCGCAGCACACCTGGCTGAAGAGCCTGCTCGCCAACACCAAGGCCCGAGGCAACTGCCGGATCGCGTTGAGCCATCGTCCCCGATACAGCGACGGGTCACACGGCGACCAACCGGAGATCGAGCCCCTGTGGGGGCTGCTCGCCAACCGAGCGAGGATCTGGCTCTCCGGCCACGACCACAACATGCAGCGGTTCGCATCGAACCGCGGCATCGTCCAGTTCGTATCCGGGGCAGGCGGTCGTAGTCACTACCCACTCGACGAGCCGAGCACGACATCCCTGAAGTTCGGCAACACCAGCGCCGACGGAGCGCTCCGGTTGATCCTGAAACGCTGGCCAGGTCGAACTTCCCGAGCGACCTGGTCCTTCGTCTCCGCGGATGACGGGACGGACCTCGACGCCGGCTACCTCGGCTGCAAGCGCAAGGGTTAGCGCGCAGGCCACAGGCGCGGCCTGACGGATATCGATCGCACGGGAATCCCGGCATCTTCGGCAGTGCCAACAGCGGAAGGATCGGTGATCCCGATGTCGATCACGGTCGGGCGCCGGACCAGGCCCAGCCTCGCGTCGGCGATGAGTCTGACGATGTCGCCATCAGCCACCTCGACCCGTGTTTCGAGCGCCCGACCGTCCAGGTCCAGATCCACTTCCTCTGAATCGCTTCGAGCCGCTGCAGGAGAAGCCTCCACCTCGATCCGGAAGAGTGGCCAGCGCGGCGCGTCGAGCCGGACCAGCGCCCGCCCGCTGCCATCGACCCGGCGAACGACTCCGATCGAGTCGGGCTCTGGGTCGCGCCAGCCCGGATAAGCCAGTTCCGTCTCGGCACTCCATCTGAGCGCACGACGGGTGAACCTAGATCGCAAACCCCTGTTGCGGCGACCGTATGCGCTCAACTCACCCGGAGACACTTTCGGCTCGGGGCGCACGAGATTTCCACTCGAGCCGTCCGCCATCGCCTGATCGGCGAGTCGCGCGATGAATTCGGGGTCCGCAGCCAGGCTGGCCGCTATCTCACGATGCTGTGAGACATCCCGGCTGCGAAATGCGTAGAGGTCCCGGGCCGCGGGGATCTTGAGCACACTGGCCACTCCGGTAGCTGCCACCGTGGCCCCTAGGGCTCTGGATCTGAACATCAGCTCGTAGTCGACCGGCAACAAGCCGCGCGCGTCGGGTGGCCACTCACCTACGCGAGGAGAATCTCTGAGGTGCGCGATCGACGAAGGGGGTGCGTGTTCGCGATCGGTGGCCGGTGTGCGCCCAGCGAGGTGGGGCACCGGATAACTCGGCATGACCGTCATCGCGTGAGCAATGTCCGCATCCTCCCGCGCCAACGCGTCGAGCAGCGTCTCCAAATGATTGGGCGCCCAGAGGTCATCGTGTCCGAGATACGCCACTACGGGTGCGCGAGCCTTCCGGCGGCCCACGGTGTTGGGCCTCGCCTGGCTGCCGCTGTTTCGAAGCAGTCGCATCCAACGCACGCGCGGGTCACCGAGTTCCTCGACCACCTTCTTGGAGCTGCGATCCCGGCCGTCTTCGACGACGATCACCTCGATCTCTCGAACGGTCTGGTCGAGGGCGGTCTGCAGCGAGAGGCGGAGCGCCTCGGGCCAACGGTAGGAAGCGATCACGACCGTGACGCGTGGTTCGACCTGCTGGTCCAAGGCCCGAATCGAGCTCAGAATTCGAAGGGGATCTCGGGGGAGTCGATCGGCAGGCGACGCTTGTCCGGGTCTGCGTGGTCGTACGGGCGCGTCGGGAAGTTGATCATGATCGCCTCCTCGGTACCCACGTTCTCGACCGCGTGCCACACGCCCGCCGGCATCACCATCAGCGTTCGTCTCCGCTCGGTGTTGGTGATCTCCTGGATCATCCCTTGGGTCGGCGAGTTGGTACGGCCGTCGAAGAGAACCCAGCGCAGGCGCCCGGTTATGTGCGCGATCCGGTCGTCTTGCAACTCATGGACGACCCAACCCTTGACGATCCCGGGCTGGTGTCCAACCGCATACGCATAAGGAATCCCGTCCTTGACGATCTCTGCCCACTCAGTGGAGATCAACTCCGAGAGGTCCCCGCGCGGATCGGACTGGATCGGCAAGGTCCGAACGATCACGCCATCGATCTGGCCCCCGATCCGCTCCCCGGCAGGGGTCACAGTCTGCTCGTCCTTTGCGGCGAGATCAGCTCCAACGATCTCCTTGCCCGAATCAGCCATGAAAGTGAGGCTACAACTCGGACCCATCTGCGCGAGCGTCCTCTTCCGTCCAGCCGCAATTCGATACTGGTTGGTGATGCTCTGCGCGATGACCGGCCGCGAACATCGTCTCTTCTGGATGCGCTCAGCCTGGTGGTGCCGGGACTGCCGTCAGAAGATCGAGTCGTGCTGCGAAGGTGGCGGCTGTCCGTCTGTGATCGAGGCGACGGGCAACTCCGAAGGCCCGTCGGCCGGATCGCTGCCTCCGGACCGAGATCGCTCAGCTACCCGATTCTGATCCCCGATCCATCTCGGCCCTGACACGGGCGTCTCCCTCTGTCGCCCGCTCGACCAGCTTCGCCTGACCATCCGAGACCGCAGCCCTCACCGCATC
>CAZQMB010000026.1:12944-14621 GCA_964594365.1 uncultured Conexibacteraceae bacterium
TCGCCCGCTCGACCAGCTTCGCCTGACCATCCGAGACCGCAGCCCTCACCGCATCGTCACCCGCGCCGATGATCCTTGCTGCAAGCAGACCGGCGTTTCGGCCTGCACCGATGGCAACCGTGGCCACCGGAACCCCAGATGGCATCTGGACGATGGAGAGCAGCGAATCGAGCCCGTCGAGATCCTTCAGGGCGACAGGCACTCCGATCACGGGTAACGGCGTGCACGCCGCGAGCATCCCCGGCAGGTGCGCGGCGCCCCCTGCGCCAGCGATCAGCACACGCAGGCCCCTGCCCTCGGCCTCGGAGCCGTACGCGATCATCTCGTGCGGGGTTCGGTGCGCCGAGACGACCCGAACCTCGTGAGGCACGCCGACCTCCTCGAGGGCCTCCGATGCCGGTCGCATCGTCTCGAGGTCGGAATCACTCCCCATGACTATTCCCACCAGCGGTTCAGACATCCTCTACCTCCTCGCTTGAATTGCCCTCAAGGATCATCACGGTTGCCAGCGCGGAATCGCGAGCCGAGTTGAGGTCGGACCCGCGAACTGTGACATGACCCAACTTCCTGCCCGGGCGGGCCTCCTTGCCGTAGATGTGGAGATGGGCTCCAGGCACCCCGGCTGCCTCCGGCAGGCGAGATCTCGGGTCGCTCCCGTCTGACGGACCCACCACGTTGACGGTGACCACCGCTGGCGCCGTCAATTCGGTACTCCCGAGTGGCCAGCCGAGAACGGCCCTGAGGTGCTGCTCGAACTGCGAGGTCTCGGTTCCCTCGATCGTGAAGTGGCCCGAGTTGTGGGGACGAAGGGCCAATTCGTTGATCAGCAGATCACCATCGACTACGAACATCTCCACTGCGACGACGCCTTGCGAATCGGTTGCCTCGACGATCGAAATCGCCAACTCCTCGGCCCTCTGGCGCAAGGCCTCGGGAATGGGAGCCGGCACGAGGATCTCCCTGCACATCGCATCGCGCTGGACCGTCTCCGCAACCGGGAAGGCACGCGTCTCACCAGTCGTGGAGCGGGCAACGACGACCGCGAGCTCCCGCTCCAACTCGAGCTTCGGCTCCAGCAGCAGGCCAGCAGCGAGATGCTCATCAGGAATCTGCTCGGCCCGCTCGTCCTCGACCACCCAGACACCTTTCCCGTCGTAGCCACCGGTCGGTGCCTTGGCGACCACCGGCCAACCGTACTCCTCGCCGAATTCCGTCAGCTCTCGTCTCGAGCGGACCAGCCTGTGAGGAGGCAGAGGGAACCCGAGTTCTCCCAGCCTCTCCCGCGCGTACGCCTTGTCCTGGGCAAGGCGTTTCGATCTGGCGGACGGCACGACCGTTACACCCTCGTTCTCGAGTTGTTCGATCACTGCGGGAGGGACATGCTCATGGTCGAAGGTGAGGACCTCTGCACCTTCGGCGAGCCGGCGCAGGTCGGTGATCTCGTCAGGCGTACCGATCAGGTGGTCTACACCCGCCTGGAGAGCAGACTCGTCCGGTTCCGTGGCGAGGACCCTGAGCTCCACCCCGAGATCGATCGCGGCTCGATGGGTCATCCGCGCCAGCTGCCCGGCACCGACCATCGCTACGCAATGACCCTTCGCTTGCTCCGCCGGAGCATGCGACGCAGATGCGTCAGTCACTTCAACCACCGACCAGCCATTTCGACAGCTGGAGATA
>CAZQMB010000027.1:0-13595 GCA_964594365.1 uncultured Conexibacteraceae bacterium
CTCGGGCTTCGCCGATATGACCGTGAAGTCTTCAAGCTCGTCATCCTCGCCACAGGCAGATATCAACGCAACCGATGCGATCATTGCGATTCCCACTACACCCAACAGAGACTTCGTCCTCATCTGATCTTCCTCTCGTCCAGTAGTAGATCGAACATCTGAAAACCTCCGCTCCATTCTCGCCCGTGATCAGCGAAGCCGAGAACTCCGTTGTGACACGAGTTTGAACTGGAATCAACGATAGCGATCTCGCTAGCCGAACAGCCTCGCGAGGACCGAGAGGATCACGATCAGCGCGAGACCCGTAAGCACGGCCTCGGATCTCATCGGTATCCCGCTCTCAGATGGGGCGACTCATGTCTCGACTCCACTCGGGATTTCCTCCTCGAAGACGCGCGGGAAGCGGATTATCGGTGAATTCGGTCGCCTGATGTGGGAGGAAGATGGCTTCCCTGGGGGCTCGACAGATCCATCGGAGCCGCAACCGGGGCGGAGACCTCGCTGCTACGGTGAGGCGCATGATCACCCCCGTCGGTCTGGCGAGATTCGGAGGAGGAATCGGGGCGTGTTCCACGTGCGAGCGGGCTCATACCGATGGGAGGTCCGGATGGATCTCCTGATCCAGGTCGGTCTGATCGAGCTCGCCATAGCGGCGCTGCTGGGGTGGGCGGTGGTGATCAAGACCCAGAAGCCAGAGTGGCTCAAGCGGGTAGGAGTGGTTCAACCGCACAGAGTGCTCCAGGTGCACATCGACTACATCCTGATGGGCCTGATCGCGATCGCGGTTGGAGTGGTACTTCCCGACATCCCGGATCTGGCGGCCTATCTGCTCGTCTTCGGGACCTTCGTCAACCCGCTGCTCTTCGTGCCGCTTGCGTTCTCGAAAGACACCGATTCGAAGCTCTGGTTCCGGGCACTGTCGGCGCTCTCGTTCCTCGCGATCTCGGTGTCGCTCGTATGGGCGGCGATCCTCGGCCCGGGGTTCTGAGCCCGGTGCTGAGCAGGTAGCCTCGCGTCGTGCCGCCAGCCGTGCCAAACACACCGTTCCAGGCAGGTCGAATCCTGATCGGCGCGGCCTTCGTAGCCGCCCCTGGTCCAGCGGGAAGAGGCTGGGTAGGAGATTCGGCAATGGCAGACGGCGGGGTGATGGCGAGAGCCTTCGGCGCGCGCGATGTCGCCTTGGGCGTGGCAACGATCGCGGCGGCACGCGAGGGGCGCGGACTCGCGCCTCTGCTCGCCGTCGGGGTCATGGTCGATGCGGTCGACTGCCTGGCCACACTCGCAGCCGGTGAGAGGATTCCTCGCAAGGCCCGCATCGCATCCGCCGTACTCGCCGCTGCGGCAACCGTGAACGGCGCCTGCCTGCTGGCTCGGGAGCTCGGCGGCACCGAGTCGGCCCACCGGTCCTGATCTCCAGCTGCACCCGCCCCGAGGAGGGAGGTCGACTCCGACCCGAACCCCGTGCCGGTGTGCCGCACCGGAGACCTACGTCTGGCGAGGCCGATTAGCCTGTCGCAGGTGGCCAAGGGGAAACCCAAAGAGGTGAAGACAGGTGAGTCGAAGCAAGCCGCCGGCAAGCCGCAGCCAGCCTGGGGAATGGTGTCGATCAGCCTGGTAGCGATCGCCGCTGGCGCATTGGTTGCCAAAGCCATCGGAGCAGACGCTGGGAAAGGCGTAATCGAGGCGGGAGCGGTCCTCGTCGCCTGGGCGGGACTCCTGGTGGCGGCAGAGAAGCGGCTTACCGCGTCGCTCGGGATGGGTCTGCTGGTCATCTCGATGATGCTGGTCGCCTGGGCGACCTCAGGGAATGGAATCGCCGCCGGGTTGGTGACCGGTCTGATCATGTTCCTCAGCGCACTCGCTGCACGGCAAACCGGGAAGATGAGCACGGTCGGCTCCATCGCCGGCACCATCTACTTCCTCTTCGCCGTACTCGGGATAGTGCGGGGACTGTCAGCGACCGAGGTGGCCCAGACGAGCGCGATCGGGTTCCTCATCGGCTTCGCCCTGATCCTGATCCTCCACTTCACGGAGATCACCGTCTTCCCCCGTTTGATCGAGCCGAGGAGGCCGAGCGGCAAGGCCTCCGAAGGCAGCAAGGCTGCAGTGACCCGATTCTTCGCGCGCGGCCCGGGCATGCGGTATGCCCTCGCCCGCGGGATCCTCCTGGGGGTCGGCATGGGCCTCTACCAGGCCGATCGGAACAGCAACGTCTTCTGGGTGATGATCGCGGTCTGGGTGGTCTTGCAACCTGCGCCGTTGGCGACCTGGGACAAGGCAATCAGGCGTGGGATCGGCACCCTGATCGGCTGTCTTGCGGTAGGTGCGGTTGCCTACTTCGTATCCGGCGAGGCGCTCACCGCGATCGCTTTCGGGCTCTTCCTGATCGGCCTCGCGTACTACCCGGTCGACTACAGGATCTTCATCACCACGATGAGCTTTCTGGTCGTCACGATCTACGGCGGCGCGACCGAGCAGGGAGTCGTCCACTGGGGATTGCTCCGCATCCTCGACAACGCGATCGGAATCGCGATTGCATTCCTCGCTGCCTACTGGGTACTCCCCGGTCGCGGCAAGAAGACCGAGAAGCTCCTCTCAAGCAAGATCTGACGGCTCGATAGTTACTCGGGGCGGCCGAAGTTGCCCTCGCTGGCAAGTCTCCACTCGTCCTCCTGCCAGATGAAGGTCTCGAGGAACGGCACCGGGTCTTTGGTGAACCTCTTCCCATCGACGATCAGATCGGTGGCGATCGTGCAGGTGACGGTGATGATGCCGGCGTCGAGATCACGCTTCGCCTCGATGTCGGAGATCTCGTAGGAGGCGATCTCGTATTGATCAGCTGACTTCCGAAGCTCGTCCAGATACGAGGCGCGGGTCTCTGAGGACCCGTCTGTGCGGAGCAGTTGGTACTCGGGGGAGAGCAATTCCCCGACCTTCTCGATGTCGCGTTCGGCCGAGGCCTTCCAGACCGCGTCCAACAATTGACGGGCCTGCTGATTCGGCGAGAGACCTGAGTCGTCGGCCGCGCTCGAGGTCCCCCCGCACGCAGGCAACACCAACGCGCCGCCCAGAATCACGATTGCGCTCAAGAAGCGGGCCGTCTTCGATCCGGATCTCACAGCAGGAGGAGATTACCGAGACGATCGGGATACAGAGTCTTCGGTGCCAGCACCTGATCGCCGAACGCTGGATAATGAGACTCGCCCGATGAGCTCCTCCGCCGATTCTCCTTCAGTCAACGCCCTGGCCACGCCGCTCGCCCTTCCGAACGGCACCACGATCAAGAACCGCCTCGCCAAGGCCGCAATGAGTGAGCAACTCGGCAGCCCGGCGCACGGGCCCACTCCAGAGCTGGAGCGGCTCTACTCCCGCTGGGCCGAGGGCGGCGTGGGACTGAACATCACCGGCAACGTGATGATCGACCGGCGGTCGATCGGCGAACCGATGAACGTGGTGATCGAGGACGAACGCGACCTGCCGGGCCTGCGACGGTGGGCCGCAGCGGCCAGGGAGGATGGTGCCAAGGCTCTGGTGCAGCTCAACCACCCGGGCCGCCAGACCTTGCGCGGGCTCTCCGAACTCGCAGTCGCTCCGAGCGCGGTACCCGTCGAGCTGGGCCCCGCCTTCGCCCAGCCACGCGCCTTGACCGCAGAGGAGATCGCCGAGATCATCGCTCGGTTCGCGAGCTCAGCACGCATCAGCATCGATGCCGGCTTCGACGGAGTCCAGATCCACGGTGCACACGGCTACCTCGTCAGTCAGTTCCTCTCGCCGCACACCAACCGCCGAGACGACGATTGGGGCGGAGATCCCGAGCGCCGCCGTCGTTTCCTGCTGGAGGTGACGAGAGCCATCCGCGCGGCGATCGGTCCCGACAGCGTCCTCTCCATCAAGCTCAACTCCGCGGACTTCCAGCGTGGAGGCTTCACCGAAGACGAATCGCTCGCCGTCATCGAGCATCTCGACCGGGAGAAAGTCGACCTTCTCGAGATCTCCGGGGGCACGTACGAGTCGCCGGCCATGAGCAACGGGGGCCGCTCCGAGAGCACGCAGCTCCGTGAGGCGTTCTTCCTCGACTTCGCCGAACGCGTTCGT
Organism: uncultured Conexibacteraceae bacterium; assembly: GCA_964594365.1. GTDB lineage: Bacteria > Actinomycetota > Thermoleophilia > Solirubrobacterales > 70-9 > CAIUSP01. The sequence goes on from CAZQMB010000027.1 coordinate 4,096, forward strand.
GGAATCACCAGCGTGCCGCTGATGGTGACCGGCGGTTTTCGGAGCGGCGCCGGAATGACGGAGGCCATCGAAAACGGCGCCACCGACCTGATCGGTATCGCCCGCCCTCTTGCGCTCGAGCCCGATCTTCCGAAGATGCTCCTGGACTCTCCCGAAACCGCTCGCTCGGATCTGGAACTCAAGAAGATCGGCATCAAGAAGCTCGACTCGGCCGCCGATCTGTGGTGGACCCAGCACCAGATCCAACGCTTGGGCGAAGGCAAGGATCCGGACCCCGGCTACGGCGCGCGCCGAGCCGTCTTCGACGCGCTACGGCAAGACGGCCGCAACATGCTCAGGCGCCGACGCGGTAGCGCTAGCCGGTGACCGGCTAGTTGAAACACGCCCGACTAGGGTTGGAACCTCGGGCCCTTCGGTTTCGCAGCCCCTAGGTCAGGTCGCCACTAGGCGCGTCGGGCGTTGCGATAGAGAGCGGCTATGGGTATCGCGAATAGGACGGCGAAAACGAGGTTCAGGATCGCGTTCTGCCAGAAGCCCGAGGCGAGGGAGAAGATCGTGTCGGGGATGAACCAGGCGAGCAGAGAGATGGCGAAGATCCTGAGGCCCTGCATGAGATCCTGCCTCATCGGTCCTCGCAGCACGAGAAACAGCGCAACGCCCCACCCCACCATCACCCCGCCCATCACGGCGTGTGCCAACTCGATGTAGGCCACCGCATCGGGGCCGAACTCCGAGATGCGATCACCCGAGGAGTACACGAGCAGACTGAACCCATCTCTCGCGAGGGCAGGGGCGATGACGAGCAGCAACCCGAACGCGACCAACGCGACGATCGCCAGGGTCAGCCAGTTGATCCACAGCTTGTTCGATTCGGACCTCAACCTGGACTCGCGCTCCCTACCGGTCCTCCCTCGCCTCCGGCCCTCGGAACGAGCAGCGCAGCGATCACGCCGACGACCAGCACCGCGGCTCCGATGGGCATCGCGGCACTCGCACCATCGACGAAGGTTTGAGGAGAGGAGTAACTGCCGGCCGCCGAGAATGCAGTGGCGAGGATCGCAATACCCATCACGCCGCCCAACTCACGGATGGTGTTCGTCGCACCCGAGGCCTGGCCAGCCTCTTTGGGGCGTACCGAGGCGAGCACGGCATTGGCCGAAGGTGCGAACACGAGCGCCATTCCGACGCCTCCGGCGACGAAGGCTGGTACGAGAGAGGAGTAGGGAACAGCGACATCCATTTTCAGTGCGATCCAACCTATAGCGAATGCCTGGAGGGCGAGACCTGCGGCCATCAGGGGTCGCGCTCCCAGACGATCGGAGAAGATCCCAGCCACCGGCGCCACCAGCAGCGGCATCGCTGTCCACGGAAGGGTCCGCAGCCCTGCTTGGAGAGCCGAGTAACCCTGAACCGTCTGGAAGAACTGGGCCAGGAAGAAGATCGCGCCGAATGTCCCGAAGAACATCGCAAACGAGACGACATTCGTAGCCGAGAAGGCCCGGCTGCGGAAGAAACGGGTAGGGAGCATCGGCGCGGGGCTGCGGCTCTCCCAGTAGAGGAAGCCAGCGAGGGTCAGCACACCGACCGTGATCGTCGAGACGACCGCGGCACTGCCCCACCCCAGAGCCGGAGCTCGCACGATGCCGAAGGTCAGCGCGAGCAGACCAGCGGCTGCGAGGACCAGACCGGGAAGATCGAGAGTGGAGTTCGGCCCGTGTGATTCGCGCAATCCCCTCATGACGAGAGGCAACACGATGAGACCTATCGGAACGTTGACCCAGAAGATCCAGTGCCAGGAGATCCCGGAGATGATCGCCCCGCCCACGACAGGACCGAGGGCCACCCCCAAACCGGACACCCCCGACCACAAGCCGATGGCCAGGCCGCGTCTGCCTTCGGTGGTCGCCTCGGAGAGGAGGGTCAGTGAGAGCGGGGCGATGCAGGCTGCCCCGAGGCCCTGAAGCGCTCTGGCGGCAACCAACGCGCCCTCATTGGGCGAGAGGGCCGCAAGAGCCGAGGCCACGGTGAAGACGACGAGACCCACCGAGAACATGCGACGACGACCGAGGCGATCACCCAATGCAGCCGCGGTGAGCAGGAAGGTCGCAAAGGCCAGCGTGTAGGCGTTGACCGTCCACTGCAGGCCCTCGAGGCCGGCCCCGAGATCGAGGCGGATCGACGGCAGGGCAGTGGTCACCACGAGGTTGTCGAGCGTGACCATGAACAACGGCACCGCCGTGAGGAGGAAGACCCGAGCCGGAAACTGCTCGCTCATCTGGCGGTTCGCCTTCTTATTGCTGGGATTCCGCGTCATCGGGATCTCCTCTCGTCAAATGTACAAGTAAGTGAGTGACCACTCACAACCTAAACTATCATAGGCTTGCCACGTGAGTCCCGCAGCCAGAACCCCAGCGCAAGCACAGAAGCGGCGCACGGCCGACGAGCGCAGGGACGAGCTGCTCTCAGCCGCCGCAATCGAGTTCGCGCGCCGAGGTTTCTACGGAACGCCGACCACTGACATCGCCTCGCGGGCGGGCATCTCGCACCCGTACCTCTTCCGCCTCTTCCCAACCAAGGAGGAATTGTTCATCGAGTGCATCCGGCAGAACCACTCACAGATCTGCGAGGCCTTCGTTGCTGCCGGGTCTCCTTACTCCACCGATCCTCCGGCAGCCTTGAGAGCGATGGGCGGTGCCTACGACCAACTGCTGGACGAACGTACCGACCTGCTTCGCCTCCAACTTCACAGTCAGGCGGCATGCCAGGAGCCCGCCATCGCAAAGGCGGTTCGCGAGGGGTTCAAGTCGGTGCTCGATACCGTCACCGAGGTGAGTGGGGCCGATCCGGAGTCCGTCCGCGAGTTCATGGCCAAGGGAATGCTCCTCAACACCCTCGGCGCGATGAACATCAACCGCCGGCACCCTCGCTGGATGACCGATCTGCGGCGGAGCTAGGCATCGAAGCCGAGCCATTCAGGTGCGGAGCCACTTCGAGCGGTTCGAGTGGAGGTCTGGAGCGTGAGCATCCCCTTGGCCGATGCCTTGCGTCGCCCGCGCCGGATCGCTAGCCCGAGGGCTCGGTCGACCAGAGCTGATCGATGAAGCGCTGGTCTTCGTCGTAGAGCCAGCACTCACGCAACTTGCCCTCATCCACCCGGTAGACGAGGACGCGGCGCACCCTTCGCGGCGGCTCGCCGAGATCTTCGATCGCGAGGATCGCCCCCAGATGCTCCCCCACCAACACATCCTCGACCTCGATCAGTTTGCGCGAGGCTCGAAAGGAGGCCTGTCCGAGGACCTCCATCACCGCATCGCGTCCCTCGTGAGTGCCAGCGAGCGGACTCTCTCCCATGTAGTGGAGGACTACCTCGTCGTGGTAGGCATCGAGTACCCGCTCGAGGTCTGCCGCGAGCCAGGCGTCGGCGTATGAGCGGAGAACCTCCCGCGTTTCCTTCGCATCGGCCACCTCACAAATTTAACAGCGCGAATCCAGCTCGGAAACGGAGAGCGCGCCCGACAGGATTCGAACCTGTGACCTTCGGTTTCGCAGCCTCGAGCAACCGTCTGTCATGAGTTGTTGCTGACCTCGCCACGGCAAACGGCGCCCGTCGAGAGGCCGAGAACCCCCCTCGGATGAGTGGCTGGATGAATGCTGATAGCGCAGTCGCTTGCTTCTTGACCGAAGTTATCAGTGCAAAGGTCTGCGCATTTTTCCTATCTTGCGAATCATGGCTGAGTCGAAAGGAGACGGGTCGGCTGATTTCGAACCGGGAAACGACGTCCTGTCGCAGTCAAACTCGGTACCCCGGCCCGTTGCGCTCGGCCTGTTGGGAGTTCTCCTGCTGATCACAGGCGGACTGGTCTGGTTGTTGCTCGGCAAGGCCCCTCAAACCATCGATGGGCAGGGCTATCTCGTTCCGAAGCGAGGCTTCGATGCGGTCTTCGCTTCGACGGAGGGAGATGTCCGGTGGGTCACGATCAAACCAGGAGCAGAGATGCGCCCAGATACGGTAGTTGCGTTGATCCGCAAACCGAACGGCCTGACCATCAAACAGCGGGCCGGGAGGAGCGGAACAGTCACCACGGTTCTCGTCCAGCCGGGGGAAACCGTGGCAGGAGTCGAGCCGTTGGTGACCTTTTCGCCAAAGAACGACCCACTGACAGTTCTCGCCACCTTGGCTTCGGAGGATGCGGAGAGGGTTCGACCCGGAATGAAGGCTCTGGTCTCTCTGCCGAGCATTCCCTCGGCTCAAAATGGTTCGATCGAGGGGCGGGTGATCGAGTCAAATGCAATCCCACTCACCCGGGAGCGTCTCCTCGTCCTGCTCGCGGGAAATGCCTCGTTGACCGACCAGATACTCGCTGGTGGGCCGGTTTCCGAGGTCTACATATCTCTCGATACCGATCCTGACAGTCCCAGCGGTTACCAGTGGACGGTGGGAGCGGGCCCCGCAACCGAAATCGATCTAGGTACGATCGCGGAGGTCCAGATCGAACTCGCGAATGATCGAATCGTGCGCGAAATAGCCAGATGAATCCAGCATCTGTTGCTCAGGCCATCAGGGACGGGGGAATCGAGGTCGACGACGACCGCATCGGAGCTGAATGGGACGAGCTCGAGGGACTCCCTCCCGAGCAGCGCTCGCAGACGCTGCTTGCGGCTTACGGGCTAGACCCGTATGGGAAGCAGATGAGCAAACTCAGGCTGGGAAAGGGTTCGCTCAGTGCAAGTTGGGAGATGCTTCGCGGTGAACCTAGAGCCTTGGTCTTCATATTCATCGCAGCCCTCGCCGGGATAGTGCCCGGGTTGGCGGTACCGCTGTTGATCCGAGTCTTCGTCAATCGCTTCATAGTCTCCGACGATGGAGATTGGATCGCACCGGTCCTGATCGGTCTTGTGGCGGCTCTCCTGGTGGCAGGGGCCGTCAGGTCTTTGCAGTTCGCGGTACTCAACCGCCGCTTTATGACTCTGACCGCGGCTGGTCAGGTGACCTTCACCTGGAAGGCACTTCGGCTACCCGTTCCAGAGTTGTCGTCAAGAGGGAGTGGCGACCTCGTCGCTAGGTTCGAAGCACTCCAGCGACTCGCCTATCAGGGCGGAGTCTTCCTTCCTCTCGCGGCGATCAACGCACTTAACACCCTGGTGTTCGCCATCGCGATCGTCTTCATGAATCCTATTCTCGGAGCAGTTGGGATCCTGGTTTCCTTCCTGACCATCGCTGTGATTGGCATCGTCCTCTACCGACGAGGCAACGTCCAGGAGACAGCCGACGGCGACCGAGTCGCACTGTCTCGGGAAACCGCAGAGATCATCTCCGGAATCGAGTCCGTGAAAGCCCCGGCATGGGAGCAGTTCCTGTTCCGAGGTTGGGCGAAAAAGAGGGGGCAAACCGGCAGATCGGTATCCGAGCTGGGTTTGGCCGATCAGCGATTGGGGATGGTGCCGGAATTGATGCAGGCCCTCGGACTCGGAGTCGTGCTGGCTGTAGGTGCCTGGCTGGTGATCGACGGACGCATGGCTCTTGGAACGCTCGTGGCATCTCAGGCCTTCTTGGCGAGCATGCTCCTGGCCGTCAATCAGCTCGCGATGTTCGGGGTACTCGCACAGTCGATCCGCAGCGGCGCGGGCCAGGTTCAGGATGTCCTAAGCCTCCCGATCGATCCAGAGTGCCTGACCTCGAACCCTCAAGCTCCGTCGCCCCGGAAATCGTCTGCGCTCTCGCTCAACGGAGTCACCTTCGGTTATCGAAGGGACAAGCCACCCTTGATCGACGATCTGGATCTGCGGGTGCCAGCGGGCTCTCGTATTGCAATCGTGGGCGGAAGCGGAAGCGGAAAGTCGACGATCGCGCGGTTGGCAGTCGGAGAGTTGAGGCCGTGGTCCGGAACCGTCGACCTCGACGACCGAGCCCGTCTTGCCATCACCCGACAGGAACGGGTCGACTCAGTCGCATACGTACCTCAGGAATGCAAGCTTGTTCCGGGGACGATCCTCGAGAACCTCACGTTGCTGGACGAGACGGCTCAAGAGGCTGATGTGTCGCGAGCGATGGAGGATGCGAGGATTGCCGAAGTGATCCGCTCGCGCCCAGGTGGGATCCACGCAACGGTCGATGGCGGAACCGGAGGGTTCAGTGGAGGAGAGCTACAGCGCCTCGCCATCGCCAGGGCGCTCGTCAGCAATCCTTCGATTCTGATCCTCGATGAGGCCACCAGCGCTCTCGATCCGGTGGTGGAAAACGAGCTCGAGCTGAAACTCAGAGCACGTGGCTGCACGAGCCTGGTCGTCGCTCACCGGCTCAGCACCGTGCGCGACTCCGACGAGATCGTCGTCGTCGACAGAGGCCGAATTGTGCAGCGGGGCCAGTTCGATGAGATCGCACACGTGGGCAAGTTCGCGGAGCTCGTCAATGTCTGATCGTGAGTATCTGGAATCGGGACTTCGCTCCGTCCTCGCAGCAGCCCGGGGAGACAAAGGGGCTGAGGCAGAGCGCTTCGCTTCCCGCCTGCTGGATGCGTTCTCCGTTGCCGCATCGATACTCGGCCGTCGGGTGAGGCAACCCGATCCCGAGATAGAGCGGGATCTCGAAGGTGTAGATGCGATCGCTGCAGCATCGGGACTGATGGTCACCGAGAAGCAGTTGAGTGGCCGATGGTGGAGCAACTTGGCCGACCCAATCGTGGCCGGTGGCGAACGTGACGCCGTAGCGATCATCCCCGCCCGAGATTCGGCTGACGTCGTGGAGCCGATTACCCGTAAGAAAATGCGGATCAGGCGATCAAACGCTGGCGGCCTCCCCTCTGGCGCGATAGCCCTGGTTGGCGACCTCCCGAAGGTCGAATCTTGGTCGAGACTGGTCGCGTGGTCGGTGAGGAACAGCCGATGGCCGATTTCGGGACTGGTGGCAGGAGCGATGATCGGCGGCTTGGCTGCCCTCATCCTCCCTCTGGCAACTACCGCGATCTTCTCCAGTGCCGTTCCCGCAGGAGCATCTGACCGGGTGATGTGGATCCTGGTTGCCTTTGCGGTCGCCAGTACCGGCGCTGCTCTGGTGTTCGTGGCTCGAAACACGATGGTCGTACAGATTCGGGATGAATCCGACTCGAGACTCTCCCGGACACTGATGGCCCACACGCTCAGACTTCCGGCGAACTTCTTCAGATCCCGCTCTTCCGGCGACATCCTCAACCGCACGCTCGCGGTCGAAGAGGCCCGTGCTCAGATAACAGACAGCGTCCCGGCAACGGTGATCGCTTCTGCGTTCGGAATCGTCAACCTCTTCTTCCTCATCGCGATCGACCCGCTGCTGGGAGCATTGGTCTCACTCGCAACCGTGCTCGTCACCGCGGTCTCGATCAGGGCCAAGCTCCGGGCGAGAACAGCGCTGACCAGGGTCCTGCGGGCAAGGGACGAGGCAAAGAGCTACCTGCTGTCAGTGCTGGAGGCGATCACGCCGATTCGAAGCAGTGCGGCCGAGGCCCGTGTGTTCCGTCGGTGGGCAGCCAAACAGTCGGTCACGCTCGAGGAACTGCGCACTCGGATCAGGGCGCTTGCCCACGTGGAGGCGCTCGACATAGCGACTCCGATCTTCGTCATCCTCGTCGCAACCGCAGGGGCCACGCTGACTGTGGCCAGACCGACCGCCGGTGAGTTCATGTCCCTCTACGCGGCGTTGCTCCAGCTAGTAATGGCCATCACTCTGTTCACCGCCGCCTTCATCCAGCTGACCGAGATCGGCCCGACCCTCAAGCGGATCGAACCACTCACCGAGGCTGTCCCCGAGCGGGCCTTGGCAGCCCGTAGTCCCGGTCGACTGCGTGGTGGCATCGAGTTCAGCAACGTCGTCTTCGGTTACGTCCCCGACCAGGCTCCCCTCCTGGATGAGATGTCACTGGAAATCAGTGAGGGAGAGTTCGTTGCGGTAGTTGGACCCTCAGGAAGCGGAAAGTCGACATTGTTGCGGCTGATGCTCGGGTTCGAGACACCATGGCAGGGCGTCGTTTCCTTCGACGGGCAGGATCTGGCCGACTTGGACGTGACGGCGGTTCGGAGGCAGATAGGAACCGTCCTTCAAAGTGCTGATCCGATTGGGAGAAGCGTCCGCGATGCGGTATGCGGACCGCGACAACTCGATGACGAGGACGTCTGGGGCCTTCTCGAACAGGCTGGGTTTGCCGCCGACGTGCGGGAGATGTCCGGTGGCCTGGATACCCCAGTAGGTACAAGGGGTTCGGGAATCTCCGGCGGACAGCGCCAGCGGCTGATGATCGCGCGAGCCTTGGCGGGGGATCCGTCGATCCTCCTGTTCGATGAAGCAACCAGCGCCCTCGACAATCTCACTCAATCCGTAGTGGTACGCGCAATCCTCGAACGACCGGTTACCAGAGTCGTGATAGCTCACCGACTGTCGACTATCTCTCGTGCCGACCGGGTCATGGTCGTCTCTGGCGGGAGGATCGTCGAACATGGTCCTCCGGATGAGCTGTTGAGGACGGACGGCCACTTCGCGAAACTCTCGGCCAGACAGGAGATCTAGCGCCGATGTCATCGATTCCCACAGCCGTCTGGGTCATCCTCGCTGTTGTATTCGTCGCGCCTGTCCTCTCCTTTGCGTTCACTTCATTTCGGGTTCTCAGGGCCGAATCGAGAGGCATCGGGACTCCGCTCACCGAGGTAGGTTTCGAGGAGTTCATCGTGGTCTTCGGAGCGGAGGTGGATGAAACAGGCCCGAGTCCGGAACTCAGTGGGAGACTCGATCATGCTCAGCTGTTGTGGGCAAATGGGTCAGGGCCCGTGATCCTCATAAGCGGAGGAGTAGCGAGGGGGATCGATGAGACCCTGGCGATGCGGCGATATCTGGTCGACAAGGGAGTACCCCAACACGCGATCCGCGAGGTGCGGCCCGGTGACACGACCCGAGCGACGATAGGCGCGCTGAAGGCCTTCGGGGTGGAAAGAGCGCTGGCGGTCAGTTCTTCCTACCACTGCCATCGAATTCGCTCCGAGGCGAAGAGGCGAGAACTGCACCTCATACCCAATTGCCCTGCGGATACCCCTGAGACACTGAGAGGCGCAACTCATCGGGCCCGGCGAATCACCGAGGTGATCGCCTCTTGGTGGTATGCACTCCCCGAGTCCCTGACCTCACGAGTGAACACCAAGCCCGGTTCGCTGCGTCATCGCTTCCCCGAGATCCTCAGCGGCGAGACCCGCGTTGCGAAAAAGGGGAGTGATTACAAACGCATTCCGGTCGTCGAAGATCCCCTTGGGGCACCCGAGCAGTAGCACTGAGCGAGTCACTCAGTCAAACAAGGGAGGCGGACAAGACGGGCCCGCGTTTGACGCGGACGAAGAGCGAGTGGGCCCGACAGGATTTGAAACTGTGACCTTCGGTTTCCTATTCCCCGGGTCAGGCGTGTTTCGGGGTGGTGGTCTTCTTTGGTGGCGGAGAGCGCGCCCGACAGGATTCGAACCTGTGACCTTCGGTTTCGTAGACCGAC
>CAZQMB010000028.1:0-13349 GCA_964594365.1 uncultured Conexibacteraceae bacterium
GCCCGCTCCGCCGCCTCTCAGGTGAGGGTGGACTAGATCCGCAGTTTCTTCTTGGCCTCGGAGAGGCTCGACTTCTCGAGTCCGGGAATCGAATCGAGGTCGCTCAGCTTCTTGAAGCCGCCAGAACGGTTGCGGTAGGTGAGGATCCGCGTCACCTCGGTGACGCTCAGGCCTGTTTCGCGCAGCTCCTCGAAGGTCGCGGCGTTGAGGTCGAGGTCGCCGCTGCCCTCATCCGAAGACTTCGCCTTGGCCTCCCCGGCCTTCTCCTTCTCCTTCCCCTTCTTTTCCTTCTTCTCCTTCTTGCGCTTCTTGGCTGCTTCCTTGGCCCGCTTGCTGCGCTCCTCCGATTCGGCCTTCTGGGCGGCCTCCCGCTCCTTGCGTGCCTTCTCGACCGCGGCGATCTCGGCTTTGTGATCGCGCTCGGCCTTGGCCTGCTTCTCCTCGGCCTCGGCCTTGCGCTTCTCGGCGGCCTGCTTGGCCCGCTTGCTGCGCTCTTCCGATTCGGCCTTCTGAGCCTGCTCGCGCTCCTTGCGGGCCTTCTCTACCGCTTTGAGCTCCTTCTCCTTCTCGCGCTTGGCCCGCTCCACCGCCCTCTTACGACGCTCCTCCTCACGACGCTCCCGCTCCTCGGCCTCCCGCTTCTCGCGCTCGGCGCGTTCACGCTCCCACTCGCGCTCGAGCTCGCGGTTTGACTCGGCTATCTCGCGCTGGAGTCGCTGCTCGCGCCGCTGGGCGTCGCTCTGGAAGAAGGCTCCGATCACGGGCAGGGCAGCGAGGCCGGTTATCGGGGCCGCCTTCTCGAGCGGTGGCAGATCGGCGGAGTCGGACTCGGGAGTGTCGTCCCCCTCGCTCTCCTCCTCGGCCGCCTCGGAGAGAGTGGGCTGAGAGGGCTGATCGATCGCGGTCTGACCAGGCGCCACCTCTGCACTGGCGGATTCGTCCTCGACCAGCCAACTGGCACCTTCGGTACCAGCGCCAGCTGAGGCGCTCGCTCTGGGCGCGGAGGAGGCGGACGAAGACGCCTTTGGCCTGGCACCCGCTCCTGCAGCAGCCTCCGCCGAGAGGGCGCGCCGCTCGGCCTCGGCCGCACGCTTTTCGGCTTGCTCGACCCGCTCCAGCATCTCCTCCATCTTCCGCTCGCGTTCGGCTTCCTCGGCGAGGCGCTCTGCCTCCGCTGCCCTGCGCTCCGCCTCGGCGACGCGGCGCTCGATCTCATCGAGCTTCTGGTTGGTTCCCGAGAGCGCACTGCTCGCAGGGCCGTAGGAGGACGGCTCACCTTCCTCCATCACTCTCTCGGCGGCGGCGGCGGCCGCAGCCTCGGCAGCAAGGCGAACCTTCTCGTCCGAGGCGCGGCGGGCCTCCTCGATCGCAGAGCGCGTGCGGTCCTCGACCTCTCTGCTCACCTGCTCCGACTCGGACTGGGTACGCGCCTCGCTCTCCGCGCGCAGGCGCTCGGCCTCCGCACGAACCCGCTCCTCGGCCTCGCGCCGGGCGCGAGCGGCATCGTCAGGACCGGGCTCGGCTGGCGTCGTGTCATCGGGCTCGTAGGCGGACTTGAGCGAGATCGAGTCGGTCGGGCTGGACGACTGCTCGCCACCGCTCGCCGCTCCAGCCGCAACGCCGCTCAGACCGAGTGCGGCGGCAACCGGCGCGCCCGATGCGGAGGCAGGTTCCGGCAGCTCTTCCTCACCATGGACCCCGTCGTCGGTCGAGGGCTTGTCACCCCGCCTCTTCGACTTGCGCTTGGAGCGCGACTCGGCCCATTCCCGCCGCTCGAGATCCTCAGCCTGACGCCGCTCGAGTGCTCGTTGATCTCGCGCCTCGACCTTGCGGGCCTTCTTCTCGAGCCTGCGCCTGCGAGAGCCTGAACGCCTCCAGGCGAGGAACGAACCGAGTAGCAGGATGACCACGACCGCGAGTACCACGTAAGACCAGGGCTGGTTGTCCTGGATGAAGGCCTGGATGTCATCCCAGACCGCTGCCAGATCGAGCGCAATCGGCATGTGGCGCATTGTTACGCGTGACTATGCGGAAAAACGGGGTTCACGCCTGAGCACAGGAGTGAGGGCGAGAGGCGATCAACGCATCCGCTGTTTGTAATCGCGTTCGACCTCGCGCTGGGTGTCGCGATCCTTGATCTCACGCCTGCGGTCACGGCCTTCCTTGCCGCGGGCGAGAGCGAGCTCCACCTTCGCACGTGGCCCCTTGAAGTAGATCCTGGTCGGTACCAGGGTGAGCCCCTTCTGAGCCATCTTGCCGATCAGCCGCTCGATCTCACGTCGGTGGAGCAGGAGTTTGCGCGCCCGATCCGGTTCGTGGTTCTGGCTGCTTGCAGGGCCATACGGCGGGATATGCGCTCCGCGGAGGAAGATCTCCCCTTCGTTGATGGTGGCGAAGGCCTCGTTGATCTGAGCCTTGCCGTCGCGCAACGACTTGACTTCGCTGCCTCGCAATTCGACCCCTGCCTCGAACTTCTCGACCAACTCGAACTTGTGTCGTGCCCGGCGGTTGGTCGCCACATCACCGGACTTGAGTTCGCGTGGCTCACCCTTGGCCTGCTTCGGCTTGGGTGATTTCTTCGACTTCTTCGATTTCTTCGAGGCGGCCATGATCAGCGTCCCCTCTTCTTAGCACCGCCCCGCTTCTTGGATGCACCCTTGGCCTTCGACTTCTGGCCGCTGCGGCTGGTCGACCTGCTTGCCCTGGCGGCCTTCTCGGCCTTCGGCTTGGGACGGCCCTTGTTCTTGGTCTTGTTACCGGAGGACTTCGGCTTGGAGCGCTTCTTCTGAGCGGACCCACTCTTCTTGCCGCCACCGGAGCCACCGGAGCCACCGGAGGATCCACCCGACGAGGTCTGCTTGCCCGAGGTCCTGCCTCCCCCTGGCGGTCTGCGCCTCTTGCCACCCCCTCTGCCCGGGGCACCTCCCGTTCGAGTGCCTGCCCGACGGCCGCGTTGACCGCTGCCGCGTTTGCCGGAGCCGGAATCGCCGTCCTTGCCGGGTGCCGGCAGGAGGTCCACCCTGCCACGCGGGGCATCGACCGAGTCGACGGTTATCTCGACCGGATCACCGAACCTGACCGCCCTGCCTCCGCCCGAGCCGATCAACTGGGTGCCGGTCTCGTCGAGGTTGTATCGCTCACGCCCACCGATCCGACGCACGGGGAGGAATCCCTCGTAGACGTCCGAGTGCTCACCGGCGAAGCGGATGAAGGCCCCTGCCTCGATCACACCCGAGACCTCACCCGCGTAAGTGGCATCGGGACCGCGTTCGCGGACCTCACGCTGGAGGAGATACGAGGCGCAGATCGAGTCCGCGTCGCGCTCGATCCGGACCGCATCGCGCTCGATCTCGGAGCAGTGCGGACCGGCATCGGCAACCTCTTCCGGGAGCGGTGCCTTCTCCCCACCCTTCTCGCCGTAGACGACCGAGAGGATCCCGCGGTGGCAGACGAGGTCGGGGAAGCGGCGGATGGGCGAGGTGAAGTGGGAGTAGGCGCTGCTCGCCAGACCAGCATGCCCGAGGTTCTGGTCCGAGTAATAGGCGGGCTTCAGCGAGCGCAGGATCAGCGAGGTGTAGGCGTCCAGCCCGTGGCCGCGGCGCTTCGCCTCCTTCGAGACGAGCCGGGAGGCTTGACCGACGACCTCGCCGGCCTGTTGCGGCGTCATCCCCTTCGGCACCGGTGGCGTGGGCAAGTCCAACGCAGCGAGTTGATCGCAGAGCTGCTCGACCCTCGACGGGTCGGGCTCCTCGTGCACTCGGTAGAGGGTCGGGACGCGCTTGGCCTGCAGCACCTCGGCAACCTGCTCGTTGGTGAGGATCATCAGCATCTCTATCAGGGTGTGGGACTCGGTCTGCTCGGAACCCTTGGCGGCTTCGACGTTGCCATCTGAGTCGAAGGAGAAGTCTGGCTCGGAGGTGGAGACCTCCAGCGCATCGGGTGGGCGACGCGAGAGACGGGCTGCGGCGGCGGCGCGGGCGAGCTTCATCGGCTCGGCGACGATCTCCGGAGGCTTCTCCCGACCGGCGAAGATCCGGTCGAGCTGGTCGTAGTCGAGGCGGACGTCCGAGCAGATGACCGAGCGGTAGAACGAGGTCGATTTGGCCTCGCCGTCGGGCGAGAGCAGGACCTCGGTTGTGACCGCAAGACGGTCGACCTCCGGGGCGAGGGAGCAGGCCTCGCTCGAGAGAGCATGCGGGAGCATCGGCTCCACCGACCCGGGCACGTAGATCGAATTCGCACGGCGATAGGCCTCGTCTTCCAGGGCGGTGCCGGGCTTGATGTGCGCCGCAACGTCGGCGATGTGGATCCAGAGCCGAATGTCGTCGCCCTCGCGCTTGGCCGAGACGGCATCGTCGAAATCCCGAGCGGTTGCCGGATCGACGGTGAAGGTGGTCAGGTCACGGAGGTCACGCCTCTCACCGGGGGCGTCCAGGGCGTCGCGGGCCGCATCGCGGGCAGCGATCTCGATTTCGGGGCTGAAGCCGCGCTCCACCCCACGGTCGGCAAGCAGTGCCTCGACCACGTCGGCCGCGACCTTCGGATCTCCGAGTTCGCGGATCACCTCGGCGCGGTCGCCTCGGACCCAGCGCACCAGAGCCATCCGGTCGGGGGCGACCTTGGGGCCGCCAGAGATCGTGAACTGACCACCGCGCTCGAAGATCGGAGAGCAGGTGAGGAACTTCCCCTTCTTGGAGACGACCGCCACTCCCTCGGTGCGCTCTGCGGCGTCCTGGCCGCGTGCCATCAGATCTCCTACTTCTTGGCGGCCTGCGCGCGGATCTTGCGCGCGACCAGAGCCTCGGCGCGTCTCAGTTGGAGGTCCGAGTTGCCGTTCGAAGTGACGATCACCTGGGGCTTCAGGCCCTTGCCGTCGACCGAGCTCCCGTTGCGGGTCAGGTACTCACCCAGGGTGAGGTCCAGCGCGCCGCCGTTTTCGAGGGGGAAGACCCTCTGGAAGGTCCCCTTGCCGAAGGAGGTGGTCCCGACCGTAGTCGCCACCTTCGCCTGCGCAAGCGCTGCGGCCATGATCTCGGCGGCCGATGCTGTGTTCTCGTTGATCAGTACGGCCATGGGGCGGCGGGGCAAAGCGTCTCCCTCGGCCTCGTAGACCTGCTCGGGCTCGGCACGACCGGAGGTCGAGACGATCCGACCGTTCTCGATGAACTGACTCGACGCGAGGACCGCCTCGCTGAGCAGACCGCCGCCGTTGTCGCGGAGGTCGAGGATCAGGCCCTCGGCGCCTCGGTCGTAGAGGCTCTCGACCTTCTGCCGAAGCAGGCCGTGGACCCCGGTCGAGAAGGTGATCATCCGCACGTAGGCGATCTTCTCCCCGCCGTAGGTGAGCAGTTTCCCCTCGACTACTGGTAGGGCTACCTGTGCGCGGGTGAGTTCGATGTCGCGCTCCTTGCCGTTGGTCGAGCGCACGGTCAGGGTGACATCGGTTCCTTCCTCTCCCTTGATCCGATTGGTGGCCAGTTCGGCCGAGAGGCCCGCGATCGACTTGCCGTCCACAGCGGTCACGACATCACCCCTGACGATCCCTCCCTCTTGCGCAGGAGAATCGGGGAAGACCCGGGTGACCCTGAGGCCGGCGGGGACCTCTCCCACCGTCATGCCGACGCCGGAGAACTGGCCGGCCGTCGCGTCCTGGAAGTGCCCGTAAGCCCAAGGACCGAAGTACCGGCTGAACCGATCGTCGTAGCGCTTGCGCAGGTACTCGACCATCCCTCTGACCGAGGCACCCTGGAGCTCCTCGACCGGAGCGGCCTTGTAGTAGTCGGCCTCGATCAGTTCGAGCGCCTGAGAGGTGGAGTCACCCGCTCCCGGGATGAGGCCGCCGTAGCCGTCTGTCCGCACGGCAGCGATCGAACCCGCCACGAAGGCGACCGCAACGGCGAAGGCCGCCAGAAGAGTACGTGAGTTCAAACCTTGAGGAATCGGCGAAGCGTCAGGCCGCTACCGAGCGCGGAGACGGCCATCGCGAGGAAGAGGAGGAGGAATACGAGGCCGATGAACGGCATGGTGCCGTCGGCCGAGATCAGATCGATCGAGTTTGCGAGTGGATCCACGATTGCGACCTTACCGAGTATCAGTACCGAGACGGCGAGCAGTCCTCCGATCGCGCCGCAGAAGAGCCCCTCGATCATGAACGGCCAGCGGATGAACCAGTTGGTTCCACCGACCAGACGCATCACCTCGACCTCGCGGCGACGCGAATAGATAGAGAGGCGAATCGTGTTGCCGACCAACAGCAGCGATGCGATCACCAGGACGATCGCGATCACGATCAAGAAGATCTTGACGAAACCGGTGACCGAGCGGATAGGCGCGGCATCGGCGCGAGAGTCCTTTACGTCCTCGATCGCTGCGCTCACGGGCTGGGGGTCGCCGTTGGCGTCCGTGGGAGCGAGCGAAGCGGCTATCGCCTCCATGTTGTCGAGATCGTCCGGCTTGATCTCGAACGAGCGAGGAAGAGGATTGCGACCCTGGGGCAGCACGTTGACCGGATCGTCGTTTTCGAGGAAGCCGCGCAGCTTGGTCAGGGCCTGCTCCTTGCTCACGAATGTCGCGGATTCGACGTGCTGGGTATTGCGGATGAGATCGCCGAGCGCGGCTACCTCTCCGGTGGTGGCGTCGTCGTAGATGAAGACCCGGAGGGTGACCTGATCACGGACCTCTTCGGTCTTGCCGCCGGTGGTCTGGAGGATCGGGATGAGCACTCCGAGCAGCAGGATCGTGACCGCGACCGTGACGATCGCGGCGATGCTCGGAGCGGTGCTCCGACGCAGGGCCCGGAAGCCCTCGCCGAGGAAGAAGGTGAAACGGTTCACTCGATCCCCATCTCCCGGCCGAACCGGATGGCGAACTCACGAGTGGACTCGTCGTCGGCATAGACCCCCGCAGACTGGTCGCGCACCACGCGCCCGGAGTCGAGAGCGATCACTCGACGACGCATCTTGTCGACCGTGTCCCGGTCGTGGGTCACCACGACGACGGTCGTGCCGGTGCGGTTGATCCGGTGGAGCAACTGCATGATCCCCACAGAGGTCTGGGGGTCGAGGTTTCCGGTCGGCTCGTCGGCGAGCAGGAGCGGCGGGTGGTTGACGAAGGCGCGGGCGATCGAGAGACGCTGCTGCTCTCCTCCGGAGAGTTCGTGGGGGCGGTTCTGCAACTTGTCGGAGAGGCCGACCAGCCGCAGGGCGTCGGGCACCTTCGCCTTGATCTCGCTGCGCGAAGCGCCGATCACCTGCAAGGCATAGGCGACGTTGTCGTACACGTTGCGGTCCGGCAGCAGTTTGAAGTCCTGGAAGACGGTCCCGATTCGACGGCGGAGCAGCGGGATCTGCTTTTCAGGCAGAGTGTTGATGTCGCGACCGGCGATCTTCACCTCGCCCTCGGTCGGCTCGAGCTCACGGATCAAGAGCTTGATCAAGGTCGACTTTCCGCAACCGGTGGGGCCGACCAGGAAGACGAACTCCCCGCGGTCCACACGAAGGCTGGCGTTGTCGAGAGCGACGTGGCCGCCCGGATAGATCTTGGTGACGCCGTCGAGCTCGATGATCGGCTTTCCGGCCGGACGCTCGGTCAGGTGTTCGGGCCTGCGTGTCCGCTGACGCGCTGGGCTGCCCTGGAGGGCGGGATCGGTTTGGTGCATGCGGTTCATCGGTGAGTACTCGTTTGGTTCTTTCTCCGTCGCGGGCGTGGAGTCCTGCCCAAGCACGAACTTGGGCGAAACCGTGCTCTTTTCGAGCCAGGGGGTTTACGACCCGGACGACCGGAAGAAACGTTAGCAAACGCTAATGATGGGCCTGCAACTTCACGCCTGAGCAGGCGTGGCCACAGTGCTGCCCGCGCCTACCTGGGCCGTGCTCCCCAGACCGGCCCGAAGGCACCGAACGAGGACGCGGGTGGAGTGGGAACCACCAACGGCGGGTTCTGAAGTGACTGGTCAGGGCGCGCGCCGGTCAGCCGACCCTGGAAGACCAGGTAGTACTCGATGAAGGCCGAGTCGCCTCGCTCGAACACCATCCGCTTTCCGTCGGGTGAGTAGACAGGGAAGCTGTAGTCGAACTGATCCGACTCGGGAGTGGCGATGATGTCGATCGGACCGCCGCCGATCGGAACTCCGACGATGCTCCGGCGATCGGTGAAGCCGTCGTAGGCGGCAACGATGATGCGCCTGCCGTCGGGCGAGACGTCGGCGTGGGCGTAGTCGATGTCGAAGCCGCCATCGTTGGTGATCTGGCGTTCGCGGCGTCCATCGCCGGAGCGGATCGAGTAGACCTCGGTGTCGTACTCGCCGACGTTGGGGTCGATGGTCGCGGTGAAGACGATCCGCTTCCCGTTCGGGGTGAATCTGGTGTCAGATAGCCACCGGTCCTCGGGCCTGAGGATGGTGCGTCGAGCCCTGCCGTTGGTCGCGACCGTCCGGATCTCGTAGCGATCGCGAAGGCCGTCGGGCAAGGTGATCGTGTAGACGAGCTTCCTGCCGGAAGGCGAGAAGCCAGGGTCACATCCCTTCACAAGCCTGCGGAACTTGCCGCCGCTGGCACGGCCGAGGAAGATCCAGGATTCCTCGTCGCCAGATCTGCCACCGCAGATGGCGAGCCTCCTGCCGTTCGGCGAAACGGCGAGCGAGGAGGGGTCGAGTCCCTCCGGACTGACGATCTTCCTGCCCGATCCCGAGGCCTTCGACGAGAAGACTCGCTGATCACCGGAAGTGTCCTCGCTGATGTAGAAGATCCTGCCGTTTGCGCCCTTGAACTGCGCCTCCGCATCGGACGTGGCTGCGATCGAGGCGGTTGCCGCGAGGGCGATCAGCGCAAGGAGATGGACGGCTGGTCTCGGAAGGCGTCGATGCATTCATCGATTAAACCCGGATTTCAGACAGATGTTGCGCCTGCATCCATCCTGATGGCAGCCACGACGGCTACTCTGTGCCAATGCGCAGGGGGGTCATCACACGGCTGGTCGCCGCGACCGCACTCTTGATGGTGGTGGTCTCGGTTCCTGCAGCATCGGCGGCCAACCCATGGCGCAAGTCGAAGCCCTGGAACATCGCCCATCAGGGCGGCGAAGGGGAGTTCCCGGGAAACACGCTCTACGCGCTGAAGAAGTCCCTCCGCGCCGGTGCCGACATGCTCGAGCTGGACATCGGGGTGACCAAGGACGGCAGGGTGGTGATGCACCACAACACCACCGTCGACGCGAGGACCAACGGGACAGGCGAGGTCCGCTCCTTCACCTTGAAGCAGATCCAACGCCTCGACAACGCCTACTGGTTCTCCGACGGGCCGGACGGAGTCAGCTACAGCCAGGACAAACCCGTCTCCACCTACAAGTTCCGTGGGATCGCGACCGGCAAGAAGAAGCCGCCGAAGGGCTTCAAGGCATCGGACTTCCGGGTTGCGTCGCTGCGAGAGGTCCTGAGGGCCTTCCCGAGGACTCCGATCAACCTGGAGATCAAGGGCCGGACACCGGCCGAGGAAACCTCCGAGTACATCCAGAACGCCCGGGCGCTCGCAAGGGAGCTCAAGAACGTGAAGCGCAGGAACATAATCGTCGTCTCGTTCCGACAGGAGGCCGTGGACGAGTTCCACAGGCTCGCGCCGAAGATCCCGATCGCACCGGGCGTGGAGGGCATGGCGGCGTTCCTGCTCTTCGATGTGCTGCCCGCCCGCGGCACCGTCGCCCTGCAGCCTCCGATCCTTTACGAATACCCGGGCCTCGGCCTGGTAACCGTCTCCAGCACCGAGTACATCGAGAAGGCTCACGCTGCTGGCTATGCATGGCAGAACTGGTTCTCCGGTCACGACAGCGACTCGGCCGTGGACTGGCAGAAGATGGTCGATCGCTGCAGCGACGGGATCATGACTGCCTATCCGGTTGCGCTAGAGGCCTTCCTGAAGGCAACCCCCTCACCGAGCGTCTGCTCACAGCGTCCCTGACTGCTCGCTCCGCTCCGCCCCTAGAGGCCGATGATCCCCTTCAGCAGCAGGAAGCCGCCGAGCACCAGCAGCGCGACCGCAACCAGCTTCTTGCCGTGCTTCTCGATCGTCTGGTCGATCCAGTCCAACGCGTGTCTGGCTCGGCCGGGGGAAACCCGGGTGAGGGCGAGGGGAAGCCAGGCAGGGACCGCGGCGATCAGCGCCAGCAGTATCTCCAACACCAAGCGCTCGGGGTAGTCGAGACCGGCGTCGGCGATGATCTTCGCCGCGGGCAGGACTAGGGCGAGGGTGGTGAGGTTGGTGGCCATCGAGAAGATCCCGAAGGCAAAGGCCCGACGGTCGCTCACACTCCGCTGCTTCTCCTGTTTACGCCTCGAAGCGCCACGGCCCGAGCGGCGCTCGATCAGATAGAGGACCCCGCCGAGGACCACGAGGAGCGCACCCAGCCCGACATCCAGGGAGGCGCTCAGGGTGGGTTCGGTAGGAAGCGAGATGACCCTCCCGAACAGCGTCGCAAGAGCGATGAAGACGAATACGGTGAGGGAGGCTCCGAGCGCATAACGCTTGGCTGCCTTACGCCCCCTGGCGAGCAGGTAGGTCTGCTCGGTGAGCATCACCGGGCTCACCGCGGACGCAGCCGCGAAGGGGAGGATCAGGAGGAGCGTTGCCAGCAAGAGGGACTACACCTGCCCGTCGCGGTCTATCCGGTCCCGGATACCCGGGCTAGCCGATGGCGACCATGCGCTCGATCGGGATCCGGGCGCGGGCGGCGAGATCCTCGGGGACCTTGACCTCGTATTTCAGATCGCGCAGCGAGTCCCGGAGCTTGCTCAGGGTGATCATCTTCATGAACGGGCAGACGGCACAAGGATTGGCGGGTATCAGCTTGGCATCGGGGCAGGCCTTCTGGATCGGGTGGAGCATCCCCGTCTCGGTCGCGACGATGAAGGTGCCGGTGGGGTTCGCCTTGACGTGATCGATCATCCCGCCGGTCGAGACCATGTGGACGCCCTCCTCGCGGATGTCGCCGGCGGCGACGTGCTCGAGCACCTGGGTGGTGCAACCGCACTCGGGGTGGATGAGGAAGTCTGCCTCGGGGTTCTCTGCGCGCATCTGCTCGATGTCCTCGGGGCGGATGGCGGCGTGTACATGGCACTCACCGGGCCAAACATGAAAGCGCTCACGCCGTTCGGGGTCGTCCATCAGGCCAGTCTCGCGCTCCACATAAGTCCCGAGCCACATGTCGGGTCCGAAGAGGATCTCGGTCTCGGGGCCGTGCTCTTTCCAGACGTGCTCCACGACCTTGACCGCGTTCGACGAGGTGCAGCAGTAGTCGGTCTCGGCCTTGACCTCGGCCGAGGTGTTGACGTACATCACCACCTGTGCAGCCGGGTGCTTCGCCTTCCACGCGCGCAGTTGATCGGCGGTGATCGTGTCGGAGAGTGAGCAGCCAGCGCGCTCATCGGGAATCAGCACCGTCTTGTCGGGCGACAGAACCGATGCCGTCTCGGCCATGAAGTGCACGCCACAGAAGGCGATCACATCGGCGTCTGTCTCGGCGGCCTTACGCGAGAGCCCCAGCGAATCGCCCACGAAATCAGCAACGTCCTGGACCTCCGGGACCTCGTAGTTGTGGGCGAGGATGACGGCGTTTCGCTCCTCGGCGAGCGCGCGGATCTCGGAGTCGAGCGCCTGCTCGGCATCGGCTGAGAGTCGGGCAGGGTCTTCGCCCAGCGCCGGTGCCATGGGAAGTTCGATGGTTGGAAGCTTCTCGACGGGCATCTCCCGACTTCCTTTCCTGATTCCTATGTTCGCTTCCCCGGCCTTTCCTCCCTAAACATCTGGGAGCAGCCTCTGGGACGTGCGAATGACTTTACCTGCCGAATTCTACTCGCTCGGGGAGTCCGACTCTTCCGGGGATTCCTGACCGGCATCGGCTTCGTCGGAAGGCTCCACTTCGGAAATCTCCACCAGCAGGCTCAAATCCAGGGCTGGAGCCGAGTGGGTCAGGGCGCCGATCGAGATCTCATCCACTCCGGTGGCCGCAACGGCTGCGACGGTAGAGAGGTTGACTCCGCCAGAGGCCTCCAGTTCCACGCCCCCCTCCCCCGCCGTCTCGCGGGCAAGCGCAACCGACGCGGTGAGCGTCTCGGGTTCCATGTTGTCCAGCAGCAAACGCCGGGCGCCCGCCTCGATCGCCTCGCGGATCTCGTCGTCGTCTCGCACCTCTACCTCTACCGACTTGTCGGGCTGAGCCGCGATCGCCTGCTCGACCGCCTTGCCGATGCCGCCGGCGATGGCTGCGTGGTTTTCCTTGATCAATACCTCGTCGTAGAGGCCCATGCGATGGTTCCGCCCACCGGCAGATGCGACGGCTGCCTTCTCCAGTGCTCGCAGTCCCGGCGTGGTCTTGCGGGTGTCGAGAATCCCCGGCATCTCGCCGTTGGGGCCGGTGACACCCTCGATCGCCTTGATGTAGATCGCGGTGAGCGTGGCGATTCCCGAGAGGTGACAGAGGAGGTTGAGCGCCACCCGTTCGCCGGCGAGGATCGCCCGGGCCGGGCCGTCGACCAGCGCCACATCGATCGGTGCCTCGTGCTGCCAAGGGCCCTCGGGTGCGAGGCGCTCGAAGCTCTCGGCTCCGGCGAGCAGGAACGCCTTCTCGGCGACGTCGAAGCCGTAGATCGAGCCAGGCTCTTTCAGCACTATTCGCCCGTGGGCCCGCGCGGCTTCCGGGACGGTGGCCTCGGCGGTGATGTCACCTTCGCCCAAGTCCTCGGCGAGTGCTGCCTCCACCAGATCGTGCAGGGCCTTCTCTTCGGGCGTCTGATCGTTCATCACCGGAGAGGTTACGGTCCGTGAGATGTGAAAGGGTTTCTCCCATGGGAGACCGCGCAATCGCTTGGGGCACGCTCGAGAGTCCGTACGGAACGCTCGTGGTGGCAGCAAGCGAAAAGGGTTTGCTGCGGGTGACCATGCCAGGCGAGGAGCCGGATGTGGCGCTGGAGGAGATCGCTGTGCTCGCAGCCGATGCCAGCGAGGAGCCGGTGCTGGTGGCCGAGCCGATCCGCCAACTCGAGGCTTACTTCGAGCAGCAGCTGACCGAGTTCACCCTCGAGATCGACTGGGCCCTCGCCGGTAACGGCTTCGGCGCCGATGTACTGAAGGCCTGCGCCGAGATCCCGTACGGCGAGACCCGCACGTACTCACAGATCGCCGAAGCAGCCGGCAAGCCGAACGCGCAGAGAGCCGCGGGCACGGCGCTCGGCGGAAACCCGCTGGCGCCGGTGGTGCCGTGCCACCGAGTGATCCTCGCCAGCGGAAAGCTCGGCAACTACGGTGGCGGCACTCTTCTCAAGCGAGAACTCCTGCACATGGAAGGCGCGCTCGGTCCCAGGG
>CAZQMB010000029.1:0-12471 GCA_964594365.1 uncultured Conexibacteraceae bacterium
GAGATCAACCCGGAGGCTCCCCTGCGGCACCCCTTGGAGCGGGATCACGAGGTCGGCGAACTGGTTCGGGCTCTGGGTAACGCGAAGAGCGAAGCCTGAGTCCTACCGGCTCTTGGCCGGGTTCGCCTGAGCCCAGGCGATGATCTTCTTGGAGTCGCCGATGCCGGTTCCGTCGTCGAACTCGAGCGCGGGGACCCAGGTCTTGCCGGTGATCTCCTTCACCCTCCGGCGCTTCGGCTGCATCCACAGGGGCAGCGGACCGAGGCCGTAGACCTTCACTACCTCGGGGTCGTAACCGGCGTCGAGCAACGCCTGATGCGCGTCGCCACACGGGTGCCGGTGGCCCAAGATTGCGAACTTCCAGTCTCCGTAACAGACGTAGAGCTTCATACGTGGCGAAGGTTAATCGACATCCGCCAACGGTGAGGAGCGTGCTACCCGCTGGGTCCCTGTGATCACGCTGGGGCTGATGTAGCCGGTGACCTCGGACATCTCGATCACGACCCAGCGGACGCCATCGGCCTTGTTGCCCTCGATCGATCTGACGGCCCGGCCGGTCCGGTCGGCCTTGACGACGACTCCGATGTGCCCCTCGCCGTAAGCCACGAGGTCCCCTGGTGTGGCGCGGAGGGTCCAATGCCCTGTCCGCTTGGCCCAACGGGTGAGATCGCGAACCTGGATGGCCACGCTTCGACCGCCGTAGGAGCGACGCAGCAGGGACGTGCCGAGGTAGTCGGTGAAACCGGCCTTCGACCAAGACCAGGTACCGAAGGCCACACACCACTGATCACCGATGCTGTAGGGAGCGATCGACCCGCGACCGAAGTGGTAGCGCGGCACGTTGTCACTGCGACGTTCGCGAACGTCGCGGTTCAACTCGGTGCGAACCAAGTCGATGATGTCGCTCCGCTTCGCTGTCGGAGCGAGAGGCGGCTCGGGGTCGGACGACGGGTCGGTGTCGATGCCTATACCGCCGGCGAGCGCCGCTCCCGGGAGGCAGAGCAGGAGCAGAGAGGCCATCAGGGTGGCCGCGGTCGCCGCTTGTCGTTTGATTCGGTTGGTCATGGCTCTGCCTCGTTCATCCCGCGATGGGAGATTCCTGCCGAGGCATCTTGCAGGGACGGTTCCGAGGGTACCCGCGAGGCGCACTCGACCCGGGAGGATCCATCCACTACGGGAGATTCCTTGCCTCTGTGTTACCGGTCACTCGTGTCTGCAGGAGTGGGTAGCGCGCAACTCTGCCCTGTAATAATCGTCTTGCAGTCGAGAAATCGACTCCTGAGTTACCCCAAAGGTACGAATCACCAAAACCGAGCAACAGACTCGCACCGGAATTGCTCCCACTGATGCTGGGTCGCGAGACACCGCACGCAGGTCGACTCCCGCAGCCGCCACAGCCATCACCCCCTCCACCTGGTTCGGCAGGTCCCTCCCCTATCTCCAGATCCGTACCCGCTTCGTAATCGCGGTGATCTGCGGGATGCTGTGGGCCGCGCTCTCGACCTGGCTCGCTTTGCCGTGGTTCAACGATCTCGGCGAGCTGATCACGCTTCCTCTCGCAATCGCGGTGATCGCAGGGATTGCGATCCTGCCGGGGTATCTCACTGCCTTCCTGATCACGAGCCTCCTGCTCGATCGCCCCAGGGCGATCGAAGCGATGCCGCCCGGAGCCGACCAGCGGCGCTGGCCCGGGATGACCCTCTTGATCGCCGCCTTCGATGAAGAGGTGCGGATCGGCGAGACGATCGAATACGCACTCGCCTCTGACTATCCCGGAAAGCTCCACGTGATCGTGGCCGACGATGGTTCGAACGATGAAACCGCCGCCGTGATCGAGGAGATGACCCGTTTCAACAACGGCTCCGGCAAGACCGTGGAACTGCTCCGGACCGAGCACACCGGGAAGGCACGTACTCTGAACGCGGCGCTTGCGAAGGTGCGGACCGACCTGCTGGCGACGATCGACGCCGACACCCTGCTGGGCCGACAGTCCCTGAAGCGCGCGACCGCTCGCCTGATCAGCTCTATCGACGGAACGGACGCCGTGGCCGGAGCGGTGATGGCCCGGAACTCGCGGACCAACTTCCTCACCCGTCTGCAGGAATGGGATTATCAGCTCGGAATAGCTTCGATCAAACGGTCTCAGGCGATCTGGCAGGCCACGCTGGTCTCACAGGGTTCGTTCTCGGTCTACCGGACCAAGGCGGTCAAGGCAGCCGGGGGCTGGCCTGACTCGATCGGCGAGGACATCGTGCTGACCTGGGCGCTGCTTGCAGACGGCGCGACGGTCGGCTTCGAACCCACGGCGCTCGCCTTCACCGAAGTGCCATCCCGCTTCGGACGCCTGGCTCGTCAGCGTTCACGCTGGGCAAGGGGGATGATCGAAGGGCTGAAGGCCTACGGCTTCAGGATCCTGCGCCAGCGCCGCATGGCCTCCCACGGAATCGCGATCAACCTGCTGTTTCCCTGGATGGACCTCTGTTACACCTTCGCCTTCCTGCCCGGGATCGTCCTCGCCTGCACCGGCAACTTCGCGATCGTCGGGCCGCTGACCCTCGCGGTGCTGCCATTGAACCTCCTGCTCTCAGGCCTGATGATCCAGATGCAACGTCATGTCTTCGAAGAGGTGCATCTCTCGGTCAGGCACAACCCGATCGGATTCCTCAGCTACCTCCTCCTCTACCAGCCGCTGATGTCTCCGCTCGCCGTGATCGGCTACGTGCAGGAAGTCTTCAGACGACCGAGGACCTGGTGAGCGATGACCGACGAGGGGACACCGACCAACGGCAAGGGCTCGAGCACTCCGGCCGAACTGCTCGAAGCGGCGTTCGAGGAGTCGACCATCGGGATGGCGGTGATCCGCGTCGACGCCGCGACAGGCAAGGAGAGGATCGTTCGATGCAACCCTGCGATGAGCGAGATCACCGGTCATCCCGAGTCCGAGTTGGTCGAGGAGGGTCTGGACCTGCTCGCCCTGTCGTCCGACTCGCGCGCATCCGAGGCAATTCGCAGCACGGGCGAGAGCAGCGGACAAACAGAGTTCGAGCGCGCCCTCGATCACGCAGACGGTGGACGGATCTGGGTGCTGGTCACCCTCTCGACGATCGAATCGGAGAGCGGAGACGACGAGTACCGACTCCTCCAGATCCAGGACATCTCGGAGCGCCGCGTCTACCAGCAGCGGCTGCAGTTCCTCGCCGGGCACGACCCGCTCACCGGCCTGGTGAACATCCGGCGCATGTTCGAGGTAACCGACCAAGGCGTGGCCTACCAGCGCCGGTACGGCGGCGATGCGTCGCTGCTGAGCTTCGACTTGGACAACTTCAAAGCGGTCAACGATTCGATCGGTCACGCAGAAGGAGATCAAGCGCTGAAGGGCTTTGCTGCCCGGCTGACCAGCCACAGCCGTGACTCCGACACGGTTGCCCGACTCGGAGGAGACGAGTTCGCGATCTTCCTGCCCGGAACCAGCCTCGATGATGCGGTAGGTCTCGGCGAGACGATCCTCGAGAACCTGAGAACTCATCCGATCGCCATGGGAGCCTCGTCGAGCGAGTCGCTGACACTGAGTGCGAGTGCCGGCGCAACGGCGCTGGGTGGCCGGAAATCAGTCTCGGCGCAGGACCTCGCCACAGAGGCAGACGCAGCCCTCTACACGGCCAAGGCTGCCGGGAGGAACCAGGTCGTCGCCTTTCCGGTCGACGAACCGAACGAGATGTGGGAAGCATCCAGGCTCACCTGGGCCGAGCGGACGAGACGAGCGCTCGACGAGGACGATCTGTTCCTCGATGCCCAGCCCGTTCGCCGGATCGCCACCGGTGAAATCGCCTTCTACGAGATGCTGCTGCGGATGAGGGATCCGGTGGCGGGGATCGTCATGCCTCCCACCTTCCTCTATACCGCGGAACGTTTCGGGCTCTCGGCAGAGATCGATACATGGGTCTTCAACACGGCCGTCTCAGCGCTGGCCAGGGCCACCGAATTCGACTCGGCGGTCTCGATCAACATCACGGGGTCATCGCTGGCAGAAACCTCGAACTTCACTCGAGAGGTTCCCCGTGCGCTCGAGGAGGCACATGTGGATCCCGGGCGGATCATCTTCGAGTTGACCGAGCAGGTAGTCGTCGCAGACCTCGAACAGGCCCGTCGCTTCATCGAGCGGGTGAGGGCGTTCGGGTGTCGCTTCGCGCTCGACGATTTCGGCGCCGGGTTCGGCGGCTTCTTCTACCTGAAGAACCTGCCGATGGACATCCTGAAAATCGACGGAGAGTTCGTGCGTTCTCTTCCCAACTCCACCGACGACCAGTTGATCGTGCGGGCGATGACCGAGATGGGCAAGGGCATGGACCTCGAGGTGGTGGCCGAATTCGTCACCGACGCCGAGACCGAGAGGCTGTGCGCGGATCTGGGCGTTGACCTGGCCCAGGGTTCAAACGTCGGTCTCCCTGTCCGCATGGAGCAGGCGCTGGGTCTGGATCAGTAACCGGGCGGTCGCCGCGCGTTCGCGGCGGGATTCCCGGTTCGGCCGACCGGCCTTCAGTCTCCTCGCATCCACCAGCGCCTTCGCCGCATCGGGTCTGGCGAGCCTGTCCTTCATCTGATTCACCTCGGGTGAGGGGGTTCCTGGCCGTGAAGCTGACCCGAAGAGTGCCGCGAGACCGGTTACCCCCGTAAATCGGCCTCGCGGGTCACCCCGGGTGCGTAAATGGCCGAATAAGTATCCGAGAGTCCTACTCTGTCCAACGGATTACGCACACCCACCCTACCCGATCGGCCCCGATTTGCCTAGCGGTCGAGTTCCTCGGGCTCGCCGGCTGCTCCCAGACTGCGCCGAAGCTGGAACAGCGCAGCCACGCCGAACGGGATCACGAGCCAGAAGGTGAACACCCGGAAGGTCAAGACCCCGGCGAACGTCTCGGCCGCAGGCTGATCGAACAGGACGAGGGTGCCGATCAGCCCACCGTCCACCGCACCGATTCCACCGGGGGTTAAGGGAAACAGGTTGGCCACCATCCCGACGAAGAAGCCCTGGACCAGCGGGCCAGCCGGAACCGCGAGGCCGAAAGCCCTCAGGCTCGCCCAGAGGACGGCGATCTGGAGGGCCCAAAATGCGACAGCACCCCCCAGAGCGATCGAGAACCTACGGGGTCGTCTGGCCAACTCGAGGACTCGTCTGACACCCACCGACGCAGCCGCCCCGGCGCGCGCGAGCCAACCCTGCCGCCCCGGCTCCGGGGGGAAGAGGGCCAATGCCAGCACTGCGAGGACGATGGAACCCGCGACCAGCGCAGGTATCACCGTCAACCCGAGATCGCCCGCACCTTCGAGCACTCCGGCTCGAAGGAAGATCCCGAAGACGATCAGCGAAACCATGTAGACGGAGTAGAGGACGATGAGGAAGGCGAAGATCCGCGAGCTGCTCTCCCTCCTTCCGAGATCGAGGCTTCGAAGGGCCCAGTAGGTGAGGAGGATTCCCCCCAGGCCTCCTGACGAGACGAGCAATGTGGCTGCGAGACCGGCCATCGTGATCTGGTACGAGATCGGCCAGCTGAGATCCTCGATCATCCAGTGCAGCAGGGCGACGTAAGACGCGTAGCAGGCAACGGTCAGGGCGAGCGCCAGCACCAGCCACGCCGGATCCGCCTGCGCGAGGAGATCTGGAAGTTGGCGCAGCCCCAGGAACTTCGGGATCAGGAAGTAGAGGGCGGCGACCGCCAGTAACGCAACTGCAGCGGTGAGGAAGATCCGCTGCCGTGAGGTCTTCATCCTCCTACTTTGGTCGATCGAGAGGCGATGCGAACGGCGAGCCCGTGCACTCAGCTCGGGAGGGCATCGGAGCGAGCGTGCGCCGGTTTCAGCTGATCACTCGTTGCCCTCGAGCCTCTCCGCTTGCTCTCCCTGCCCCGTGAGGATCGGACTCAGCGCCTTCATCAACTCGAGCGGCAGAGGGAACACCACGGTGGTGTTCTGGTTCGAACCGATCTCGAGCAAGGTCTGCAGATACCGCAACTGCAGGGCAACGGGATTGGGGCTGATCACATCCGCAGCCTGCGCGAGCTTCTCGGCTGCCTCGAACTCGCCTTCCGAATTGATGATCTTGGCTCGGCGCTCACGCTCGGCTTCGGCCTGACGGGCGAGGATGCGCTGCATCTGCTCGGGTATCTCGACGTCCTTGATCTCGACCGTGGTGACCTTGACGCCCCACGGCTCGGTCTGCTCATCGATTACGCGCTGGAGGTTCTCGTTCAGCTGCTCACGCGCAGCCAACAGTTGATCGAGCTCTGCACTGCCCAACACCGAGCGAAGGGTGGTCTGAGCAATCTGGAGTGTCGCCGATTCGTAATCCTCGACCTCGACTATGGCCCGGTTGGGATCGATAACCCTGAAGTAAGCGACGGCCGTGACCCTGGCGGGAACGTTGTCGCGCGTAATCACTTCCTGAGGTTCGATCCTGAGCGTTACCGTCCTCAGCTCCACCCGCTCCATCCGATCGATGAACGGAATCAGCAGGATCAGGCCCGGGCCCTTCTGAGCGATCAGCCGACCCAGTCGGAAGATGACCCCTCGCTCGTACTCACGAAGGATGCGGATAGCGGATGAGAGGAAGATGACCAGGAAAATGGCCACGACGATCACTACTCCGATTGCGACTGTCATACGTTCTTCTCCGATCCGGTCGACGGTGTTTGACCAGGATCGCCAGCGGGGGCAACGACCAGGGTCAATTTGTCGACCGATTGCACTTTGACTTCTTCACCAACTCCTATCGGGGGTCCCTCGACCGTGCGGGCACGCCAGAGGGCTCCCTCGACGAAGACCTGTCCTTCGGGATCGAGCGACTCCCGCACCTCTGCGGTCTGTCCTACCAACTCCTCCCAGCCGGTCATCACCCGCGAGGTCCGATACGCCTCTCGGACCTTCCGCGCGGCGAAGATGATCAACAGCCCGATCACGAGCGCCGTTCCGATGATCACCGGAACAGGGATGTCCACCCCGCTCTCCCGGAAGAGGAGTCCGGAACCAACCAGGAGGACGATCCCGAGAACACCGAGAATCGCGCCGGGAAGGTGAGCCTCGGCAACCAGCATCACGAGCGCGAGTACGAGCAGGACGATCGCCCAAGTCATCCTGCTGCTCCATCGGGATACCTCTGCACGCTCTGACGCCCTTCTGGGGGTTAAGCCGACGAATTCCAAGGTTAACCCATCGGTCCCGTTATCCCTCGGAACGAATAGCGTCGTATGAATCGCCCTACTGCATTCCATCAGGGTTCCGTAGGGGCTGATAGTTTCCCCCCGGTGAAGAGGACTGCTGCACTCATCTGCTCGGTCGCCCTCCTTCCGGCCTCGGTGGGGCTGGTCGCCTGCGGAGACGACACCAAGACGGTCAGCTCGACCACACCGAGCGGCGAGGTGGTCACGAGGACCGTCCCCGACGTCAAGTTCGCCAAGGCGAGATTCGTCCTCCACACCGGCCTGGCGCTCGGAGCGTTCAAACGATGGATCTACGACCCTTGGAAGGCGGGCACCTTCTCGCAGGGGGCGGAGGGCCGGAAAAAGGCCCTCGCCAAGGCCGCTCTCGCCGGAGCCTTCTCCCTGACCCAGCTCAAGGAGGCTCGGGATGCCGCCCTCTCCGACGATCAGTTGCGTGGACTCGGCGACAAGTTGTCGTCGACCATCGGACTCGTGACCGCGTTCATCCCGGGGCTCGAGAACGGGAAGATCAGCACCCTCGAGATCATCGCGCTCGCTGGAGCCTTCGCCGGGATCAAGTCACTGGCCGCCAAGGACGGAGCGCCGGTGAAACCGATCATCTCCAAGATCCCCGGCTTCTAGTCGGAAGCCGACGAACCCTTGCCGCCAGGCTCTCCGCCTGCGGCTACTGGCCGGTCAAGACGAGGATCAACATCGCCAAGGAGATGAAGGCCAGCGCGAAGGTGTAGATCCAGGGCAGGCGTTTGCGTTGGAGGAAGAAGAGGACCGCCAGGAAGAAGGCCACCCCCACTCCCAAGGCCGGCATCAAGCCAGCGCCGAGATTCCCCGCGATCACCGTGTAGGCGAGCGCGTATGGAACTACGGAGAAGGTCGCCTTGAGCAGATCGGAGCGGTCAGAGCGGAGGACGAACCACGTCAGTACTCCGAAGAGGATCAGCAGGGTCGAGAAGGCGATGACGCGGACCAAGCCGTTCTCGTCGGGCTCGGAAACGGACAGAGCCTCCAGGCCGAGGATCACCAGTTGATGGACTCCCGAGATGAGCGCGATCAGCGCCACGAACATGGCCAGGCCGCCAACGGCCACGATCAGCGCGGGACGCAGATACGTCTTCGAGAAGGCTTTCACCGAGGCCACCAAGCCATGGTGACAGGCACGAGAGGTGCCATGTGGAGGCTCTACTCCAGATTCTCCTGGACCACGTGCGCGGACGGGTGGATGCTGACCACCCGATTGACCCCTTCACTTGCACCCTCGAACTTGTGCCGGGTTTCGGCGGGCACGATCACGAGGTTGCCGCCGGAGACCTCCGTCGTCTCATCCTCGGCCGTGAAGACGACCGAACCCGATTCGACCAGGAAGATCTCCGCGTAGGGATGGATGTGCAGCGGAGGACCGTCGCCCCGCGGGAACTCGGTGACGAAGATCGAGACAGGTATCTCATCGGCGCCCTCGAACCGGGCGAGGGTGCTGCTGATCCGTGAATCCTCCAAGGGGTGGACGGAGATCATCGTCCGACGGTAGTCGAAATACGGCGGGCCGGAGTCGGCTCAGTCGAGGCAGGCGCGGGCCGCGGCCTGGCCAGAGCGGATCGCTCCGTCCATGTGGATATGGCCGACGCCGGCGATGTCGCTGCAGGCCCAGTGGATCGGACCGACCGGGCGACGGAGGTCCTCGCCGAAGCGGGTCAAACCACCCGGTCCGAAGCTGGTGGCATAGGCGCCGCGAGTCCATTCCTCGTCGGCCCAATCGACCTCGATGTAGTTCTGGGCCTCGAGGGCAGCAGGTCCGACGTACCTCGACATCCCCTCCAGCACCGCTTCGCGACGCTCCTCCGGGAGCATCCGGCCGGCCTTCTCGGCCTTCTCGCCAGCCAGGAAGGTGACGATCACACCTACGTTCCCCGAGGGCGGGGAGTTGTCGTAGATCTCGCTGACCAGACCGCTAGGAGCGAATCCCTGACCGGAGAGGCCGTCGTCGCGCCAGAAGGGCGTGTCGTAGACGGCGAGGCACTTGATGATGCTGCCCTGCGACAGGTCTTGAGTCATCCGCTGGCGCCAGCCGGGCAGGGACGGCTTGAATCGGATCGCGTTGGTCATGTTCGGTGGAACCGCGACTATCGCCTGACCCGCCTCCACGGCACCGGTGGCCGAGTCGACCTCCACTCCGTCATCCGTCCAGTCGATCGACGAAACCGGCGAGTCGAGGATCACGCGATCGCCCAGCCGCTCGGCGAGTCGAATCGAGACCAACTGCGAGCCGCCGACCACTCGGCTGGCGAGACACTGACTCGGCTCGAGCAACTCGTAGGTGCCTCCGGCACCGGCGATCATCCACAAGCCCTGGAGCAGCGAGAAGGTGTGGGAGGGCTTGGCCAAGAACCCGCCAGCCAGCCATGAGCGCATCAGGTTACGGGCGGTCTCGTCTGACATCTCCTGCTGCAGCCACGCCTCGAAGGTGATCGAGTCGAGCGCCGCGGCGTCGGGGTGCTCCCAGGGAGCCTCGGGATCCAGTTCCTTGGCGAGCGCATCGAGCTTGGCCTCGGCCTCGGCGAGAGCCTCCTCCGACTCCCCGCCGAGGGGCGGATGCTCCCCCGTGTAGCGGTGAGGATTGCCGGCCTCGTCCACGTACACGTGATCGCCGTCCCGGTAGGTGGGGAAGAGCTCGAGGTCGAGCCGGTCGAGCATCTCGATCATCGCGTCCTGGTAGGGACCGACCCACTGACCGCCGAGCTCGTTGGCCTCGCCTCCTATCTCGGTGTTGTGAGTCCTTCCGCCAACCCGGTCGCGAGCCTCCAGCACCACCACATCCTTGCCGGCCTCCACCAGCGCCTCCGCAGCGCTCAAGCCGGCGATTCCGGCTCCCACGATGGCGACATCGCATTTCACGCCTGCAACGGTAACGACCGGCACCACTCTCTAGTATCCCGCCTCCCCATGGCGCGCCGAGAGGACATCAGGAACATCGCCATCGTCGCGCACGTCGACCACGGCAAGACGACACTGGTCGACGCGATGCTCTGGCAATCGGGCGCCTTCCGTGCCGGGCAGGAGATCGACGAGCGAGTGATGGACTCGATGGATCTCGAGCGCGAGAAGGGGATCACCATCCTCGCGAAGAACACCGCGGTCAGGCACGGCGAGGTGAAGATGAACATCATCGACACCCCCGGCCACGCCGACTTCGGCGGAGAGGTGGAGCGCGGCCTGACCATGGTCGACGGCGTACTGCTGCTCGTCGACGCCTCCGAGGGACCGCTGCCGCAGACGAGATTCGTGCTCGGAAAGGCTCTCGAGGCGAACCTGCCGGTGATCCTCGTGATCAACAAGGTCGATCGCCCCGACGCGCGGATCGCAGAGGTGGTGGACGAGGTCTACGAGCTGTTCATGGATCTCGGTGCCGACAACGACCAGATCGATTTCCCGATCGTCTACACCAATGCCAAGGAGGGCTGGGCCTCGATGACCGAGGGTGAGGAAGGCAAGGACCTCGCGCCGCTGATGGAGTTGATGGTCGAGCAGATACCCGCACCGGAGTACGACCCCGATCTACCCGCGCAGGCCTATGTGACCAACCTCGACGCCTCTCCCTATCTCGGCCGTCTCGCCCTCTGCCGCGTGAGACAGGGGACGATCCGATCGGGGATGAAGATCGCATGGTGCCGTGCGGACGGCACGATCGAGAACACCGAGATCTCTGAGCTGTTCGTAACCGAAGCCCTCGAGCGGGTTCCCGCGGACGAGGCCGGTCCAGGGGAGATCATCGCCGTGGCGGGCCTGCCTGAGGTGACGATCGGAGAGACGCTCGCCGACCCCGACGATCCCTCCCCCCTCCCCGTGATCGAGGTGGACGAACCAGCCCTCTCGATCGAGGTGGGAATCAACACCTCGCCGTTCGCCGGGCGTGAGGGGAAGAAGCTGACAGCCCGACAGGTCAAGGCGAGGCTCGATCAGGAACTCCTCGGGAACGTCTCGATCCGGGTCCTGCCGACCGACCGACCCGACGCCTGGGAGGTACAGGGTCGCGGAGAGTTGCAGCTGGTCGTCTTGCTGGAGCTGATGCGGCGCGAGGGATTCGAGCTCACTGCCGGCCAGCCCAAGGTGGTCACCCGCGAAGAGGACGGACAGGTACTGGAGCCAGCCGAACGACTGCTGATCGACGTGCCTGAAGAGCACGTCGGTGCGGTCACCCAGTTGCTCGCGGGACGCAAGGGCCGGCTCGAGTCGATGACCGGCCAGGACGGAGACCGCAGCCGGATCGAGTTCATCATCCCGGCCAGGGGCTTGATCGGATTCCGCACCGAGTTCCTCACCGAGACCCGTGGCACCGGCATCATGCATCACGTCTTCTCGGGCTGGGAGCCCTGGGCTGGTGAGATCACCACCAGAGCCACTGGCTCGCTGGTGGCCGACCGACAGGGCAAGGCAGCGAGCTTCGCGCTGTTCGGCCTGCAGGAGCGCGGGACCCTCTTCATCGAGCCCGGTGACGAGGTCTACGAGGGCATGGTCGTGGGCGAGCACTCCCGATCGAACGACCTCGATGTCAACGCGGTCAAGGAGAAGCAGCTGACCAACATGCGCTCCTCCACCTCAGACGTGCTCGTGCGTCTCGCGCCCCCGCGTCCGATCACCCTCGAGTCCGCGGTCGAGTTCCTGAGAGACGACGAGTGCGTCGAGGTGACACCGGATTCGATCCGCCTCCGCAAGGTCGCGCTGGCGTCGGTCGACCGGGTCAAGGAAGCCCGGCGGATCAAGAACCTCTCGCGCTGAGCACCGCCGAGCGACCGGGATCGACCGCTAGGCAGCAGCTCGCGACGATCAGTCGTCGAAGTCGAACTCCTGGATCCTGGTTCCGTCGGGCTTCGAGGTCGTGTGGAGTACGCCCTTGGCACCTGCATAGGCCCCGGTCCCGCCGATGATCGCTCGGTACTCGCCCCCTTCGAGCGACTTCTGCGGTATCGAGCCGTCGAGCGTGTAGTACTGACTGCCGGCGATCAGGATCTGGCCGTCAGGCAGGACGAAGGTGAGTTGGTTCTGGAACAGACCGAGATCCGCAGAGGGAGCACCATCCACCGGGGGGGCCGCCACCGCCAACTTCAGGCCGTACAGGTCTCCAAACTGCTTGCCGTCCTTGGTCACGGTGGTCTGGAAGGTCTGGTAGTCACCCACGTCGGCGCCGTCGCCGTCTGCATCCACCGAGGTCACCTCGGGCTTCGCCGATATGACCGTGAAGTCTTCAAGCTCGTCATCCTCGCCACAG
>CAZQMB010000030.1:0-12471 GCA_964594365.1 uncultured Conexibacteraceae bacterium
GAGGAGATCGATACCCACTCATCCGGCCCGTGATGGCCGTCGCCCACCGGACCGAACTCCACCGCAGGCACACCGGCCTTGAGGAACGAGACGACGTCCGAAGCCCCGTCGCGGCCGACGCTCATCACCCGCTCCGGATGATGCGGAGACGCGGCCTCGCAGAGCGTCTGAACCAGCGGTGAGGCAGGGTCGACCACGGCCGGAGGTCTGGGGAAGGTCTCGACGAGTTCCACGTCGGGAAGCCCCGTCACCTGGCGGAGGACTGCGTCGGGATCCTGTTCTGGCAGATATCGAATGTCCACGTCGATCGTGCAGCGGTCAGGCACCTTGTTCAGGGCGTCACCACCCCAGATGCGACCGAGATTCACCGATGGCCGGTCGAACAAGGCTGAACTCTCTCGGGCGAAGGGTAGAGACTCGATTGCCCGGAATACCTCCACGGCCTTGACGATCGCGTTGTCGCCTAGCCACGGCGTGGCACCATGAGCCGACCGACCGTTGACGACCAGACGCACACCCAGCACACCCTTCGCCTGGACGCCCACCTGGAGGTTCGTCGGCTCGCCGGTGATCACGAAGTCACCGAGGAAACCAGCATCCACGAGGGCGTCGCTGCCGCGATCCTCTTCCTCCTCCGATTCCTCGTCACAGACAATTCCGAGCCTGACCTTGACTGCGTCCTGATTCCTCAACTCGTCGCAGACCAACATCATCGCCGCGAGGGCGGCCTTCATGTCGTAGGCGCCGCGGCCGTAGAGTCGGTCCCCTTCGATGCGGGGCTCGAATTGACCGCTGAGAGCCGGCACGACGTCGAGATGACCGTGCAGGACCAGGGTCGGCGCATCGTCCGGTCCCACCTCTGCCCGGGTGACCGGTAGACCGCGGGCCGTTCCGGACTCGACCGAGATCTCGCGTGATTCGAGCCAGCCTCCGACGAACTCCGCGGCCAGGCGGATTCCGTCCTCGTTCGAGGTATCGAAGGTGATCAGGCGCTCGGCGAGTGCTACTTCGTCCATCGTGTGATCGTAGGAGGTGGGAGCCGTCGGCCCCGGAGCCCCTGTTGCCGTGGCCTAGTTACCTGCGACGGTGAGGAAGGCCTCAGCCCGGGCTTTGTCGGTCTCGGCCCTGACGTAGGCGGCAGAGCCGGACTCGGATTCCGCGAGACGCTTCTCTGCATCCTCGAGTTTCGCGCGTAGGTCGCTCGAATCGAGATCGCCCGGTTCGTGGGCCTCCCCGACCAGCACCAGTGCGCGGTTGGCGAACACCTGCAGCCAGCCCTCTGCCTGGGCCAAGCGGCGGATCTCGCCGTCCGGCATGTGGAGCCGCAGTTCGGTCGGCATCAGTCGTGCGAGAACCGGTGCGTGATTGGCCAGCACGCCGAGCTCTCCGACGCTGGTGCGCGTGGAGAGCTGACGGACCTGTCCGCTGAACACCTCCCCTTCGGGGGTGAGGACCTCCGCCTGGAGGGTGTGTCCCTCGTCAGCCATCTACGACCGCTACTCGTCCTCGTCGGTCATCGTCTTGGCGGCCTCGAGTACCTGGTCGATGCCGCCCTGCATGTAGAAGGCACGCTCGGGGATCTCGTCGTGCATGCCGTCGACGATCTCGCGGAATCCGCGCACCGTCTCTGCCACCGGCACGTACTCGCCGTCGCGACCTGTGAACTGCGAAGCCACGAAGAACGGCTGTGAGAGGAAACGCTGGATCTTCCTCGCCCGGGTGACGATCAACTTGTCCTCGTCCGACAGTTCGTCGATACCGAGGATCGCGATGATGTCCTGGAGTTCCTTGTAGCGCTGCAGGGTCTCCTGGACCTTGATCGCGGTCTGGTAGTGCTCCTCGCCGAGGATGTCGGGCTTGAGGATTGTCGAGGTCGAATCGAGAGGATCGACCGCCGGGTAGATGCCCTGCTCCACCAGCGACCGGGTGAGCACCGTGGTCGCGTTGAGGTGGGCGAACACCGAGGCCGGTGCCGGGTCGGTGAGGTCGTCCGCAGGCACGTAGATGGCCTGTACCGAGGTGACCGAACCCTCGCGGGTCGAGGTGATCCGCTCCTGCAGTTCGCCCATCTCGGTCTCGAGGGTGGGCTGGTAGCCCACCGCCGAAGGCATACGGCCGAGCAGCGCCGACACCTCGGATCCGGCCTGGACGAACCGGAAGATGTTGTCGATGAACAGAAGCACGTCCTGTCCACCCTGCTGGCGGAAGTACTCGGCCATGGTCAGGCCCGAAAGCGCGACTCGCAGACGCGCTCCGGGAGGCTCGTTCATCTGCCCGAAGACGAGCATGGTCTTGTCGATGACGCCGGATTCCTTCATCTCGAGCCAGAGGTCGTTGCCCTCACGGGAGCGCTCACCGACTCCGCAGAAGGCCGAGAGACCCTCGTGCTCCTCTGCGATGTTGCGGATCAGCTCCTGGATCAGAACGGTCTTGCCCACGCCGGCGCCGCCGAACAGACCGACCTTGCCTCCCTTGGCGTAGGGAGCGAGCAGATCGATCACCTTGATCCCGGTCTCGAGGATCTCCTGGGTAGGTGTCAGGTCCTCGACGTCGGGGGCGGAGCGGTGGATCGGCCAGTGGTCGTCAGCCTCGACCGCGGGACCTTCGTCGATCGGCTCTCCGAGCAGATTGAAGATCCTTCCGAGAGTTCCACGCCCGACGGGAACGGTGATCGGGCCGCCGGTATCGACCACCTCGTCGCCACGACGGAGGCCGTCGGTGGCGTCCATGGCTACGGCACGAACACGGTCGTCGCCGAGGTGCTGCTGGACCTCGCAGACCAGATCGAGGGGCGGACGGCCGTCCTCGCCAGCGACCTTGATGGTCAATGCGGAGTAGATCTCGGGCAGGTGATCGTTGAACACGGCATCCACCACCACTCCGGTGACCTGCTCGACGCTTCCGACGTTGTTTCCGTTTCCTTCTGGCACTTTCAGCTCCTTTTCTTTCTTCTCAAATTCGTTTGAAGTTCTCTCGATTGCCTACGACAGACCCTCGGCTCCACCGACCACCTCGAGGATCTCCTGCGTGATCTCGGCCTGTCGAACCCGGTTCATCTCGAGGGTCAGATTGCCGATCATGGTCTGGGCGTTCTCGGCGGCGTTGCGCATTGCGGTCATACGCGCGCCGTGCTCGGATGCGGTCGACTCGAGCAGAGCCCTGAATACGGTCAGATTCGCGTACTCGGGGATGAGGATGGCCAGCAACTCGTCCGGATCGGGCTCGTAGACCCAAAGCGCTTTCAGGTGCGCCTCCGCGAGATCGCCTGATTCCTCTGCCGTCTCGGCCTCTTCCTCCTCGGCCCCCTCACCGAAGACCTCTGCCTGCTGGATGGGAAGCAGGACCTGCCGGCGCACGTACTGGGTGAGCGGCGAGACGAATCGGTTGTAGACGATCTCCACCCGGTCGAGTTTGCCGTCGACGTAGTCGGCCGTGAGACCCTCGGCTATCTCGCGGGCATTCGCGAACTCCGGACGGTCGGTGAATCCAGCGAACTCGCCCGCCAGATCCTCCCCGCGGAACCGCATCGAAGATGCGCCTCGACGACCGACCGCCGAGTACGAGACCTCCTTGCCTTCGGAACGCAGCTTGGCCCCGTAACGAAGCCCCTCGCGAAGGATCTGGGAGTTGAAGGACCCGGCCAAGCCTCGGTCGCCGGTCACGAGCAGGATCCCGACACGCTTCACGTCGGCACGCTCCTCGAGCACCGGTACACCCCGAGCCTCGGCTCCGGCTGCCGATGCGACCTGGCGGGTCATCTTGCGCAGCTGACCCGCATAGGGGCGCAGGGCGAGGATCCGCTCCTCCGCCCGACGCAGACGCGCCGCAGCGACCATCTCCATCGCCCGCGTGATCTTGCCGACGTTCTTGACGCTGGCGATGCGGTTCTTGACTTCCTTCTGAGTCGCCATCTGGCTAGCTCGCTGCCGCCTCGGTGCGTGCCGGCGCCTCGCGCTCCTCCTCGGAGACGATGCGGTCGGACTCGCCCTCGTCAATCGGATTGCCATCGGCGTCGAAGTCGGGACCGAAGTCGTCGACCATGTCGCCGATCGCCTTGCCGAGTGCCTCCTCGTCAGCCTCCGGGAGATCACCGGTCTCGTCGATCCGGCTCAGCAGATCCTGGTTCTCCGACCTGAGACGCGCGATCAGGTCGCGGAGGAAGTCCGAGACGCGCTCCGCCTTGATCCGGTCGAGGTAACCGCCGGTTCCGGCGTAGATCGATGCCACCTGCTCGGCAACCGACATCGGCTGGCGCTCGTTCTGGTTCAGGGTCTCAACCATCCGCTCGCCTCGCGCAAGCGTCCTCTGGGTGTCGGCATCGAGTTCGGATCCGAACTGGGCGAACGCCTCCAGCTCGCGGTACTGCGAGAGATCGAGGCGCAGCTTGCCGGCGACCTTCTTCATCGCCTTGGTCTGCGCGTTACCACCGACTCGCGAAACCGAGGTACCGACGTTGATCGCCGGACGTACGCCCGAGTAGAAGAGATCCGACTCGAGGAAGATCTGGCCGTCGGTGATCGAGATCACGTTGGTCGGGATGTAGGCCGAGATGTCGCCGGCCTGCGTCTCGATCACGGGCAGTGCCGTCAGCGAACCGCCCCCGAGGTTGTCGGAGAGCTTGACCGCCCGCTCGAGCAACCGTGAGTGCAGGTAGAAGACGTCGCCGGGATACGCCTCGCGGCCCGGAGGACGCCTGAGCAGAAGCGACATCTGCCGGTACGCGGCAGCGTGCTTGGTGAGGTCGTCGTAGATGCAGAGGGCGTGACCTCCGTTGTAGAGGAAGTACTCACCCATCGCGCAACCGGCGTAGGGCGCCATGTACTTGATCGGCGCTGCCTGGTCGGCGGAGGCCGCGACGATGATCGTGTTCTCCATCGCTCCCGCCTCTTCGAGGGTCTCCATCACCTGTACGACCGTGGACATCCGCTGCCCGATCGCGACGTAGATGGAGATGACTCCCGAGTCCTTGTTGTTGATGATCGAGTCGATCGCGATCGCCGTCTTGCCCGTCTGACGGTCGCCGATGATCAGCTCTCGCTGGCCGCGACCGATCGGGATCATCGAGTCGACGGCCT
Source organism: uncultured Conexibacteraceae bacterium (assembly GCA_964594365.1). Lineage (GTDB taxonomy): Bacteria > Actinomycetota > Thermoleophilia > Solirubrobacterales > 70-9 > CAIUSP01. The sequence continues at coordinate 5,076 of CAZQMB010000030.1, forward strand.
TGAGGCCGGTCTGCATCGGCTCGGTGACCGGCTGACGCTGGACGATTCCCGGGGCCTTGAACTCGGCCGGCCGGGTCTCGGTGGTGACGATCTCGCCCTTGTCGTCGAGCGGACGACCGAGCGGATCGACCAGACGGCCGAGCAGTTGGTCGCCGACCGGGATCTCGAGCAGTCGCCCGGTTCGCTTCACGGTGTCGCCCTCGGAGATCTTCTCCCACTCGCCGAACAACACCGCACCGACGTTGTCCTCCTCGAGGTTCAGGGCCAGGCCGACCACGTCGTGGGGCAACTCGAGCATCTCGAGCGCCATGCAGTTGTCGAGGCCGTGCACGCGGGCGATTCCGTCGCCGATCTCCAGCACCGTTCCAACCTCGGAGAGGTCGGCTGCGTCGGACTCCATTCCCTCGATGCGCTGCCTGAGGATGTTTGCGATCTCGTCGGGCTTGATCTCCATGGGTTCTTTCGAATTCCTTTCCTAGGCCGCCGTAGCGACGTTCTTTCGAAGTTTCTCGAGCCTGTTCTTGACACTTGCGTCCAACACCATGTTCCCGACCTGCACCACCAGTCCACCGAGCACGTCGGGGTCGACCTGGACGCTCAACTCGACCGTCTGACCGGTCTGACGCTCGATCTCTCCACCGATCTTCGAAGCGATCTCGGGATCGAGTTCGACCGCGCTGGTCACCGTGACCTCGAGGAGCTTTCGCTCCTTGGCCCAGAGGGCGTCGAAGTCCTTTCTGATGCGGAAGATCGCCGGCATCCGGTGCTTCTCGACCAGCAGATCGAGGAAGTTCGTGACCAGCGGATCCGCTCCGGCAATCGCCTTCGAGATGCCTTCCTTCTTCTCGGTCGAGGAGAAGTAGGGACTGAACAGGTACACGGACATTTCGCGATTCTCGGCAACCGCATCGGCGAAGGCGCCCAACTGGTCGTGGACCTCGTCGAGCTTTCCAGCGTCCTTGGCCGCCCCGAACAGGGCGTCCGCGTAGACACGGGATATCTCCTCCATCGGCATCCAGCTACTCCTTCGCTGCTCCGCTGCCGGAGAGCGCCGTGAAGTCGACTTCGGCCAGAGCCTCGTCGATCAGACGCTTGTGATCCTCGGAGTCGAGGGTGCGCTTGGTGACCTTCTCGGTGGCCAGCACCGTGAGATCGGCGACTTCCTTTCGAATCCGCTCGAGCGACCGACGGGTTTCTCCTTCGATATCGCGCTTTGCGGCTTCGATCAGCTCCTCGCGCTTCTCCTTGCCTTGAGCCGTGGCCTCGGCAACGGCGGTGTCGGCTGCCTTGCGAGCTCGCTCGGCGATGTCGTCTGCTTGCTCGCGGGCCTCCTTGAGACGCGCGCGGTACTCCTCGAGCACCTTGTCCGCCTCGGCCTTGGAGCGTTCCGCCGCATCGATCGACTCGTTGATCTTGGCGGCACGCTCGTCGAGCGCCTCCTGGATCTTGGGGAAGGCGAGCTTCTTCAGGATCCACATCGTGATCCCGAAGATCAGCAGCGTCCAGATCATCAGCCCGAGTGACGGGGAGACCAGGAAGCTGCCGCCCTCCTCCGTGGGGGCGGTCTCAGAGGCCGTTAAGACCAGATTGCCTATCTGTGACAGCGTTTCCATTCGTGTCGGCCTAGAGGAAGAAGGCGATCAGGCCGAAGATGAAGGTGTAGAAGGCGACGGCTTCGGTAAGAGCGAATCCGAGCCAACGGATGCTCTGAAGCTCGTCCTTCATTTCGGGCTGACGGGCCACGGACTCGATCTCCTTACCGAAGATGATTCCGATTCCGATACCGGCTCCGATCGATCCGAGACCGGCACCAACACCGAGTGCGATCGCCTTACCGGCGGCCGTGATGCCATCGTCTGAGATAGCGGCCACAAGCGGCGAAATTGTTGACAGATCCATGAGGCTCCTTTCGTATTTGGTCAGTGGCTTTCGGCGACAGCGCCGCCGACGTAGATCGCTGTGAGCGTGGCAAAGATGAACGCCTGAAGCGTTGCCACCAGGCCCACCTCGAAGAGGAAGAAGGCGAGTGCCATGGGCAGCGTCAGCGCGCCCAGGGCGGAGAGACCCAGCAGGACGGCCAGCCCACCGCCCATGAAGAGCAGGAGGAGGTGGCCAGCGAGGATGTTCGCGAAGAGTCGGACAGAGAGCGAGATCAGCCGCACGAACTGCGAGACGACTTCGATCATGAAGATGGCGGCCTTGCCGAACGGGTTCATGTCCTCGAGTCCGGAGGGCAACCAACTGGCGAAGTAGGGGAACACACCCTTGGCCCGGATGCCCTCGACGTGGTATCCGAACCAGACGACGAGGGTGAGGGCGAGCGGGATGGAGATGTTCGCGGTCGCTGCGTAGAGCGCGAAGGCCGGCATCTCGAGCCCGAAGATGTTGACCGTGTGCTCGGTGTTGGTCGGCAGGGGCAGGTAACCGATCATGTTCGAGAACCAGATGAAGAAGAAGACCGCAGCGAGGAACGGGAACCAGCGACGGGCGAGCGCTCCGTCGAGGTTGGTCCCGGTGATGTTGTTCCGGGTCAGGTCGTAGGCGACCTCGACGGCCGTCTGGGTCCGATTCGGCTTCTGCTGCATCTTGCGAGCGATCGCGACCATCACGGTGATGGTGAGGATGCTCGCGATCATCAGGTACATCACCGCCTTGTTGATGGAGAAATCGATACCGGCGATGGTGATGTTGATCCACGGCTCCAGCTTGAACTCGTTCTGCGGCTTGAACGCCTCGTTCTTGCCGGAGCTGCCGAAGATCACGGCCAGGGCGACGGCGACCAGGAGATAGATGGTGATCCCGGTCAGGACCTTTACGCGAGTGCTCATCGGGCCACCGCTCCGCCCTCGGCCTCCGACTCGTCTCCCTCGAGCAGCCTGCAGAGCGCTTGGCCGATCAGATACGAGGTCACCAGGGCCGCTGCGAGCAGCGCAGCCGAAAGACCGGCCTCACGATCGGAGAGCCCGACCAGCAGCACGGCCAGGGTGATCAGCCAGACCCGACCCAACCCGGCCCCAGCCATCAGTCCCATCGCGCCCCTGCGGTTGCCGGCCGCGAGCGAACGCTTGGCGCGGCGCTCAGCGACCGTGTGGATCAACCGAGTGGCGATCCAGACGCCTCCGCAGACCGCGTAGCCGACCAACGGCGCGTCGAGCGCGATGAATACCGGCAAAGCGGCTACCAGAACGGCGATGTCGAACCAGCGTAGAAAGCTCAATTTTTCCCTTGGTTGTGGCCGTGGTTGGCCTGGTAATTCGATCTGAACGCAGCCGGGACACGTGGAAGTTGCGTCCGTTGGCCTGCGAAGGCTGATGCTATCCGAAAGGCGTCCGCGGGCGACTTCAGGAGCGGGTCACGAACCGCGGCGCTTTGCGGGCGTAGAGCGCTTACGCCCCCCGCCGCCCACCACCTTCATCTCACCGGTCTTGGGATCGAGGCGAGAGGTCTTGCCGGTCTTCGGGTCTCTGGTCTCGAACCGGCCGGTCTCGAGCTCCTTGACCACTCCCTGGTCGACCGCCGCAGTCCGTGCCTTGCCCTTGCCGCCCCCGGCCTGACGCAGGCGGATACGACGCAACTTGAGGATCTCGAGGACCACGATCACGTAGACGCTGGCTGCGAGCGCGAGCATGATGAGCAGCACCATCACGATCGTCCAGACGAGGTCGAAGTTGCCCCGGTCGTCGCTGTAGGGCACGAAGCGCAGAGCCAGCGCCAGGCCTGCCAGCACCAGGGTCCAGCCGTACAGGTAGGCCAGGGTGCGCCGCTGGGAGAAGCCGATGTTCGCCATCCGGTGGTGGAAGTGCCAACGGTCCGCCTGATAGATCGGACGCCGGTACTTGAGGCGCTTCGCGACCACGAAACCGGTATCGAGGATCGGCACCGCGAGGATCACCAGCGGAAGGGCGAGCGCGAGAGCCGCGTTGGTCTTCAGCGAGCCGAGGATCGCGACGGTCGCGAGCAGGTAGCCGAGCAGGTTCGATCCGGTGTCGCCCATGAAGCTCGAGGCCGGGGGGAATCCGTGGCGGAGGAAGCCGAGCGAGGCTCCGGCGGTGAGCGCCGCGAGCACGCCGGCTTCGTAGCGTCCGAGAGAGATGGCGATGATCGCGAGGGTGACTCCCGAGATCGCGCAGACCCCTGATGCGAGGCCATCGACGCCGTCGATCAGGTTGACGATGTTGATCACCGCCACGATGCCGAAGATCGTGATCGGGTAGGCGACCCAGCCGAGACTGAATCCCCCGATGAAGGGGAGCGTGGTCACGTCGACCACCACATCTCCGAGGAAGACGGGGATCAGGGCACCGAAGATCTGGCCTCCGAGCTTCGGTAGCGCCGGGAGCTCGAAGACATCGTCCAAGACGCCGACGCCGGTGATCACCACCGCACCGCCGAGGATGGCGAAGGTCTGGCTGTCGTAGGGCAGCCAGATCAGACCCGCGGCCAGCACCGCCACGAGGATGGCGAGGCCGCCGAGCTTCGGCGTCGGAACGTCGTGCAGCCCCCGCTCCGAAGGCTGATCGATCGCCCCGATCCGTCGGGCAATCGACTCTGCCGAGGGAACCAGGAGCCACGCAACGCTTGCCGCGAACAGGAAGGAGAGAATCGCGTCCCAGGTGGTGAGCCGCATCAGGGCATTGTCACCGACGCAGCGGACCTAGCGGGCGATCCGGAGGATCGCCTCTGCCAGCGGGCCGGGATCGCGCGGGTCCAGCGGGCCGACCGGGGCTTCGCGCTTGCGCAGGTCGATCCCTGATGCATCGGTCAACACCTCGAGCCTGCCTCGAGCGATCAGCTCCTCGTCCACCGCTCCCATCCGGCCAGCGAAGATCGTATAGACGGGGGTACCGAGCGCCACCGCCTCCCGATTCATCGTGCCCCCGGCGCTGACCACCAGATCCGCGTAGGCGATCAGGCTCTGAGCGTCGATCGCCTCGTCAGGGACTATCAGCGAGGGCGCGGCGAGAGCGTTCAGCCGTTCCCGCTGCGCATCGGTCCGCGGGATCACCACCGAGACCGTCCCCGTCGCTCCAGCGAGACGCTGGATCACGGCTTCGTAGAGGGGGTTGTCAGCGTGGTACTCCGAGGTCTCGGGCGGCGGACGAACCACCACGACGACGGGATCTCCCTCGATTCCGAGCGAGGGGATCAGCCCCGGATCGGGCTCGAAGTCGGCCAGGTAGTAGTCCTCTTTCAAGCCGGCATAGCGGAAGAGCCGGTCCGGCCGGGCGCCGGCGGCTTCCATCGCAGGTACCGGGATCGCGTCGGGGGCGAGAACCAGAGCGGCTGCTCGGAAGGCCACTTTTCGCTGGCGGCCGGCGAACTCGTAGTCGTTCATCTGGGCGAGTGGGATGCCGAGCGCTCGAGATACGAGCGAGGCGTCCACCGATCCGTGGGCGAGAGCCAGATCGAACTCCTGCTTGCGGGCCCAGCGATAGAGGGCGGCACTACGGCTGGCGAGGGCCGTGACCTTTCCGACCTTGCCGGCACCTCCGTGCTCACCGAAGGACTCATACGGGATCCCGAGGAGATCGAGGATGCCCTCGGTCTGACCGTACCTGCGAGCGGTCACTACGACCTCGTGGCCTTCCGAGGTGAAGCGCTCTATCAGCGGCCGCAGGACCAGCGGGTGAGCCGCCGCCGTGCAGTCGACCCAGATCCTCACCGGACCCAGGCCTTACGCCGCTGCTGGTGTGAGCTGCGGGTAGAGCGGGTACTTCTCGGCCAGAGCGCGGGTGCGCTCGCGAAGTGCCTCGCGCTCTGCCTCGAAGTCATCGGCCATGAGCGCAGCGGCGATCACCTTGCCGACCTCTCGCATGTCGTCGGCTTCGAACCCGCGGGTGGTCAGGGCCGAGGTACCGATCCTGAGCCCCGAGGGGTTCATCGGCGGCTTCTCGTCGAAGGGGATCGAGTTGCGGTTGACGGTGATCCCGACGGCCTCCAGCCGGTCCTCGCCCTCCTGGCCCTCGAGGCCGGTCGGGTTGAGATCGACCAGCACCAGATGCACATCGGTGCCCCCGGTCAGGACCTCTGCCCCGCCGGAGATCAACTCCTCGGCGAGAGCGCGGGCGTTCTCGATCGTCTGGCGCTGACGCTCGCGGAATGCTTCGGACTGGGCGATCCGGAACGCGACCGCCTTGGCCGCGATCACATGCATCAGCGGACCACCCTGCTGGCCCGGGAACACGGCGCGGTTGAAGTCCTTCTCGTACTCCTCGCGGGCGAGGATGATCCCGCTGCGCGGGCCGCAGAGGGTCTTGTGGACGGTGGTGGTCACGACATCGGCGTGTTCGACCGGGTTCGGATACTCGCCTGCGGCGACGAGCCCGGCGAAGTGAGCCATGTCGACCATCAGCTTCGCCCCTACGGAATCGGCGATCTCGCGGAAGGCGCCGAAGTCGAGCTGGCGCGGATAGGCCGACCAGCCGGCGATGATCAGCTTCGGCTTGTGCTCGTTTGCGAGGCGCTCGACCTCCTCCATGTCGACCAGGTAATCCTCGCGGCGCACGTGGTAGGCGGCGGGGTCGTAGAGGGTCCCGGACACGTTCAGCTTCATCCCGTGAGTCAGGTGTCCGCCGTGGTCGAGAGCGAGGCCCAGGATGCGATCGCCGGGATCGAGCAGCGCCATGAAGACCGCGTTGTTGGCCTGAGCACCTGAGTGAGGCTGGACGTTCGCGTACTCGGCCCCGAAGAGCTCCTTCGCGCGATCTATGGCCAGCTGTTCGGCGATATCTACCTGCTCGCAGCCGCCGTAGTAGCGCTTGCCCGGGTAACCCTCCGCGTACTTGTTCGTGAGCACCGAGCCGACCGTCTCGAGGATCGCCTGGGGCACGAAGTTCTCGGAGGCGATCATCTCGAGGGTCTGTTGCTGTCGCGAGATCTCACCGTCTACCGCGGCGGCGATCTCGGGGTCTACTTCGGAGAGAGGTGCTGTCTGGAAGTCTTCGGGCAGGTCGGTCATCTGGCTTCTCCTTTACGCGTTCTCGATGGCGGAAATCTCTTCGACCCGGCGCTCGTGGCGGCCGCCCTCGAACTCGGTCTCGAGGAAACGCGACATGATCGCCTCGGCCTCGGACTCGGTCAGCCTGCGCCCGGCGAGTGCCAGCACGTTCGCGTCATTATGACGACGGCTCATCTCGGCTTCCTCGGGATCGTGGGCGTTTACCGCTCTGATCCCGTTCACCTTGTTGGCGACGATACTCACCCCCACCCCTGATCCACAGACCACGATGCCGCGCTCGGCCTCGCCATCTGCCACCAGATGGGCGGCCTTGGAGGCGAACTCCGGGTAATCCACCGAATCCTCGGAGTCGGTCCCCACATCCATCACCTGATGACCTTCGGCCTCGAGGACGGGCTTGATCGCCTGCTTCATCTCGAAGCCGGCATGGTCTGATCC
>CAZQMB010000031.1:0-11060 GCA_964594365.1 uncultured Conexibacteraceae bacterium
GTCATCGCCCAGAAGGAGGATTCCCATAGGTGGAAGTTAAGGCCAATCGCGGTCGTGGTGGCCGGGAGCGGTGATAGGTTGCGTTTCGTGAAGCAGTCGAGGATCTACGTATCAGTCGCAGTTCTCGCAGTTGCAGGCGTGTTCGTCCTTTCCGCCTGCGGTGAGAAGAACGAGCAGGTCAACAGTGTGGTGGATCAGGTGAAGAGCACCGCCACCGAAGCGATCGGCGGGGGCACCGCTAGTTGTTCGGAGGGCTTGATGACCACCGCCGTCAAGGCTTGGGCGAAGGCTCAGGGTGACGGGCAGCAGGCGAGCCTGCCGAGCGGTTCCGATTCCTTCAAGTGCGCAGATGGTTGGGCGGTTGCCTTCCCCAACGTGGGCTCCGGTCCAGGCGAGATCACGGTCACGGCAGTGTTCGAGGCAGAGGGACCGATCTGGGTTCCGCAGGATCGGAGCAAGGTCTGCGGCAAGAACTCGCCGGTACCGAAGTCCCTCTACCAAGACGCCTGCCAGACCAACTAGTTACGACCTGACCTCGCAGCGCGCGGCGCAGTAGAGCGGATTAGGCCAGTTGCCAGGTCACCAGCGTGACCAGGATCAGCAGCGTGATGCTGAGTGGTAACCCGGCCTTGATCAGGTCGCCGAACCGGTAACCACCTGGTCCGTAGACCATGAGGTTGGTCTGGTAACCGACGGCGGTGAGGAAGGAAGACGACGCCATCACGGCGATCATCAGCACCATCACCCGTGGGTCCAAGCCTGTATCGGCGGCGATCGAGAGCGTGATGGGGAATAGCACCACCACCGCCGCGTTGTTGGAGATCAGCTCGGTGAGGATGGTCATCGCCAGCGCGATCCCGAAGATGATCCCGAGATCGCCCCAGCCCCCGAACACATCGAGCATGCCGTTGGCGATCGTCTCGGCGAGCCCCGTCTCCTGCATCGCTTCGCCGATCCCGAACGACGCTGCGATCAGCAGCACGACGCTGAAGTCGATCGCCTCGCCAGCCTCGGAGATGCTGATGGTGCGGGTCGCGAGCAGGATTCCGCTTGCGATCAGGGCCAGTTCGAGGATGTCGAGTACCTCGAAGGCTGCGAGCACGATCACTCCGAGAGCCAGCAGTCCCACGAACGGTGCACGCTTGGTGGCCGACGGTGGCGGACCACCGATGCGCGCGACCATCAGGAAGTCCCGTCCGCGACGGGAGTTGGCGCGGAAATCGGGGCCGGCGAGCAGGATCAGGGTGTCGCCGGCGTGCAGTTCGACCTGGCCGAGCTGGCGGTCGATCCGACCGCTAGAGCGATGGATCGCGACCACCGCCGCTTGGTAGCGGGCGCGGAAGCCGATCTCCTCGAGGGTCCGGCCGAGCAGGCGCGAGTCGTTGCCCACCACTGCCTCGTAGAAGGTGTGTTCGGGGCTGTCGATCTCGAGCATGTGCTCGGTCTCGGCGGATTCCAGCCCTGGCGTGCGCTGGAAGTCGATGATCGCGCTGGACTCGCCGACGAAGGTGAGGCGGTCGCCCCCGCGCAGGGTCCGTGAGGGAGAGACAGCTGGCTGGAGGGTCCCCTTCCGCTCGATCTCGACCAGATAGATCCCGTTGAGGTGACGCAGCCCCGCGTCGGCAACGGTGACTCCGTCCATCGGTCCGCCCGGCTTGACGGTCATCAGGATGGAGAAGTCGCGCATCTCCTCTGTGAACTCCTCGATCGCGCCCTTGCGGTTGGGGATCAGTCGGGGCACGATGAAGATCAGCACCAGCATTCCGACCAGCGCCGGGATGAGGCTGACCTTGGTGATCTCGAACAGTCCGATCGGATCTTGCCCTGATTCCTGGAGCAGGCCCGAGGCGGTGATGTTGGTGGAGGTTCCGATCACCGTGAGGGTTCCGCCGAGGATCGCCGCGTAGGAGATGGGGAGCAGCAGCTTGGAGGGTGAGACCCCCCGGCGACTGCACCAGGAGGTGACCTGGCCGATCAGCATCGCGACCAGGGGCGTGTTGTTGATGAAGGCCGAGACGCCAGCGGTGGGGAGGTTCAGCCGTGCAAGGGAAGCGGTCGAGACCTCACCCTTCTTGCCGAGCAGGCGGTTGACCACGGGGGTGAGGACGCCGGTCTTGTCGGCGCCGTAGGCGAGTACGTAGAGCGCGGCGACGGTGAGCGGGGCGGCGTTTCCGAATCCGGCGAACGCCTGCTCCTGATCGATCACGCCGAGTATCAGCAGGCTGACCGTGGCGGTCAGCACGACCGCAGCCGGAGAGATCCGGTCTACGGCGAGACCGACGAGCATGGCGACGACGACGGCCGCAGTTATCCAGGCATCTAGTTCCATCAGCGAGAGAGTCGGTATTTATAGCATTGTTGATTGAGTTTGTCGGCTTAGTGGGCGAGACCGTGCAACCACGCTGATTTCACGCCTGATCGGGCTGGTCAGGAGCTGCGAGAGGTCCGCTTGGAGGCCGCGGCCAGAGCTGCGGCCAGGCGGGTGTCCTGGATGGTCGTGCCCGTGGTGTAGGCGACGAGGATGAGTGCGATCGTGCCCATGCCGATCCTCCAATCGGTGGGCGTGGCGAACGCGACGATCACGGCCGCGACACCGATGAGCAGTGCAATCCCGACCAGATTCAACGCCCGGGTCCTCACCCTTTCGCCGCCGCCGATCAGATCGAGGGCTGCGAAGCAGAGGAGGGAGAGCGCGATCGTGCCTCCCGCAACCAGGAGGTTCACCGTCACGTCGATCGTCCCTACATATGGGGTCACGTACTGGATCATCCCCGTGGCAGAGACGAGGATCGCGAAGTTCAGCAGCAGGTGGAGAAGGAGCCAGGAGAGAAGGCCGTTGCGATCCCGGGGCGCGGTGTGGCTGCCGACCCTGGCCATATAGAGGCGGAAGATCGAGAAGACGATGAAGCTGACGAAGATCAACTGCAGCAGGTTGAAATCGGCCGAGTCCCCCGCGTGCAGATAGACGATCGCCTTGAGGAAGAAGTCCCCGCTGATGATCAGCACGAACAACATCAGCCGCTCCGAGAGGTGTTTTGCCTGACCGGCGCTCGAGAGTATGCGATCGCGGGCGATCAGCACGATTCCCGGGATCACCACTGCTGCCAGGGCTGCGGTCCAGAAGACCCTGCTTGCGGGGAGGCCGAACCACTCGCTGAGCAGGAAGAAGACGATTGCGACGATCGTCCACGGGCGATGTCTCCGGGTATAGGAGCGAAGACTCGGGTGCTGATAGGCGCCCAGCTCTCGCATCAGCATCAGCATCGACAGAGCGAAGGCACAGGCAACGGGGAAGCTGATCTGAAAACCCTCCATGCCGAGATCTTTCGGATCGAAGAGCGCGATTCCGACCACCGCGATCATCTGGAGCAGGCAGGCCCAGCGGATGACCAGCGCTCGCACGACCGCCCGCCGCTTCTTGCTCCAGTCGATCGGGCGGAGCGGGTCTCCGTACCGGTTGGTGAACAGCACCGTCTCCTGCCAGACCCACCAGATGAAGACGAAGGCGCCGGTTACCAGCGCGAGCGAGGTGAACCCTGCCGTCTTGCTGTAGTCGAGCGAGATTCCAAGCACCGCCGCTGCGAAGACGAGGTCGTAGAAGAGCTCGTACGGACTCACCCGCGGGTCCTTGTAGGCAGGCGCCGTGCCCGCTGTCGCGACATCCGTGTTTGCCGAGCCCCGCCTGCGTGCCATGGGGCGGGAGTATCGCAGTGGCTGGAAGGCGAGGTCCGCAAGCCAAGGTTGGCCGAAGGTGTGAAAGGCCGGACAAAACCGCTACTTCCAGTGGCAATTGCGGTTACTCTCTTTGACCATGCACTCAGGGAGCGGGCGCAAAACGGCAGGGCTTGCGGTGATCGTGGCTGCAGGGTGCCTGGCGGTCGCATCGGGTGCAGGGGCTGAGGTTTCCGACAGCGAGCGGCGTTTCCTCGATCGAGGTATCGACTTGGCTGCCGAGGTACGCGCGAACACCCATCCCGTATATCCAGCTGGCGACGGTCCGCGGCCGCGCATAGTCGCTTCCTGCCTCGGAGTCGCAGCGACCATAAGTGGCACCGCGGCGGGTGAGACGATCATCGGCACCGCAGGCGACGACGTGATCCAGGCACTCGGTGGCGCTGACACGGTCAATGGTGGCGGAGGCACGGACACGATCTGCGGTGGTGGAGGCAACGACAAACTGAACGGCGAATCCGGTGACGAGTATCTGATCGGCGAGGGTGGCAACGACATCCTCAGAGGCGGAGACGGCGGCAGCATCGTGATCGGGGACTTCGCAGAGACGTCGGGCGGGCTCGAGAATCGCACACCAGGAAAAGACCGCCTCTTTCCGGGCACGACTGGCGGATCAATGACGTTGAGCGTTGGAGACAACTTCATCCAGGGTGCTAACACGGTGGTCCGTGGTGGGGCGGCCGATCGGATCGTGCTCGCCTCCGGTGTCGCGACTTTCGTAGTGGGGGACAGCATGTCCTCAGGGGGCAGCGAGGCTCGAGGAGGAGGCGCCGACAGAATCGAGATGGGCGCGTCTGCTGGCGTGACTGCCTTGGTAGGTGATTCGGCGGCCACGCTCGGAGACGATTCTTCGGCATTTGGAGGCGGCGCAGACGAGATCGTCGGCGGGATCGGGTCCGGCGGTGCAGTGATTGCGGTCGGCGACTCGGCTGGCCGTGCGGCAGCGTCGGGCTTCGGCAGGGACGTGATCCGAATGAGAGTGGATCAATTCATCGTCGGCGATTCTCTGGGAGAGGGCGGAACTGCCTCAGGAGGAGGCAGGGACAGGCTCACGGCAGTTGCTGCAGGACTCACACCCGATGTCTTCGGTGATTCGCTCGGGGCCACGAATGCAACTGGAGGCGGGCAGGACCGGATTTCGATGGGCGGTACGGGTCGTGCGGTAGGCGACAGTGCGGCCACACAAGTTGGCGGAACCGCACGCGGTGGAGGCAGCGATTCGATCCGGGCGATGAGCGGAGGAGAGGTAGTGGGAGACTCGTTGGCCGAGCAAGGCGATGCGACCGGAGGCGGCAAGGACAGGATCGCGGTGGGAGGCACGCCGGCAGGTGACCGACAGGTAATAGGCGATTCACGGGCCGGCGGCACCGCTCGTGGTGGCGGACGTGACTTCATCCGGGGAGGCGGAACGCGCGACAAGGTGTACGCCGACTCTCTCGCAATCAACGGCAATGCGCTGCTCTCGGGGTCGGACACGGTCCTGACCGGGGGAGGTCCGGACTTCGTGTCGGGTGATTCGTTCTCGGATCTCGGGATTGCCACCGGCAGCGGATCTGATCTGATCAGAGGAGGTCCAGGAGACGATGACCTGCTGGGTGACCACCCCGGCGCCGCTGATTCAGGCGCTGGCAGGGACAAGATCTACGGCGAGGCGGGAATCGACTTCCTCGACGGAGGCCCGCTGCGCGACCTCTGTGACGGAGGCACCGGCAGTCCTGACACGCAGACAGCCTGTGAAATAAGGATCAGGATTCCCTGATCAACACCAATGCGAGGAGCGGACGAGATGACCGAGATCACCAAGTTTGACAGGCGCAACGGAATTCTCGGCGCAGCTCTGGCCGCTGCTCTCACCTGTCTGGGTCTAACCGCCGCTCCTGCTCACGCCGCTGTGGAATGCGACGGCGTAGCCGCGACGATCGTAGGCACCAACGCCTCTCAGACGATCAACGGCACCGCGGGGGTGGATGTGATCGTCGCCCGCGGCGGCTCCGATGTGATCAGAGGGCTCGGTGGCGGAGACAAGGTCTGCGCTGGCCCCGGAAGCGATCGAGTCTTCGGTGGAGAGGGAGATGACACGTTGATCGGCCAGCAAGGCAACGACTACCTCGACGGTGGGGCCGGAGTTGACGATTTGACCGGCGACATGCACGAGACGCTCCCCCCAGGCCCGGTGCAGACTCGCGCGGGTCGCGACATCCTCCTCGGTGGCAGCGAGGGCGGGTCCCCTGTCTCGGACCTCCTGCGCGGGGACCACCAGGTGGTCGGCCAAAACGCTATCGGCGCTGCTGCCGACAAGATCACCCTCGGACCGGGCGGAGGATCCGTCTACGCAGACAGCGCTGCCAATGGTGCGAAGGCGATCGGTGCCGCCACCGACCGAATCTCGGCCAGCGAGAGTTCGGTCGTCTACGGAGATGCCCTGGGAACGGCGGGCGCTACCGGCGGTGCCCGCGACATCATCCGCTCCGGCGGTGGAGTCGTGTTCGCGGATTCCTATGCGCTCAGCTCAGGCACCGCCAAGGGGAGCGGCGCGGACGAGATCACGTTCACCGGAGGGGCCACTATCTTCGCCGATGCCTACTCCCCGAACGGTGTCGCATCGGGCGCTTCGGCGGATCGGATACTGCTCAAGAACAGCGGCACCGTGTTCGCCGACGCAAACGGCGCGACCGCTCGAGGGAACGCACCAGACGTGGTCACCGCTACCAACGGCAACGTTTCACAGACACTGTTTCTGGACGCATACTCCAGCGGCGGCGTCGCTTCCGGCAAGAACGGAAACGACATCTTCCGCCAGGCGGCTGGCACCGGCAACATCACCGTATTCGCCGACAACTATGGCGGTGGGTCGAGCCCGGTGGTTGGACTGGGTAACGATCAAGTCCTGAGGCCGAAGAACGATGGCGCGGTAACAGTGTTCCTCGACGGTTACAACGGGGGCAGCGGTCCCTCGAGGGGCGGCGGGAAGGACGTCCTCAGAAGCGGTGGCGGAGGAGGTGCTGTGTTCGGTGATGGCTACTCGTCAGGGGCAACTGTCGGCGCGGGGCGCGACCTGATCCTCGGCGTAGGGTCGGGGGCTATCTACGCCGATGGCTACTCCAGCGGTGCCGCGGCATCCGGTGGCGCCAACGATGTCGTCACGATGCGCGAGACGGGGGTGATCTCCGGAGACGCGGCCTCGGGCGGATCCGGACAGGCAAGCGGTGGAGGTGACGACCGCATCCGCGGGGGCTCGATCGGCTCCACGCTGTTCGCGGATGCCCGGGCCTCAGGTACCGGGAACGCCGTGGGCGGAGGAGACGATGTGATCAACGTGCGGGGTAGCTCGACGGTGTTTGCGGATGCGTACTCGAGCGGAGGAACCTCACGGAGGTCCGGGAAGGATTCGATCTCCGGTCTGAGCAACGGGTCAACGATCGTTCTCTTCGCCGACGTGTATGCCAGCGTTGGCGCAACGGGTTCGGCAAGGGACGAGATCGAACTGGCAGGCACCAGCGGGAACATCATCTACGCCGATGCCTTCACGGGTTCCGGCACCGCCGCTGGCAGCGCCCCCGATCTGATCATTTCCGGCAACGGTTCCGACATCATCTACGGAGACAGTCTCTCGAGCGGAGGGGTTGCCACGGGCAGCGCCGCCGATCTGATCCGCTCGCGGGGTGGAGCCGATCTGGTTCGGGGCGACCACGCTCTCCCAGGCGATACCGGCGGCGGTCGCGACAAGATCTACGCCGGCTCTGGGGTGGACACGATGTACGGCGGACCGCTGTTCGATCTCTGCGATGGCGGGCCGGATTCACCGGACATCGCGAACGATTGCGAACGCACCCCGAACGTTCCCTGAGCGGCTCAGTGAAGACGGCTGCGAGGGCGGTCGGGCGCGCCGCGACCCTGACGCTGGGTCTCATGGCCCTCGTCGTGCCTGCCGCAGATGCCACCCCGGGTCGTCTCGGGACCAACCTCGGCGAGGTCTCCTACTACCAGGGGACGGTTCCGTTCAACGATCTCGTCCGCCAGTCGGGAGATTGGATCGCCCAAGGAGAGGGCCGAGGGTGGGGTGAGGGCGAGCCGCTGAAGCTGCGATCCGACGGCTGGCCAGTGCGTCTGCTCGATGGGCAGTACGCCACCTTGCCGCTGGCTGAGCTCTCCTATCCGGCGGGCAGGTACAGGGTCAGTTGGCGCGGTAGCGGCAGATTCATGATCGCCGGCAAGACTTTCTCGGGACGCGACGGAAGCGGATTCGTCGATCTCGATGGATCGAGCATCGTCCTGCTCGATCTGCTTTCCACCCGGCGCGCCGATCCGGTTCGGGCGATTCGCGTGGTGGTTCCGGGGGCACGGACACCCGGGGGATTCAGGTCGGCCTACCTCGACTCGCTTGAGCCCTACTCAGCCCTGCGCTTCATGGACTGGCAACGCACCAACGCGACTTACGAGCAGGTCAACCGACGTTTCACCTGCACCAACCGCACTCGCCGCGGTTACTACTCGGAGGGCACCCGCAAAGGGGTGAGCGTCGAGACCATGGTCGCGCTGGCCAACCGCTTGGGGGTAGATCCTTGGTTCACCATCCCGCACGATGCAACCGACGGTTGGCTGCGTTGCCACGCGCGGGTGGTTGCCAAACGGCTGCGCAAGGGTCTGGTCCCGCGCTACGAGTTCTCCAACGAGACCTGGAATCCCACCTTCCTCCAGTTCCAGGAGCTCACCACAGACGGTGAGGAGCACGGGCTGGGAGCGGGGGATTCGTTCCTCGGACTGCAGCAGGAGGTGGCGCGCAGGCACAGGCGTGCGATGGGGGTAATCCGCGGAGTGTTCGGCAAGCGCCGCTTCATCCGCGTGATGGCAGGCCAGGCCGCCAACTCGTGGGTGGCGGAGCAGCGACTGGCCTTCGAGGGCACGGCGCAGCGTGTGGACGAGGTTGCGATTGCGCCATACGTAGGAGTACCGGGAGCGAATCCGTTCGATCCCGGCGAGGCCTCTGCCATCGCCGAGATGAGCCTGGGTGATCTCTTCTCCTCGCTCGACACCGCATTGGAGGAGGAGGTGTCGGCGTGGGTGGAAGACCACTTGGCCCTCGCCGAGCGGTTCGACGAGCGGCTCGTAGCCTACGAGGGAGGCCAGCACCTGGCGGGGGATACGTCGAACGAGTCGCTCACCGATCTCTTCGTTGCCGCCAACGGTGACGCCCGAATGGGTGACCTCTACTCCCGCTATCTCGCACGGTGGAAGGCGCTCACGGGTAACGCGCTGTTCGTGCACTTCACGGATTCGGGTCCGTGGGGAAGGTACGGCTCATGGGGAGCGGTGCGGTCGCCGGACGATCTGCCACTCTCCGCTTCGCCGAAGTACGAGGCGCTCGCTGCCTACGCATCCGGTTCCTGACACTGGGCCTTGACAGCGGGTCGAGAATGTAGGCAGGTGGAAAAGTTCGTCGGGTCTGTCAGGAACCTGCAGGTTCGACCGACTAACCATCTGCAGAGCTTGATTTCACCGCGACAGGCCGCGTTTTGACCAGCAAATCACGGGCCGCCGGGAGAGGGTCGAGCCGCAAGAGGAGCAAGACAATCGACCCTACCGGGCATGCGTTGATGCCCGGTCGAAAACCCCGAGTTGGAGGAGTCCATATGGCAAAAGTCACCCCCGAGTTCACTATCGACGAGGCGCTCTACCTGCTGAGCGCGGTCGTCAAGGCAGCCGAGCGCGATCCGCATGTGCAGATGGCGGTCAACAAGTTGGAGCACGGCATCTACGACGCCGCCTGCGAGGACCCGGCGGAGCTGATGGCATCGCATGAGCGAACCCAGCTCCACACGATGGACTTCTTCCCCAAGAACGGGAGGAAGGTATGAGGCGCTCCGAGGATCGGGGTCAGGCGGTGGTGGAGACCAGCCTCAGCATCAACGAGGCCATCGAGGTGATGAACTCTGTTCACCACACGCGGACTTTCGGAAAACCCGCGCTGGCCTCGAGCGCGATTCTGGAAAGCGGGTTCCAGGAGCTCGTGACTGCCACCGCGCGCGCGGTGCTGGCCCACCCTGATGCGTTACGAGAGGCTCACCAGATTCGCAGTCTCACCAAGCCATCCAACGAGGAAGCTGAGGAGGCGTTGAAGATCCTGGAGCGGTCCGTCGACAACGCCAAGAAGCGGCCACCGGTCGAGGAGCCGAAAGACGATGCGGAGAGGCTGTATCGCCAGGAGGCGTGGGAGAAGATGGCTACCCTGCCTCTGACCCTGGTAGTCGAGGAGATCAAGCGATTGCGCTCCGAAGGGCTGGACGAGGACGGCGATGCTCCCGGGTCGGGGGAGGCCAGATGATGCGGCGTCCGAGGTTTCGTGAGCCCGGGATAGAGATATGGAGACTACGTGCCGGGATCGACGAGGATCTCGAGCGGTTCGGTGAGGCTGGATTCATCGAGATGAACAGGCGATCGGATCGCCCCGATGTGGCGAAGGTGGTCGGCGCGGTCCATCTGGTGCTGAGGCGCAAGGAAGTCGCCACCGTGGCACGACTAGCGTCTGTTCTCGACTGGCCGTTTCCTAGGGTGCGCACGGCTCTTTGCGCTCTCGAGGAGCGCAAGGTGGTGCACCGGAAACGGATTCCGTACCCGTATTCCCCGAGGGCGGCGGTACTCGGAGGCCGTGAGAGTGCACGGTTCGATGAGAGCGATTTCACTCCCGCCGGAAGATCCGATGACCCGCGCGGTGACGAGCGAATAGCACCCTCTGTGGAGAGGGCGAAGGGAAATCTTCGTCTGTTCGACCCGGATGAAGAGCGTCGAGGAGAGGCAGCATGAGCGCTGTCGAATCGGAAAGCCTGCCGAGTGGGCTGAGGGTCTGTAAACGCTGCGGTGAGCCGCGTGGCTGGTCGGGCAGCAGGAAGTCGCTGTGCCTGTGCGACGGAATCGTCTGCCGCAACTGCGGATACGGGAAGAAACGTCGCCCGATCAGCGACCACTACGACTTGCGTGACGGCAAGTGGTGGCACACGCCCTACTTCGCCGGCCACGGTGACTGCTGGGGCTGCAAGGAGCGGGGCAGGAACCGCCGCAGGTTCGAGATCCAGATCCTCAGGTGCGTCGAGGCAAAGCCCGGTGTCACGCCCGAGGAGATAGCCGCCGAACGGGAAGACGCCACCACCAGGAAGGTCCGCACAGCGCTGCTCCAGCTGCAGCGCGAGAAGTTGATCGAAGAGATCGACGGCGGCCGCTGGACGTTGACGCTTCCCGGCGTCTACGAACGGGTCGAGGGCGACTGCTCGACCACCATTCCCGAAGGCCGCGAGCTGCAGAGGTACTGGAAGGCGCGGAAGGAGTAGGGAGGC
>CAZQMB010000032.1:0-10829 GCA_964594365.1 uncultured Conexibacteraceae bacterium
TCAGGTGACGATGTACCACCCGTTCATCCCCATGTGAAGGTGGGAGAAAACGTGGCAGTGGTAGAACCAGCGACCCGGGTTGTCCTCGGTGAAGGTGAAGTTGTAGGAGTCGCCCGGCCCGAAGGTCTTGTTGTCGATGATCTGGCCGGTACCAGGATCCTCCCAGCGGTGTCCGTGCAGGTGGAAGGTGTGGAAGTTGTTGTCCATGCCGTAGATGTGGAAGGCGACCTCATCGCCGACAGAGGCGCGAAGGGTCGGGGTATTACCGGCGTAGGCACGGCCGTTGACCGACGAGTAGGCCTTGGCCAGACCGGTAGCGACCGGCTGGAGATCGTGGAAGAAGAGGAAGAAGTCCTGGTCGGGTGGAGTCCCACCTGACGGCCTGATGATCAGAGGGCCGAACAGCCCCTTGTAGAGGGGGATCGGGTCCATCGGGCCGTGGTCGTGGTAGGTCCAGGCACCGGCGGTTCCCTCCTGCGCAAACCAGCGGTACTGGAACTCCTGCCCGGGCTGGACGAATCCTCCGGGGTCGGTGAAGGCCCCCTTGTAGGCACCGTCCATCTCCTCGGCGTAGTGGATGCCGTGCGGATGCATGGTGACCGGTGCGCTGGTGCGGTTGCGGAAGTTCACCACGAGGGTCTGACCCTCCTCTACCTCCAGCAGAGGGCCCGGAATGGAGCCCGCAGCCAACGGTGAGCCGAAATCGCGGGAGTAGGGTCGGTAGGTCCAGGCCGTGAACTTGTAGCGGGTGCGGATCTTGCGGTTCATCATCTCGTCGCGGCCGGTGGGGACGATGCTCCACGCGGTGGGCTCGGCCTGGATCCAATACTCGACCGTGTTCCCGGCACCGGGTTCGCCGGCGATGCGCTTGTCGGGCTGCGCGCCCTTTGCAGCAGCGACCTTGGGCGGAACCTCCACTCCCTCGGTCAGTTTGGCCAGGTCCGCCTCTTCGCCGCTGAAGACCTGCTGGCCTGCGAGGGTGCAGATCAGCACCCCGGCCGAGGCCTCGAGGAACTCGCGTCTTCCGTGTGGCTCTCGACCGAACACCGGCCGGTCCTCCTTACCTGCGGACCCTGATCGTGGCCCGCATCTCGGTGCTGTGATTCGTGCAGTTGAAGATGTAGGCGCCGGGCTTGGTGAAGCGGACGGTCCAGTTGAGGTTGGTGGTTCCGGGCGGAGGTCCGGAGCGGAAGCCCTTTACGGTGACCCCCTTCGGGTACGGCTTGATCAACACCGCGTCATGGAGGTCGGTGAAGCCGGGGCCACCCGTGAAGTCAGAACCACCGAAGGGGCTCCAGCTGCGGAACTTGACCCGATCGCCGACCTTGATGGTGAGCGAGTTGGGCAAGTAGTAGTTGTCGTAGGTCTTGACCAACTTGGTCGAAGAAGAGGTTGCGACCCTCGCCTGACCGCGCTCGACCAACATGACCGCGAGCCCCGCCGCGGCCACCAGGGTGGCCGCGGCGAGAGTCGCCAGTCGAATGCGGTGGTGTCGAGCGAACGCCTGCGGCATCAGGAACAGGTGATCGCCTTGGTCACGCGGAAGTAGGCGTAGCCCGGATACGCAGCATGCGGGTCAGCCGCGTCGCGCTCCCAGAAGCACTGGATCTTCTCGGGATCCGGCGGCTGGAAGTTGGATCCGAACTGGCCTCCTCCGGTAACCACGTCGACCAAGAACCCGAACTGGCCGCCGTTCGCTGCATTGCCGGTTCCGGTGGTGCCGGGACAGGTCGGATAGAGGTCGCCGTTGGAGAGCGAGGGACTGGATGACACGTTCTGGCTGGTGACGGAACCGCCGTTGTTCTGGAAGCAGTTGTTCTCCCCGCCGTAGTCCCAGTAAAGGTCGAAGCCGTTCGTGTCGACGCCGCTTCGGCCCATCGAGTTGTCCTTGACCTGATTGTCCTTGCTCAACGCGTCGTTATCGGTGTTGAATGGATCCGAAACGATGCCGACTCCCCACAGGTTGTTGCCGAAGATCTCGTTGTCAGTGATCTCCCAGCCCGTCGCTCCGTGGAGGAGGATGCCGATGCCGGTCGGGTAGTACAGAACCCCGAACGCCGTGGCGCCGAGATTCCCCACCCAGCTACGCGGAATCGGTGAGCAGGCCGGCGTGTTGCCGGTCTTGGAGCCCGCGCAGCTCGCGTAGTGGTTGAAGTTGTTCCAGAACACCTCGGTGTCACGGATCTTCCCGTTGGCGGTTGGCTCGAAGCCCTCGGAGTCGAGCGTGTTCGGCACGATGCCAGCGCCGTTGTTGAAGAACTGCGAGTTGTTGATGTCCACGTACCTGGAGTTGGTCCCGGAGTAGCCGAGGACGTTCTTGTGCATCTTCAGGTAGGAGAGATCGGTCCAGACCGGATCCACCTGCTCTGGCGTCTCGCCGATGTAGACACCCGCATCGCCGTTGATGTACGCCTCGGAACGGGTCATCTGACCGCCGATGCAGTTACGCGCGTAGAGGCCGTACTTGACGTTGTTGTAGGCGACCAGGTTGCTGAACTTGTAGCCCTTGCACGGCTCGGCGGGGCCCGAGTCGCCGTAGTCACCACGCACGAAGAACGCGGTGCCTGTGTAGTTGGCTCCGCGCAGGTTCTTGAGCTGGAAACCGTCCACCCCCTGGGCGAGGATGCCGAAGTCGGTCTGCGGGCGTGCACGGGTACCGGTCAGCAACGGCATCTTCTTCCTGTTGGCGGTGGTGCCGAAGATCTTCAGGTTGTCGTAGCGAGAGCCCTTGATGAAGACGCTCTCGGCGTAGACGCCCGGCTTGACCTTGATTGTGTCGCCCTTACGTGCCTGCTTGACGGCGGCGGTGATCGTCCTGACCTTGCAGCCCGGCTTACAGACGGTGATCGTCTTGGCCGAGGCAATGTCGGAGGCGACGAATCCGAACAAAGCCGCTGCGGCGATGCCCAGAATCAGAAGCCTTCCCGTGATCGACTTGCTGGGGGTGGCGCTGGATGTCATGTAGGTTCCTCTCCCTTTCTCTCCGGCAACGACTCGAGCCGCTGCGCGATCCCTTATCTGGTCAAACCACCGCGAAAGCAGAACGTTGCGGTGATCTGGAACAAAAACATTTCCCTGTTGCCTCGCCAGTCTACCGAAAGTGGTGACGTATCAGGCCGCATAGAATGGGCAAATCTTGACTCTCGGAAGCAAAGACGACGCGGGGAGGAAGCACCTTCGTCCAAACCCGAAAGCCCCGATGGAGTCCGATGCGCTGCTCCCCGGAGATCCGGCCAGAGCACTGACGCTCGCTCAGGAGTTGCTGGTCGACCCGTTGATGTCGAACCACGCAAGAGGCCTCTGGGGCTACACCGGTCGGACGCCGGACGGCGGCGGTCTGACCATCCAGAGCACCGGGATCGGTGCCGCGAGCGGAGCCGTGGTGCTGGCCGAGTTGGCGGGACTCGGAGTCGAGCGCGCTGTTCGCATCGGCACCTGTCGGGCGCTCGAGCCACCGGGAGAGGGTGTCCGGGTTGGAGATGACGATTGCGCTCGCGCTCCCCGGGTCGGGGATGTGCTGATCGCCGAGCGGGTCCTCGCCCTGGATGGAGTCAGCGCGGGGCTCACGGCCGGCGGAGCCGGTGAGGTCCTCGACCCCGACCCGGGGCTGACCGCCGCGCTGATCGGATCCGGGGTGGGAGCGCCAGCGACGATCGCCGGAGAAGATCCGCTCACCCCGGGTGGATCGATCGAGAACGCTCCGCCGGTCGGTCGGGGGGCGACGGCAGCCGACCTGCAGATCGCTGCCCTGGTGGCAGTGGGCCAGCGGGTCGGGATAGCGGTGGGCTGTGTCGACCTGGTGGTCGAGTCGGCCGACGGAGGGACGGCGCTGGACGACGATCAGGTGATGACCGGGGCGGTCCGGATCGGCAAGGCGGTGACTACGGCTCTCGCAACCCTTACCTGAACCTCGACTAGAGGTAGAGGTTCAGCCGCGAGCTCGGCCGGTCAGGAAGACTTGGGCTTCGCCGACTTGGCCTTGGTCGACTTGGACTTGGTCGACTTCGCCTTGGTCGCAGAGGTGCTGGCCTTCGAGTCGACGGACGACTTGCCCAAGGCATCCAACCGATCCTCGACGGCCTCGAGCCGGTCGGAGATCCCCCTCACCCTACGCTCGAGACGTTCGAGATCCGCCTGGGTCGCGAAACCGACGTTGCGCATTGCCTGCGCGGTGACTTGACCGGCTGCCTCGCGGGCGCCGAACGCCGACTGGAGGATCTGGCTGAAGACCGGGTTCTCCAACAGGGCCTGGGCTACCTCGCCCAAGGCCTCCTCCCCACGCGAGGAGATCCGGTCCTTCAGGTTGTCGCTCTGTTCAGGAGTCACTTGCATGCGGGACCTTAGCGCGATGCGCTACCCGAGGCCGAAAGAAAAGGACCCGCTTCGTTCACGCGCGGTTAACCCGCAAGACCGGCGGCGTTGCCAATCTCCCGCAGGCATATACTCCCCGAGAGCGTCCTGTGAGGAGAGCGGGCACGCACAGAGCAATCGGGATCACTTTGAACGCGAAAACAGGGAAGAGAGTCTGATCCAGCGGTGAAGGTGAGTCGGAAAATCCAACTGATCGCAGCGATCGGCGCCGTGTTCGCCGTGGTCGCTGTGGGTACCGCCAGCTCGGGCGAGTTCACCGATACGGGGGTTTCCGTCGAGGCACCTGCCGGAGCGCTGCCCCAGTGCGCCGACCTGATCGACAACGACCGCGACGAGGTGTTCGATCTCGAAGATCCCGACTGTAAGGACGCGCTCGACAACCTCGAGGGCAAGCGCAAGCCCCAGAAGCCAGGTGCCAAGCCGAACGCCGGCAAGCCTGCTCAGGGTCCCGCAAACGGTCCGAGCGGAGGCATCTTCGACGAGCTGGGACCGAAGTCCGACAAGGGCGAGGAAATCGCCAAGGCGGAACTCGACAAGATCGAGGGTCGGGCGCCGCGAGGGAGCGATGGCGCGCCCTCCCGTCGCGATCCGACCCTGACCATCGCGCCCTACGGAGCAGCGCCGATCGGCGTCCCGAACATCGTGATCGACCAGTTCGAGATACCGCCTTTCCTGCTGCCGATCTACCAGGCCTGCGGAACCGAGTACGGAGTGCCGTGGCAGATCCTCGCGTCGATCAACAAGATCGAAACCGGATTCGGCACCAACCTGAACGTCTCCTCGGCAGGAGCGACCGGCTGGATGCAGTTCATGCCCTCGACTTGGGAGGCATACGGAGTCGATGCGAACGAAGACGGCAAGAAGGACCCCTACAACCCGGTCGACGCGATCTGCGCGGCGGGCAGGTACCTGAAGGCAGCGGGAGCCGAGGACGATCTCCGCGGAGCGATCTTCGCCTACAACCACGCCGACTGGTACGTGGACGAGGTAATCCTCTACGCCAACCAGTACGCGAAGCTCCCTGACGACCTGATCGGATCACTGACCGGTCTGACCGAGGGAGCGCACTTCCCGGTAGCCGCCAACTCGCGCTACGCCGACGACATCTCGGAGCGCGATGCCCTCCGCCGTTCGAAGACCAACCGGGTCGAGCCCGGCAATGCCGCCGACGTGGTCTCCAGTTCCCCGACCCGCAGAGGTATCAACGTCTACTCGAGGGTTGATGCTCCCGTCGTCGCAGTCAACGATGGAGTGATCCGCGAGATCGGCAAGAGCAAGAAGCTCGGCAACTACATAGTCCTCCAGGACGCCTACGGCAACCGCTACACCTACGCGGATCTCGGCTCCGTCGAGGCCACCTACCCAGCCCCCAGAGAGCGATTCGGCAAGAGGGGAAGCGACGAGGCGGATCCGGAGGCCGACCCGAAGCCCGAGCGGGCTGCGAGCGCCGGAGACAACACCAGCGATGAGGCGGTACCGCCCGGGACCGAGCTCCAGGGCAGCGCCCGCGAAGAGGAGACGGAGATCGAGAGACAGCTCTCGACCGAGGAGGCGACCCAGGCGGCCGAGGAGCTGCTCGGCAGCGGCCGGACCACGGCTGCTGCAGGTGTTCCCGACTCGGCGCTCAGGGACTACTTCGGGACGATCCTCCGGTTCGACCGGCGCACCATGGAGATGCGTCCGCTCGAGGTCGGCTCGCAGGTGACCGGCGGCACGGTGCTCGGCCGGATCGGCGATTCGGCTGCCCCGCATATCCACTTCTCGATCAAGCCTGCCGGGCGTGGCGCGCCGAACATCGATCCGAAGCCGATCCTCGATGGCTGGAAGCTGCTCGAGTCGACCGCGATCTACCGCGCTACCGGAAAGACACCCTTCGGCAACGGCGCATCGATCGGACAGATCCTGCTGATGAGCAAGCCGATGCTCGAGCGCAGAGTGCTGGCCGACCCCAAGTTGGAGATCTACGAGTGCGGACAGCTGGACATCCGCTCCGGCCAGATCAACCGGCGCGTGCTGGCGTCGCTCGCCTACCTATCGGAGCGCGGCTACCGGCTCACCATCACCTCGCTCAAATGCGGTCACAGCTACTACACGAGCTCTGGCAACGTCAGTGCTCACTCATCCGGCAACGCGGTGGACATCGCTGCGATCAACGGGGTATCGATCCTCGGGAACCAAGGACGTGGATCGCTGACCGAGATGGTGGTGCGCGACCTGATGAAGCTGCAGGGGACGATGGCAGCCGACCAGATCATCACGCTGATGTCCCTCGGCGGAGCGACCTTCGCGATGGCCGACCACGCTGATCACATCCACCTCGGCTTCTCGCCGCCCTACACCAACGATGCGCAACTGGCCCGGCTCGCCCAGGTCCTGAAGCCCGAACAGTGGGAACGGCTGATCCAGCGGATAGCCGAGATCGACAACCCCAAGATCACCTCGGGCGCCAAGGCGAAGGCCAAGTCGAAGCCCAAGAAGTCACGTGGGCGCCGCGACACCGCAGACTGACCCGTTTCAGCGCTCGACTCTCGCGTAACGGATCGAGGAGATCAGGTCCCGCTCGAAGCGAGCGCGGCCTCGAGTTCGGCGACCACATCTCCTGAGCAGACGACCTCGGCGACTTCGTCGTAGGGCGTCGGTCCCTGGGTCACGATCCCGACCTTGCCGCCGGCAGCGAGCGTGATCTCGGGGAGGCCGGCCACCGGGTGGACCTCGAGCGAGGAGCCGATACAAACGAGCAGATCAGCTGCCGCCGCCAACTGGGTAGCGTGGAGCATCTCGTCCGGAGGGAGCATCTCACCGAAGAGGACCACGTCGGGGCGAAGCGCGCTGAGACAGAGAGGGCAGCTCGCCACACCCTGCTCATCGAAACGATCCTCGAGGTCCTGGAGCAACACCTTCGCCCCGCAGGCCGAGCAGCTCGAGGTTCGAATCGAGCCGTGGACCTCGATCACTTCCTGTTGGCCCGCACGCTCGTGCAGGGTGTCGATGTTCTGGGTGATCACGGCGCGGATGAGCCCGTCGCGCTCCATCTCGACCAACACCTCGTGTGCGCGGTTGGGGGCGATGTCCGAGAGAGCATTGAGGCGCTCGCGGTAGAACGACCAGAAGAGTGCCGGGTCACGACGGAAGGAGTCGATGTGAGCCACCTCCATCGGGTTCACCTTCTCCCAGATTCCGGTTCCTGGTGTCCGGAAGTCCGGGATGCCCGAGGGAACCGAGATCCCGGCGCCGGTCAGCACCACGACCGAATCGGAGCCGGCGATCAGCTGGCCGAGTTTGCGAGCCTCGTCGCTCACGGTCGGAAGGTGGCCAGATTCACTCGCCGCGCCAGGAAGGCGTGCGCTTGGCGAGGAAAGCAGAGATACCTTCCTCTGCATCGGCCGAGAGGAACGCGGCGGCGAAGCCGGCCTTCTCATCCTCGATCCCCTGATCGAGATCGCCTGCGGCCGATACGCGCTTGATCTGCTCGAGCGCGAGAGGGGCCTGGCCGGCCAGTCGGGTCGCCCAGGAGAGAGCGGTCTCGAAGAGTTCGTGATCGGGAACGACCCGGTTGGCGAGGCCCAACTCCCCTGCCTGATCACTGAGGATCGCATCGCCGATCAGGTTCATCTCCAGTGCCTTCGAGTTTCCGACGAGCCGCGGCAGCCGCTGGGTGCCTCCGAAGCCCGGGATGATCCCCAGTTTGATCTCGGGCTGACCGAAGACGGCCGAGCGAGCGGCGATACGGAAATCGCAGGCCATCGCGATCTCGCAACCGCCGCCGAAGGCAAGGCCGTTGACCGCGGCTACCGTGGCCACGCTGGACAACCCGAACTCCCGGAGCAAGCCGTGAGCCTTGGAGATCAACTCCGCGCCGGTCGTCTCGTCCATCTCGGTGAAGGCCTTGATGTCGGCACCAGCCGAGTAGACCAGCGGGATCGAAGAAGCGAGAACCATCGCCCTGATCTCCTGCGAACCCTCGACCTTCTTCCAGACCTCGGCGAGATCCTCGATCACCTGGGGGGAAATCGCGTTCATCGGTGGATTCATCAGCCAGGCGATCGCGATCTTGCCGCGGGTCTCGAGCTTGACGGTCTCGGTCTGGTCGCCGTCGTCCGGCTGCGGGTAGGCATAGAAGCCCTGGCCGGATTTCATCCCGAGGCGTCCCTGAGATACGAGGCGCCGGAGGATCCTCGGCGGAGCGAATCGGGCACCGTGGTCCGACTCGGCTGCTTCCAGCTTGGTCAGGACCTCATCGAGGCCGAGCATGTCGGCCTTCCAGAACGGAGGGAAGAGGTTCCGGCGGGGGTCGAACCCGGCCCCGGCCATCATCCCGACATCGATGTCACGGGCGGAGGCCACCCCCTCCTCGAGCAGGAGGCAAGCCTCGACCAGCGCCTTCAGGCCCATCAACTCGGCGATCTCCTCTGCGTCGGGTTCGACCTCACCGGGTATCTGGGCCTCGCCGTCGGCATAGAAGCCCTCACCGCCGGTCTTCGCGCCCAGCTTGCCGTCCGCCACGAGTTGCCGCATGCCCTGATGGACGTAGAAGCTCTCCCCGTAGGACTTCTCGAGGTGCTCGGCCACGTGGGAGACCGTGTCGAGACCGAGCAGATCGCAGAGGAAGAAGGGGCCCATGGGTGCCGCGTTCTGGGCGGTGATCGCCTCGTCCACGGCTTTGGCCGAGAGGCCACCCTGCTCCTGGGCACGCCAGACCTCGCCCACGGCCGACATCAGGATCCGGTTGACCACGAACCCAGGCACCTCGGTGCAGGTGATCGGCTGCTTGCGGATGGTCTGGGCGAAGTTGTAGGCAGCGGCGACCGTATCGGGATCGGTCTCGGCACCGGAGATCACCTCCACGAGCGGGAGGACCGATGCCGGATAGAAGAAGTGGAAACCGACGACCTTGTCGGGACGGAGCGTCGCCGTTGCCATCTCGGAGATAGACAGGGACGACGTGTTGGAGGCGAGGATCGCGTGACCGGGAGTGGCGGCGTCGAGCTCGGCGAAGACCTGCTTCTTGATCTCCATCTTCTCCGGAACAGCCTCGATCACGAAGTCGACATCGCCCAACTCTTCGTAGGTGACGGTGCCGGTTATCCGACCCATGACCTCGGCGAGGCGCTCATCGGCCTGTTCCTGGGAGATCTTCTCCTTCTTCACGAGGCGGCCCAACTGACCGGAGGTGACCTCGCGTGCCTTCTCGATCGCGTGGTCGACGAACTGCTGATCGACGTCTTTGACCACCACCGGGATATCCGCCGCAGCGATCACCTGAGCGATCTCACCACCCATGGTCCCGCCACCGATCACTGCTGCCTTGGAAACGAACATCGGAATCGGAGGCTAGCGACTAGCCTTGCGCGCATGCAGGCCGAAGGTGACACCCACGACGGGGTCTTCGAGAGGATCGTCGAGGTCGAGTTCGACGCGATCAGGAAACTGTCTCCGGAGGTGATCGACCACGACTTCGGCTGGGCCGCCGTCGATCCCGAGATCCCCCTCGTCTGGAGCGCCAACTTCCTGGCGATATGCGATCCGTCCGCCGACGCCGAGAGGGTGATCGAACTCGGGGACGAGATACTCGGCTCTCGGGGCCTGGAGCACCGTCAGGTCCACATCGCCCACACCGACGCCCGGGCGGGTGAGGAGTTGGTAGCGGGACTGAAAGCCCTCGACGCCCGGTGGGAGCCCTCAGCCGAGGTCTACATGCCGCATCTGGGCGAGTCTGACCGCAGACCCGCACTCGAAGGTCGCGAAGTGACCGGTGATCAGATCCGCGAGGGACGCGAAGAGCTCGCAACCGAGGCCGCGGGTGCGCACCACACCACCGAGTCGATGCGTCAGCTCCTGCGCTCCGAAGATGCAATGCAGGAAGGCCTCGCAGGCCTCTGGTTCGCGGCCGGTGAACCCCCCGACGGGTTCTGCCAGCTGCTGCTGCACCCCGGGGGTGTGGGTCAGGTCGAGAATGTCGGGACGACGACCCGATCGCGAGGTAGAGGGCTCGCCTCTGCGGCGATCATCGCCGCGATCGCAGCGTCCAGGCAGCGAGGTGACGAGCTGCTCTACGTGTGCGCAGATGCCGATGACTGGCCTCAGCATCTCTACGAGAAACTCGGGTTCGTTGCCTCGGGGAGGCTCTCATCGGCGACCCTCAAACCGCCGCCTGCCTGAACGACGAGTGACTGAATCGAGCAAAGAAAAGGCCCGGCCGCGCTCGAAGCGCGACCGGGCCGAAAAACACGTTCCGCCAGTAAGGCTGATCAGGCGGTGGCGGGCTCCTTCTCGGGGGCGGAACCGTTCGAGGACGTAGCCTCGTCGACGCCGCGTCCCATCAGGACCTCCTTGGCGATCACCAGACGCTGGATCTGAGAGGTTCCTTCGTAGAGCTGCATGATCTTCGCATCGCGCATCAGCTTCTCTACCGGGTACTCCTTGATGTAGCCGTAGCCACCGAATACCTGGACGGCGTC
>CAZQMB010000033.1:0-9485 GCA_964594365.1 uncultured Conexibacteraceae bacterium
ACGAAGTACTTGCCCTTGGCGGCCGACGGCTTGGCGCGGTTGATCTCGTCGATCACGGCCGCGTAGTTGTCGAGCAAAGCCTGCTCGGTGAAGCTCGCCTTGCCGATCGCGAGGTGCACGATCGATTGACGGTCAGTTCGGTACTCGACCTTGCCGGCCTTTGCCTCGCCGACGGCCTTCTCGATCTCGTCGGTGACGGTGCCCACCTTGGGGTTCGGCATCTTGCCCTGGGGTCCGAGGACCTTTCCGAGCTTTCCAACGTGAGGCATCATCGCGGGAGTCGAGATCACCACATCGAAGTCGGTCCAGCCCTCTTCCACCTTGGCCGCGAGATCCGCCCCGCCCACGTGATCCGCACCTGCTGCCTCGGCATCGCGGGCCTGATCGCCCTCGGCGAAAACACACACGGAGACGTCCTTGCCCAAGCCTGAGGGAAGCGCGAGGGTCCCGCGCAGCTGCTCCTCGGCGTGACGCACGTTCACACCGAGCAACACGTGGAGCTCGATGGTCTCGTCGAAGCCTGCCTTGGCGCCCTCCTTGACCAGTCGGATCGCCTCCTTGGGCGGGTAGGCCTTGTCGCGATCGATCTTGTCGACCGCCTCGCGGTAACGCTTGCTGCGGCCCGCCATCAGGACTCGAGTCCTTCCACCGTTACGCCCATCGAGCGCGCGGTGCCGGCGATGATCTTGGTTGCGGCGTCGAGATCGTTGGCGTTCAGGTCGGGCATCTTCTTCTCGGCGATCTCGCGAGCCTGGTCGACCGTGATCGATCCGACCTTGTTGGTGTGGGGCTCACCGGAGCCCTTCTGCAGTCCGGCGGCCTCCTTGATCAGGAAGGCGGCAGGCGGAGTCTTGGTGATGAACTCGAACGAGCGATCCTCGAAGACGGTGATCTCCACCGGGATGATCGTGCCCGAGTCCTGCTGGGTCTGGGCGTTGAAAGCCTTGCAGAACTCCATGATGTTGACGCCGTGCTGTCCCAGGGCGGGCCCGACCGGCGGAGCCGGATTGGCAGCCCCCGCGGGGATCTGCAACTTGATCAGGGTCATTACTTTCTTGGGTGCCATGGGTTCTGGTGGTCCTCTCTCGGGTGAGGTTAGATCTTCTTGACCTGGTCGTAGTTCACCTCGACCGGGGTCTCCCGGCCGAAGATCGAAACCAGCACCTTGAGCTTCTGCGAGTCGTCGTTGATCTCGGCGATCTCACCCGAGAAGTCGGCAAGCGGGCCGGAGATGACCTTGACCGACTCGCCGATGGCGAATTGGGCCTGAGTGCGCGGACGCTCAGCCGTCTCACGGTTGAGCATGCGATCCACCTCGGCCTTCGGCAGCGGCACCGGGTCGGTGCGCGAACCGACGAAGCCGGTGACGCCCGGCGTGTTCTTGACCACTCCCCAGGACTCGTCGGTCATCTGCATCTGCACCAGGACGTAGCCCGGCATGGTGCGCTTCTCCACCTGTACCTGCTGGCCATCTTTGACCTCGGTGATCTGCTCGGTGGGTACCACCACGTCGCGGACGTTGACGCTCTGACCCATCGAGTGGATCCGGTGCTCGAGGTTCTGCTTGACCTTGTTTTCGTGGCCTGAGTAGGTGTTGATTACGTACCAGTGGAACATCTGTCGGTGTGTCTCTTTCTCTTGGTTGCGGTTGGTTGCGCCGGTTAGAGGATCAGATTGACGAGGCGACTGAAGACTGTGTCGAGGACGCCCAGATATGCGGCGCAGGCAGCGACGAAGAGGATCGTCACCGCGGAGGCCTGAATCAATGTGTCACGGTCAGGCCACTGGACGCGTTTCAGCTCTGCCCAGCAGGATACGAGGAAGGCGACTACCCGGCCGCGCTGCTTGGGCTCGGCCTTGGTCTCGGGGAGGGGCTTCGCCTTGCGGCCACCCTTCTTCCCCTTCTCCTTCTTGGGTGACTCCTTCGTCTCGGTCGCAGCTGCGGCAGCCTCGCGCTCCTTCGCCTCGCGGCGCTTGCGCTGACGGCGGGTCTCCTTGCCGGGCTTGGGTGCGGCGGGAGGCTCGGTGGTCGGGGGCGGGCCGGGCTCTACTCCTCCCGTCACGCCGGGGACGGCAGGCGCCGTAGATGAGCCGATCGGGTTCTCGGTGGGAACGGTTTCGCCTGAGGGAACGTCCTCCTCCGCAGCCTTGGTGTGCTCACCGTAGTCGGCGACGTTAGCGCCGGTCTCGATCACGGCTTCCACTTCGGCGACGTCGCCCGACACGGGGACCTGAGTGTCGTGCTGGGCGCGGGATTCGGCAGCGGCTTCGCCAGAGCCGACAGCGTCCTTGCCGCCTGCCTGCTGCTGGCCGGCAGCCTGCTCCTGCTCACGCCGCTTGCGCTCGGCCTTTCTCTGTGCTCTCGACTTTGCCATGCACTGGTCCGCTGGACGCGGAGATCCCTAGCGGGTCTCCTTATGTGGGGTGTGGCGTCCGCACCAACGGCAGTACTTGCGCATCTCGATCCGGTCGGGCGAGTTGCGCCTCGACTTGATCGTCTCGTAATTCCGCCGCTTGCACTCCTCGCATGCGAGGGTCACACCTATTCGCTGATCTCCGGCCATCGCTCAACTCCCGTTCGAAATTTTGGACCTCTTTACGAAAAAAACCTCCGGCCGCGGGGCCTGAGGTGCTGTGAATATAGCGCGCCAGCCTCGAGAGGACAGCCGAGCCGGTGCGCAAGGGACTCTTCTTTCAGTCAGGCGCTTCCCGAAACCGACCAGATCAGACTGGTCCGTGAGCCCACTCGCGCACGAAGCTTGGCCTTCCCTGTGATTGAGAGCTTGGCCGTGACTGGCACACCCTTCCGGACCCCGAGCTTCGCAATCCGCGTCCACTTGCCCTTGATCAGTTGCTCGATCAGCGCGTTGCCCTTCAATGGCGGTCTGAACCACGCGGTAGCGGCATTCGAGGAGGCACGCTCGACGGTGAACGGGAAGGTGAACGCGGTCATCGCCGGCTTGGGTGGTTGGTCGGCCACGGTGAACGGCCAGGTCGCGGTGTTGGGGAAGAGACCGACGTTGCACTGCCGCGTGCAGCCCTCGGGATTGCTCACCGGGTCGTAGGGGACCTGGTCGCGGAGCTTGAAGTAGAGGAACAGATCCGCGCCCTTCTGCCAGAGCATCCGCATCGCGCGTTGAATCGTGTCGGCTTGACTGCGAAGGCTGGGTGCCCCCGGATCGGGGGGATTGCTGCCGGTCCAGAACTCGGTCGCCCAGATCGAGCGACCACCGGACACTGACGGCGTGACTTGGCCGAGTCTCTCGATCGCCCTCAGCAGACGCGTTCCGCGCTCGAAGTTGGAGGGGCGGAGATCCGAGTTCGGGTAGTAGGGAAGCGCGCCGATGTCCCGGTTGGCGGAAGGGATGGCGTTGTGGGCGAAGACGTCGAGTTTCGGTTTGGAGGAACAGTCGACTCTCACCTGCCCGCCGGACTCGCGAACGCAGAACATCTGCCGCATGAAGTCGAGCGGACCGGTGCGTACCTGAGCGAGATCGGGATCGGTACCCGGTCCCGCCGGTGCGGTCCCCGGTCCGATCACCACTGCACCGGGTTGAGCGGCATGCACCGCACCGTAGAAGGCGTTCAGCATCGAGCGGTAGTGACCTGCCACGAAGGGCGATCCGTCGGGGTTGAGCTGGGGGTTCATGAAGCTGAAGAGGTTCGGTTCGTTCCAAGCCTGGAGGTATCTGACTCGCGGGAGAGGCGACCCTGATCCTGGCGGGGTGTACGAACCCGAGTAGCGTGTCGCAACCGCCGCGCCGAAATCGGCGAAGGCGGAGGCGCTCGGCTTCCAGGTGCCCTTCCCTGCGCACTCGGGGGGAATCTGGCCCTCGGCACACTCGAGGGGAGGTCTGCCCGCTCCCTCGGCGAACTCCGGCGCTCCCCAGATGGTGAGCAGGACCTGCATCCCTCGTTGGCTGGCGGCGCGCACCGCCGCGTCGTAGGCGGAGAAGTCGTAGTTGGGATCTGCGGGGTTGGCAGGTGCGGTGGGAGCGACCGACTCGTCCACCAGGGCATTCCTCCAGATCAGATCGAGGCGTATCAACCCCGTCCCGCCCTCGTCCGCACGATCTAGCCAGAAGGCGCGCTGTGGCTCGGGAGTGTCCAGGTCCATGAATTCGGCGTTGTCGTAGAGCGCGAGTTGGTACGGCGGGCGATCGGCCGCCGCTGCCGATCCGGGAGGAAGCGAGGTCCAGATTCCCAAGATCAGAAGGAGCGCCGCGGAGACAGGCGCCAAGTACCGGAGCGGAACCGCAAACGCCTTGGCCCGGGTCATTTCCCGGCGCGGGGTACTCGCGGTGCTTCGACCTCGGGCCGGTCGAACCGTTTCGCGATCACAGCGGTCAAGAGGACGATCAGCATCAGGCAGGGCAGGAGCCAGCCCATGCCACCCAAGGCCGCGGAGAGAAACGACGAATCACCGGAGGGAGGATCCAGCCTCACTGCGACCGCAGCGGGAGCCCGCTCAGCCGGCTCGGCGTCCTTCCGGTCGGGCTTGCCTTTGCCCTTCTTCCCGCTGCTCTCACCGCCGGTCGGAGCCGAGTACGAGCTGCCGTAGTCGTAGGAGCTCCCTGAATCAGACCCCGACCCTGAGTCCACCGACGGTGATGGCTTGTCCGATCCGCCGGGATTGGGCTCGGGACGCGGTTCGGGTACCGGGGGCGGTGGCTCCTCGTACTCGTCGATCACATCGGCCCTGGCGGTGCTGATCGATCCGGGCACCATCCCTGAGAGACTCAAAGCGCAAGACCCGAGCAGCGCCACCAGACAGGCGGCTGACACCAAGACGAAGGTGGGAACGGAGGCGCGGTTTCGAGGTGTCTGTTCCATGGGTGGATGAGCAGGCTGTCACGCCTGCGACTTGCTGATTAGGTTAGGTGATGACTATGACCCCCAAGGCTGAGGAAAGTTTCGAAAAGGTCGCCGCGGCTCGACCGCGGGGCAGTGACGCCGCGCTGCTGACCGGTTTGACCGCAGCGACCGGGCTGTTCTACCTCTCCATGCGAGGCGGCGGCTACGAACTGACCGCCAGAGCGGAGGTCGGCCTGCTTGCGTGGTGGGCGGTCGCAGTGCTGGGAGTACTGGGAGTGCTTCCCGTCGGGAGACCGGGAAGATCGGCTTTCGTCATGCTCGGCGCGATGGCGGCTCTCGCCGCGTGGACGGCGATCGCGATCATCTGGTCGCCGAGCGCCGAGCGCGGGATGGTCGAGGTCGAGCGGGTCCTGACCCTGGGTGGGATCCTCGCGCTAGCGGTGCTTGCCACCCCGCCCCGACATGCGAAGGCGCTGCTCTGGGGGGTCGCCGCGGCGATCGTCGCAGTGGCCGCAATCGGGATCCTCTCCCAACTGCGAAAGGGTTGGTTCCCCGACTACGGGACAGCCGAGGATCTCGGCGGACAGGTCCTGGTCAGGCTCAGCTACCCGCTTCGCAACTGGAACGGCCTGGCCGAGATGTTCGCCATGGGGGGTGCGCTGTTGACCGGGCTCGGGGCGGTTGCACGTAAGCCGCGATGGGCTGCGCTCGCTTGTGCCGCATTACCTGTGCTGGTGCTGGCCTCGTATCTGACCCTCTCGCGAACCGGCATCGGCTGCGCGCTGGTGGCGATGCTCGTGGTGCTCGCACTGCATCCGCTCAGGAGACAGGTCGCGGTGATCGCCTCGATCGGCCTGATCACCGGGACGCTCGCAGTCGGCGTCGTGGCGGCGATACCCGGGGCGAGTGAAGGGGGGGCGAGCGGCGTGGAGGCTGCGTCGATCATCGTCGTGCTGCTCCTGTGCTGCCTGCTGTCGGGATGGTTGCTGACGGCGCTCGGTCGCTACGGGGCGCTGTCCTGGGTACAACGCCTCGGCAGCGGACTCGATCGCGGCACGGCGAGGATCCTGAAGGCGGCAGCAGCGATTGCCGCAGCAGCTCTGGTGCTATTCGCGATCCCGACTCTGCTGAACGGTTGGAGCGAGTTCAAGAAGCCAGATACCCCCGGGGCCAGCGCAGACCGCTACACCAGCGCCACCGGCAGCGGGCGCTACCAGTGGTGGAGTCTGGCGGTGGAGGCCGGGGCAGAGAACCCGCTGACCGGCGCGGGACCCGGGACCTTCGAGTTCATCTGGGCCGAGGACGGAACCATCCCTGGATACGTGAGAGACGCCCACTCGCTGTACCTGGAGTCGTTCGGGGAGCTCGGAGTGATCGGCCTGCTGCTCGCCCTGACCCTCGTCGCCACTCCCCTGATCCGCGCGGTGCGCGGATCGTTCGGTGGATCCGGGAGGATCGAGCGCGGGGCCTTCGCCGCGAGTGCAGGTGCGATGGCGGCATTCGCATTGGCAGCGGGATTCGACTGGGCCTGGGAGACCACCGCGCTGACCGCGGCGTTCATGCTGGTGGCGGCGGGGACACTGCGACTCGGAGGGTCTGAGGCAGCGGCCGAGTCGACGCAGAGGGGGCGTGGCATCGCGAGGAGGGTCGCGCTCGCAGCCTGTGGCCTCATTGCCGCAGCGGTGATCTCGATCCCGCTCACCATGCAGAGATCGCTCGATCGAAGCGCGTCGGAGCTGAGAGCGGGGAACCTGCAAGCCGCGCTCGACGAGGCGGGCGAGGCCAGCAGGATCGAGCCCTTCGCTGCCTCGCCGCTGATCGCGCAGACGGTCGTCTACGAAAGCGCGGGTGACTACCGGGCCGCGCTCGAGACCGCGCGAGAGGCAGTGCGGCGCGAGTCGACCAACTGGCAGACCTGGTACCTGCTCGCGAGGATCCAGCGCTGGCTGGGTGACGACGCGGCGGCAGCCAGCTCATATCAGCGGGCGGTCGATCTGAACCCGCGCTCGGAGAGGCTCGGCGTGCCGTACGAGGAATCGACGCTGAGATAGACCTAACGAGCGCCTCGGCCGCCGAAGACGGCCGAGACCGTGCCGATCAGGAGACGCAGATCCTCTCGTAGCGACCACGAGGTGACGTAGGCGTAGTCCAGCCTCAGCATGTC
Source organism: uncultured Conexibacteraceae bacterium (assembly GCA_964594365.1). Taxonomy (GTDB): domain Bacteria; phylum Actinomycetota; class Thermoleophilia; order Solirubrobacterales; family 70-9; genus CAIUSP01. Next base: position 6,980 of record CAZQMB010000033.1, read on the forward strand.
CTCATGGGGGATGTCGCTGCGGCCGTACACCTGCCACGGGCCGGTCAATCCCGGGCGCATCTCGGAGCGCGCGTAGAACCGGCCCTTGACCAATCTGGCCTCATCGAGAGGTAGCGGCCTCGGCCCGACGATGCTCATCTCCCCGCGCAGGACATTCCAGAGCTGGGGGAGTTCGTCGACCGACCACCGCCGCAGATACCTCCCGAGTGGCGTTATCCGTGGATCGTCTGAACGCTTGACCAGGATCCGATCGCTTCCGCCGGCGAGTTCCCTGTGGCCAGCTTCGGCGCCCTCGGTCATGGTCCGGAACTTCAACATCTCGAACTTCTTCTCCCCCCTGCCTTCTCGCGGCTGACGGAAGATCGCCGGTCCGGGTGATCCGAGCCTCACGGCGAGACCGACGGCGACCAGCAGAGGGGAGGCAACCAGCAGCAGGGAAAAGGCAAAGACGACATCCAAGACCCTCTTGATGGCGAGGGCCACGGAGTTGCTGCGGCCGAGCCTCAGCGAGACGATCGGTTGGCCCTCGAGCCGATAGACCGACTCGACCGGGATCAAGGTATCCGGACCGCCCGCGACCGAATCGATGGCGATGCCTCTGGCAGACGCCGCATCGATCAGTCCCAACTGGGCCTCGGAGTCGAGACCGCGCGAGGCGACGATCACCCGGCCTGCCCCGGTGGCAGAGACCGACCGATCGAGCAGGTCCATCCAGTCGCGCTCCCCTGCCGCCCGTTCGAAATGGATCGATTCCTGCTCCCGTCCGTCTTGGATCGGGGTGAGTTCATCGGCTCCACTTCCAAGCGAGAGCACTCCCGCAGGCACGAGGCCGGTCGCCTGCTGACGGTCCAACCGGCGGAGGATCAAACCCGCCTCTTCCGCCTCCCCGAAGACCAGCACTCGCTGGTCGAGCGCACCGCTTCGGCGGAGCAGGAGCCGTCCGATCCCCCTCGCCAACAAGACGAGCGCCACTGCGGAGATCCAGAGCACCGCCGGGGCGCGGATCTCCGTGATCCCGGAAAAGAGCGCAGAGCCGAGGAGCACGATCAGCCAGACCCAGGCCGTACTGATCAGGAAGACGGGACCGATCTCGTCCGCCAATGAGAAGTCGACCCGGCGCGCAGGCAAGGCATAGAGACCCGCCGCCTGGGCCGCGGCGAACCACGCTGGCAAGAGGATGAGGAAAGGGACCAGCTGTTTGACCGGAATCAGATCGCGGTCCGAGACGAAGTTGACCAGTACCTCGCAGCCGAAGGCGAGGCACAAGGCGAGCAGATCGCAGCCCGCGAGCGCCAGGAAGATACGCCGACTCTCCCTCACCGGACCTGGTCCTCCACTCCTCTACCGATCAATCTGGGTGGCTGCCTGATGATCGCGAGCGCGAATCGCGGGATTATCGACATGTAGCGCCTCCACAACCTGCGCGGCTCCTGGATCAGGCGGTAGAGCCATTGGAGTCCGAGCCTCCCGATCCACCCAGGGGCATCACTCCTCAGACCGGCGTGGATGTCGAACGCCGCGCCGACGCCGATCAGGACTACCGGCCCGCCGAGCTCCGAGAGATGGTTCGCCATCCAGAGTTCCTGCTTGGGGGTGGAGATGCCGACGAATACGACCCGGGCCCCGCTGGTGGAGATCAGTTCGAGCACGTCCCGATCCTCGCGCTCACCCGCCTCTCGCATCGGCGGACTGTGGGTACCGGCCACCTCGAGCCCCCCGAATCGCCCGGTCATGCGATCGGCGAGCAGATCAGCCACACCTGACTGACCGCCGTAGAAGAAGACCGGCCAACCGTGTCGAGCGGCTCGCTCACACACCGCCAACATCAAGTCGGGGCCGTAGACCCGCTCGATCTCTGCGGATCCGGCGCGTTTGCCTGCCCAGACCATCGGCATCCCGTCAGGCAGATCCATCCCCGCGCCCCGGAGGGCGCGGGCGACGGCCTCGTCTCCCTGAGCCTCCATCACACCGTGCACTCCGGTCAGACAGAGGTAGGTGCTGTGACCCGAATCGAGCCAGCCACCGATTGCCTCCAGCACACGAGGCTGATCCACGCAGGCGATCTCTACCCCGAGCACATCGACCCTCTCCCAGGCGGGTACCTGCTCTCCCCCGATCCGATTCGGCCCTATGGTTCTCTCTTCCATGGCCACGGATACAAGCAGGGATAAGCAGCAGACGGATGGCGGTGGAACCGCGCTCGTCGCCGGCGCGGGAGGGTTCATCGGGGGCTACCTCACGCGCACCCTCGGGGATCTCGGGTGGAACGTGCGGGCGGTCGACTCGAAACCGATGGGGGACTGGCACCAGATCGACCAGCGGGCAGACAGTCGGGTCCTCGACCTATCGCTCCTCGACAGCTGCAGAGAAGCCACCGATGGTGTGGACCGCGTCTACGACCTGGCAGCGGACATGGGAGGGATCGGATTCATCGAGAACTACAAAGCCGACTGCATGCTCTCGGTCCTGATCGGGAGTCACCTCCTGTTGGCGTCCCGCGACGCCG
>CAZQMB010000034.1:0-3577 GCA_964594365.1 uncultured Conexibacteraceae bacterium
GCCCAGAGGTCGTTCTCGAAGCCGTTGGTCAGCGACGTCCACATGCGCTGTTCCTTGATCCGCTTCAGACGCTTGTACTGCGCCTTGACGTAATCACGGGTCGAGCCGTTGCCGCTGTTGAGTTCCACTTCGTGATCGGTCCACGCCATGTGGTCGATCGAGAAGCGCCACGGCGCACGGACGGTGTCCGTGACGTTGGCGTTGCGCCACGAGAAGGTGTCATTGGGGAGGTAGTGGTCGTAGGTCGAGGCGTCATCGAACATGATGACGTCGCGAATCTCGTTGCCACCCTGCACCGTGGCCTCGCTGGTCTTCTCCTTGAGAAGGCGGCTGAAGGCGTAGGTGTTCTTGACGGCCTCGTTGATGACTTGATCGGCGCTGGTCAGGTAGGTGGGACCAGTCGCATTCATGAAGTCGTTGAAGGTCTGAATCGGGGTTCCGGGCATGGTTGCCTCACTTTCGTGTCAGTCGTCGGGCTTCAGTCACGTCGCGTCCATCCAGCAGTGCCTCAAGCACGGCGTCCTCGGCGTCGGAGGGAGTCGTCGGACGCTCGCTCCTGCCTACGGTCGGTCGTGCCGTCGGCTGGCCGACACGGCGGGGATCCGCCAAGGGGCCTGCCACGTTCGCGAACGCTTCCTGCGCCAGATGAATCATGGTTGGGAAGGTTCCGGGTTTGGCTCGACCCAGCCGGTCCATCTCGTTCAGCACAGCCTGTGCGTCAACAGTCTTGTTGCCGTACTGGCCCTGCACGAACGTGATGGCTTGCTCGACTTGGGTCTGAAGCACGCGCATCTGCTGCTCCTGCTGTTGCAGTCGCAACTTGGACACCTCGTCCGACAGCGCCTTCAGGCGCGGTTCGTCCTCGGCTCCATCCGCATCAACCTCGTCTTGGTCGGTCGCTTCTGCTGCGGCCTCGGGTTCCGATTCCTCGTCGAAGGTCTCGTCCTCGGCCTGCTGCTGGCGCCCTGACTTCAACTGGGCGTTCTCGGATTCAAGCGCCTTCATCCTCTTCCCGTATCCATCGACGTCTGCCTGACGCTTGCCGGCCTTGGCCGACCACGCAAGCAGCATGTCCTTGGATGCGGACTTCAGGATGTCTTCAGGCACACCATCGCGCTTGAGGATCTGGTATGCCCGATCGAGGTCAGCATCTGGGACTACAGGAGCGGGTTCCTCCTTCCGCTCCTCTGCACCCAGCAGTCGATCCAAGACATCGTCGTCGGCGTCCCTTGCGGGGGTTTCTTCCGACACGCTGTCAGCAACAGCATCTTCTGCCGCTGCCTCGACTGGCGTTTCACTCGATTGTACCGGCTCATCCGGGGTCTGTTCAACTTCCTTGTCGTTGGGTTCAGCCACGCTGTCCTACTCCTTCACATACCCGTGTCTCGCCATGACTTCCTTCTCATGCCTACGGGACATGATCACCGGCTTGCCTTGGCTATTCGTCGAGCATCCTTCGAGGTTACGAGGCAGGCTCGACGAGACATACGGGTACTGGGAGCGGTTGCGACCGTCGTCCACCTGATAGTCAGAGACCACCCGGGTCAGCGTTCGCCCATCGACTTCGACGGTTGATCCAATGCTCGGCGCGTCACGCATCGAGTACTGCAACTCGATGGTCTCGCCGGTGGACTCGTCGATAAAAGAATACAGCGGCATCAGCGTCGGGCCTCAACCTCGTCCAAAATCTCGGCCATGCCACGACGCTGCTCCGGCTTGCCGGCGCTGGCCTGAGCCTGCTGGGCCTGCTGGCGCATCTGGTTGACAGCCCTCATGTCGATCATGTCGCCCAAATTTGGCATGTTCATGGCGTTCCCGACGACCTGAAGCACCTGCTTCCAGTCCACATGGGGAGCCTGAACGACCGCCTGCGACACGTTGCCGATGACCTGAAGCAACTCGATCGACCGGCGCTGGAGCAGGGCCTCGCTGACCCGCTCCATGCTGTACGCCTCGATGTCGATGTCCAGATCGTCGAACACACCGACCATTGCCGACGCGCTGAAGATCGGCTCCGGCTCGCCCATGATCGCGATGCCGTCCTCCCCGACCGGGAAGACGACCTTCTCGTCGTGGAACATGAACCACGCAGCCGACCGCATGATCTTGTTCACCGACTCCTGAAACTGGCGCTTCAGGTGGCTGATACGCAGGCCGCTGCTGCTCTCGGCAACGCTGACCTCGGTCGCCGTCGCCGTGCCGCTGATGTTGCCTCGCATGGCGTCGTGAATGCCAGATACTCGGTCCAGACGGTTCTGGGCCATCGACGCATACTGGACCTGCTGCTGGGTAATACCGCCAACCTCGATGGTCCGCAGGTTGTCCGGGTCCATGTTGTCGGCCAGCACGACATACAGGTCCTCACGGTCACGGATGTCCTGCGCCATCTTGGCGTTGCGAGCATCGACAGCGAGGATGCGCTTGTAGGCCGACGCGCTGTATCGCATCGACCGCAGGTGCATGTTCACGTCGTCGATCTGCGGCATCAGCGCCATGATGGGCGACAGCGGGTACGGGTCGTCAGGCACCGTGTAGCCGCCGAACAGGCTGTAGGGACCGCTGCGGGGGCCGTAGTACGGACGGGGCGCACGGGCCATGCCCATGTTCGCCTTCTTGCCGCTCTGCGACTGGCCCTTCACGACCGTGTAGATCGTGCCGTTGAACATGGCACGGTCGGTCATGGCGTCGATCAACTGCGCCGCCTCGTCATGCAGTTCAGGCACCCAGACCTCGTACACCACCAGTTCCTTGCGGTCTGGGATGTTGCGGTCGATCTCGATGTCGGAACGGACATCGGACACGCCGCTGTTCGCGGCCACCTGCTCGATCACATCCTTGTCCCATGTCTTGTCGCTCTCGGCCTGCGCCAAGAGATCGTCACGGTCGGTGATCCAGCAGTGGCCCATGTACCGGGCCTCGTCAAGGTGTGTCGCAGCCGGGTCGATGAAGAACCGATCCGGCGAAATGCGGTAGACCCGGGGAAGGTACGGGTCTTCCTGCGTTGACGGCACATATCCCTTGCGAGGCTCGTTGACGGTCAGGGCCACGCCGTACGCAAGCAGCATGTCCGTCGCGATGCGCTCAAGCACATTGCGGATCCCGACCATCTTGCCCCAACGATTGAGGCCCACCTGCAAGACACCCGCAGCCATCGACTGGCTGACCGGACGCGCACTCTTCACGCGCACCGTCGGGTTGTCATGCACGATGCGTGGCAGCAACAGCGCCACATACTCCAGAATGAAGTTCTCCGGGTCGTCCAACTGCTCGCGAGACTCGCGATAGGACGGCCCGTGGAACCGTTCGATCAGGTTCCGCCACTCCACGAGGTGACCGTCGCGGAACGATTCCGCGCTGTCGATCTCGCGCACCAGCGAATCCAGATCGAACTTCATCATCGCTTGGCGCCGCCCTTCTTGCCGCCACCCTTGCCACCGCCGTAGCCTCCACCCTTGGCTCCGCCCTTGCCGCCGCCATTGCCCTTACGGGTGTGCGAGCATCCGCCAGACTTCTTGCCGTACATCATGCCTTCTTTCTGCCCTTGACTTGGGCAAACTCGTTGACCGACTCTGACTTG
>CAZQMB010000034.1:3677-8054 GCA_964594365.1 uncultured Conexibacteraceae bacterium
CTGCTTCATCACCTTGCTGCTGCCGGAACGCTTGGCCGTCGCCACGACGCCACGCTTTCCAGCCATCTTCTTCGTCATCGGGCTACGAGCGCCCACCTTCTTCTTCGTCGCCATTGTCAATCCTTGATCTGGGGCGCGGATCCCCGTGTTGAGTTCGCCTGCCATCCGCGTTGGCAGACACATCTAACCAGACGACGCCGCAATTCAAGCGACACCGCCGGAAGAATCACGACGCCTCCACGAAAGTCGCGACGAGTCGGTACCCGTCCACGCCACCCTTCTGGATCTGCAACCGCATCCACATCGCACCCTGCGGCTTCGGCGGCTTGCCAGTCTCGACATGCCACCCACCAGCAGGATCCCACTCCTGCTTGTAGGTCGGAGTCCGCACATGGTGCTGCTCCGCCAGCCGGATGTCGTACTTGCCCTTGAACTTGACCAACCGCTCCTGCATCAACTTGACATGCCAGTGGTCATGGGTGTGGCCGCACATCACCACATCGGCGTCCGGCAACCACGACGCCATCCGTCTGGTCGCCAACACCCCGTGGGTCATCGGACCACCACCGCCGCTGCCGTGGAAGTAGCGCAGACGCAGCACGAATATCTTGGTCTTGTGAACCGTGACCCGGAACACCACCCATCCGCCGTACCCGCCAGCATGAACAGGCACCCCGCTCGCCAGCGACATGCTCGCGCACAGGCGCTCCGTCAGGTCGATCTCGTGGCGCTTGGTGATCGCCGTCTCGTGGTTCCCTCGCCCGATCACCGCGAACTGCTTCGCGTACGGGCTGTAGAACTCCGAAGCATGGCGCACGACAGCGTCGAGGTAGTCAGGGGCGCACGCTAACTCCGGTCGCAGACTGCCTTTAGGCGATCTCGGGTCCCACTTCCCGCCCATAACATCGAACAGGTCACCGTTATCGACCACCGTGGCATTCCGCACCACGGCCTCGTCTAGGTGCTTGCGCTCCAGTTCCCAGTCCGCGTGCGTCGAGTCGTGGTGCCTATCGCTCGACAGCAGCACCCAATGCTCGAACGCAGGGATCGACATCCCGCCGTCAACCTCCACGACATGGACGTTGCGGCTCTCTCGCCTGACCGTCCAGTCGTGGGGCATCTCAACGGCCCCGCTTCTTGGTTGTCTTCTTCTTCGTCGCGGCCTTGCCAGCAGCCTTCGCCTCGCGTGTCCAACGCGCAGCGATCTTCGGATGCTTCGCGTACATGAACCGACGCTGGCGATCGCTCTCAAAGGGCATCACTTCCACCCCTTCTTCATCGCCGCATACGCCTTCGCGCTCACCGTTGACTTCGACTTGGGACGGCTAATCCCAGCCTTCTTGCGACGGTTGATGTTGCCCACCAGTGAGTTCTTCTTCGCCATGTCAGCATCCCCACCTTCGACGCGCTGCCTTGCCGCGCTCCCCAGTCCACGACCGGGATCGAGCGCAGAACGACTTGTGACGCGGGTTGTCCTTGTCCTTCGTCGGCGCCTTCAGGTTGCTCCCCGTCTCCCGGTTGTGCTTCGCACGGCCCTTCGCCGTCAAACCAGCACCACGGGACGCAGGCAACTTCTCGCCACGACCGACACTCAACTTGACAGTCTTCTTCGCCATGCACACCACCGTACCGTCACCACTCGCGAGTCACGTCATCGTGCTTCAAGATTGCTCCCAGCGTGTCCGCCCCGTACTCGCTCTCCTCCTCGACCGCAGGACCAGCCTCGCCGCAGAGCATCAACGCCCCAGCCAACGCAATCACCCGGTCGCCGTGCGCCTCTCGCGCACCGCTCGCCTCGTCACGCCTGCTGCCTGCCTCGATGCTGCCGTCGTCAAGGATCACATACTCCAGCATCTCGTCGAGCGCCTCGCCGCTTGGCACCACCACCTCGCCCTGCGCCAACGCACGAGCAAGGTCGCCCAGCAACTGGCGCTTCGCTCGCTTCGTGCTGGTCCACCCCACACGCCGGGTCGCTCGCTCGCTCGTGGTCCCCGTCTGCCGCTGCCTGTAGATCGCCGGGTACTGCGCTCGCTCAAAGTCGTGCTGCAAGGTCGCGCCCGGGCCGTTGGTCTCCCACCCCACCAGCGTGGCTCGCCTGCCCCGCCACACGCGCCGCACCGCGTTCGACACCTCAAGGGCAAGGTCGTAGGTCGAGATGTTCGGGTCCACGAACTCCGCCACCACCCGGCGAGCGGTCGCGTCCATGATGCACACCGCGCTGTTCGCGCTGCCCGTGCCGTGCGACGGGTCGATGAAGGCGACGTACTCCGTCGCCCTCGTCGGGTCGCCCCACACCCGCCAGCGCCCCTGCGGCTCGCGCACCAACTTGCCGCGCACGACCTCGCACCGCTTCGCGTCCGCCGCGTGCGTGTCCCGGTGCTTGGTCACGATGTGCGACGGGAAGAACGCCGCGCCGCTGCCGACCGACTCCGCGAAGACATTCTGCGCGAGGTCAACGCGATCGCGGCGCTTCGCCTGCTCCGCCAGCCACGGCGACCATGTGAACGGCGAGCCTGCGAACCCGGTGACGGTGCCGTCCTCGTCGATGCGCTGCTCCGCGCCTGCGCCCTTCTCCGGGTGGTCCCAGTACATCAACTCGACGAGGCGCGGCTCGCCCTTGGTCCGCGCCGTCGCCACCAGCCGCGAGTACTCGCTGCCTGCGCCGATGGGCGTGCTGTTCGCGACCCGGCACGATGTGCAGTCCGCCGCGCTGCGCCACGCCGCCGCCGCGTTGTCGAGCGCAGCGAACTCGTCGAAGAGGACGAAGGTGCGGCGACCACCGCGCCCGATGTGTTCCGTGCTGGCCTGCCCGGTGATCGTCGCGCCGCTCTCCGGGTGTCGCAGCACCATGTGCTGGCGGAACTCGCCGCCCTTGGCGAGCGCGTCCGGGTCGCATGGCAGCAGCCACCGTGGCTGGCTGCTCAAAAGGTAGTCGAGTTTCCAAAAGAGCGAGTCAGGGTCGCCCGTGCGATCGACGAGGTCCTCGACGCGGCTGACCAGCAGCGACTGCCAGCCCTTGAACATCCAGCCCCACACCGCGATGGCGGAGACCAGCCACGACGCTCCCATGTCGCGGCTCTTGCGGATCACGACATCGCGGCCAGCCTCGATGCCCTCGATGACCTCCGTGGCTGCGCGGCGCTGGCATGGCCACAGCGTGAACGGGACATGGGGCTGTCGCACCGGGCGCTCGCGCCCGTCATCGCCCACCTCTTTGACGCGGAAGGTCCACGCGGTCGCGTCGGCCCACGCCGGGAAGGACTGGGCGAAGGCTGCGCGGATGTGCGGCTGCTCCGCCGCGCTGGCGTTCAAGACGCGCTGCCGGAGTTGAATGACCGCGATCGGGTCAGGGCTTGGCATTGCCCTGCCCGGGCGGCAGCATGGCCGCGCTCCACTCCGCGAGCATCGCCGCGCCACGGCCAGCGTCGCCCTGCTCGATGGCGATCGGTCCGCCGTTGGCGCCCGTGTGTTCGACCTGTGACCGCTCGCGGTAGGTCGCGGGCTTGAGCGCCTTGAGCCTGAACATCAGCACCTGAACCGCCGCGCTGTTGAGTTCACGCTCGCCGTTGACGACCGCGTCAGCGATGGCCTCCAACCTGCGAGCCGTGAGCGGCTCGATCATGTCCCACGCAGCCCTGAACCGCTCGTCGTTGGCGTACCAGCGGCAGGGCGTGAACTCCGCCACGCCAGCGGCCCGTGCAGCCCCGCAGACGCCTTCTGACGGCAGCGAGGCGAGGAATACCGCCTTCCGTGCCTCCATCTCGTCTGCGTCCTGTGCAGGCGGCTTCCCGCCGCTAGTTTGCCGCCGTGGCAGTTCCATTGCCATCATTGAACCAACCCCGCGCTATCGCCGTGGAATCGGCCCAAAAGAAAATCTTCAGAATCTGCCCACCACCTACTTGACATTGCAGTACCTTGCAGTACTGTGCAGTCATCATCGAACTACTCGATGGTGCCTCTTTGACAAGTCAACCTCAACCGACACGGTTTGAGCCTGCCGCCTCCGAACGAGGCGCATGGCCTGCACCGTGCAGGATTCGCAACCACCACATGGAGACACTGACATGAGCCTGACCGCCATCCGCACCTACAACAGCGCCGTCAACATCGGGATTCTCGCATCCGACCCTGACGCAGCGAGCGCACTCGCAAATGCGTGGATCGAGCGATCGTTCGTGAACCCGGACGCGCTGCCCCTAGACTGCTACACCACGATCGTCAACTCGTTCGTCACGATCGCCGTGACCACCCGGATGATCGAGGCGCTACAGGCGCAGCGGGTCTCAATCCGCAACACCATCGGGGTGCAGAGCCATCTCATCGCTGATTCCCTTGAACCCGCCATCCGCCAACTCATGGACCTGCGCTCGCAGGCAA
>CAZQMB010000035.1:0-7804 GCA_964594365.1 uncultured Conexibacteraceae bacterium
GTGGCCAGAGAAGCCTTGGTGATTCCGAGGATGATCTCCTCGGACTTGGCGGGGGTACCACCCTTCTTGGCCTTGACCTTCTCGTTCTCCGCCTTCAGGGCCAGGCGATCGATCAGCTGACCCGGAAGCAGGTCGGTCGAGCCCTTCGAGGTGATCCGGACCTTCTTCATCATCTGGCGCACGATCAACTCGATGTGCTTGTCGTTGATGTCCACGCCCTGTGAGCGATAGACCTCCTGCACCTCACGCACGATGTAGAGCTCGGTGAAGGTCCTGTCCTTGGTCACCCGCAACAGGTCCGCCGGGTAGAGGGAACCCTCGGTCAGCTGGGTACCGGCCGTCACCTTGTCGCCGTTCGAGACCAACAGGCGGGTGCGCGGCGGGAAGTTCTCGGAGTGCTCGTTGCCCTTGTCGTCGAGAACCGTGACGACGGTCTCCTTGTCGGTCTCCTCGATCGTGACCTTGCCGTCGACCTCTGCGAGACCTGCCTTGCCCTTCGGATTACGAGCCTCGAACAGCTCGACCACGCGGGGGAGTCCCTGCGTGATGTCCTGGCCGGCGACTCCACCGGTATGGAAGGTGCGCATGGTCAGCTGGGTGCCCGGCTCACCGATCGACTGTGCGGCGATGATCCCGACCGCGTCACCGACGTCGACCAGAGCGCCAGTCGCCGGCATCAAGCCGTAACACATCCGACATACGCCGGTCTCGGCCTCGCACTTCAGTACGGAGCGAACCGGCGCTGTGGCATCGGTCTCGCCATCGAACGCCTCGACGATCTCCTCCAGCGCTTCGCTGGTGATCTCGTCGTTCCGCTTCATCAGATCACGGCCGCGCTTGGTCGAGAACTTCGCTGCGATATTGCGCCCGATCAGGTTCTGGTTCGGCTGGCCATCGTGCCCGAAGATCGGCATGTCGACCTGACCCTTGGTCTTGCAGTCCTCCTCGCGGACGATCACGTCCTGCGAGACATCGACCAGACGGCGGGTGAGATAGCCGGAGTCGGCGGTACGCAGGGCGGTGTCGGCCAGACCCTTGCGGGCACCGTGGGTGGAGATGAAGTACTCGAGAACCGAGAGGCCCTCCATGAAGTTCGCCTTGATCGGCTGCTCGATGATCTCGCCCTTCGGATTGGCCATCAGCCCGCGCATTCCTGCCAGCTGGCGGATCTGCTTGAACGATCCGCGGGCACCGGAGTTGGCCATCATGAAAATCGGGTTCAACTCGTCGAGATTGTCCTCCATAGCCTTACCGACTTCTTCGGTGGCGTCATCCCAGAGGTCGGTCACGCGATCGCGACGTTCCTCAGCGGTGATGTAGCCGTCGTCGTACTGACCGATCACCTCGCCGGTCTGGGTCTCGTACTTGCTCAGGATGTCGAGCTTGTCGGGCGGGGCCACGACGTCGTTCTTCGAGATGGTCACGCCAGCGGTGGTGGCGAAGTGGAAACCGAGTTCCTTGAACGAATCCAGTGCGAGCGAGATGGCGGCGGCGCCGTAGCGGGCGATCAGGCCGGAGATGATGTCGTTGACATCGCGCTTCTTCAGCGACTGGTTGACGAACTCGTACTGCTCGGGGTCGTACTCGTCGCCCAGAGCGTCGGCGATCGAGCGCTCGACCCGATCGTTGAAGATGATCCTGCCGACCGTGGTCAGGAAGTGCTCGTGACCGGGCCGCCGGTACTCGGCGTAGTCGTGGAGTCCGACAAGCCCGTTCTCGTAGGCCAGCTCGGCCTCCTGAGCGGTCCTGAAGGGGTGAGGCTTACGCTCGAGCGTGGAAGGGTCGAGCTTGGTCACGTCGTCGTGGGAGTAGGTCAGGTAGTAGAGACCGAGGACCATGTCCTGGCTCGGCGTGGCGAGCGGAGCGCCGTGAGCAGGGCTGAGGATGTTGTTGGCGGAGAGCATCAGGACTCTCGCCTCGGCCTGGGCCTCCGCCGAGAGCGGGAGATGGACCGCCATCTGGTCGCCGTCGAAGTCGGCGTTGAAGGCCGAGCAGACCATCGGATGGATCTGGATCGCCTTGCCTTCGACCAAGATCGGCTCGAATGCCTGGATACCGAGTCGATGCAGGGTCGGTGCGCGGTTCAACAGCACCGGATGCTCGGAGATGACCTCCTCGAGCACGTCCCAGACCTCCGGGATCATCGAGTCGACCATCTTCTTGGCGGCCTTGATGTTCTGGACCTGCTTGCGCTCGACCAGCCGGGCCATGATGAAGGGCTTGAACAGCTCGAGAGCCATCAACTTCGGCAGGCCGCACTGATTCAGGCGGAGATTCGGGCCGGAGACGATGACCGAACGACCTGAGTAATCGACGCGCTTCCCCAGCAGGTTCTGGCGGAAACGCCCCTGCTTGCCCTTGAGCATGTCCGAAAGGGACTTGAGGGCACGGTTGCCCGGACCGGTGACGGCACGTCCGCGACGACCGTTGTCGAACAGGGCATCGACCGACTCCTGGAGCATGCGCTTCTCGTTGTTGACGATGATCTCGGGTGCGCCGAGGTCGAGGAGCCGCTTGAGGCGGTTGTTCCGGTTGATCACGCGGCGGTAGAGGTCGTTCAGATCAGAGGTGGCGAAGCGGCCACCGTCGAGCTGGACCATCGGGCGCAGCTCCGGCGGGATCACCGGCACCACGTCGAGGATCATCCACTCAGGCTTGTTCTCGGACTTGAGGAAGGAGTCGACGACCTTGAGTCGCTTGACCGCGCGGGCCTCCTTCTGCCCCTTGGAGGTGGCGATCTCCTCCTCGATCTTCTCGGCCTCGGCCTCGAGATCGATCGAACTCAGCAGGTCGCGCACGGCTTCGGCTCCCATGCCTCCGGTGAAGTACTCACCGAAGCCGAACGGCGAACCGAACCGGTCCTTGAGCTCGCGGAAGAGCGTCTCGTCGGGGATGACATCCTTGGGCTTCATCTCGCAGAAGGTCTTCCAGACGTCGCGCAGTCGGTCTGCAGCCTCCTCGATGTAGGCCTCGTTGTCCTCGATCTCGGCCTCGAAGGTCTTGCGGAGTTCCTTGACCATCTTCTCGCGGTCGGCATCCTTGATCCGCTTGGGGCTCGGGACGGTGTCCTGCCAGAGGTGGTCCTCGGGGTCGAATCCGTCGGTGCTGCCCTCCTCCAGGTACTTGATCCGGCGCTCGAGCGACTCGTTGAGAGCCTGACCGCGCTGCTGGCGCTCCGCCTCGTACTCGGCCAGAGACTTGTCGATCTCCTTCTCGAGCTTGGACATGTCCTTGCTGCGGGCTTCCTCGTCGACCGAGGTGATGACCGAAGCGGCGAAGTAGAGGATCTTCTCCAGGTCCTTCGGCGCCATGTCGATCAGGTAGCCGATTCGAGAGGGCACTCCCTTGAAGAACCAGATGTGGGAGACCGGGGCAGCGAGGTCGATGTGAGCCATCCGCTCACGACGCACCTTGGAGCGGGTCACCTCGACGCCGCAGCGCTCGCAGACGATGCCCTTGTAGCGAACCCGCTTGTACTTGCCGCAGTAGCACTCCCAGTCCTTGGTGGGACCGAAGATGCGCTCGCAGAAGAGTCCGTCCTTCTCGGGCTTGAGCGTGCGGTAGTTGATCGTCTCCGGCTTGATCACCTCGCCTGAGGACCAGGCGCGGATCTGCTTCGAGGAAGCGAGGCCGATTTCGATTGCGTCAAAGCTGTTGATGTCGATCATGTGTGTGTTCTCCCGCCTGCCGGATCAGTCCTCGGCCTTTGCGGCCTTGGTCTCTTCCTTGGATTCCTTGTCGTCGCTGCCTTCGCCCTCTTCCGGCTTGGCCTGGATGCCGGAGAGCTCGATCCCGAGTTCCTCGGCTGCCTTCAGCAGTTCGTCTTCCGAGTCCTCCACCTCTACCTCGTCACCTGAATCGGAGACGACGTTTGCGTCGAGCGCGAGCGCCTGCATCTCCTTCAACAGGACCTTGAAGGACTCAGGAATCGACGGCTCGGGGATGTTCTCGCCCTTCACGATCGACTCGTAGGCCTTGACGCGGCCGACGGTGTCGTCGGACTTGACGGTGAGCATCTCCTGCAGCGTGTAGGCGGCACCGTATGCCTCGAGCGCCCAGACCTCCATCTCGCCGAAGCGCTGACCGCCGAACTGCGCCTTGCCGCCCAGCGGCTGCTGGGTGACCAGCGAGTACGGGCCGGTGGAACGGGCGTGGATCTTGTCGTCGACCAGGTGATGGAGCTTGAGGATGTACATGTAGCCGACGGTCACCCGTCCCTCGTATGGCTCGCCGGTGCGACCGCTGTAGAGCTGGAACTTGCCCGAAGCGCGGCTGCCGGCGGGGGCGCTGCGGTCGACCCCCAGATCGATCCCGCGATCGGCATGCTCTTCCTGCCAACGCACGAGGGCCTCGTCGACGTCCTCGACGGTCGCACCGTCGAAGACGGGAGTAGCCACGTTCACGCGACCGTCGTTCTGCTTGGCGTGCTTGTAAGCGTCGGTTCCGTCGTCGTACCAACCTTCCGCGGCCGCCCATCCGAGGTGTGTCTCGAGGATCTGACCGATGTTCATCCGGCTCGGTACGCCGAGCGGGTTGAGGATCACGTCGATCGGGGTGCCGTCCTCCATGAAGGGCATGTCCTCCTCGGGGACGATCTTGGCGATGACGCCCTTGTTTCCGTGGCGCCCGGCGAGCTTGTCGCCCTCTGCGATCTTTCGCTTGGTGGCCACGTAGACGCGGACCAGGTCGTTGACGCCGGTCTGGAGGTCGTCACCGTCGTCGCGGCTGTAGGTCTGGACGTCGATCACGACACCGCCCTCGCCGTGGGGGACCTTCAGCGAGGTGTCGCGTACCTCGCGAGCCTTCTCCTTGAAGATCGCGCGGATCAGTTTCTCCTCGGCGGTCAACTCGGTCTCGCCCTTGGGGGTGACCTTTCCGACCAGCAGATCGCCGGCGATCACCTCGGCGCCCACACGCACGATTCCACGCTCGTCGAGGTTCCTCAGTGACTCCTCGGAACGGTTCGGGATGTCGCGGGTGATCTCCTCGTCGCCGAGCTTGGTTGTGCGGGCATCGACCTCGTACTTCTCGATGTGGATCGAGGTGAGTTCGTCGTCCTTGACCAGCCGCTCGGAGAGGATGATCGCGTCCTCGAAGTTGTAGCCCTCCCAGGACATGAAGGCGACCCGGCAGTTCTTGCCGAGCGCGATCTCGCCACCAGAGGTGGAAGAACCGTCGGCGAGCAGATCGCCTTCCTTGACGCTGTCCCCCGCCGTCACTACGGGAGTCTGCTGGATCAGGGTTCCCTGATTGGAGCGCATGAACTTGTTGAGCTTGTACTCCTCCTTCTTGGAACCACTCGTGATCTCGATTCGGTCGGCGTCGACGTAGGTCACCTTGCCGGCGGCCTTCGCGAGGACCACATCGCCGGTATCCATGGCTGCGCGACGCTCCATGCCGGTCCCGACCAGCGGCGGCTCGGGCTTGAGCAGCGGAACCGCCTGTCGCTGCATGTTGGAGCCCATCAACGCGCGGTTGGCGTCGTCGTGCTCGAGGAAGGGAATGAGTGCGGTGGCGACCGACCAGATCTGGGTCGGCGACACGTCCATCAGGTCGACTTCCTTGGGTGAGACCAGTGCGGCCTCGTCATCAGAGCGACGACAGAGCACGCGCGGTCCCTTGAGGCGGCCCGAGGAGTCGATCTCAGCGGTGGCCTGGGCGATCGTCTTGTCCTCTTCCTGCGTGGCATCGAGGTGGACGATCTCCTTGGTGACGACGCCGTCCTTCACCACTCGGTACGGAGTGGTGACGAATCCGTACTCGTTCACCTCCGCGTAGGAAGAGAGCGAGCCGATCAGACCGATGTTCGGACCCTCGGGGGTCTCGATCGGGCACATGCGCCCGTAATGGGTTGCGTGGACGTCGCGGACCTCGATGGGTGCGCGCTCACGGGTGAGACCGCCGGCGCCGAGTGCAGAGAGACGGCGACGGTGGGTCAGTCCTGCAAGGGAGTTGGTCTGGTCCATGAACTGGGAGAGCTGTGAGGAGCCGAAGAACTCCTTCAGCGCTGCCACGACCGGACGGATGTTGATGATCGTCTGCGGGGTGATCGCATCGGAGTCCTCGGTGGTGAGGCGCTCGCGAACCACGCGCTCCATCCGGTAGAGGCCGATCCGGAAGGCCTCGTTGATCAACTCTCCGACGGTGCGAAGTCGGCGGTTTCCGAAGTTCTCGTACTCGTCGAGACGGTCCTGGACCCGGTCGCGCGGATAGCTGGCAGCCTCGGCGGCGTAGTCCTTGATCGGGTTCTCCTCGTCGATCTCCTCGGGTACGCCCATCTCCTTCGGGATCTCGACCAGTTCCCTGACCAGCGCGATGATGTCCTCGTGGGTGAGGGTGCGGGTGTCGAGATCGACATCGAGCCCGAGGCGGGCGTTCAGCTTGTAGCGGCCCACCTTGGTGAGGTCGTAACGCTTGGGGTCGAAGAAGAGCTGCTCCAGCAGATTGCGCGCGGCATCGACCGAGGGCGGCTCGCCGGGTCGCTGCTTCTTGAACAGCTCGATCAGTGCGCCTTCCTCATCCTTGGTGGCGTCGCTGTCGGCGGCGATGGTCTGTCTTATGTAGACCGAGTTGTCGAACATCTCCAGGAGCTGCTCGTCGGTGACGTAGCCCATGGCACGAAGCAGGACTGTGATCGGCAGCTTGCGCTTGCGGTCGATCCGAACGAAGACACGGCCCTTCTTGTCGATCTCGAGCTCGAGCCAAGATCCGCGGTTGGGCATCAGGGTCGCGATCAGGACCTGCTTCTCGCGGTCCTTCGGCTCCATCACGTAGGCGCCCGGAGAACGGACCAACTGGGTGACCACGACGCGCTCGGTGCCGTTGATCACGAAGGTGCCACGATCGGTCATCCACGGGAAGTCGCCCATGAAGACGGACTGCTCGCGGATCTCGCCGGTCTCGCGGTTCTGGAAGGCGACCTTGATGTTGAGCGGACGCGCGAAGGTGAGATCCTTGTCGCGACACTCCTCCAGGGTGTTCTGCGGCTCGTCGAAGCTGATCTCACCGAAGACGAGAGCGAGGTTTCCGGTGTAGTCCTCGACCGGCGAGACGTCGTCGATGGTGCGTCGGAGCAGACCCTTCTTGGGATCGACGAGATCCTCGAAGGATTGGCGCTGGATATCTATCAGGTGCGGAACGTCAAGCGGTGTCTCAAGTCGTGCAAAGGTTCGGCGGGGTGCCGGGGAAGAGTTGGATGGGGCCAACTTGGCGACTCCTCAGGTAGAAGGCGGACTCGGATGTCGCGCGCTTGAAGCAGGCAAATGGCTCACCGGCGCACGACCGAAGAATATAACAGACTCACGCCTGCGCGCGCAAGTCAGGCGCGCAAACGCAAGTCTTTTTTCCCGTTACTTGATCTCGGCGGTGCCGCCGGCCTCTTCGACCTCGGCCTTGATCTTGTCGGCTTCCTCGCGCTCGATCCCCTCCTTGATGGGGTTCGGAGCCTCGTCGACCAGGGCCTTGGCCTCCTTGAGACCGAGTCCGGTGGCCGCGCGAACGACCTTGATCACGCCGATCTTCTTGTCGCCGGCACCGGTCAGGACCACGTCGACCGTGGCACCTTCGTCGCCGCCGCCGTCACCGGCGTCTCCGCCGCCACCACCCGCTGCGGGCGCTGCGGCTGCCACTGCTGTTGCGGAAACCCCGAACTCCTCCTCGAGCGCCTTGATCCGCTCAGAGAGCTCCAGTACGGAGATTCCCTTCAGTTCATCTATCCACTCTTCTGTGGTTGGCATTACTCGCTGTCCTCCTTCTCTTCCTGACCTTCGTCAGAAGCTTGTTTGTCTGAATCCTCTTCCTCTGC
>CAZQMB010000036.1:0-6226 GCA_964594365.1 uncultured Conexibacteraceae bacterium
TGCTGGTCGGCAACGCGATCCTCCTCCTGGTGGGTCGTGGGCGCTCCACTGCTGTTGCCCCCGCCCTCGGGATCTCCGTCCTGCTGATCGTCTGTGGGATCACGGTCAAACTCCCCGGAAGAGGTGTGACGGCCGCCGCATTCGTCGTCGCGATCTCGCTAATCGCCGCCGTGATCTGCTGGCGCGGGCGGAGGGATCTGCCTCGACCGACCTGGACAGCGGCTGCAGTCGTGATCGGGGCGGCTCTGGTGACCGCCATCCCATTCGCGGCGAGCGGTCGGATGGGGATCCTCGGTCAGGGGCTGGTCAACGACGACATGGCCTCTCATCTTCTCTTCGCGGAGTGGCTGGCTACGGGCTCGGGCGTGACACCCGAGCTGATCCGGGACGGTTACCCGCTCGGTCCCCACGCGGTGGTCGCCGCCATGACCGAGTTGGTCGGTACCGGCTTCGTCGATGCCTTCGCCGGTCTGACCGGAGCGATCGCCGTCCTGCTCGGGCTCACGGCCTCATCGGCTCTGCCCGGGGTGCGAGGCTGGTTGCGCGCTCCCGCCGCGGTGCTGGTCGCCTTCGCCTACCTGTCGGCGGCGTATCTCGCTCAGGGTGCGTTCAAGGAGCCTCTGCTCGCACTGTCGCTCATCGGCTTCGCACTGTCGCTCCCGATGATTCGCGCCGCCATGCCACAGGGCCCGCGAGCAGCGGCTCTGGCTGCCGTGCCGGCCGGGCTGATCTCGGCGGGCACGATCTACAACTACAGCTTCCCCGGTCCCTCTTGGCTGGTGGCGGCTGCGGTCGCGTGGCTGTTGCTGGTCGCGATCGCCGAGCGCCACGACCGGGGCGGACTCGACCTGACCGGGCGACTGCGCCGGACCCTCCCGGTCGTCGGCACGGTGGTCGGGATAACCATCGTCGCCTGCGTGCCCGTGGTGGTGAGCCTGCTCGATTTCACTGGCTTCCGGGCGCTCAACCCCACCGGTCCCGGCGATCGGGTGGGGTACGGGAACCTGAGGCAACCTCTCTCACCGCTGCAGGCGCTCGACATCTGGCCGTCGAGCGAGTTCCGGATCGCCCCCGAGAACGCGTCGGTTCCGGCAGCGGCCTTCTATCTGGGAGCGCTACTCGGTGCGGTCGCACTCGGACTCGGCATCCGCAGGGCGAGGGGGATAGGTGAACGGATACTCCCCGCCACCCTGGTAGCCGGCGTGGTCGGTTATCTGGCCGCACTGGCGGTGGGTACCCCCTACACCCAGGCGAAGGCGCTCTGCGTGATCGCACCGATCGTGATGCTGATCGCCCTGAGGGGATTCCTCCGTGCCGGAGCACTCGAAGGCGAGCCGGAGATGCTCCGTGGTGGGGCTTCAGAACAGGCTGGACGCAGGCCTCTGCTGGTTGCTTCGATCGGGATCCTCTTCGTCATAGCAGCAGCGTTCTCGAGCTTCCTCGTCCTGCGGCAGGCGGCGATCGGTCCGGTTGGTCAGGTCCAGCAACTGATCGGCCTGCGAAAGGTCGTCGAGGGGGAGAAGGTCCTGTTCCTCGGCCGGGAGTCGTTCGTGGGCTGGGAGTTGATCGGAGCGGACCTCTACACCCCGATCATCCACAACTACAACGTGATCGAGGTCTCGTCGCTCTACCGGCCTACCTCGACCAGAGCGAAGTTCGACTTCGATGTGGTGCCCCGCAAGGTGCTCGAGCGGTTCGACTACGTGATCACCACCGGAGCGGCGCAGCTGAGCGAGGCGCCTGCCAACTTCGAGCCGATCCGCAGGACTCGTGACTACGTGCTGTGGAAGCGCAACGGCCCGCTGCCCGAGCGCTACACACTGATCGAGCCGATCGGCCCCGGCGCGACCGTCGACTGCTCCGACCCAGCGGTGGCGAGGCTGAGCCGTCTCGACGGCGAGGCGCGGGTCTTCACCAAGCCACCGGTGGTCGGCAGGGCCTGGGATCCGACCTCCGAGCCCACGAGCGCGGTCTCTGCGACCGAGGAACTCCCCCTCAGTGCCGGCCGCTGGGCCATCTCCCTCCAGTACGCGTCCACTCAGCCAGCGCGCATCACCGCGCCGGGGCTGGATGTGGCCCTGCCGGCGAACCTCTTGTTCCGCGGTCCGGCGCCGTTCTATCCAGTGGGAGAGATCACCGTCGCCCGAGACGGGCTGGTCGACTTCGAGGTCGCCGTGGGCAAGGTGCCAACGGTCGGACGTCTGCTCGGAGCCGAGTCCAGGGCCTACCTCGGGCCGATCGCCGCCACACCTGTCCCGGCGCGAGAGACGGTGCCGCTCTCCGAGGTCTGCGGTCGGTACCTCGACTGGTTCAGGCTGGACCCTGGCGTACCTGACTCCGCGTGGAAGGGCATCCCCGCGCCGACGCCCCGCCGGGTGATCGAGCCCTAAGCGGCTGTCGCGATCCCTTTGCCGTCGACCGCGTCGGCGGCCTTCAGCAACTGCTGCACGAGATCCGGAGCCTCGAACGGCTCCGCGTGCCCTGCCGCGACCTTCTTGGGGTTCAGTGCCGCAAGCTTGCGCACCGACTCGGCGGCCTTCTGGGTATCCCAGTTGAAGCACTCGTGGGGGACGGAGGGGTGGTCGATCGGTTTGAACCTCGAACTGTCGACGAAGTACACGGTGTCCGAGACGATCGCGAGCCCGTCCGACTCCCGGAACAGGCCGATCTGCCCGGGAGCGTGACCGGGAAAGGCGTAGACCCGAAAGCCACAGAGTTCGTCCCCCTCGGTGATCGTCTCGGATATCTGGACCGGACCGCCGTCCCAGCGGGAGAGCAGGAACGGGTAGACCCGGCGGGCGTAGCCGACCTCGATCTTGGAGAGGTCCCAGTAGTCGCGGAACTCCTCGGACTCGGCGGCGGTCACCTCGTCCGGGTGGCAGATCACAGGTACTCCCATGTAGGGCGCGATACCGCGATGGTCGGCATCGGCGTGGCCGAGCACGATTCGACGCAGGCCACCCAACTGCTCGGCGGCCTTCCGAACCGGCTTGACCATCGCCTTGGTGCCGGCATCGAACGCCGTCACGCCGCTTCCGTCGCGGAGCAGGTAGACGTTCATCCCGTTCTTCACGTCGCCTCTGACCACCCAGACGTCATCAGCGACCTGTTCGAGCACGGGACTCCAAGGCGGCTTGAACATGATCTTCTCTCCCATACAGGTCAAGCCTATTGGACTGTGAGGCCTCGCTCCATGCCATCAACAGCCTGCCCTAGCATCGTCTTCGTGCCAACTATCTGGATCCTCTCCCTCGGCGTGATGATCGCCTGCCTGATCGCCTCGATCGTGATCGCGATCATCAAGCTCTAGAGGGATCGCGCGGTTTACCGGCCCGCTTGCGGGTAGTATCGCGTCCAACCCCGTGTCCGGAACGAGTCGAGGAGGCAACTGGTGGTCGAGAAAATCGTGGTAGGTACCGACGGATCGGAGACCGCCAATCACGCGGTGGCGTCCGCGATCGAACTCGCCAAGCTCTCCGGTGCCGATCTGGAGGTAGTCAGCGCCTACTCACCGGTTCCCGAGTCCCGGCTCAAGGCCGAGGCGGGCTCCAGTCCCGACGACGTCGCCCATACGGTGGGGCCGCGCGAGGACGTCGAACTGATCCTCGGCAACGCAGTCGCGGCCGCGAAGAAGGCCAAGGTCTCCGTGACCTCGCATCCTGTGGAGGGTGACCCGGCCGAAGCTCTCCTCGACGTCGCCGAGCAGAACGGTGCCGACCTGATCGTGGTGGGCAACAGGGGGATGACGGGTGCGACGCGATTCTTCCTCGGCAGCGTGCCCAACCGGATTTCGCATCACGCGCCCTGTGATGTCTGGATCGTCCACACCAGCGGCTGAGCCTGTTCGAACCCGGGCCGCCGGCCGGACGACGGCGTCAGCAGCCCGGAGCAGCCGCCCGCACCGCTGAAGCAGCATCCAGCAGACCTTCGCCGAACAGGAAGCGAGAGTACTTCTGCCCGAGCCCCTTGCGGCGGACCGTCTGTTTGATCTGGCAGGCGAGCTCCGTCGGGGTGGGGTCGTCACCGAGTACTCCGCTGGAGATCACGAGCGCCGCCACTCCCGCCACGTGAGGGGCGGCCATCGAGGTCCCCTCGTAGCCCTCGTAGCCGAACTGGACGAAGTCGAATCCGGTGAAGGTCAACTGGCTCACCGGAGCGGCCGAGTCCTTCGCTCGATCCCTCCGGCAGTCGGTGACGCTCCTCTTGGGGGGGCCGCCACCCGGTGCCACGAGGTCCAGGCCCTTGCCTGAACGTGAGCCGGCTCCAGCGCACCCGTCCTTGGTGGTTCTGCCTACACCGAGCACCTTGGGGGCCAAGGCGGGGAAGGCGACCGCCTTGCCCTCGGAGTTACCGGCGGCGGCAACCGGGAGGGCGCCGAGGCTTCGCGCGTACTGGAGCGCGGAGCAGACGGTCGGGAGGTCTTGACAGGAACGCACCTTGGCAGCGAACTCGAAGCTCATGTTGATCACGTCTGCGCCCTGGTTCGCCGCATAACGGATGCCCTTGGCTATGTCTCTCGCGTTCCCGACTCCGATCGCGTTCAGGACCCTGACCGGGATGACGGTCGCGGCGGGGGCGAGGCCGGTCAGCGCCACCCCGTTGTCGTTCAGCTCGGCGATCGTCCCGGTCACGTGGGTACCGTGTCCGTCCTGGTCGAGCGGCTCGGTGTCGCCGTCCACGAAGTCGTAGCCCGCGTCGAACTGAGCGCCGCTGAAGTCGGGGCTGCGGCGGAACTCCGGCTCCTTGTCGGCGTACGCGACTCCGGTATCGAGAACCGCCACCCTCGCGCCGCTGCCGGGTTGAATCGACCGATCGGCGAGGATCTGCCAGGCGCCGACCGCGTTGATGCCGCCTGCCGACTGGTAGCTCTGCGCCGACTTGCCACAGAGCGAGCCGCAGGCGAGGAAGTTCCACTGGATCTGCTGCCATCCACCCGCCACACCGGACCGGCCCGGGTCGTTCGGAACGGTTGCGGTTCGTGCCTTGTAGTTGGGCACCGCGTACTCCACTCCCGGAGAGCGTCCGAGTTGCCTGATCGCCTGCCGGACCGAGGTGCCGGGAGCAAGCGAGGTCAGCCTCTGGCTTCCGTCCGAGTAGCCGACGATCACCTCACCGCTCACATAGCCGGGCCCGGCGAACGCTGGCGCTGCAGATGCGAGCATCCCCACCGCGAGGAAAGCGGCAGCCAACGACACCGCGGCTCCCCAGATCCTCCCGTTGTCCGAGCTTCTATTTGCCATACGGGTCCACGCGCTACCGCGTTCTCTGATCGAGCGGAATTCGAAACTGATTACTCATCTTCTCAAGAACACACCTCAGGCGTGAAAGTAGCCCGTTGCAGACGGTTCGGTGCGCAATGCGGTCCGGCATCGCATACTTCCCTGTGTGACCGTCTTCAGCGATACGGACGAGGTATTGATGCGCCAAGCCCTCGATCTGGCCTCGGCCGCCGCCGAGGCAGGCGATGTGCCGATCGGCGCCGTGATCGCCCGGGGAGGGGATGTCCTCGGCGCAGCCGGTAACGAACGTGAGCAGTCGGGCGATCCCACGGCTCATGCGGAGATCCTCGCCCTGCGTCAGGCCTCGGTCACGCTCGGAGGTTGGCGGTTGCCGGACACCACCCTCTTCGTGACCCTCGAGCCGTGTGCGATGTGCGCCGGCGCGATCGCTCTGGCACGGGTGCCGCGACTGGTCTTTGCCGCCGCCGACCCGAAGGCTGGTGCGGTGGGTGGAGTGATGAACCTGTACGAGGAGGGGATGACCAACCACACACCCGCGGTCGAGTCGGGGCTGCTGCAGGCCGAGGCGGCGGCGATGCTGAGCGGATTCTTCGCCGAGCGCCGCGGCGGGTAGGCTACTTCGCGTGAGCAGACTCATCCACACCTGCTATCGGATCACCGACCCGGAGAGGTCGGTCGCGTTCTACTCCGCGCTCGGATTCGAGGAAATCGCACGGATGCCGATCAGGGACGAGGCGGAGAACATCTTCATGAACCTGCCTGGCGACGGTGACTCGCCTAGGCTCGAGCTGACCCACAACTTCGGGGTGACCGGGTACGAGATCGGGACCGGCTACGGGCATATCGCGATCACGGTGGAGGATCTCGACTCGACCCTCGAGCGGCTAGCGAGTGAGGGCATAGAACCTGAAAAGCCGCCCTACTCGGTTCGAGAGGGCGGCTCCAGGTTGTGCTTCGTTCGCGATCCCGACGGTTATCGGGTCGAG
>CAZQMB010000037.1:0-5786 GCA_964594365.1 uncultured Conexibacteraceae bacterium
CGACCGCGATTGGCCTTAACTTCCACCTATGGGAATCCTCCTTCTGGGCGATGACGGCTCGCTCGCCACTCTCACCGCAGAGGCCCTTCCGGAGGGTTCGCGTTTCCTGAAAGACCCGACCGACGACGAAGTCGGTGAGGCTCTCACCACCCGGCCGGACGCGGTGGCCATCGTCACCCGCGACGACGTGCTGGCGCTGCGTCTCGCTCTGCTGGTCGAGGCCGTCGCGCCGGGAATCCGTCTGGTGGTCACGATCTTCGACCGCACCGTCGCCGAGCGCTTGCGTGCGGCGGTTCCAGGCTGTGAGGTCCTCTCCTTCGCCGAGGGCTCGGCGCAACTGCTGGCAGAGCCGTGCCTCAGTGCCACGGCTCGGGGCAACGCGTCGCCTCTGCTCGAGATCTGGGACCGCATCGTCTCGATCTTCCGTCCGGTCCAGGCAGAGGCGCGGATACTCGTGGCGGGCGTGATCGGCCTGGGCGCGATCATCCTCGCCGACATCCTGCTGCTTCTCTTCGCCACCGACCTCGGCTTGGTGGACTCGATCTACGGATCGATCCGCACGCTCACCACCGTGCAGGCCGAGCCCGCGGTGAGTGAGGGTCCGGGCTGGCTCAAACTCGCATCGGCCGCCGGGATGATGATCACGCTCGGTTTCGCGGCGCTGTTCACAGCAGGCTTGATCCGCTGGTTGCTCGACCCGCGCCTCACCGGCATCATCGGGCGGCGGGTGGTGCCGCGGCGCGATCACGTGATCGTTGTGGGGATGGGCCAGGTCGGTCTGCGGCTCTGCACCTATCTGCGCGAGCAGGGCGTGGGTGTAGTCGCGCTCGAGCTCGAGCCCGAGGCATCGGCTGTTCGGTTTGCCCGGGCAAAACAGATCCCGGTGGTTATCGGACACGGAGAGGATCGCAGCCTGCTGGAGCGCGTCTTCGTGCATCGCGCCCGGGCGTTGGTGGCGGCTACCGCGAACGATCTGGTCAACATCGAGATCGCGATCACCGTCGGTGCCCTACAGCCCGATCTGCCGGTGGTCCTGCGCGCCCGGGAGGGAATCCTCACCCGCGAGACCCTCGAGCTCTTCGGACTGGGGATAGTCCGCGACATCGATACCCAGGCCGCCCGCCGGGTGGTCGAAGCAGCCAGCGGCTGAGAGGTTCGTCTACCGGGCCGCAGATGCGAGCGCGCGCTTGCGCGCAGCAGCCGCGCGTTGGCTCAGCAGGAGTACCTGATAGCTCTCGCGACCCTCGACCGTGATCACGGTCATCTCCGCGCTCACCCTGCCCAGCCGCAGCAACTGCCTGCGCATCCGCGGGGTGAGCGGCAACGAGACCACTCTCGAGCTGCCGGCATCCATCGTCACACTGCGGCGCGAGGAGCCTGCCGAGGTGCGCAGCCTGACCAGCGCGTCGCAGTCGTTCGACTCGATGGCGCCATCTGGCAGCGCGCAGGACATCTCACCTGCGACACCACGCGAGCCCAAGACAAAACCGTCACCGGTCGGAGTGAGCACACCTTCCGGCAGCTCGGGTGCAGGCTCCTCTGGATCGGGATCGGATATCTCGACGAAGGTGCCCGAGAGATTCACCGCGCCGCTCGCCTGATTGAACCCGTCCACCGCCACGCGATAGGCAGTGCCGGCGCTGACGGGAAGATCGACCTGGCTCCAGAGAGCGCCCGAGACATCGTCGTTGGCCGCGACCGGGCTGAGTGCGGAAACCGAGGATCCCGTGTAGACCGCGAGCAGGGTGTCGAAGCCCGAACCCTGGGTCTTCAGGGTCAGCATGCCGTCGGCTGGCGCCGTCCAGCGGTACCAGACCGAGTGCAGAGAGCCCACGCCAGAGCGGACGTGCTCGGGCTCGCCTGTCTCGTGGGTGGCGTTCACGCTGGTGCCGATCGCACCGCCGAGATCGAGCGCGGTCGCATTGGCGAAGTCGTCATTCACCGGCCGATCGGGTGCGGGCGGCTCGGGTGGCGGATCCACCGGAGGCTCCGGTGGTGGAGGCGGAGGCTCTGGCGGCGTACCGCCGGCGGTGAAGGTTCCGCTCAGGGCAACCGATCCGGTGCGGCCCTGATACCCGTCGACCGCGATCCGGTAGGTGGTGCCGGCGCTCACCTGAAGGCTCACGCGGCTCCACAGTGCGCCGCCACCGACATCGTCGTTGGCCGCCAGGCCGGTCAAACCGCTCACCGCGGTGCCGGTGTACACGGCGAGAAGCGAGTCGTAGTCAGAGCCTTGAGTGCTCAGCTCCAGCGTGCCGTCGGACGGGGCGGTCCAGCGGTACCAGATCGACCTGGCCGCTCCGGCTCCGCTCGAGACGTGCTCCGGCTCGCCCGACTCGCGGGTGGCGCCCACCGTCGTCCCGCTCACACCCGAAAGGTCGAGCGCGATCGAACTGGAGAAGGCGTCGTTTGCGGGAGGATCAGGCGCCGGGGGCTCGGGCAGAGGGCCCGGGTCAGGCACCGGGTTGGGCGTGGAGGGGTTGCCGACGAAGAGCAGCTTGTTGGGCGTTCCCACCTGCGGATCGGTGACTACCCCGGTGGTAGCCGAGGAGTTGATCTGCGAGGCGACCTGGGTGGGAGTCAGCGACCGCGAGGCCGACAGCAGCAAGGCGGCAGCGCCAGCCACGTGGGGTGAGGCCATCGAGGTCCCCGAGATCGTGTTCGTATCGGTCGGCGAGCCGATCCAGGCGGAGGTGATCCCCATCCCGGGCGCGAAGATATCTACGCAGCTGCCGTAGTTGGAGAAGTAGGAGCGCGAGTCGTTGGAATTACTGGAGCCCACGGTGATCGCGCTGGGCGCCGAGGCCGGCGAGACGTTGCAGGCGCTGGAGTTCTCGTTGCCGGCAGCAACCGCGAAGGTGATGCCGTCGGCCACCGCGCCAGCGACCGCCTGGTTGATCGATTCCGAGTAGCCGCCGCCGAGGCTCATGTTCGCCACCGCGGGGGTGCCTGCCGGGTGGTTGGAAGCGGTCCAGTTGATCCCCGCGATCACGCCCGACCAAGTACCCGAGCCACCGCAGTCGAGCACGCGCACCGGAATCACCGTCGCCTCGGGAGCGAGGCCGTAGGTGGAGCCCGCGACCGTGCCGGCCACGTGGGTGCCGTGACCCTGACAGTCGTTGGAGCCGACGCCATCGTTGATCGCCGAGAATCCTGCGGTGACCCTGCCGCCGAACTCCGCGTGATCCGCTCGAACGCCGGTATCGATGATGTAGGCGTCCACGCCGAATCCGTTGGTGGCGCTCGTGATCCGACCGTTCATCGGGAGAGCTCGCTGATCGGAGCGGTCGAGGCCCCAGGATTGAGAGGCGCTGTCGCGCGGACCGAGTGCGAATGCGCTCACCTTGCGGTCGCGCTCCACCACCAGCACGCCCGGATCGTCGTTCAACCGCGCTACGTCCGTTGGTGAGAGCTCGGCGACGATTCCCTTCAGTGCCACCCGGAAGGCGTCGGAGACGTCGTTTCCGCGGGCTTCCTCGATCTGGACCTTGTTGGTGATGTCGGTTCCGCGCTTGTAGACGACGATGTAGGTGTCGTCAGGGGAGGCGGAGTCGGCGATCGCCGTGCCGCCGAGCGCGACCATCGCGAGCGCGAGAACGCCCGCAACCGCACCGATTCCACGCCTGCGCATGCCTGCGCGGCGGCTCTCGGAATTGCTGCGTGGATTGCTCCGTATATGTAGGGGCGACGACTTCACCGGGGGTATCACCAGCATAAACCCACGCGCGGGGCAAAAGTCACGGGTGAGTGCCGAATCTCTCACTCCCCCGCAAGGCCGGCCAGGTCTAAGGATCCCTACCGAGTGTTAGGATTCTGCTGCGTATGGAGGGATCAGTAGGGATCAGGCGTCTTTTGGTGCTCGGAGTTTGTGCGGCAGCGGTACTCGGCGCGCTGCTGGCCTCGGCGCCGCAGGCGAAGGCGGTTAGCTCCATCCCGGGGCGAATCTTCGCGAACTTCGATGTCGGTGGCTCCTACGGCGACCTCTACCGCTCCAAGCCCGACAACACCTGGAAGAGGCTCACCTTCGGCCTCGGCTCCACATTCGGACTCTCTGCCGATCCAAGCGGGAAGTTCGTCACCGTTACCGCTCGTCGTGGATCTTCCGGGCCGTACAGGATCTTCCGCGTCTCGGCCAATGGCGGGCCGCTGAAGAATCTGATCGGTAACCGTTCCGGCTTCGACCCGGCGGTTTCTCCCGACGGGCGCAAGGTCGCCTATCTCAACACCGGCTCTAGCGGCCCCACCAGCATCAAGGTCGTGAGTTCCAAGGGCGGGAAACCGCGGACCATCTATCGCTTCTGCTCAGGCTGCATATACAAGACGATCTGGGCCGGAAAACGGATCTACTTCAACCGCCGGATCAGCAACATGCCGAGTGCCGACTTCGAGGTGTACTCGGTCCGGGCGCGAGACGGCAAGGGCCTGAGGCAGCACACCGACGACGGTGGAGGTGACCGCGACTACCGGCTCTTCGACGTCTCGGCGAATGGTCGGAGGCTCCTCGTGGTGATCAACGACTCGACCGACCCCCTCTCGCCAAACGTGGGTCTTGCGGTCTTCTCCGACACCAACATCTACAAGCGTCTGGTTGCCGAGAGTGGCACTGCATCGGATATTTTCTTCGGAGGGTCTTTCGGTCCTGCCGGTCCCTCCGGAACGGTGATCTGGATCGACGTCGGCAGCTCGCCTTACGCGATGTGGTCCTCACCACCGGGATCGCTTTGGTCCTCCGCCATCGGTCCGCCACCCTCATCCACTCTCGGACCGCTCTTCATGGACTGGGTGCGGAGGTAGCGCCGCTCCTGCCGGGTCGGTGATCTGAGCCCGCCCATGGACGCCCGCACCGAAGCCGCCCTCAAACGCTTCTACCGCTGGGACGACGAGCGCCGCTGGCTGGTCGCCTTCCGCTGCCTCGTCTGCGGCATCCCCGCGCTGGTGATCTGGGTGATCGGCGGAGAGGTGGGCTTCCTACCCGATCCGCCGCTGGTGGGCGAGATCCAGGCCTCGAGCGGCATGGCCAAGACGGTGGGCGGTGCGCTGCTCGCCCTCATCCTCGGCGCGATCATCTACACCGCGATCTGCGCGGTGTGGTGGGTGATCGACCGGCCCGAGCGGCGGTGAGTTGGGCCTGTATCTGGTGATAATCTTCTGCGCCCGATGACGGGAGTGGGCGGAACCAAGCGGATCCTCATCCTCGGCGCCCTGGTGGCTGGCGTGATGGCTGTCCTCCTCGCGGCAGCACCTCAGACAGAGGCCGGCACCTACGCCGCGTGCGTAAACAAGCGCACCGGCGAGATGCACCTGAAGGATCGTGGGCGAGAGGGTGCGCCCTGCGCGGCGGGTTGGAAGAAGGTCACCTGGACGAGCGGGCTGCCGATGGTGCTCACGCCAAGCGACAAGGTCGTGGGGCGCTTCCTGCAAAGGACGATCGGCAGGGTGTTCGTGCAAAGAGATGGAGGTATCTGGGATTACTACTGGCAGACGGGCGAACTGGTCGCCGATGACCCGGTCTACTTCCTCACCCCCGATTGCACGGGTCAGGCATTCAGCGGCGGATACCTCAGCCGCGCCAAGGCCGAGCGCGTATCCAAGCGCGCCACCGGTGCCTGGCGAATCGCCTATCGGGTGGATTGGGAAACCCTCGGCAAGCCGCTCGCCTACAAGGGGACCGGCAGGGTGCAGGAGGTCCCCGGACCGTTCACCCTCTACCGCTTCGACGATGGAGGCAGGGGGACGTGCGAGGAAGACGGCGAATTCGCAACCACCTACATGATCCCCATAGCGCC
>CAZQMB010000038.1:0-5546 GCA_964594365.1 uncultured Conexibacteraceae bacterium
TCTGGCAGCTTCGCTACCTGCTCCATCATCGCCGCTGGCCCAACCTCGATCAACCCAGGGACTTCAACGAAAAGGTGATCTGGCGGACCCTCTACGACCGGCGACCGATCTTCGTCACCGCCTCCGACAAACATGCGTCCAAGCAGATGGCGCTCGAGCGATGCCCCTGGATACGGGTGCCCGAAACGATCTGGAATGGGAGGGATGTTGCTGAACTGGTCGGACTCGATTTGCCCGAGCGCTGGGTGCTGAAGCCGAACAACTCGAGCCACAGGGTGATCTTCGGCGAGGGAGCGGTGGGCGCCGAGCGCGCCCGGGAACTGGCGATCGAGACCGAGGGTTGGGCCGACACGCCCTATCAGCCGAATGCCCGCGCCGGAACCCGTCAGTACTGGTGCGAGGCGGCGGCTGAGCACAATCTGCTGGTCGAGGAGCTCATCGGCAGGGGGTCGGAGCCTCCTGCAGACATCAAGTTCTTCGTCTTCCACGGACGGGTCGAGGTGATCCTGATCTGTTCCGATCGCTACAGCGATCCACATCGTGCCTACCTGGACAGGGAGTGGAGGATGCTTCCCGTACGCGACAACAAACAGGAGACGCGGGATGTCGAGCTGCCGGAGATGCGCGACCAGCTCATAGCCGCTGCTGAGGCAATCTCCGGGGACCTGGACTTCGGCCGTGTGGATCTCTACGAGGCCGATGGCGAGATCTGGTTCGGAGAGCTGACGCTCTATTCGGGCTCAGGCCTGACCAGGTTGATGCCCCACAGGTTCGATCGCGAGTGGGGAGAGTTTTGGACTCTTCCATCGTTGGAGGAGGTCCGAGGCGCATGAACCCCATTTTGCGGCGGGTCTCGCATTCGGTTGGCAGGCGCTTGCCTCCGGGTATCGCGTGGAGGCTTCGGTTTCTCAACGGCCACCGCCGTTGGCCGCGACTCTCCCCTCCCAGAACCCAGAACGAGAAGATCCTCTGGCAGATCCTCTACGACCGTAGACCGGAGCTCGTCACCTGTACCGACAAGCTTCTCGCCAAGCAGATGGTCGAAGCCAAATGCACCAGGGTTCGCGTTCCGACGACCTTCTGGAGCGGTGAAGATCTCGGCGAGCTGGCCGAGGTAGATCTCCCGGACCGATGGGTCCTGAAGCCGAACAACGCGTGTGGGTTGGTTATCGAGGGCAATGGCTCGCTGTCGAGTGATGAGGCTCGTTCGATCGCCGAGCGGACACGGGATTGGCTGAACGGCCCTCTCGATCCGGAAACTGCCTGGCGGTGGCCGTGGGCCTATTCACAGGTACGGCCCTGTTTTCTGGTCGAGGAGTTCGTAGGTGAGGAGCTCGGGCAGCTCGACTTCCGCGGGTTCGTGATCGGTGGCGAGCTCAGAGCGATCCTGGTCACTTGGCGCGTGACCGAGTATCCGCACGGCGAGTGCTCCTTCTACGACCCCGAATTCAATTTGCTGCCGGTAAGCCGCAAGGAGCGAGCGATCGCTCTCGATCGACCAGTTGCTCCCATCCCCGGCTTTCGGGAAGCCGTGGAGGAGGTCGCTGCGGCAAGCGGTCTGGATTCCACCCGAGTAGATCTCTTCTACTCGGGTGGAGAGCTCTGGTTCGGCGAAACCACCGTCTACCCATTGGACGGTTTGGTCCAGTACTGGCCTCGGAGTTTCGACTTCGAACTCGGTGCGTACTGGCCCGACCAAGAGCGCCTCCACTATTCAGCAAAGGCGGTGAAGGCCTAGGCTCGCAAGATGAGTTCTTTCGAGCGAATCCGAACCAACCTGTCGACCTTGCCGAGGACCGCGCGTCTGTCGATCCGCGATTGGCGCATCGGCCGCTCAGGCGCCGCCTACTCGATGTCTGCTCTCCAGCCGCTGATCGGCGACCGGTACCTGCCTTGGAGCATCTATTCGGTAAACCCTGATCTCGCCCGCCAGGTCTGCAACGAGGTGGTGATCAATCGCAGAGAGAACATCCTCGAGTTCGGATCAGGCGTGATGACTGTGATCCTGGTAGCGCTTGCGCGCAATCTCGACCTTCCCCTCCAGATCCGATCGGTCGATCAGGACGCCGACTGGCTCGAGACGGTCGAACGGATGGTCGGAGATCCGGGTCCCGCAAGCATCGAGTTGATCCATGCGCCTCTCGTCGACTACCAAGGCGAGATGCCTCCGCCAGCGCCACTGCGCTGGTACGACATGGCTGGCGTGGCCGTTCCCGACCGGTCGGTCGAGCTCGCGATCGTCGATGGCCCAGCCGAGACCGCATGGTCGCGATGGGGGGCGCTGCCTTATCTGGAGCCGCGTCTCGCCGAGCGCTGCGCCTTCGTCCTCGACGACATCCACCTGTCAGGTATCAATCGAATCGCCAAGGACTGGCGAAAGCGGCTCGGGGGTGAGTTCGCAGTCGACCGGCAGTCGCTGGTCGAGTGGTACCGGCGCGGTGACTGCTGGGAGGTCGATTGAGTTCGCCTCCCACCTACGACCGGCCGGGGCTTCGGGCACGGGCGGCTTCGGCGCTTTCGGCGAGAGCCAGGAAGAAGCGCCTGAAGCTGTTCGTCGAGCAGATGGAGCCGACGGCAGGGGAGCGGATCCTGGATGTCGGATGCGGTCGCGCAGGCTGGTTGAACGATCTCGACCCAGGTATCGAGGTGGTCGGGATCGATCGTGATCCCTCGCTCCCGGGCTATGACGGTCCGAATCGGGACTACCGACAGGGGGATGCTCTCGCTCTTCCCTTCGCAGACGGCGAGTTCGACATCGCGTTTTCGAACTCGGTGATCGAGCATCTCCTGCCGACTGATTGGGAGAGGTTCGCGAGCGAGATCCAGCGGGTTTCGAAGCGCTTCTTCGTCCAGACCCCCAACAGGTGGTTCCCGATCGAGCCGCACGTGCTGCTTCCCGGCTACCAGTTCCTTCCCCGCACACTCCAGCGGAGAGTCTGGCCGCTAGCAGTGAGAAACGAGCCCTTCGACGCGATCACTCTGCTCACTTCGAACGATCTCTCGAGTCTGTTCCCGAAGGCGGAGATCCTACGCGAGCGTGTTGGCCCCTCGACCAAGTCGCTG
Source organism: uncultured Conexibacteraceae bacterium (assembly GCA_964594365.1). Lineage (GTDB taxonomy): Bacteria > Actinomycetota > Thermoleophilia > Solirubrobacterales > 70-9 > CAIUSP01. The sequence goes on from CAZQMB010000038.1 coordinate 3,064, forward strand.
ATCGCGGTCGGCCGATCGTGAACCGTCGCTCCTCGACAGATCGCGCGGCGAGGACCGCGGTCAGGGGCTCGTCGGGTTCCGGCCTGTCTCTCCTGATCAAGCGGCTCCTCTTCGCAGTGAATCGCCTGCTGGACCGGGTCGCCGTTCCTGCCGGCGATCTCGGCAAGGTCAGGCTGAGCCTTACACCGGTGACCTACTACTCCCCCCTGCAGAGCCGTCGGTGGCTCGAGGAGAACCCCGAGCTGTGGCGCCGAGAGATCGATCTCAGGAGCATCGATTGGGACGTCGACCGGCAGTTCACCTGGCTGGAGGAATCGATCCGCGACTACATCGGGGAGGTCGATGCCGCCTCTCTGGTGGAGAGCGTCGAACAGCGCGGGATCAGTTTCAGGTTCGGACCGATCGAAGCCGAGGTGCTCCACTGCATGGTTCGATCTCTGGCGCCCGGAAAGGTCCTCGAGCTGGGATCGGGAGCCTCGACCGCGGTGATGTCGGACGCGGCGGCGCTGAATCTCGAGGTTGGCAGAGGGCCGTGTCGAATCAGGTGCGTGGACCCATTCGCGGCTGATCCGCTGCTTCGTCTGGAGCAGGTCGAGGTGACACCCGAACCCGGCCAACTCCTGGCCGTCGAGGCATTCGAGGCCCTCGAGCCGGGTGACATCTTGTTCATCGACTCGAGTCACAACCTCAAGGCCGGGTCTGAGCTGGTGAGGATCTACCTCGAGGGGATACCGGCACTGGCCCCGGGCGTCTACATCCATGTTCATGACGTCTTCCTGCCCTACGCCTATCGACCGGAAGTGTTGAGCGACTTCTGGGACTTCCAGGAGACTGCTCTGTTGACGGCTTTGCTCATTGGCAATCCGTGCCTGGAGGTTCTCGGCTCGCTTTCCGCGATGCACGAATCCGATCCCGAGCGGCTGGTTGGGCTCATCCCGGATTTCGTACCGGGCCGATTGGAGCGGGGAATCGCTCCTGATCCTTCGACCGGGAACTTCCCTTCGAGTATCTGGTTGAAGACCATCGAGAGGTGATCAGCTGCCTGTGATTGGCAGTCGACAGCCGTCGAAATCCCTGCTGTCCGATCTCCAGATTGCTCCGCGGGTGGATCGGACGCGCCTGCTCCGGCGCTACCTCGGTCGTCGACCTGGGGCTCTCCCGCTACTCAAGGCATGGAAGTCGTTCCGCTCGAACGAGATCGTGTCCCGGTCATCCGACTTCTGCGTCGAGGGGTTTCCCTTCTCGGCCAATACATTCGCTTACTGCGCGGTCCTGGACGCGAATCCTGGGCTGGCCGGCGGGCATCACACCCATATGGAGGGGCAGGTGTTGCGGGCTGCGCAGTTGGGGATCCCGACCGCTCTGGTGATCCGTGATCCGCGGGACGCGGTGGAGTCTCTGGCGGTCTTCGATGGCGGCCAGGCAGCGGCTCGTCACTTCGTCCCGGTCTGGGCCGACTACCACCACCGCCTCTCCACAGTTATCGAGGAAGGACGCGTGGTGATCTGCCCGTTCGAGCGCGTAGTCGCCGATCCATCCTTCACCGTGCGCGCGATCAACGCCAGGTTCGGCACCGACCTCGCGATCCCCGTGTCTTCGAGCGAGGAGATCTCCCGACGGGCACGGGAGATGAGGATCTCCCGAGGGATGGCTCCGCGAGATACCTACGAAGACTCCTTCTCCGAGAGCCTCGACGATCTCAGGAGGGCCATTCGCAGCCACCCGGATACCCCTCGGGCCATCGAGACCTACGAGTGGGTGCTCGGTTTCGCGCCGGACGAGGAGGAGTTGGCCACCTCGTCGTAGACCCAGCGGTAGGTCTTCTCCATGCCGTCGCGCAGCGAGATCGACGGCTCCCAGCCATAGATCTCGGAGATCATCGTGTTGTCACTGTTTCGGCCGCGCACGCCCTGGGGGGCATCGGTCAGGTACTCACGCTCCAGACTCACACCGGCTATCTCCTCGACCAGACCGACCAACTGGTTGATCGTCACCAGCTCGGCGCTTCCGAGGTTGACCGGTTCGCGCGAGTCACCGTCCATGATCCGCAAGGTTCCCTCGATGCAGTCGTCGATGTACATGAAGCTCCGCGACTGCTCGCCGTCTCCCCAGATCTCGATCGTGTCGGTCCCGTCGATCACCGCCTGTGCCACCTTGCGGCAGATTGCTGCCGGGGCCTTCTCGCGGCCCCCTTCGAATGAGCCGTGGGGCCCGTAGACGTTGTGGTACCGCGCCACTCGCGTCTCCAGCTCGAAGTCCTCGCTGAAGTGGCGGCACATCCGCTCGATGAAGAGCTTCTCCCAGCCGTAGCCGTCTTCCGGCATCGCGGGATACGCATCCGCTTCGACGAGCGCGGTTGCATCGGGAGCGGTCTGGCGGTCGGCTGCGTAGACGCAAGCGGATGACGAGAAGAAGAACCTCTCGACCCCGGCGTCGCGGGACGCCAACAGGAGGTGACTCCCGATCAGGACCGAGAGCATGCA
>CAZQMB010000039.1:0-3124 GCA_964594365.1 uncultured Conexibacteraceae bacterium
GCAAGATCCTCCAAGGGGAAAGCCCCGGGCGGATCGGGGGCACCCGCGATCAACCCGGCCTTCTTCGCCTCGGCACATGGCTGGCCCTACCTGCTCGTCCCCTTCATCGTGATCGCGATCGTTCTCGAACTGAACCACGCCGCGCCTGCGCTGGTCTTCGCGGCGTCCGCGTTGGGTGTCATCCCCACCGCCGCTCTGATGGGTCGGGCTACCGAGGAGTTGGCCGCGAAGTCCGGCCCCGGATTGGGGGGCCTGCTCAACGTCACCTTCGGGAATGCCCCCGAGTTGATCATCGCCCTGTTCGCGCTCGCGGCCGGACTGCACGAGGTGGTGAAGGCCTCGCTGATCGGCTCGATCCTCGGCAACGTCCTCCTCGTGATGGGCGCCTCGATGCTGTTCGGTGGTCTGAAGAAGGGTCAGTCCGTACAGCGGTTCGACCGGACCGCTGCGAGCGCCCAGTCGCTGATGCTGCTCCTCGCGCTCGCTGCGCTGGTCATGCCTGCGGTCTACGAGCTCGTCGACGGACAGGGGTTGCCCGCGATCGGCCCGGATCGGATCCGCTACGACTCCACCGTGGAGGGCCTCTCGCTGGTGGTGGCGATAGTCCTGATCGCCACCTATGTAGCCGGACTCCTCTTCAGCCTCAAGACCCACAAGGATCTCTTCAACCCCCACAGCGACGACGCGGGCCACGACAGTTGGGGTTGGTCGGTGAGGCAGTCGGTCATCGCCCTCGCCGTCGCGGGTATCGCGGTCGGTGGAATGTCGGAGATCCTCGTCGGATCGATCAGCGAGGCCTCCGAGGCGATCGGGATCAGCGAGTTCTTCGTCGGGGTGATCATCGTCGCGATCGTCGGCAATGCCGCCGAACACTGGGTGGCGGTGCTGTTCGCGGTCAAGAACAAGATGGACCTCTCGGTGAACATCTCGATCGGCTCGAGTGCCCAGATCGCGCTGTTCGTCGCGCCCGTCCTGGTGATCTGCTCCTTCTTCATCGGACCCTTCCCGATGCCGCTGGTGTTCAACGGCTTCGAGATAGCGGCAGCCATCCTCGCCATCCTCGCGGCATTCCAGGTGACCAGCGAAGGGGAGTCGAACTGGTTCGAGGGCGCTCAACTGCTGGCTCTCTACGCCGTCCTGGCTGCCGTCTTCTTCGTCGCCTGATCAGGTCGCCTCTCGGTCCCGACGGGTAGGATGGCCTTAGATGGAAGTCCTCCTGCTCCTCGTCAGTTTCGCGATCATCCTCACCGGCGCGTTGCTCTTCACCAACGCGATCGAGTGGATGGGTCATCGCCTCTCGCTCGGCGAGGGTGCTGTCGGCAGCCTCTTGGCAGCGGTCGGAACGGCCCTCCCGGAGACTCTGATCGCGATCGTCGCTCTGCTCGGCGGCAGCAAGAAGGAGGACGTGGCGATCGGCGCGATCGTCGGTGCGCCCTTCATGCTCGCAACCATCGCGATGATGCTGGTCGGCGTCTCGGCCCTCGCCTATCGCCACCGGCGAAAGACCGGCACCACGCTCGACGCCCACGCCCCCACTCTGGAGCGCGATCTCGTCTTCTTCCTCATCTTCTTCGCACTCGCTCTCCCATTCGGATTCGGCGCTCCACAGGAGATCAGGATCGCTCTCGGGATCGTCTTCTTCCTCGGCTACGCCTACTACGTCAGGAGGACCCTGCGGGGAGGGGGCTCCATCCAAGAGGAAGAGACCCTCAACCCGCTGATCATGGATCGGATCCCGACCAGACCAGAGCCGCCGATGTGGCTGATCGTGGTCCAGAGCCTGCTAGGCCTCGGCGCGATGGTCGGAGGCGCGCATCTCTTCGTCGACGAGTTGATCAAGGTCGCCGAATCCTTCGGGGTCGAGGCGCTCGTGCTGGCGCTGATCCTCGCTCCGCTTGCCACCGAGTTGCCCGAGAAGGTCAACAGCTTCTTCTGGATCAGGGAGAACAAGGACTCGCTCGCGCTCGGGAACATCACCGGCGCCATGGTGTTCCAGTCGACTATCCCGGTCGGCATCGGCCTCATGTTCACCGGCTGGGATCTCTCCGGCTACGCCGCGCTCTCGATCGTCCTAGGGCTGATCGGAGGTGCGATCGCCTGGATCGCTCTGCACCGCCTCGACAGATTCAACGGCTGGGCGGTCGCGGGCTGGGGGTTGCTCTACGCAACCTTCTTCGTGGTGGTCGCTCTCTAGCGGTCTAGGGGGTCTCGGCGACCAGCTTCAGGATGTCCTCCGCGTGGGTCTTCGGAGAGGCCTTCTCGATCACGTGCGCGATCTTGCCCTTCGAGTCGATCACGTAGGTTGCTCGCTGGACACCCCAGTACTTCTTCCCGTACATGCTCTTCTCGACCCAGACGCCGTACTTCTCGGCGACCTTGTGGTCCTCGTCGGCGAGCAGGGTGAAGTCGAGTGAGTGTTTCGAGTCGAACTTCGCTACCGCTTCCACCGGATCGGGACTGACACCGAGCACCGTCACACCGGCCTTTCTCAACTCGGCCCGGTGATCACGGATGCCGCAGGCCTGAACCGTGCAGCCGGGGGTATCGGCGCGCGGGTAGAAGTAGAGGACCACCGGCTCACCGCGCAGTGACTTGAGTGCGACCTTCTCGCCGCTCTGGTCGGGAAGCGTGAACAGCGGTGCGGACTTGCCGGCTTCGAGCAGCGCCATCAGTCCTCGCGACCCGGGTCCTGACCCGTCTCGCCCTCGTCGGATTCGCCATCGTCCTGCTCGAGCGCCGTCTCGGACAGCGAGCCGTCGTTTCCGGCGTGGTAGTGAGTCTGGAACTCCTCCAACAGCCGGTCGCGCTCGTCCTCGTCGACCGCGCTCTCCTCGGAGACCTTGACCCAGTCTGCTCCCTCGTAGGCCTCCATGTTGAAGATCTCCTGGTCGATCGAGGTCGAGTCGTCGACGATCACCACCACCTCGGTCTGGGGGTTGAAGTAGGTCCCTGGCTGGACCAGCATCTGCTCCAACTCGACCGCCTGTTCGGCCGCCAGTCCCTCCGCGTCCGCGCCCTCGTCTTCATCCTCGTCATCGAAGGCGAGTCCGCCCTCGTCGAGATCGTCCTCGAGGTCTTCCACGGGTTCGAACTCCCCGCCGATGTCCATCTCGTCGCTCACTGC
>CAZQMB010000040.1:0-2845 GCA_964594365.1 uncultured Conexibacteraceae bacterium
GAATCCAGTGAAGGCAACGAAGGAGAGGACGGCTAGTGGCCAAGACTTCCCAGAAGGTGCGTCAGTCGCGCAAGCCCAAGTACAAGGTGCGCGGGTACAACCGATGCCGCAAGTGCGGCCGCTCCCGTGCCTACTACCGCAAGTTCGGCCTCTGCCGTATCTGCCTTCGCGAGGCCGCACACAAGGGGCATGTGCCCGGAATGACGAAGTCGAGCTGGTGAGGAAGAGATGCAGACCGACCCGATAGCCGACTACCTGACCCGAGTGCGCAACGCTCTCGCCGCCCAGCACGACGAGGTGACCATCCCTGCCTCGAACCTCAAGCGCGAGATCTCCCGGATCCTGAAAGAGCAGGGCTACATCGCTGACTTCTCGGTAGCCGACGCACGTGTCGGTCAGGAGATCACCGTGAAGCTCCGGTACACGGACGACAGGCTGCCGGTCATCAGTGGGATGGAGCGGGTCTCCCGCCCTGGTCGCCGTCGCTATGTCGAGACCTCGCAGATCCCGAAGGTCCTGGGTGGGATGGGGACGACCATCGTCTCCACCTCCTCGGGAGTGATGACCGGCCATGAAGCGCGCCGCAAGGGCGTGGGCGGAGAGGTGGTTGCGCATGTCTGGTGAGTGCACCACCCATCGCAGTTCGAGCAATGGAGGTTCGGCGTGAGCCGTATCGGCCGCAAACCCGTGCCCGTACCCGAAGGGGTCGAGGTAGAGGTCAAGCCCGGCTCGGTCACCGTGAAGGGGCCGAAGGGAGAGTTGACGCAGATCATCTCCACCGCGATGAAGGTCGAGGTGAAGGACGGTGAGGTGGTCGTGGAGCGACCGACCGACCGCGGAGACCACAGGGCCCTGCACGGGCTGACCAGGAGCCTGATCGCGAACATGGTCCAGGGAGTCACCGAAGGGTTCGAACGTAAGCTCGAGATCCAGGGAGTCGGTTACAGGGCTCAGCTCAAGGGCAAGTCGCTCGAACTGGCGCTCGGTTTCTCTCACCCCGTTTCGGTCGAGGCTCCGGACGGCATCGAGTTCGAGGTTCCCGAGCCGACCGAAGTGATCGTCAAGGGGATCGACAAGCAGCTGGTCGGCGAGATCGCAGCCCGCATCCGGCGCCACCGCCCGCCCGAGCCCTACAAGGGCAAGGGCATTCGCTACGACGATGAGCACGTGACCCGTAAGGTCGGAAAGAGGGCCTAGGCCATGGCCATACCCACAGCAGAACAGAGGAGATTGCGCCGTCGTCGCCGCGTCCGCGCCAAGATCCGCGGCACGGCGGACCGGCCGCGCCTGTCGGTCTATCGCTCCAATCGGGGCGTCTTCGCTCAGCTGATCGACGACGACACAGGCCGAACCATCGCGGCGGTCAACTGGACCGAACCTGCACTCCGTTCTATGAAGCCGATGGATCAGGCGAAGAAGGCTGGCGAGGAGATCGCGGCTCGCGCGAAGCAGGCGGGCGTCGAAACCTGCGTCTTCGACCGCGGCGGCTACCAGTACCACGGACGAGTGAAGGCGCTCGCGGATGGCGCTCGTGAGGGAGGGCTCGAGTTCTGATGACGAACCGACTGGTTGAAGACCACTCGATACAGCTACCTTCGGAGGCACCATGACCGTAGAACAGGTATCCCCGAAGGGACTCGATCTGCAGGAGCGCGTGATCGAGATCAACCGCGTCGCCAAGGTAGTCAAGGGCGGACGTCGCTTCTCGTTCACCGCGCTGGTCGCGGTGGGTGACGAGGAGTCCGTGGTCGGAATCGGCTACGGAAAGGCCCGCGAGGTACCGCTCGCGATCCAGAAGGCGGTCGAGGACGCGCGCAAGAACCTGATCCGTGTGCCGAAGTACGGCCAGACGATCACGCACCGTGTGATCGGACGATATGGAGCGGGGCACGTCGTCCTGCGCCCGGCCAGTCCCGGTACCGGGGTGATCGCTGGCGGTGGAGTCCGAGCGGTGCTCGAACTCGGAGGTGTACGTGACATCCTGACCAAGAGCATCGGGACCCAGAACCCGATCAACCTCGTCAAGGCGACGATGGACGGGATCCACATGCTCCGCCGACCGGAGGATGTCGCGGCGCTCCGTGGAATCTCTGTCGCAGAGGTGCTCGGGCTGAGTAACGAGGGCAACGGCAAGGCCGCGGAGACTCTCGAATCGGAAGAGAAGGTCGAGGAGAAGGCCGAGGACGCGGTCGGCGAAGAGGCCGAGGAGAAGGCCGAGGATGCCGAGCAGGCAGCCGCCGAGCAGACCGAAGCCGAAGAGGTAGAGGCATCTGACGAGAACGCCGACGGATCACCCGATCAGGAGAAGAACGCCTGATGGCCGAGATCAAGTTGCTTCAGGTCAAGTCGTCTGCCGGCGCATCGGTGCCTCAACTCGAGACCCTTCGTTCGTTGAAGCTAGGCCGCATCGGCAAGAGCGCCACTTTCTCGGACACCCCCCAACTGCGGGGCATGATTCGTGTGGTCGATCACCTGGTCGAGGTCGACGAGGCCGGAGAGGAGTCCTGATCGTGGCCGAGCCCAAGCCAGAGACAGAGGAAACGAAGGAGACCAAGAAGCCCGCTGGGACCAAGAAGCCCGCTGCGGCTGCAAAGCCGGGGGAGGCCGAAGACGCCAGCACCAACGCCGAGCGGATCGGTCTCCACAACCTGAGCCCGGCCGATGGCTCACGCACCAACCGCAAGCGGGTCGGGCGTGGCCATGGTTCAGGTCACGGGAAGACCTCGGGCAGGGGTCACAAGGGAGCAGGCCAGAGGGCCGGCCGGAAGCACAACGTCGCCTACGAGGGTGGGCAGACCCCGATCCAGATGCGGATGCGCAAGCTGCGCGGGCCGCACATGAAGAA
>CAZQMB010000041.1:0-2767 GCA_964594365.1 uncultured Conexibacteraceae bacterium
CTCCTGCCGGGCCTCTAGAAGCGAGACGGCCTGGGGAGAAGCGCCGGCAGACGCTCCATCACAGCCGCATACTCCGGCCTGCGGGAGAGCGATCGACGATCCATCATCGGGACGCTGACCAACACGAACAGGGCCACCATCACCAACGGTCTGGTGAAGGTCGGGTCGGACTGCGGACGAAGAAGAGGCTAGTCAAAACCGACTGTGACGGACTCTCCATCGCATAGGCTGCATTCGTGCGTGAGGTCGTGATCACCAAACGCGGAGGACCTGAAGTGCTCCAGGTCAGAGAGGCTCCCTCGCCCGCGCCTGGAGCCGGAGAGGTCCGGATCGATGTGTCGGCGGCCGGGGTCAACTTCGCCGACACCATGGCTCGCGCCGGTCTGTACGAGGACGCACCGCCCATCCCCTGCGTCGTCGGCTACGAGGTGGCGGGAACGGTCGCAGAACACGGGACGGACGGCGACACCTCGCTCCTTCCGGTCGGCAGCCGTGTGATGGCCGGAACCCGATTCGGAGGCTATGCAGAACAAGTGGTGGTGCCGGTCGCAGATGTGATCGCCCTACCCGAACCACTCAGCTTCGAACAGGGGGCCGCGATCCCCGTCAACTACGCGACCGCTTGGGCGGGCCTGATCGGATACGGGTCACTCCAGCCCGGAGAGCGGGTCTTGATCCATGCGGCTGCGGGCGGAGTGGGCATCGCCGCCACTCAGATCGCCAAGCACACAGGAGCAGAAGTTTGGGGAACGGCGTCGCCCGGAAAACACGATGCGATCCGTGAACAGGGAGTAGACCACCCTCTCGATTACACGACGAGTGGTTGGGACGAGGACCTACCCGGCATGGACCTGATCATGGACGCAATCGGCGGCGAGTCGTTCCGCCGTAGCTACGCCTTGCTGCGGCCCGGCGGCAGGTTGGTCGCATTCGGTGCCTCGAGCATCCTGCAGGGCGAGAAGCGCTCGATCGCCAAGGCGCTGCCGCAGGCATTGAGGATGATGCGCGGCTTCAACCTGATCGACCAGATGGGTGACAGCAAGGCAGTGATCGGACTCAACATGCTTCGCCTATGGGACGACCGCGGCACACTCTCACCCTGGATCGACCCTCTTCAGGAGATGATCGGATCAGGCGCGATTCGCCCCGTCGTGAGCGATGTGGTGCCTTTCGCAAACGCGCCCGAGGCGCACCGGATCATCGCCGAGCGTCGAAACGTCGGCAAGGTCGTCCTGATCCCCTGACCGCCGCTCACATCCCCCGGCCACGCCTGCCGGACGGGCGGAGTCGGCGTCGGGTCTGGTCGCGGGTATCGGCCTTGGCCCCAGCCTCGCGTCTCTCGTGAAGGTCGATCGCCGCGACCTCGCTTCTCAATTCCTCCAAGCCACCCTTGAGTTCGTCGATCCGCCCCAGAGCATCCTCTAGCGGGTCGATCTGCTCCCCCCTCTTCTCGGCCTCCTCGAGTCGATCCTCGAACGCTTCGGCACGCTCGGCGTTCCGTGCCTCCTCGACCGAGTTGATGATGATGGCGATGAGGATGTTGATCAGCAGGAAGGAGGCGATCAGCACGAAGCTCACGAAGAAGATCCACGACTCCGGATGCACTTCCTGCGCGGTGAAGAGGATCTCGTTCCACCCTTCGAGGGTGAGCACGGTGAACAGGGTCAGCATCGCCTGCCCGATGTCGCCCCAGCGTTCGGGAAGGGCATCTCCGAACAACTCCCAGCCGATCATCCCGTAGGTGAAGAGCAGCAGCACCGCAAGAGCTGCCATCGCTCCGATCGGAGGAAGCGCTCGGCCCATGCCGGAGATCAGCACGCGCAGATCCGGCAGGACGCTGATGACCCTGACCACCCGCAACAGGCGCACGAGCCGAAGCAGTGTCGCGTTCTCTCTGACTCCAGGCACGAATGCGGCGAAAACCACCACGAAGTCGAAGACGTTCCAGCCATCCTTGAAGTAGTCCTGAGGTCGCTTCCCGTAAGCGACGATCCTGGTCAGGATCTCGAGCACGAAGATTCCGAGGAAGATCTCGTTCAGGAGCTGAAGGAGGCCTCCCGCCTCCCGCTCGATCGAGTCGTAGGTGCCCAGCCCGAGGACCACCGCGTTGGCGAGGATCACGCCGAAGATCGTCATCTGGAAGACCCCGGACTCCGAGATCGCCCTGCAACGCCTCGCGAACGAGGCAGGGGAGCAAACGGGGGTCTCGCCTGTCTCAGGAGCGCCGGTCACAAGCCCCAAATCTACCTGCTAGGGGCCACCGACCCGATCGACGCGGCCGCTACTCCTTGGACTTGGGGCCCTGTTCTTCGAGCTCGGTCTGCCCCGGAGTCTTCTTGCGCCGACTGTATGCCTCCCAGACGCTGGTGATGATTACCACCGCCGCTCCGACGATCGCCCAGGACCACCACGGCATCTCCAGCCCGAACAGCCCAGCGATCACTCCGACCACCAGGCCAACCACTAGGGACACGATGATCAGGACGAGCCAACTTCTACCTTTCATCCCTTGGAGCCTCCCTTCCGCTGGAGCCACTTTCAGAAGCCTTCTACTACCTCGATACTCCTCACTCGGGTGACGCTATCAGAGGGTTCCGGACCTGTCGTGAGCCTGCTGAATGGACCTGAATGTCGAAGGGGAGTCCCCCCGTAACGGACCCGGATCGCATCGGGGTGAGTCGGAGATGCCTCGTGGGCAGTAAGGGTGGTGATCAAGTCCTCATCTGCTCCATCGGCCACCTCGGAGGAGGCCTTCAATAGCGGGGGC
>CAZQMB010000042.1:0-2505 GCA_964594365.1 uncultured Conexibacteraceae bacterium
GTCTGCAAAGCGCTGGAGCCTGGCCTCAAGACCCGCGCATTCATCTTCAACACGCTGCTGCAGGAGAAGTCGACGGTGGATCGGCTCCGCTCCTACCCGAGCTGGATCTCGGCCCGGAATCTCTCGAACGAGGCGTCAGACGAATCTGTGCAGGCACTGGTCGAGGCGGTCACCGCCAACTACGAGATCGCCCGCCGTTGGTACCGGCTCAAGGCGAAGCTGCTCGGGCTGGATCAGCTTGCCTACTACGACCGCGCCGCACCGCTCGGCACCGCCGAGCGCGAGATCCCTTACGAGGAGGCCAAGAAGACGGTGCTCGATTGCTACACGGACTTCTCGCCGGAGCTCGGCAAGGTGGCCGGTGAGTTCTTCACCGGAAACTACATCGACGTCCCTCCCGCTCCCGGTAAACGCGGAGGCGCCTTCTGCTCCTACACGGTGCCCTCGGCACATCCGTACGTGATGCTCAACTACACAGCGCGACCGAACGACGTGCTCACCCTCGCTCACGAGTTGGGGCATGGAGTGCACGCGTCGCTCTCGCGCCCGCGTGGGATCTTCGAGTTCACTACCCCCTTGACGGTTGCCGAGACCGCATCGACCTTCGGCGAGTCGATCGTTCTCGACCGCCTGCTCGAGGATGCAACTGGCAAGGAGCGGATCTCTCTGCTCGGCGAGACGATCGACGGCTACGTGGCCACGACCTTCCGCCAGATCGCGATGAACCGGTTCGAGGATCGCGTACACACGCACCGCCGCGATCAAGGCGAGCTCTCGATCGAGCAGTTCAACCAGGCCTGGCTCGACACCCAGAAGGATCTACTCGGCGACTCGGTGGATGTGGTCGAGGAGTACGGAACCTGGTGGTCGTACGTGCCGCACTTCATCGACACGCCCGGCTACGTCTACGCATACGCCTACGGCAACCTCCTCGCTCTCTCGGTCTACCGCCGCTACCGCGAGGAGGGCGAGGCGTTCGTGCCGGCCTATCTGGACCTGCTGCGGGCAGGCGGATCGCGCTCGCCCGAAGGCCTCGGCGAGATAGTCGGGGTGGATCTGCGTGATCCGGAATTCTGGAACAAGGGATTGGAGCTGATCTCGGAGCGCCTCGACGAGGCCGAACAGGAGGTGGCGAAGGGATGAGCAAGGGGATCCGCGGCAAGATCGCTATCAGATTGGTCGAGAAGTCCCTGCCGGCGAGGATGTCCGCCGACTGCATGGCGGACCTGCCCGACGGACTGCACGTGGTGATGATCGGCACCGGCGCTCCCCTGCCCGATCCCGGACGCAGTCAGCCCTGTGTGGGAGTGATCGCCGGTGGGCGGCTGTTCATAGTCGACGCCGGCGAGGGCGCAGCGAGCGCGATGAACGCCTGTGCGATCGACCCCGGCCGTATCGACTGCGTGATCCTGACCCACTTCCACTCCGACCACATCGGGGGATTGCCAGCGGTGGCGATCCAGCGCTGGGTATCTGACTCGAGCCGAGGGCGCCTGCGCGTTCTGGGGCCGAAGGGCGTACGCAAGGTGATCAAGGGCCTGAATCGCGCCTACAAACTCGACAGCGATTACCGGGCCGCTCACCATGGCGAGACGGTCGCGCCACGCGAGATGGCCGGCATGACAGCCGAGCGGTTCGATGCCGGCAGCACGGCGGAATCCGAGGTGATCATCGACGAGGACGGCGTGAAGGTGACCGCATTCGTGGTGGATCACACTCCGGTCGATCCAGCGCTCGGGATCCGCTTCGATTACGGCGGCAGGAGCGTGGTGATCTCGGGTGACACCACCTACACCGAGTCGCTGGTGAAGGCATCGAAGGATGCGGACCTGCTGATCTGCGACGCACTGGCCCCCAACCTGGTGAAGCTGTTGGAGGACGCGGCTCGCGATGCCGGCAAGCCCGGCCGCGCGAAGATCTTCGCCGACGTACCCGACTACCACGCAAGCCCCGCGCAGGCCGCCGACATGGCTCGCGAGGCCGGGGTGAAGAACCTCGCCCTCACTCACATCATCCCCCCGCTCCCGCTGAAGGGCCTGGAAGGACCGTTCCTCGGCGACGCCAAGAAACGTTTCACCGGACCGCTCTGGCTTGCAGCCGACGGGGATATCTACTCGCTGCTTCCCGACGGCAGCGAGATCAAACGCTCACAGGTGTAGGGCGCTGCAGATGGGCGTGGTCGCCGATTACCTGAAAGGGCTCCCCGACGACCAGCGCGAGGCGCTGCAGCATATGTGCGATGTGGTCGTGGAGGCCGCGCCTCCACTGAGCGAGAGGATCTATTACGGAGTCCCCAACTACTTCCTCGGCGACGACCCATTGGTTGCCTTCGTCGCCGCGAAGAAGCATCTCAGCCTGTTTCCGCACGGATCCCAGATCATCCGCGAGATGAGCGACGAACTCGAATCGTTCAGCACCTCCAAGGGGACCATCCGCTTCACCCCCGAGCACCCTCTGCCGGATGGGTTGATCAGGAAGATCGTCGCCCGGCGGATCGAGATCCTG